>JACRCX010000161.1 GCA_016218815.1 Deltaproteobacteria bacterium
CGACCGGCGTCCATCGCCTCCGCGCGATGGGCGAGGCCGGCAAGCTGCTCTACCCCGTGATGGCCGTCAACGACGCCGAGACCAAGTGGGACTTCGACAACGTCTACGGCACCGGCCAGTCCTCGATCGACGGCATCCTGCGCTCCACCAACGTCCTCCTCGCCGGGAAGAACTTCGTGGTCGCCGGCTACGGCCATTGCGGCCGCGGCACCGCGATGCGCGCCCGCGGCCTGGGCGCCGCCGTGTTGGTGACCGAGGTCGACCCGATCCAGGCGCTCAAGGCACGCTTGGAGGGCTTCACCGTCCTGCCCATGGACGAGGCCGCCCGGCTCGGCGACATCTTCATCACCGCCACCGGCGTCAAGGACATCATCGTCGGCCGCCACTTCGCCTCGATGAAGGACGGCGCCGTCGTCTGCAACACCGGCCACTACGACTGCGAGGTCCGCATCCCGGATCTCGAGAAGCTCGCGGAGGCGCATCGCGAGATCCGCCCCAACAACGACGAGTACCGCATGAAAGACGGCCGCCGCATCTACCTCCTGGCCCGTGGCCGGCTGGTCAACCTCGCCGGCGCCGAGGGCCACCCGTCCGAGGTCATGGACATGAGCTTCGCCAACCAGCTCCTGGCGCTCATCCGCCTGCACCGCGACGGCCCGACGCTGACCAAGCGGGTCCACGTCCTGCCCAAGCAACAGGATCAGGAGATCGCGGCGCTCAAGCTGTCCACCATGGGCATCCGCATCGATGTGCTGACCCCCGAGCAGATCGCCTACCAGACGGACTACTCCGCGGGGACGTAGGGGCGCTCTTCGTCTTCCGTCTTGCGTTTTTCGCCGATCGGAGCGACCACCGCCGGCCGCGCGGATCTCCCGTCCGGTAGACAGCGGCGAGGCGCAGCCGCCGCAGGCGGCAAGCCCGCCGGCGCTCTGCGGTCGTTACGCTGCGACGATGTCGTGCTCGCTCGGCTGCAGCGGGTGCTCGGTGCGCAGCGCCCGCTGCCGCTCCTCGCCGACCAGGCCCAGCATCTCGCGCTCGGCGGCGAGGCCGGCGTCCAGCATCGCCTGCATGTAGCCGTCAGCGTACCCTGTGGCCCGCGCGATGCGCGCGTACGCCGCGCCCTGGTAGCGCGACATGAACGCCTCGTGCAGGCGGTCCCTCAGCGTCCGGAGCAGCTTCTCGCGATCGACCACCATCCCGCCTGCCTCCTTCCGCCGCGCGTGCGGCCCGTACCCGTCCCCGAACAAGTAACCCCGCCCGGATGCCCCGTCAAAAAAGGCGACTTCCTGTGCGGATGCGCAGGGTGGCGCGGAGGGGAAAAAGGAACCACCGATGAACACCGATGAACACAGATGGGGCAGCATCGGCGAGGCAGGGCGGGCGGGCGCGTCGCCTGCCCGGGTTGAACGATCCCGCCCGGGGTGCTACACGAACAAAGCGGGTCGGTGGCACGTCGAAGACCGGCCGATGGGAGGCAAATCAAGATGAAAAAGCTCGCGATGCTCCTGGGAACGCTCACCGTGCTCGGCGCCGCCGCTCCGGCCGGCGCCTCGGTCTTCGAGATCTACATCCGCGGCGACGGCGGGTTCGAGTACCTCGATATGACCGCGCTCGACTACGCCGGCGCCATGAACCCGGCGAACTACAGCTCCCTCCCGACCAGCGAGCAGGAGATTATCGACAACGCGACCAAGGACTACCATGGCGAGGGCTGGATGGCGGGCGGCTCGGCCGGCATCCTGCTGCTCGACTTCATCGACTTGGGCATCGATTTCCGCCAGTCGGGTCTCAGCTTCGACAATGGCGCCAGCGCCGACCTCACCCAGCTCGTGCTCCACCTGGCGTGGCACATCCTCGGAACCGAGATGATCGTCGATCCGTCCCTCCTGCTCGGGTTCGGCTACTCCTACCTGACGACGCCCGGCTTGGAAGTGGTCGCTGGGGCTGCCACGCCGTCAGGGGCCGAGGTGACGACGAACGGGTTCATCGGCCGTGCGGGCGCGGCGGTGGACTTCCGCTTCATCTCCTGGATGTCCGCCGGCGTCGCCGTCGACTTCTCGTTCCTGTACTTTGATGCGGGCGCCAGCACGTCCTGGGGCTTCAACACCGACATCCTCGGCCGCATCAGCTTCCACATCTGAGGCACACGCGAGCGGTCGAGCGGCCGAACGGCCGGGTCGGCGACGGTCGCCCGTCCCCGCAGCTGAGACGGGACGTTGCGTCGCTCAGAATCCGGACCGCGACGAGTCCGGCCGGATGTCGTACGCGGTCCCCGTGGCCAGGCTGGTGATGTCGCAGTCGTCGCCGGTGGCGCCGCGGGCGACGATGTCGGCCACGCGCCAGATGTCGCCGGCGCCCGGCGTGTCGTTGTTGATCCGCGCCGGCCCGTAGACGACGCGCGGTGTGCCGCCGCAGTAGACGCGCACGTTGACGTCGGCGTAGCTGCCCCAGGTGTCCGCGTCGTAGTAGTGCACCGCCACGCGGAAGCTGTCGCCGTCGTGCGCGCCGTCCATGTTCGCGTTCTCCGGACCCCAGCCCTCCACGTCGTCGATGTCGAGCCGCGGGTTGGGACACCGCCGCCGCGCGCAGGCCGTGGTCGGCGAGTCCGGGTAGCCCCAGTCGATCGTGTACGTGACCCAACTCATCGGGCCGATCACGCAGTCGGCGTAGTAGCAGTCGCTCGCGTTGAACCACGCGTTCGCCGGCGGGTTGCGGTGGAAGTGCAGATCGACGTCCGACGTGCTGTCCGCGCTCACGCCGTCGTTCCACCACATCTCGACGCGGATCCCCTGACCCCGCACGTGCACGATGAACGTGCACACGTACGTCACGCCGTACGGGTCGACGATCGTCACCGTGATCACGTAGTCCCCCGAGATGTCGAAGTACACCCGCGTGTCCTCCGCCGACGGATCCTCGACCGAGGTCGTCGCCGAGCCCGTCGGCGAGACCACGTCCCACGTGCAGTCCGCGCCGCCGTCCGGATAGAAATCCGTGCAGTGCAGCTCGTACCACGTCAGCGGCGTCGTGCTGTCCTCCGACGGACAGACGATCGATGGACGGCACTCCTCCAGGTCGTCCACGCAGTCGTTGCAGTCGTTGTCCTTCCCGTCGCACACCTCGGGCTCCGGCAGGATCCCCCCCTCGCACGGTCCCCACGTCCCCCACTCCATCCCCGTGCAGATCTGCTGCCCGTCCACGCACCCGCCGATGTTCCGCCGGCCCGGCGATCCCGCGAAGCAGTACTGCACCGAGCCGCCCACGCACGAACACCCCTCGTCGACCTGCCCGTCGCAGTCGTCGTCCGAGCCGTTGTCGCAGATCTCCGTCGGTCCGCAGCCGTCCCCCGGGTCCGGCGGACAGACCAGCGGCGCGTCCAGGTCCACGTCCGGCTCCCCGTCGGGGTCGCCGTCCGCGTCCGCCCCGCCCCCGCCGTCCTCGTCGCCGTCCGCATCCGCTCCGCCCCCCGAGCACGAACAGACGTCGCCCACGCACTCGCCCACCGGATACCCCAGGTCCGCGCACGCCGCCGTGCAGGGCGCGGCGTCGCACGCTCCGCCCTCGCTCTCCAGGATCAGCCCGTCGTCGACCGCCCCATCCGTCCCCTCGACACGATCCCGCCCGCCGTCCGTGGGGCCCGTTCCGTCGTCGGACGCCGAGCACCCCAGCCCCAGCGCTGCGGCCGCTGCCACGATCGCGCACCCGAGACTCCCCGACCGTCCGCCCTCGCTCCGATTCATGGCAGCTCCTTCCGCGGGACCCGTTCGTCTTCCCGTCCGCGCGTTCGCCCCGCGCCGGCGGAATGATACGGTCAAGCGGGAGCAACGACAAGGTCGTGCAGATGTGGGGGTGCGCCGTCCGGACCGACGACCAGGGAAGAAGAACCTGGAACGCCCTGCCTTGCCACCGGTCCGGACGTACGACGAAGAACGAAGAACGCCTAGTTCTGCTTGACCTCGATCTTGCGCGGCGGTACCTCCTCCCGCTTCGGCAGGTGGATGCGCAGCACGCCGTCCTGGAACTCCGCGCTCACCCTCCTCGCCCTCCCGCCTTCGTGCTATGTTTCCCTCCCGCTCGGCGGGTTGCCCGACAGCGGGGGGACGGCGCACGCGGCGCCGGAGGAACGCATGAGTCTGACCGAGGCCCTCAACCGCTTCACCGAGCTGGGCGCCGAATGGGTGCTGTGGCTGCTCCTCGCGCTCAGCGTGATCTCGATCGCGGTGATGGTCGAGCGGGCCCTGCTGCTCCGCCGCCGCGGCGGCGACCGCAGTCTCGCCCGCGTCGCCGACGAGAAGCTCCAGGCGCGCGACCTCGCGGGACTGCGCGACATCGCCGGCAAGGGACGCTCCAGCCAGGCCGCCGTCCTCGCCGCCGGACTCGAGAAGTACGACGACGGCCCCGCTGCCGCCGAGGAATCGATGCACGCCGCCCAGGTCCGCGAACGCCAGATCCTGGAGCGCAACCTCGCCTTCCTCGGCACCGTCGGCGCCAACGCACCCTTCATCGGCCTCGCCGGCACCGTCATCGGCATCATGCAGGCCTTCCGCAACCTGGGCGCCAACGTCCAGGCCGGCGCCAGCTCCAGCGTGATGTCCGCGATCGCCGAGGCGCTCGTCGCCACCCTCATCGGCCTCCTCGTCGCCGTCCCCGCCGTCGTCGCCTTCAACGTCTTCCAGCGCCGCATCAAGTCGCGCATGAACGAGACCCAGGTCCTCGTCCATCTGCTCCTTGCGCACCTCAAGGGCCGCCCCGCGCCGAGCACCGCGGCCCGCGAGCACTCCAAGGACTGACGGAGCGCCCATGGCAGGCCCGGTCGGCAACAACGACGACGACGAGATCCTCTCGGGGATCAACATCACCCCCTTCGTCGACGTCGTTCTCGTCATCCTCATCATCTTCCTCGTCACCGCCACCTACATCATCACCCGCTCCATCCCCATGGACCTCCCCAAGGCCGCCACCGGCGAACAGGTCGTCACCACCCTCGCGATCTCGATCGATGCCCAGGGCGTCATCTACCTCGACGGCGTCGCCATCGACGAGCAGGAACTCGCGCGCCGCCTCCCCGTCATCAAGCAGCAGAAGCCCGACGTGCGCGCCGTCATCGCCGCCGACGGCGGCGTCGAGTACCGCCGCGTCATGCACCTCATGGACCTCTGCCGCCAGGCCGGCATCGCCCGCCTCGCCTTCAACATCAAGTCCGAGCGGCCCGCCGCCGCGGGAGCGGCACCATGAACCACGCCGCCGCCGAGCGGCCGGTCAACCGCCGCCTCCTGATCGGCGTCCTGGTGGCCCTCGCCCTCCACGCCGCCGCCGCCATCGCCCTCTCGCACGCCAGTCCCGACCCGCACGAGAAGGAGAACGTCTCCCTGGTCGAGGTCGACGTCGACGAGCCTCCTCCTCCCCCTCCTCCTCCTCCCCCCCCTCCGCCGCCCCCTCCGCCCGAGCCCGAGGTGAAGGAAGAGCCGCCGCCCGAGCCGCCGGCGGAGCCCGAGAAGCCGCCGGAAGCCGAGCCGGAGAAGCCGGCGCCGCCGCCGGAACCCGAGCCCACGAAGGCCGAACCCCCTCCTCCGCCGGTCGTCCTGCCCGTCTCCGACGTCTCCGACTCGACATTCGCCGAGGAAGGCGACTGGGAAATCAGCAACGTCGTCGACGATCCCGAAGCCGTCGGCCCGATGATCGTCGGCGCCGAGAACGTCGTCGCGCCGCCGCCCCCTCCTCCGCCCCCGCCGCCTCCTCCTCCGCAACCGCGCGGCTCTACCGGCACCGGTACGGGCGACGGGATCGGCGCCGGCGACGGCGGCGGACCCCGCGCACCCGAGTTCCACGCCGTGACCAATCTCTCCCGCCGGCCCGAGGTCGCCGAGGAAGTCCGTGCCGAGTACCCCGAGGAAGCCCGCCGCGAGGAGATCGAGGGCCGGGTGCGCCTGTCGGTCATGATCCGGAAGGACGGCTCGGTCTACCGCGTGACCGTCATCGACGATCCGGGTTACGGCCTGGGCGACGCCGCACGCGAGGCCCTCCGGCGCTTCCGCTTCCGCCCGGCGCTCGATCGCGATGGCGACCCGGTCGATACCCAGATCGAGTACACCTACCGCTTCGAGCTGGATTCGTAGTACGGATCCCCGCCGTGAGGCTCCTCGCGCTCGCCCTCGCCCTCCTCCCGGCCGCGGCCCTTGCACAACCTGCCGGCGGCAGCACGCCGCCGCACCTCGTCCGCGCCGAGGAAGTCCCGCTCACGCCCGAGGCGCTGGCCGTCGGATTGACGACCGCCACCGTCCCCTGCCGCGTCACCCTCGACGCCGGAGGCACGGTGCTCGAGGTCGAGGTGCTCGAGCCGCAGGGCTACGGCCTGGACGAGGCTGCGGTCGCCGCGATCCGCGCGTCGACCTTCGAGCCCGCGCGCCGCGACGGCGAGGCCATCCCCGCGCGCTTCACTTTCCGGTACGTCTTCCACCCGCCGGAGACGGCGGTCGGGCCGGGCACGGGGACCGAGCCCGGTACCGGAACGGAACCCGGAACCGGCACGGAGCCCGGCACCGCGACGGAGCCCGGCACAGGCGCCGTGCCGGGGAACGTCGTGGCGCCGACCGAGTTCGCCGAGCCCGTCGTGACGCTCGAAGGCGACGTCTCCGACATGGGCGACGTCTCCATCGAGGCGGCCGCCGTGTCGGTCGAGGGCGGCGTGCTCGCCGAGCCGCTGGTCGCCGTCGCCGATTCCCGCGGGCACTTCTCGGTCACCGACCTGCCGCCGGGGACCTACCACCTGCGAGTCTCCGCGCCGGGCTTCGTCACGTTCGAGTCCGACGAGGAGGTGATCGAGGGCCAGGTGACCGAGGTGCGCTATCGCCTGGAGGTCGAGCGCTCCGGCGCCGTGTACGAGACCGTCGTGCGCGCGCAGCGCCCGCCGCGCGAGGTGACGCGGCGCACGATCGAGACGCGCGAGATGGCGCTCTCGCCCGGCTCCGGCGGCGACGCCCTGCGCGCGATCCAGAACATGCCCGGCGTCGCCCGCCCCGTGTTCGGCTCCGGCCTGGTCGTCATCCGCGGCTCCGCCCCCGGCGACACCGCCTACTACCTCGACGGCGTCAGCCTGCCCCTCATCTACCACTTCGGCGCCCTGCGCTCGGCCGTCAACGGCGACCTCCTGGAGCGCATCGACTACTACCCCGGCAACTACTCCGTGCGCTACGCCGGCGCCATGGGCGGGATCATCGACGTCTCGCCGCGCATGCCGAACCGCGAGGAATGGACCGGCTACGTCGACTTGAACCTCATCGACGGCGGGGCGCTCGTCGAAGGGCCCCTGGCCGACAACGCCTCCATCGCCGGCGCCGTGCGCCGAAGCTGGATCGACGCCACGCTGCCCGCAATTCTGCCGCTCTTCGCCGACGAGGAGTCGCTGTCGATGACCGCGGCCCCCGTCTACTGGGACTACCAGCTCCTCTCCGACTGGGAACCTTCCGAGAAGGACCGGCTGCGCTTCTTCGCCTACGGCTCCGACGATTCCTTCGCCATGCTCTTCGGCGAACCGGACCAGGGCGACCCGACCGTGCAGGGCGGCATGGCCATGAACATCGGCTTCCACCGCCTCCAGGCGCAGTGGCACCGCGACGTCTCCGAGAACGTCGAGAACCAGCTCGTGCTCTCCGTCGGCTACAACCTCATCCGCTTCCAGATGAGCGACTTCTTCGACGTGACCTACGACTTCGTGCCGATCCAGCTCCGCGACGAGTTCGTCTGGCGCCCCGCCCCCGAGCTGCAGATCACGCTGGGCCTCGACTGCGGCGTCGAGTGGTACCGCGCCCGCGCGCGCCTGCCCGACATCTTCGGCATGGAGGAGGGCCAGGGACCGCCGCTGTGTATGCAGGAGACGCTCGAGGTCAACAGCTCGGGGTGGAACTGGTTCCCCGGCGTGTTCCTCGAGACCGAGCTGCGCCCGGTGGACGGCCTGCGGCTCATCCCGGGCATCCGGTTCGACATCGACGACGAGGGGCGCTACGCGGTGATCGAGCCGCGGTTCAACGTGCGCTACGAGGTCGTCGAGGGCACCACGCTCAAGGCCGGCGTCGGCCTGTACTCCCAGGCCCCCGGTCCGCAGCAATCGTCCGACGACACCGGCAACCCCGGTCTGGAGGTCCAGCGCGCCTGGCACTACGGCCTCGGAGTCGAGCAGGACATCACCGACAACATCTCCATCTCGGTCGACCTGTTCTACAAGAACCTCGATCGCCTCGTCCGGGCCACCGACGACGAGGTGGTCCGCGACGGCGAGCTGGTCGCGGAGAACTTTGACAACGACGCCGAGGGTCGCATCTACGGGGCGGAGCTCCTCGCGCGCTACGAGCCGGACGAGTGGTTCTTCGGCTGGATCGCCCTGACGGTGCTGCGTTCGGAGCGGCGCCAACCGGGACGCGACTGGTACCCGTCCGACTTCGATCAGGTCCTCAACCTCACGGTGCTCGGCTCCGTCGACCTCGGCGCCGGCTGGAACATCGGCCTGCGCTTCCGCCTCGCCCAGGGCTACCCCAACACCCCGGTCGTCGGATCGATCTACGACTCCGACTGCGACCTCTTCCAGCCCATCGAAGGCGTGCGCAACTCCGACCGCCTCCCCTGGTTCCACCAGCTCGACCTGCGCGTGGACAAGACCTTCGACTGGGACGTGTTCAAGCTCTCCGTCTACCTCGACGTGCAGAACGTCTACTACCAGTCCAACGTCGAGGCCGTCGGCTACAACTTCGACTACTCGCAGCAGACCTCCGTCACCGGCCTGCCCATCCTCCCGTCGCTCGGCATCAAGGGGCAGTTCTAGGTTCTTGGTTCTTGGTGGGTCGAGCGGGTCGAGTTCTTGGTCCGGAGGTGTCGGGGTGAGGGCGGGCCGCGGGCTCGCCGAACGCGATCGCGACGAAGACCGACGTGTCGACGCAGGCCGCGCGCACTCCGTCGCGCTCCGCCAGGAACCGGGCCAGCGCTCCCGGCCGCCGCCGGATCGTGCGAAGCCGCGATCGCGGCCCACTCGGGGCCTCGACGACGCCTTCGGCTTCCAGGCATCCCAGGCGTGCCTCCAGATTCTCCTCCTCCGCCGGGATCGGTACGAGCATCGCGACCGGCCGGCCGCGGCGCCGGATGACGATGCGCTGCTTCCGCAGCACCTTGTCCACCAGCTCGCTCAGCCGCGCCTTGGCCTCGTGCGTCGTGTACGACTCGAGCTTCATGCCCCACTCTGACCAGCTTGGCCCAAAGGGTCAACCCTGGCGGTGGACACGGCGGCGGACACGCCGTCGCCGATCACCGGACATCACCGCCGGGCACGCGGTTCGCCCCGTGGCTGCGGGTCCTTGCCGCAGTTGCCTGCCCCTCAAACTCAGGCTATGTTAGCCAAATGAAGACGGTCAACATATCCGACGCGAAGAACAACCTCTCCCGGCACCTGGAATACGTCCGCCGCGGCGGTCGCCTGCGCATCATGGACCGGAACACGCCGGTGGCCGAGCTGATTCCCGTCGAGCCCTCCGGAGGCGAAGGGGACGACGAAGCGCTGATCGTCGCGCTGGAACGGCGCGGCCTGGCCCGCCGCGGCAAGGGCGGGCCGGTCCCCGCCGATCTGTTGCGGCCGGGTCCGCGCGGACCGAAGGCCGGCGTCCTGGAGGCGCTGCTCGCCGAGCGAGCGGAATCGCGATGAGGTTCTGGGACTCGTCGGCCCTCGTCCCGCTCGTCGTGGAGGAACCCGCGAGCCGCGCATGTCGCGCGTTGCTCCGCGAGGACGGCCTCCAGCTCGTCTGGTGCCTGTCCCGCGTCGAAGTCCTGTCCGCCCTCTGCCGGCGCCACCGCGGCGGAGGGCTCGACGACGACGACCTCCGGCGCGCTGCCGACCGGCTCCTCCGCTTCGCGGACCGCTGGACGGAAATCGACGCCGTGCCCCCGGTTCGCGAGACCGCCGAACGCCTGCTCCGCATCCACCCGTTGCGCGCCGCCGATGCCCTCCAGCTCGCCGCCGCCCTCGTCGCCGCCGACCACCGCCCGCGGGGCCGACCGTTCGTGTGCCTGGACGACCAACTCACCGCCGCCGCCGACCGCGAAGGTCTTGCAACGCTCCGCCCAAGATCGTAGGACCACCATGCCCGGCACCTGGGGCCTTCACACGCTCCGCCCAGGCTCGTGAGTCCACCCGCCGGGTCGCGGTGAATGCTTGCCGGCCTCATCCGTCTACGGACCACGGCACGGGCACCGGCGAACGCTTGCGTGTGCCCCGCAGGGAGGCTGTCATGCGTGGATTCGGATTCCCCCTCATGGTTCTCACGGCTCTGGCGACGCTGCTCCTCGCCGGCGGCCCGCAGCACCCTGTCTCGGCCGACGAGGACGAACGGCAGCTTCCCGGCGACTGCTCAGACGGCGAGCTCGTCGTCTACGACGGGTTCGACAGGTTCAAGTGCGTGAGCCCGTTCGAGGCGCTGCACCTGTCCAACTGCGACTCGGGCGACTTCGTCACCGTCGAGTACGGCTCGCTCAAGTGCATCTCGCGGGAGGAAACCGCATCGGCCTCCCATGCCCTCCTGCCGAGCTGTTCCTCCGGCGAGACCCTGGTTTCCGAGGGTTTCGGCGAGTGGGACTGCGCGTCGCGCGACTCCGCCGCCCGCGCCGTCCTCCCGAGCTGCTCCTCCGGCGAGATCCTCGTCTCCGAAGGCTCCAGCGGCTGGCGCTGCGCCTCGCGCAACTAGGGTTGCGTTCAGGCCGCGACGCCGTTTGTCCGGAGTTCGTACTCGCTGAGGTCGATTTCGTCGTTCCAGGAAACGCCGTACCCGCCCGGGTCGACCGCCACGAGCCGGAAGAATGCGGGATCGGTCAGGGGAGCGAAACGCGGTCGCGAGAACAGCGGCCGACAATCGTAGACGACCTCTCTGCCATCGTCGAAGCGGACGCGCAGGCGCTCGCCGTCGAGCGGGACGACCGACAGGATCCTGGGGACACCGTCCATCGGCCGCTACTCCAGCGCCGGCAGTTGGCGAAACACGGGATCAGAAGCTCCACGGATAGTCGACGCTCAGCGACTCCTGCGCGAACGGCGCGACCGCGACACCCAGCAGCACCTGTCCGACGCACGTCGCCGCCTCCACGCCCCGTTCGGTGGTCACGGTCACCCGCATCGGTGGACAGCTTAATTCGCGTGTGAAGTTGTGGGGCTAGCTTTGGACAAGAAGGGGCCCACCGTGGTAGTGAACGGTTGTGTAGATCGTTCCGCACCGCGGGAGGCCTTGGATGAAAAGTACCACTGGTGGACA
>JACRCX010000018.1 GCA_016218815.1 Deltaproteobacteria bacterium
CCATCCCACACCTCCCGAAGCGAACCTCGACTCGCTCTGGGAGCGCAGGAAACCACCCCACCGTCAACCGCTCCACTTCCTGGCATGCTCGCCCGCAACTCCTTGAGATCACGACGCGGTCAAACCGGTCGGTGTTCTAGTCCCGGATCCCCTCGTTCCATGCGCCGACAATCCGGAGGATTGCCTGAGGTTGCCGGAGGTTGCCTTGACGCGAGGCTAGGCCTCAGATAGGCTACCGACGTGCAGATGATCGTCGGGCGATAGTGCTAGGATCGGTGGAGGGCCGGGGACAGTTGCTGCACGAGCGACGCTGGCTGGCACGGCATGGGAGGGACAGATGCGTCAGGCAACTTCGATTGGACGGTCGCGTGCTGGACTGCGGCTGCGGTACCCGTGCGCGCTGCTCGCGCTCGAGATCGGCCTCGTCACCGCCACGTCTGCTTCCCAGGACAGCG
The DNA here is from genome assembly GCA_016218815.1 of Deltaproteobacteria bacterium. Taxonomy (GTDB): domain Bacteria; phylum Myxococcota_A; class Polyangia; order DRWM01; family JAAZOP01; genus JAAZOP01. The sequence continues at coordinate 456 of JACRCX010000018.1, forward strand.
GACGTGACCCCCCCCCCCCCCACCAGCCGATTTCAGCGGGGCTGACTCCGGAACGCGGGATGGAGACCAGGCCGTAACCGTAGATGGCGTAACTCCGCTCCGTTCCTGGGCACCATCGGATGCGGTTCGCCTGATCGACGCGGCCGTTTGCCACCGCTCGTTTGGGGACTGGTACGTCATCGTCGCCTCGTTCGACCGCTGTCCGACCTGCGACGACGAGGTTTGGGCTATCGTCGTCGATGGCCTCAGCACTTGGCCCACGTACGGTGAGGCCGTCGCGACGCTCGAGCTTGACGGGTTCGGTGAGATTCGATCTGTGGACTGCTCTACCGACGGCACGAACGTCTACGCCACGTGGGACAGGTACCAGAACGTGGGTTCGGTACAGGTTTCGTGGAACATCGAACCCGAGGAGTAACCGGGGACGAGGTCGGCCCAGTGCACTTGATCTTTCGCGCGTGCGTGGCGACGGCCGCGGTAGTTGGCGCAGGGTGCTTCTCATCGCACCCGACGGACGCGGATGGATCGGACGGTACGCACGCGGACGGCGTGTCCGATGGCATGGTGCCGGTCCCAGGCGGCGCGGTACTCATCGGCAGCAACACGTCTGTCTGCCCGGACGATGAGCCGCTGCATGAAGTGCACGTGGATTCGTTCGAGATTGACCGGACCGAGGTGACGAACGCCCAGTACCGTGACTGCGTGGATCATGGCGAGTGCTCCCCGCCCGATTCACCTCGGTCGCTCACCCGGCCCGACTACTACTCGGATCCGGCGTTCGCGAATTTCCCCGTGATCAACGTGGATGGCGACCTGGCCGAACGGTACTGCGAGGCAGTCGGGAAGCGACTACCGACCGAGGCGGAATGGGAGAAAGCGGCGCGCGGTGGCTGCGAGATCGGCGGCGACCCCTCGACGTGCGAACCCGCCGTGGATGCTCGCAGCCGCCCGTGGGGGGACGAATCGCCGGCCTGCTCACGGGCGAATGCCTTCCGGGCGTGCGTCGGGGACACGTCCGAAGTCGGGTCCTTCCCGTCCGACGTCAGCCCCTACGGTGCGGTGGACATGGGTGGCAACGTCGCGGAGATCGTGAACGACTACTTCCGTCCCGACTATTACTCGTCCGGTGAGAACTGGAATCCCCAAGGACCATCGCGCGAGTCTGCCGACGGGTGCTGCGGCGCCAGTTGGTCGGGCTCATGTCGAGTCCGAAAGGGCGACAACTTCGATGGTCGTGAGGCGGACCCTACGGCCGTCGATCGTCTCGTCTCATGCCGCGACCCGGTGCGGCCCGGGGAGATTCTCTTCGGATTGGGCTTCCGCTGCGCCAGATGACCTGAAACGCATCGCTGGCGCCACCGAGGCGGAGGGTAGCCCCGGTTCCTTCTCCCCTGCGCCCGTTCGTGGTTACTCTTTCCTCGTTCGTCGCGTCCCGGTGTTATGCTGCCCCCGATGCGCGTCGCCCTCTGCCAGCTCAACCCCACCGTCGGCGACATCGACGGGAACGCCCGACGCATCCTGGCGGCGGCGGGCGAGGCCCACGCGCAAGGCGCAACGCTCGCCGTGTTCCCCGAGCTGGCGCTGCCGGGCTACCCGCCGCGCGACCTCCTGGACCGCCGCGCCTTCGTCGATCGGCTGCGGGTGGCGCTGGACGAGCTGGCGCGCGACCTCCCCCCGCTCGCGGCGCTCGTCGGCTTCGCCGAGCGCAACGCCGACGGGCCGGGCCGCCCTGTCTTCAACGCCGCCGCGCTGCTCGAAGGCGGGCGCGTCGCCGCGACGTACCGCAAGCGCCTCCTGCCGACCTACGACGTCTTCGACGAGGATCGGTATTTCGAGCCGGGCTCGGCACCGCTGGTCTTCCTCCACGACGGCCGCCGCGTCGGCGTGACGATCTGCGAGGACCTGTGGACCCAGGGTTCCGAAGAGGCGGTCCGCTACCGCTGCGACCCGCTGGGCGAGACGGTCGCCGCCGGCGCCGAGCTGGTCGTCAACCTCTCCGCGTCGCCGTTCTCGCTGGGCAAGGACGAGTTCCGGCAGGGGCTCTTCCGCGGGCGTGCCGCGCGGCACCGCGTCCCGATCGTCCTGGTGAACCAGGTCGGCGGGAACGACGAGCTGATCTTCGACGGCCACTCGCTCGCCGTCGATTCCCTCGGGCGCCTCCTCCACGCCTGCGCCGGGTTCGCGACCGACCTGGCCGTGCTCGACCCTTTCGCGAGCGGCTCGGCCGCCGCGCCGGCGCGGGACGACGAGCCGGAGGTCGTGCGCCGCGCCCTGGAGCTGGGCCTTTCCGACTATGTCCGCAAGTGCGGCCTGTCCTCCGTGGCGCTCGGGCTGTCCGGCGGCATCGATTCCGCGGTCGTCGCCGTCCTGGCCGCCGAGGCGCTCGGCCCCGACCGGGTCCGCGCCCTCGCCATGCCTTCGCGCTTCTCCTCCCCGGCCTCGCTGGAGGACGCGCGCGCCATCGCGGGCGCGTGCGGCATCCGGCTGGACGAGGTGTCGATCGAGGCGCCGTTCGGCGCCTACCTCGAGACGCTGCGGCCGCTGTTCGGCGAGAGGCCGTTCGACGTCGCGGAGGAGAACCTGCAGGCGCGGATCCGGGGAGCGCTGCTGATGGCGGTGTCCAACAAGTTCGGCCCGCTCGTCCTCTCCACGGGCAACAAGTCGGAGCTCGCCGCCGGCTACGCCACGCTCTACGGCGACATGTGCGGCGGGCTGGCGCCGATCGGTGACCTGGTCAAACGTCGGGTCTACGAGCTGGCCCGCCACCTCAACACGCTGCGACCCCGCATCCCGAAAAACGTGCTGGAGCGGCCGCCGAGCGCCGAGCTGCGGCCGGACCAGAAGGACGAGGACTCGCTGCCGCCGTACGCGGTGCTGGACCGGGTGATCGAGCGTCACGTCGAGGACGGGCTGGACGTCGAGGAGCTGGTCGGCGCGGGTTTCGAACGCGCGTTGTGCGAGCGAGTGGTGCGGATGGTCCAGCTCGCGGAGTACAAGCGGCGCCAGGGCGCGCCCGTGCTCAAGCTGACCCGCAAGGCGTTCGGCTCGGGTCGGCGCCTGCCGATCGCGAATGCGTGGTCCGGCGTCGTGCGCCGCTGAAGATCGTCGTGGTTGCGGCCGGGATGCGCGTCAGGTGTCGTTGATGACCTTGCCGATGCCGGGCACTTCCTTGCGCAGGATCCGCTCGACGCCCATGCTCAGCGTGTAGGACGCCGCCGGGCAGCCGCAGCACGCGCCGCGAAGCCGCACGTGGACGTCGTTGCCTTCCAGCTTCACGAACTCGATGTCGCCGCCGTCCATCTGCAGGTTGGGGCGGATCTTCTCGATCGCCTTCTTGATCTGCTCCTCCATCACGACCGTCCTTTCCCGGCCCTTGCGACGTTCGACCGCCGCCGGCCGCCCCCCGTTGCGGGAGCAGGAATAGCAGAGCGTCCCCTTTCGCGCAACGAACGGCGGTCCCGGCGCGATGGAGGGCGGTCCGCCGCGGAAGCCGGCGGACGTCGCCGCCGCGGCGGCCGACGGTCGGCCGGCGGAGAGGCGGCGGGAAGAGGGAGGATCCAGATGATCGAGACCATGAGCCTGTCGGATCGCGTCGCGATGTCCGTGGACGTCACCGAGGCGCGCGAGACGCCGCCGCCGCCCGGACGGCGCTTCGCCGAGGCGCTGGCGACGGGAGTGGAGACGCTGGCCGAGAGCGCCGGCGAGGTCGTGGCGGCGGCGCTGCCGGGCGGCGGCATCGTCGCCGCCGCGGCGCGCGAGCTGTCCCCGGGGACCGCGGCGGACGGCGCCGGCCTGGGAACCGGCGCGCGGCCCGAAGGGCCGGGCGGCGGGACCGGCACGGAAGGAGTCGAGGGCGGCGGGATCGACGACTACTGGAAGCTCCAGCAGCAGAGCCAGGACTTCAACCTCCAGTTCCTTCAGCTCCAGGAGGGGCTGAGCCAGGAGAATCGACGGTTCACGGCGGTGTCCAACGTGCTCAAGGCGCGGCACGACACCGTCAAGAACGTCATCCAGAACATCCGCTAGGGACGGGGCGCGTTTGACCGCGTGTTCCAGCCCTGGTAGGCTACGCGCCTGCGTCGAGCGAGCGGCCGGCGACGGCGTCGTTCGCGGGCGAGGGGTCCGATGAAGGTCGGTCCGAAGATGCCCGGAGCCGTCGGTCCCGGGAACGTGACCGGGCCGGAGTCCGGGAAGGAAACCCGCGGCGCCGGAAAGGCCGAAGGGGCCGGGAAGTTCGCCGAGGCGTTGGGGCCGCGCCCCTCCGGGCCCAGTGGCGTCGCGGCCGCGGCGCCGGCCCCGGAAGCCGTGGCCGACGTGGCGGCACGCTATGCCGCCGGCGAGCTGACGCGGGCCGAGGCGGCCAGGGAGGTCGCGGCCGCCGCGGTGCGGTCGTGGCCCGCGGGGTTCGACGACGAGGGGCTGCGCGCGCGCGCGGTGGAGGACATGGCGGACTTCCTGACCGAAGACCCGTCGTTCTCCGCGCTGCTCGACGCGGCGACCGCCAGGACCGAGTAGCGCCCGAACGCGGAGGTGCACCGATGAGGAGCAGAGCGACGAGGCGAGGAACGCGGCGGAACACGGCGGGCACGGCCGCCCTGCTGACTCTCCTGCTCGCGAGCGCCGCCCCCCCCGCGGCGGCCCAGCAGCCGGCGATCACGCCGGTCCCCGCCTACGCCGTCGCCGTGGCCTCCGACCCCGGCGCCCAGTCCGCCACCGCCGGGCTCCAGCAGGCCGGCCTCCAGGCGCTCTCCGTCACCGCCCCCTTCGTCCTCGTGCAGTACGGCGGCGGCGCCGTGACCCCGCCCCCGACCGTGTCGCTGCCCGATCAGCCGCTCATGGACCAGGCCGCCGGCGTCACGCGCTCCCTGGAAGCCGGTCGCCAGGCGATGACCAACCTCGAGCTGGACACCGCGGCGGCGCGCTTCGGCGAGGTCCAGGGAATGTACGAGGCCGCGCCGGCTCTCTCCTTCTACTCCGGCACGCAACCCTTCGCCGAGGCCCTGATCAATCTCGGCATCAACGCCATGCTCGCCGGGGACGACGCCGGGACCCGGGAGTTCTTCGGCTACGCCGCGTCGATCGACCCGACCGTGATGCCCGACGCCGAGCTGTTCCCGGACGCGATCGCCGTCTATGACCAGGTCATCGGCGAGATCGGCTCGCGCAGCCTGGCCCGGGTCGACGTCAACGTCGACCCGGAGGGCGCCCAGGTCTGGGTCGACGGGGTCCAGAAGGGACCTGCCCCCCAGCGCGTGGACCTCGCCCCCGGCAAGCACCTGTTCGCCGCCCGCGCCGACGGCTACGTCTCCTCGGGTGCCATCGTCGACGTCCGCGCCGGCCGCCGTCCGACCGACGTGTCGATCATGCTCGAAGCCTCCGCGGGAGGCACCGTCCCCGCCGGACCGCCGCAGCCCAACGGCGTCGCCGACCTGCCCGCCGCCCTCATGGAAGGCTCGGGCCGCGAGATGGCCCTCTATCGCTCGATCTGCGACCAGGTCGGCGCCCGCATCCTCCTCATGCTCTGGATCATGCCCACCGGCGGCCCGACCTCCATGATCTCCATCCAGCTCTACGACCGCCTCGCCGATCGCATCATCGGCGCCGGGCTCTCCCCCGAGGTCCCGGTGAGCGCCGCCCAGACCGGGCCCGCCGCCCTCGAGGCCGTCAAGCAGGTGCTCGAGATTCCCGCCCGGACGATGATCGCCGAGATGGGACCGCCGCCGCCGATCGAGCCGCCGCCGATCGAGCCGCCGCCCAACGGCGACGACGACGGCGAATTCTCGATCGTCGAGGCGTGGTGGTTCTGGACGATCATCGGCGCCGTCGTCGCCGGCGGCGCCGCCACCGGCATCTACTTCGGCGTCACCGCCGGCGGGGGCGCCTCCGGCCCCGACGAGCCGCAGATCATCCTCGAGTTCTAGTCTTCGGCCTTCATCTGCTCCAGGAAGCGCGCGTAGCGCTGCGCTGACACCGCGGCCGGCGGCCGACCCGACCGCTCCACCTCCCGCGCCTCCCGCTCCGCCAGCCATCCTGTCGTCAACACCAGCGTCTCCAGGCGCTGGGCGAACGTGAAGTAGTCGTCCACCGTCGCGCCCGGCAACGCGTCCAGCCGCTCCGCGATCTGCTCCCGCGTCGCCTCGTCCAGCAGGAACCCCGCCCCTCCGTCCGGCACGTCCCGCCGCAGGATCACCTCCCAGGCCACCGCCACCGGATGGAACGTCAGGAACCAGTAGGTGAACTCGATCCGCCAGTCGAGCGGATGCGAGCCCGCGGGCGCGACCCAGCGGCTGGGATACTGCCGCCGCACCACCTCGCCGAAATACGCCCCGGTGATCGCCGCCACCAGCCCGCGCACCGGGTCGCGCGTCGCCGTCCGCGGTCGATCCGCCAGCAGCGAAAGGTAGTGGTCGAGCAACGGGATCGTGTCGGGGTCGTAGTCCAGGGTCAGGCCGAGCGACCGGTGGACGGCCCGCACGCAGCTCTCGGCGTACTCCTCCACGTTCGCAGCGTCGTCCGCTTCCGGATCGGGGCCCGGGGGGATGGAAACCATGGTCGAAGCGCTCCGGGTGTCAGTCCTCGGCCGCCATCAGGCGGTAGATCGGCGCCAGCCGCTCGAACGCCGTCATGATCTCGATCTGCGCCAGCGTCCGCGCCCGGCTCGAAGACCAGCCGAACCCGATGTCCAGGCCGCCGGCGGGCGAGCGCAAGGCGCCGATGAGCGTGCGCCAGAACCCTTCGTCGAGTGCGATCTCGTTGACGCCGACCGCCAGGCCCACGCCGTTGCCGCCGTTGGTCGCGGCGAAGTACGAGCGCAGACCGGCCATCGAGCGGAAGCGCTTGGCCAGGTTCCCCTGCTCCCGCTCGATCCGCCGCGCCAGCCGCTCGCGCTCCGGGCGGGCCTCCACACCGATCGAGACGCGGGCGTGCACGCCCGCGCGGTTGACCGCGAGCGTGAAGTGGGCATGGTCGCGGAACTTCTTGCGCGAGGGCGAGAAGGCCGTGAACGCCTCGCGCACGGGGCCTTCCCGCCCGCCCTGGAACGCGAGGTGCGGGTGCAGGTCGCTGCCCACGAGCTGCGACAGTCCGGGGATCAGCGCCTCGGACAGCCGCCGCAACTCGGGCCAGATCTGCCCCTTCACCAGCTTGCGGCTCTCGTCCGCCTGCGAGGCGGAAAAGGCCGCGTAATGTTCCCGTTCGAGCCGAATGGCCCCCATTTGCTCTCGCCTCACACGATCGTCAGGTCGTCGGCCGCCGTGCTCGGCTGTCCGAGCAGCGACCGGGTCTCTTCTTCCCTCTCGCGCGCCACC
>JACRCX010000019.1 GCA_016218815.1 Deltaproteobacteria bacterium
CTTCAAGATGAGTGCCGTCGGTCGCCACCCCCACCGTAGCCCCTCTGCGGCTCTGCGGCTCTGCGCGAGATTCGGTCCCCTGCCGGAAGCACGGAGCGACGGGCGGCGCCGCGATTCACCCCCAGTTGGGGGGATGCACCCTGGACACCGATGGACACCGATGGGAAGGGTCCGGATCCGGGCTGGGAACCGAGAACTCAATTCGTGTCGTCAGCCTGGGCATCCGACGGGGCTCCGTCGCCGGAGGCGGGGGGTTGTTCCCGGGAGATGGAGAAGTCGTCGAGGAGAGTGCCTTCGGTGTCGATCGCGCGGACGCGGAGGGAGGGGAGGGTCACGTCGACGATGCAGAAGTGATAGGCCTTCGCGCACGATTCGTCCTCGCCGGTGACGCGGACGTCGTACAGGCCGGCGCCGCCGCCGCCGGTGGTGACGGCGACGAAGCCGTCGTGGTCGCGCGAGCGGCCGGAGAGGTGGTCGTGGCCGGAGAGGACGAGGCGGACGCCACCGGCGGCCAGGACGGGGGTGAGGATGTCGGAGAGGCTGTCGGCGGAGTGACGGCGTTCGCGGCTGAGGGCGCAGGAGCGGAGAGGCTGGTGGACGCTGACGATCTTCCACGGCGCGTCGCTGGCCGCGAGGGCCGCGGCGAGCCACTCGGTCTGCTCGCTGCGCACGTTCAGGCGGGCGTAGGCCGAGAGGACGAAGACCTCGACGTCCCCGGCGCGGAACGAGTACCAGGATTCGTTGCCCGGCAGCGCGAACCACTCGTACCAACTCTCGTCGAGCGAGTCGTGGTTGCCGAAGACGGGGACGATGGGCACGTCGGCCAGGAGCGGCGCGGTGGGCCCGAAGAACTCCTCGTTCCAGGCGTCGTAGTCGTCACCGTATCTCGTGAGGTCGCCGGTGTTGATGACGAACGCGGGGAGCGTCTCCTCGAGAGACGTCATGGCGGCGACAACGGCGGAGTGCTTTCGCGGGTTGCTGCGGGAGTCGCCGTAGGCCAGGAAGGAGAAGGGGGTGCCGGGGGCGGGCGCGGCGCGAAGGGTGCCGGAGAGGGCGAGAACAGGTCCACGCGCCGGGGACCCCTCCCCCGCTTCCGCGGCATCACCGGCATCCACGGCTCCGGCGGCCACCTCGTCGTCCGCGGCGCCCGGCCACGGGGGGGCACAGGCGGCGAGCTCGACGGCGTAGGGGTAGGCGATGCCCGGGGAGAGGCCGTCGATCCGGACCTCATGGTGCGTGGCGCAGACGGCTGGGTGGGCGGTGCGACGATCGAACACGCCGGCGGAACCGAACAGGACGGCGCCGGCGGTGGGGATGGATGTTTCCCAGGCGACGGTGACGCCATCGGCGCGGGGGTCCATGAGGTACGGCGTCTTGACGAAGCCGACGGCGCGGTGGGCGGAGAGGCGGAGATCGAGGTACACGGGCGGCTCGGCGTCCGTTTCGGGGGAACGGTGGACCTCGACGGCCAGCACGTTGCCGGTCGCGCGCAGGCGGACCGGGGCGAGACCCGGGAAGGCGCGATGGAAGATGCCGTGGTGGGTGGCGCGGATCCAGCGTGGGGTCTCGACGGAAACGGCCGGGTCGTCGAAACCGGCTTCGGGGTCCACGTTCGAGCGGAACACCTCGTCACCGTTGAGCCAGGCGACGACGCCGCCGCTGAAGGAGACCTCGGCCAGGAGCGCCACGACGGACTCGGGGGATTCCAGGTCGAACGTTCTTGCGAACTGCCAGACGAAGGGGCCCTGGGCTTCCTCGACGGCGTCGGCGGGGAGTTCGAGCGGGGTGACTCCGGCGGGTGCGTCGGGATGTTCGCCGGGACGCACGGCGTAGCCGCGGAAGGGGGCGGCGCCGGACGTCCAACCGGCGCGGTCCAGGTCGGCGGCGTCGAGGTTCGCGGCCCAGGAAGGACCGGGGTCGCGGGCAGGGAGGCGCCAGCGCCAAGCGGAGCCGGACGGGAAGACCTCGGCGCCATCGACGCGGAGGTCGGAGGCGGGGGTGGTGGCGGCGAGGGTGGGGAAGGAAGGGGCCTCGGCGCCGGCGTCGGCCTCCGGCTCGGGCGCCCCTGCATCCGAACCGCGGGTTTCAGCCCGCGGCTCCAAGGGCGACGGACCGCCGGCGGCATCGGCCGCACCCTGAAGGGTGCGGTTCGGTTCCGACCGGGCGGCGCCCTGAGCGTCCTGGCCCTGAGAGGCGTCCGATTCCCGCGGGACGCCGGAACGCGGGGGGGGGCAGGCGGTGCACAGGCCGGCGACAAGGAGCGGAACGAGGAACCGGTTCCGCATCACTGGACATTGCCCACGAGGATCGAGGAGCGGCGGAGGGCGAGGACCTCGCCGGGGTCGACGTTGCCGTCGATGCGGGTGGTCGGGCGGGGGAACTGGTTGGCGGAGTCGAGGGCGCCGCCGTCGGAGGTGCCGTAGGGGGCGACGGCGAAGGCGAGCGTGCCGGGGACGAGGTTGGGGGCGGCGAGGGCGAGCGCGGCGACGAGGTTGACGGTGGCCTCGACGACGCCGGTGCCGTCGTTGACGCCGTCGAAACCCGCGGTGGCGGTGGGCGAGGTCAACGCGAGCCACGCGGAGCCGGACCAGCGGACGACCTCGACGTAGCCGGTCGCCTCTTCCTGGACGAGGGCGAAGAGGGCGGAGCCCGGATCGGCGCCGACGCCGGCGACGGTGCCGCTCTTGGCCCACGGGGCGGCGACGGTGGCGCTGGCGGCGGGAGCACCGACCCAGACGTAGAGGATGTGGTCGGACCAGCCGACGTGGACCTCGTCGGTGGCGACGTAGAGGACACCTGCGTCGTTGAGCGCGGCCCAGACGTCCATGGTGGGCGTCAGGGTGTCGTAGAAGCGGCGGGGCGCGGCGGGAGCGGTGGCGGTCCAGGAGTCCAGGACGCCGTTGGAGGTGAGGAAGGCGAGCGGGCTGGTGATGGCCCAGTCGTCGGCGTACACGGTGGCGGTGGTGAAGCCGGCGCCGACGTCGTAGAGGCGCAGGAGGGCGCGGATGGAGGCGGCGCCCGCGGGGGCGGCGGTCTCGGTGAAGGTGAACTCGGCCCAGGCGGGAGCGTCGCTGGTGTAGGGGGTCGCGTAGTCCGGGGTGCCGATCGCGGCGCCCGCGGCGTCGTAGAACTGGAGGCCGGTGCGGGCGCGGCCGGCCGGGTCGTTGTCGTACAGCCAGACGTGGTGGGTGTAGACGACGCCGACGGCGACCGGGGAGTACCAGGTCTGGACGAGGTCGCGGTTGGCGGTGGTGGTCCAGGTGAGGGCGCAGGCGGCGGCGCCGTCCTGGACGACGGTGGTGGAGCGGGTGGCGGTGAAGAGGGTCGTGGGGGTCTTGAGGAAGTCGTCGGGCGGGTCGACGGAGGCGCCCCAGTCCTCGAAGTGCCAGTTCGAGTCGTCGTCGGCGGGGCAGGCGGACGCGTCGAGGCCCGAGAAATCGCCGTCGCGGAACGGGGTCAGCTCGTAGGTGCCGTCGTACTCGCCGGCGGGCGCGAGGAGGTCGAGCACCATGCCGAAGCAGGGCGGGGGAACGAGCGCGGCGAAGCCGGCGTAGGCGACGGTGGTGGCACCGCCGGTGCCGTAGGAGGCGGTCCAGGTGTCGCCGGCGCCGCCGTCGAGCTGTGCGTCGAGGATGCGGACCAGCTCGCTCTCCGTGGACTCGTTGATCGGTGCGCCGGCGGAGAGGTCCTGGGCCCAAGGGCCGACGGAGGGGGTGAGACCGTCGTTCTCGTCGACGGCGAAGGCGCGCGCTTCCTTGAGGCCGTGGTACTGGCCGAGCTGGGCGATCGTCACCGAGACGGTGTTGCCGGCGGCGACGGCGGGGGCGGCGGCGGCGGTCCAGAAGAAGAGGCCGGGGCCGGTGGGGGATTCCTGGGCGTAGAAGCCGTTGTCGGAGGCGGCGGTCGGCTTGACGTAGGTCACGAACAGATCGCGCACTTGGCGTGGAGGAGAGAGGGCGCCGTCGGCGGCGTCGCGAAGGGCCTGGAGCGGGAAGGAGCAGACGCCGCCGGAGACGCAGATGCGGCCGTCGTCGGAGCAATCGAGGTCGGCGGGGGAGTAGTCGCAGGTGAAGCCGCCGGCGCCGTCGGGGGAGCAGGCGCCGGTGGGGTCGGAGCCGTGGAGGGTGATGCCGTCGAGATCGCAGAGGCCGGTCGGGGGAACGGTGCAGGGGTTGGGCAGGCAGGGATCGGAGGTGTCGGGGGGAACGTCGGCGTCCGCGTCGGCTTCGGCGTCGGCGTCGGCGGCGGCGTCCGCGTCCGCGTCGGCTTCGGGGGCGACGTCTTCGTGGGCGTCGGCGGTGGTGTCTTCATCCGCGTCGGCGTCGGGGGTGGCGTCTTCGTCGGCGTCGGGGACGAGATCCTCGTCTGCGTCCACGGCGACGTCCTCGTCCGCATCGGCGGCGGCGTCCTGGTCCGCAGAAGCGTCCGCTTCCGCAGAAGAGTCGGCGTCGGGGTTGGATTCCTCGCTGGCGCAGCCGAAGGCGGCGGCGGCGAGCAGGGCGGGGATCAGGCGGCGAGTGACCATCGGGCGACCTCCCGGCCGGGCGAGCGGCGGCATCCGGCCCGGGTCGATCTGTACTGCCGGGGAGGCTGCGTGTCGAGGGGGGGGTTGGGGGGGGGTAAGGGAGGAGAGAGTGGAGAGTGGAGAATGGGGAATGGAGAATGGGGAATGGGGAATGGGGAATGGGAACTAGGAACTAGGAACTAGGAACTAGGAACAGGGAACACGGAACGGGAATGGGGAAGGGGGAACAGCTTCGTCAAGGCGGTTTGGTCGACGCAATCGTTGACAACCTCGGGAGGACTCCCGTACCGTTGGTTTGTCCGGAACGGGAAGGAAGCGATGGCGGCGATACCGATCGAGGTGTGGGACGCGACCGGGAACAAGCGCGTGGACGTCGAGGTTCCCGACGACGTCGCGGTGGAACGCATCCTGCTTGTGCTCGCCGACAAGCTCCGTCTTCCCCGCCACAGCCCCGACGGCCAGCTCATGAGCTACAAGTTCCACCACCGTCGCCTGGGCATCCAATTGCTGGACGATCGTTCGCTGGGGGCCCAGGGCGTCCAAGCGGGCGACATCCTCCGACTGCAGCCGGAGATCACGGCGGGCGCCGGTCGATGAGCGGGCAGCCGCGCGCGGAACCGGTCCAGATGGAGTTGGCGGACGACCGGTACGCGCGCCAGCGGCTGATCCCGTGGTGGGAGCAGGACCGGCTGCGCGACGCGCGGGTCCTCGTCGTCGGCGCCGGCGCCCTGGGCAACGAGCTGCTGAAGCTGCTCGCGCTGTTGGGCGCCGGGGCCATCCTGGTGGTCGATTTCGACCGTATCGAGCGGAGCAACCTGTCGCGCGCGGTGCTGTTCCGGGAGACCGACGAGGGACGGCCGAAGGCGGAGGTCGCCGCGGCGCGGGTGCGCGAGCTGAACCCGGAGGTGCGGGCCAGAGGCCTGCGGCTCGACGCGGTCCACGGCCTGGGCCTGGGCGCCTTCCTGTGGGCCGACGTGGTGCTCGGCGGCGTCGACAACCGCCTGGCCCGCGTGTTCGTCAACTCGGCCTGCGCTCGCGCGGGCAAGACGTGGGTCGACGGCGCCATCGAAGGGTTCGCCGGCGTCGTTCGCGTCTTCGATCCATCGGTGGGCGCCTGCTACGAGTGCACGATGAGCGCGGTGGATCGCAGAATCCTCGCGGAGCGGCGTTCGTGCGCGATGCTGGCGCGGCGGGCGGCCGAGGCGGGGCACGTGCCGAACACGGTGGTCGCGGCATCGATCGTCGCGGGCGTGCAGGTCCAGGAGGCGGTCAAGCTGCTGCACGGCCGCGGGACCCTGGTCGGGGAAGGCCTGCACTTCGACGGCGCGGCGCTCGACGTCTCCCGGGTGCGCTACCCGCGCCGTGACGACTGCCCGGCCCACGACCGCTGGCCCCCGGTCGTTCCGCTCGGCCGGGGCGTCGCCGACGTGACGCTGGGCGAGCTGCTCGAGCGCGCGGAGCGGTCGCTCGGCCCCGGGGCGGTGCTCGACCTCAGCCGCGACGTGATCACGGAGCTGGAGTGCCCGGCCTGCGGCCGGCGGGAGCCGGTCGCCGCGGTGCTGGGCGCGCTGGGCGAGGAGTTGGCCGCCTGCCCGGCGTGCCGCGCCCACCGCGTCGTCCACTTCACGGGTTCGGTCCGCCGGGACGGCGAGCTGGACCTGGGGCGGACCTTCGCCGAGGTCGGGGTGCCGCCGTTCGACGTCGTCGTCTCGCGCCGCGAGCTGGAGCCGGGAGAGGCGTGGTGGTTCGACGCCGACGCTTCGGCGACGTTGGGCGAGCTGGCGGTCGGGTTCGAGCCGTCCGCGTGCGCCGCGAGCGCGCGCGCGGACGGGGGTTAGGGGGCGACGATGGCACTCGACGTCCGCTCGATCGATCCCGAGACGCTCGAGCGGCTCGCGGCGCCCGCGGGCCGGCAGGAGTTGCGGGTGTTCCTGGCCGAGGAGGCGTTCGACGGCATCGTGGCGCAGGCGAACGAGAGTCCCGGCCGGGAGGTCGGCGGCGTGCTGGTCGGCCGGACGGCGCGGGACGAGGCGGGACCGTACGTGAAGGTGGATGCGGTCGTCGCCGCGCGGCTGGCGGACGGCAAGGATGCCGAGCTGACGTTCACGCACGCGGCCTGGGCGGCGATCCACGAGGAGCTGGACCGGCAGCACGCGGGGGAGCGCATCGTCGGGTGGTACCACACGCACCCGGGCTTCGGCGTGTTCCTTTCGGATCGCGACGAGTTCATCCACCAGAGTTTCTTCGATCTGCCGTTCCAGATCGCGCTGGTCTACGACACGGCCAGCCGCGAGCACGGCGTGTTCCTCTGGCGCGGGGGACGACCGTGGCGGGCGCGGCAGTACTGGATCGGGACGCGCGAGGTGTCGTGGGACGGTCCGCGGGAAGGCCCGGTCCAGGAGCGGCAGCAGGTGCGGGCGGCCGCGGAATCCGAGGCCTCCACGCCGCCGCCGCGACCGTCGACGGCGCCGCCGGGCCCCGACGGCGAAACGGTCGGCCCGGTACCGCTCCCCTGGCTGCTGGTCGCGGGCGTCGTCGCGATCCTGGCCGCCGGCTTCCTGGGCTGGCAGATCGGCGCAGGGTCGTCGTCGGAGCGCGAGCAGGCGTTGCGCACGGAGGTGTCGCGGGCGCGGGCCGAGGGTGCGAAGGAGGCGATCGAGGGGCTGGACGCCGACCTGCTGCTCATGCTGCGGCGCGCGCTCGGCCAGACCGAGAGCAGCTCGCTGGACGAGGCCGCCGGGGGCCTGGAGCGCGCGCTGGCCGCCGGGACCGACGGGGGTGCGGAGGCGGCGCCGGTGCGCGAGGCCTTCGCCCGGCTGCATCGAGCGCTGGACGAGCGTCGCGCCGCGGCCCGAACGCTCGAGGCGCTGGAGAAGACGATCCGCGAGGGCCGGCTCGGATCGGTCCGTCTGGCGCGCGCGGTCGATGGGCTTGGGTCCGTGGTCGGGGTGCTGTGCGCGGAGCGGGCCGCGGAGGCGGCGCGCGCGGGCGACCATGCGCGGGCGCGGGCGTGGCTGGAGGCGGCGGCGCAGATCGACCCGGAGAACCTGCCGCGCTACGAGGCGCAGCTCCAGGGGTCGGCGCCCGGAGCATCGCTCGGCGTCCGAGCGGCGGAGGCGGGCGGGGTCCCGGCGGCGCCCGCGGGAGCGGATGCCGGCGCGGAGGCGGCGAACGACGGGGAGGGCGGCGGGCGGTGAGCGAGCGGATCCGCATCACGGCCGACGAGCTGGCGGCGCCGGAGGTGGAGCAGGCGCTGGCGCGGCGCCGCGCGGCGGGGCGACCCGCGTCGGCAGGGTCGCCGCCGGTCTCCGGCTTCCGGCGGGTGGTCTTTTCGCCTCTTTTCTACCGGCCGGTGGCGGGCCTGGTCGCGGCCGTGGCGGCGTGGGCGATCATCGAGCCGCACTTCCAGGACCTGCCGGCGATCGGCGGGGAGGTGACGCTGGTCAACGCCGAGCCATTCGAGCTGACGGTGAGCGGCGGGTTCCAGTTCACGGTGGGGCGGCGCGACGTCTACGTGCTTCCGGAGCTGACGCGGCTGGAGCCTGGTCTTGACGGGCAGCCCGCATACCGTTCGGTGGCGGCGATCGAGGAGGGTGAATTCGTCGAGGCGGTCGGCTTGCGCATGTCGGAGACGCGTCTCGTCGCGATCGCGATCCGGCCGGCGACGCGGGAGCGCGCGGCGGAGGCGGGGCAGGAGATCCGCAGCGACAGCCAGTGGGCGGGGTTCGTGCTGATGCCGCTCACGGGCGGGCTGGTGGCACTGCTGCTGTTCCTGGTCGAGGGCATGACGAGCCGGAACTGGGTGCGGATGGTGGAGCGCGGGGGCATCGGCACGCTGCTGGCGGCGGTGTTTTCCGGTCTGGCGATGCTGCCCGCGGGCCTGTTGATCCTGCTGGCGATGAAGGGGCTGCTGGTGGGCCCGTCGAGCGCGGGGTTCGTGACGGTGCGGGACGTTCCCGGCGCGAACCTGCTGGGCATCACGGCGTTGCGCAGCGCGGCGTGGGCCGTGGTCGGCGCGGGGCTCGGGCTGGGGATGAACCTGGTGCGGGCGACGCGGGTGGAGCTGCGCAACACGGTCCTGGGCGGCACGCTGGGCGGGGCGCTGGGGGGGATGTTCTTCGATCCGATCGGCCGGTTCCTGTCGGCGGACTCGCTGTTCATCGATGCCTGGCTGTCGCGTGCGGTGGGTCTGGCGGCGGTGGGCGTGGCGGTGGGGGTGTTCGTGGCGCTGGGGGAGCGACTGGCGCGGGAGGGCTGGCTGCGGGTGCGCACGGGACCGCTGGCGGGCAAGAGTTTCGTGCTGTACCGCAGCCCGACGATGCTGGGGAGCTCGCCGCGGTGCGAGATCTACCTGTTCAAGGACGCGGAGATTGCGGCCGAGCACGCGGCGATCCACCGTGTGGGTTCCGGCTTCGAGCTGGAGGATCTGGGCTCGGCCGCCGGCACGCTGGTGGGCGGCCGGGCGGTGCGGCGGCGGCGCCTGCAATCGGGGGACACGATCGTGCTGGGGGCGACGGTGCTGGAATTCGAGGAGCGTGCGGGCAGGAAGGGAAGGGAGGGAGCGCGATGAGCGAATCGGCGAGGCGGCTGCGGGCGAACAAGAAGCTGGAGAACGCGCCGTGCCGGTGGTGCGACCAGGCGCTGCAGATCGGCGACGAGGCGGCGGTCTGCGCGGCGTGCGAGGCGCCGCATCATGCGGCGTGCTGGGACGGGAAAGGCGGTTGCGCGCGCACGGGTTGTGCCAACGCGCCGTTGCACCAGCTCGCGGTGCCGGCGGCGGCGGCGGGGCCGTTCCCGGGAACGATGCGGTGTCCGCACTGCGGGGCCGGGCTGGCGGCGGGCGTGGGCAGGTGCCCGAGCTGCGGGATGGTGCCGACGCCGGACGGCGAGTACTACGGGCCGCGACAGAACGCGCCCGGAGCGGTGGCCGCGCTGGTGACCGGCATCATCGGCCTGCTCATCTGCGGGGTGATCCTGGGCATCGTGGCCATCACGCAGTCGCGCAAGGCATCCCAGGCGATCGCGAACGACCCGTCGTTGGGCGGCCAGGGCATGGCCACGGCGGGAATGGTGCTCGGCATCGTCGCGCTCGTCTTTTGGGCGATCATCCTGCTCGTCCGTTTGGCGGCCTTGGGCGGGAGGTGAGGCGGATGCGGGGCGGGTCCGGGTCGATTCCGTCAGGGGCGCCGGGAGGGGCGGCGCGGAAAGGGCGGCGGCTGGATGCCGCGCTGGCGCTGCTGCTGGCCGGGATGCTGGCGGGCGCGGCGTCGCTGACGATCGCGGGGGACGCGGTCCGAAGCTGGTCCGGCGAGCCGGCCCGGGAGTCGTGCTGGTGGCACGCAGCGACGGGGACGGACTGTCCGACGTGCGGCCTGACGCGCAGCTTCGTCGCGCTGCTGGACGGGCACCCCGTGGACGCCTTCCGCTTCCATCCCGCCGGCCCGCTGGTCGCGTTGGCGATGTTCGCCGCGCTCGGCTGGATCCTGGCCGCCGCGGTCCGGCGGCGCCCGCCGATCATCGATCGGCTGGCGTTCCGCCGGACGGCGATGGCGGTGGCGGTGTTCTGCGTCCTGGCCGGCGTCGCGCGCGCCGCGGCCGGGGCGGCCTAGCGAGTCCGGACGATGGCACGCTGCTCGATCTGCCATACCCAGCTCGACCCGGCCGAGGATCGGGTGGCCTGTGCCGAGTGCGGCCAGGAGTACCACCGCGCGTGCTGGACGGGGATTGGGGGTTGCGCGACGTACGGGTGCCGGGCGGCGGCCGAGCCGCAGAAGGCGCCGGTCCTGCCGGCCGTGACCGGATGGGGCGACGAGAAGACCTGTCCCGCGTGCGGCAAGCGCATCGTTTCCTCGGTGCTCGTCTGCCGGTGCGGCGCGCGCTTCCCGTGGGCGGATCCGATGACGCCGGAGGAGTACCGGTCGTGGCTGGAGGACGAGGCGACCCGGAGGTCGACGCGCCGGCTGCTGCTGGTGTTGTTCTTCCTGTCGATCACGGGCTTCCTGGCGCCGCCGTGCGGGGCGGTGGCCGGGGTGGTGGCCTGGAGACGGCGGCGGCGGCTTGCGGGCGCGGCGGGGATCTACCTGGCCGTCGGGTGGGGTGCGGCGGCGCTCGGGGTGGCGTACGCGTTCGTCGTGCTCGCGCTGGTGGCGGGCGGATGACGGCATCGGGCGGGCCGGAGGGTTCGACGATCTGCCCGCGCTGCGGCCACCGCAGTCCGGTGCGTCTGGACGCGGGGCGCGCGTGCGCGACGTGCGAGTCGTCGGACGCGTGGACGGCGCACGACGGCAGCGGGGCGCGCATCGTGGTGGACGAGGCGGAGATCCGCCGGGTGGAGGCGCGGGTCCGGGCTGCGGCGCCGCGGCGCCGCCGGCTGCCGCGGCTGGCCCTGCTGGCGCTTCCGCTCGGGTCGCTCGGGCTTTCCGTCGCGGCGGCGTTGCAGCTCGTCGCGTACTACGCGCCGCAGCCTCTCGGACCGTTCCGCGGCATCCTGGAGCGGCTCTCCGGCGCGGCGCACTGGGCCTTCCTGCTCGCCACGCTGGCCCTGGCGCTGGCGGTCGCCGCCATCTTCGTCCTGCGGCGCTCGCGGGACTTCCGGTTCTTGCCGCTGCTCCTTCCGACGCTCGCCGCGGGGGCGGCGGGCCTGGGGGCGACCGCGACCTCGGGAGTCATCCTGCTGGGCAGCCCGGGCGAGGTGGCGTGGCGGTTCGACACGGTGCCACCGGTGGACGAGCAGGGCGCGGTGGAGCCGGTCTTGCGGGGGATCCAGCGTTCGACCGTCGCGCTGCTGGCCCCGGACGCCGACGGGGACGCGCGCAACCCGGCGTTGGGGACGGGGGCCGTCGTCTTCGCCTCGAGCAACCGGGCTTGGGTGGTGACGTGCAGCCACGTGGCGATGCCGTACGAGGCGGTCGGAGCGCGGCGGGACCCGCGGGGGGCCCGCCCGCTGTGGGTGATGTTCGCGGACGGCCGCGCGACCGAGGGGCGGGTGCGCTGGACCTGGCGGCCGCCGCTGGACCTCGCGCTGGTCGAGGTGGCGATGGACGACCCTCCGCCGGCGGTGGAGGTCTCGAGCGACACGGACGCGCTGGTGCCGGGGAGCCCGGTGCTGTTCGTGCCGAACCCGCTGCGCGAGGGATGGAAGGTGCGGCGCGGGGTGGTGCTGCGGCGGACGCTGCGCCGGTCGCCGGCCGGCGAGGTCCGCCTGGTGCGGACGGACCTGCCGGCGATCCCGGGGGACAGCGGCAGCGGGTTGTTCGACCCGGCGGGGCGGATCGTCGGGATCAACACGTGGGTGACGATGGGCGCGGGCGGACCGGAGGCCATCGCCTTGCCGGCGGAGGCGATGCGTGCGATGGTGGATGCGATCCGGGAGGGACGGCTGGAGCGGCTGGACGAGGTCTTTCCCGAGGGGATCCTGCCATGAGCAGCGTGCGACTTCTCCGCTTGCGTTCGGACCACGACGCGGTGCGACGGCTGGTGCGGCTGCACCCGCGCGTGTCGATCGAGGGGGTTTCGGGCAACCCGCCGGACCGCTACGTGCTGGTGCTGCGCGTGCGTTCGTTGCGGCAGCAGGGCGACGCGATCGTCGCGGCGGACGCGCACCGGCTGGAGATCCGGCTGCCCCAGGGCTACCCGCGCGACGCTCCCGCGTGCCGCATGCTGACGCCGGTGTTCCATCCGAACGTGGCGCCGCACGCGGTGTGCGTCGGCGACCACTGGAGCGCGGCCGAGACGCTGGACACGCTGATCCAGCGGGTCGGCGAGATGCTCGCGTTCCAGAGCTACAACACGCGCAGCCCGCTCAACGGGCAGGCGGCACGATGGGTGGACGAGCACACGGCGGAGCTGCCGGTGGACCGCGAGGAGTTCTACGTGGACCTGGCGGAGAGCGAGCGGCGGTCGTCGGTGGCGCCGCTGGCGTGCAGCAACTGCGGCGGCTCGCCCGCGGTCTGGACCTGCGCTCGCGGCCACAACCTGTGCGGCGACTGCGCCACCACCTGCCGCGTGTGCGGCCGCTCCCTCTGCCTGGCCTGCGGCCAGCCCCCTTGCCCCGACTGCGGCCCGGGACGTTGAACCAGCAAGGCTTCACTTCGTGACGCGCCGTCACTGTTTCCCGGAGGGGGAGGAGGAGAGGTGGAGAGGTCGGCTGGAGAGGTGGGGAGGCGGGGTTTGACAGGGCGTCGCGAGTCGCGAAGGATCAGGCCCGCGCGCGGGGAGAGGAAAGGAAGCAAGATGAGGCACGGGAAAGCTGGAGCATGGTGGGCGGTGGTCGTGCTGCTGGCGGCGGGATGCGGCGACGACGACAACGCGACCGACGTCGGGGGCGAGGACGGTGGGATGGACGTGGAGGAGGCGGAGGGGGCGGCGGACGCGGATGCGGACGGCGACCTCGACGTCGAAGAGGTGGAGGAAGCGGACGCCGAGGCGGAGGCGGAGGCGGACGGCGGGGGGGTGTGCGAGCAGGAGTTCTGGATCTGGGATCTTTCGGTGATGCCGCCGCGGGACACGCAGATCTGCTGCAGCCTGCACGGGGAGGGGGAGCACGAGCACGTGTGGGTGGAGGACGAGCAGTGGGGTCCGACGGTGGACTCGTCGGGTGTGGACGAGATCCTGCGGCGGTGGGACGTGGAGACGCCGGACGGGTCGGTCGATCCGACGAAGGGGATTTTCGAGATCCTGACGGGGATCTTCGGCGATCCGCCGGACGCGTTCGACGGCGACGCGAAGATCTACATCCTGCTCTACGGGATGGAGCCGTTCGGGTCGTCGGAGTTCGACGGGTATTTCCGTTCGGACGACCAGACGACGACCGCGCACAGCAACCGGCACGAGATGATCCACATCAACTCGATGACGTCGCGGGCGGTGGCCTCGCCGTACATGATCGGGGTGATGGCGCACGAGTTCCACCACATGCTGCAGTGGCGCTATGACCCGACCGAGGAGGCGTGGCTGTCGGAGTCGATGGCGGAGAC
Organism: Deltaproteobacteria bacterium; assembly: GCA_016218815.1. Lineage (GTDB taxonomy): Bacteria > Myxococcota_A > Polyangia > DRWM01 > JAAZOP01 > JAAZOP01. Next base: position 13,501 of record JACRCX010000019.1, read on the forward strand.
GGCGATGTTGCTCACGGGGTACCTGACCGACGTACCGGCGGCGAACTCGTGGGCGCGGAACCCGACGAACCCGCTGATCGCGAGCGGGGCATCGGATCCGGTGGACTACGGCGCGGCCTTCCTGTTCGGGGCGTACCTCATCGACCGGCTGTCGCCGGCGGGGCTGAGGCAAATGGTGGAGGACCCGGCGCACGGGATGGTGGCGGTGGGGTCCGCGGCGGGGTCGTTGGAGGCGGGCCTGACGGGTGTGGGGTTCCTGGCGGAGTTCGCGACAGCGCTGCTGATCGACGACGAGACGGCCTCGGCCGACGGGCGGTACGCGTTCCTGGCGCTGGACCCGCCGACGCCGGCGACGACGACGATCGCCTTCCCGGCGGCGGCGTCGCCGGTGACGGTGCCCGGGGGCGGGGTGAAGTTCGCGAACCTGCCGCTGGACGGCGCGGCGCACGCGCAGATCGGCATTGACGTCGACGCCCCGGCGGGGGCGAGCCTGGGGGTGCGGGTGGTGCTGGTGGATCCTGTGGCGGGGAACCAGGTGCAGGAAGTGATTCCGGGCACGCACACGTGGGTGATCGAGGTGCCGGACACGGCGACGGCGCTGCAGTTCGCGTTGGCGACGGACGAGGAGCTGCCGGTGAGCGTGGCGATCACGGCGGCGGACGAGTAGGGAATTCTCGCGCAGAGACGCAGAGACGCAGAGAAACAGGGTCCGCGGGAGCGTCACGCGCCGGGGGGCGGAGCGGGGGGGCGCGGTTTGCGGGTCAGCAGGGCGAGGACGGCGACCAGGACGGCGGCGCCGAGGATCGACCAGAAGACGGGGAAGGGTCGGCCGTCCAGGTCGATGACCCAGAAGTCGCGGACGCCGGTCTGCTCGGAGACGAAGCGGCCGATCAGCGCGCCGACCAAGCCGATGACGATCGATGCGAGGCAACCGTAGCGGCCGTGCTGGCCGGCGAGGCGGGAGCCCAGGGAGCCGACGAGGAGAGCGACGACGACGGCGAGGAGGACGTCCACGGGGGGGGACGGTAGCAGAGGGGGGTGGGGGACTGTAAATACTAAAACAGGCGATGACAGACCGGAAACCGGCCGGGCAGGCGGCAATGAGGGACAGGAAACGGGAAAGGGAAGACGGGAACGGGGACAGGGCCTTCCTGCTCGTGTGGCGAGGGGGATGTTCGGTCTGGTACGGTGCGAGGGGAAAGGCGGTGGGAGATGTGCAGGGTGGCGGTCGTGGTGATGGCGGCGGTGGCGGTGGGAGGGTGCGAGGCGGCGAGGGAGTGTCCGGACGGGTGCGGGTGCGACGAGGCGGCGGAGGGGGAGGACGGGGGAGGCGGGGACGAGGGGGGAGAGGAGGAGGACGGGGCGGTGTGCGAGCCGGGGGACGCGGCGCCGGCGTCGGCGGAGATGTACGCGGCGATCCTGGAGCGGCTGACGACCGAAGTGCCGATGAACGAGGGGGACTGGGCGGAGGACTTCGGGGACGCGACGGCGTTCGCGCCGCCGGCGCTGTTGTCGGTGGGGTTGCGGACGTGCAACGAGGATCTGGTGGGGTTGGCGGTGCGGACGCTGGAGCACGAGGAGTTCCTGGTCCGGCACTTCCTGGAGGTGATGGACGGGCCGGGAGCGGCGGAGGTGTTGATCGGCGGGGTAGGGATGATCGAGGCGTATCGGTTGACGGGAGACGGGCGGTGGGCGGGGGTGGCCGACGACCTGATGATGTGGCTGGACGACACGGCGGCGCTGTTCGGGGACTACGTGTATTCGGCGTCGGTGGATGTGGATCCGTACGGGCCGACTGCGGTGACGGGGATCATCGCGGCGGAGCTGCTGCGGTACGTGGAGGTGGTCGACCCGCTGGACGAGGAGCGGGTGACGGCGGCGCTGCGGATTGCGGGAGGGATCGACCGGAACGCGTGGGACGAGGCGGGCGGCTACTACCGGGCGCGGCCGGACGACGACCGGCTGGACCTGTACCCCAACGTGGCGATGATGATCGTGTGGACGTTGGCGCACCGGTTGACGGGGGACCCGGCGCACCTGGCGCGCGCCGAGGCATTGTTCGACGCGATCCAGCCGCTGCGGCTGGCGGCGCTGGGGGCGTATCATTCGTTGTACTCGTCGACGGTCCCGGACTACGTGTCGCTGTCGTCGCAGAACTACCTGGTGTTCGCGCTGCGTTTCCTGGACGAGGAGACGGGGAACCCGCGGTACTCGGCGGAGGCGACGACGATCCTGGAGTTCATCGGGTCGCACCTGTATTCGAACGGGATGGCATGGCACCACTGGGAGAACGACGCGCGGGCGTCGTGGTACTGCACGGGGTGCAACTTCCAACTGTTGTACGATCTCTGGCTGCTGGAACCTACGGGATGACCTCGAACTCCTTGTCGATGATCATGTCTTCCTGGCGGCGCCAGAGGTCGTAGACGTTGTGGGAGAGGAGGACGACGTTGTGTTTGTTGCCGCGCATGTCGGTGGCGTGGTCGCGGAGGATGGCCTCCTTGCGGAAGCCGTGGGTTTCGAGGATGCGGCGTTCGCGGCGCTGGCCGGTCAAGGTTTCGGCGACGACCTTGTCCAGGCCCATCTGAACGGCGAGCTCGACGATGCGGCGGACGAGGTAGCCGGCGACGCCGCGGCCGCGGAAATCGGGGCGAACGGCGACGAGGATGTAGCCGACGAGGCGGGTCCAGCCGTGGAGGCGGCGGTAGAGGGAGACCTGGCCGACGATCTTGTCGTCGACGACGGCGATGAGGGCGAAGGTGCGGCCGGATTCGACGCCTGCGACCCAGCGCTCGGCTTGTACCGGGTTGGAGAGGTCCTCCTGGAAGAACAGGCGATCGCGTTCGGGCAGCATGCCGAAGAAGGAGCAGAAGGCGTCGCGATCGGAGACGGCGATGGGGCGGACGAGGAACTCGGTGCCGTCGGGCGAGGTATACGTCTCCGGGAACGAGAAGTGGTGCATCAGGCCTTGCCCTCCCCCGCGGGACCGCCGGTGATCAGCCGGCGGCCGTACTCGCAGCCCTTGTCGAACGCGGTGACGTTGAGGTGTTCGGTGCCCTTGGGCACGGAGTCCAGGACGGCCTTGCGCGCGGCATCGATGCCGACGAGTCCGGTGACGGCGGCGACGAAGCCGACCATCACGATGTTGAGCACCATCCTGCGGCGCAGCTCCTCGGCGATGCGCGTGGCGGGGATGCCGAAGCTGCGCAGATCGGGGCGCAGGTCGTGGACCTTGACGAGCTCCTCCTCGTAGACGAGCACGCCGCGGGGTGCGAGGTCGGGGGCGAAGCGTTCGAACGCCTCCTGGCTCATCGCCACCAGCACCTGGGGCCGCGCGACGTAGGGGTAGGCGATCGGCTGGTTGGAGAGGACGACCTGGGCGGAGCACGACCCGCCGCGAGCCTCGGGCCCGAAGCTCTGCACCAGGGTCGCGTGGCGGTTCTCGAAGATGGTGGCGCCCTTGCCGAGGATCATTCCGGCGAGGATGACGCCCTGTCCGCCGAAGCCCGCGATCCGGATCTCGCTCGTAGTGGCATCGCTCATGGAGGCACCCGCCCTACCCTTCCGGACCGGCGAACAGGTCGGCCTCGGCCCGCGCGTCGATCTCCGGCTCGCCGTACGGCATGAAGTCGTCGCCGAGCTGCGCGCGCATGGTCTGGTTGTAGCGCTGGAGGAAGGCGGGGCGGTCGCGGTCGACGAAGTCGCCGACGGGGATCTGCCCCGGGGCGAGCGCGTCGAACGCGGTGTCGTGCGTGGCGGCGCCGTTCTTGACGACGCAGCGTTCCTTGAACATGCGCTCCATGGCGAGCCCGTCGCCGACGCGGTTGCGGCGGCCGTAGAGGGTCGGGCAGGGCGAGAGGACCTCGACGAAGGAGAAGCCCTTCTTCTGGAGGGCCTTGGTGATGGACTTCTGGAGCTGGCGGACGTGGTAGGTGGTCCAGCGGGCGACGTAGACGGCGCCGGCGGAGTCGGCGAGATGGCAGAGGTTGAAGGGCTCCTCGAGGTTGCCGTAGGGGGTGGTGGTGGCGACGGCCTGGAGCGGGGTGGTCGGGGCGACCTGTCCGCCGGTCATGCCGTAGGTGAAGTTGTTGACGCAGATGACGGTGAGGTCGACGTTGCGGCGGCCCGCGTGGATGAGGTGGTTGCCGCCAATGGCGGTCAGGTCGCCGTCGCCGGAGTAGACGACCACCTTGAGCTCGGGATTGGCGAGCTTGAGGCCGGTGGCGAACGGGATGGCGCGCCCGTGGGTGGTGTGGAAGGAGTCGAGCCGCAGGTAGCCGGCGACGCGGCCGGTGCAGCCGATGCCGGAGACGACGGAGATGCGGTCGAGGGGAATCTTGCAGGCGTCGACGGCGCGGGCGAAGCAGTTGACGCTGGTGCCGATGCCGCAGCCGGCGCACCAGATGTGCGGCAGGCGATCGGTGCGCAGGAACTTGGTGACCGGGTTCTCCGGGGGCTCGCAGCCGGGCACCTCGGCCCGCGCCGGCCCCTCGGCATGTTCTCGAGTCGCAACGGGAGTCGTCATTTGCCGGCCTCCAGGATCGCCTCGACGATGACCCCCACCTCGTGCACCGTCCCCCCTGCGTGACCGATCGGCACGACCTTGGCGCGTCCGCGAACGACGCGCTCGACCTCGAGCACGAGCTGTCCGAGGTTCAGCTCGGGGACGACGATGCTGCGGACGCGTCCGCCGAGCACCTGGTCGATGAGGTGTTCGGGGAACGGCCAGATGGTCTTGAGGCGGAGCTGACCGACCTTGGCCCCGTGCTCGCGCGCCACCTCCACCGCGCGGTGGACGACGCGCGAGGTGATCCCGTAGCTGACGACGACGACCTCGGCGTCGTCGAGCCAGCGGCCCTCGTACAGGGCGACGTCGCGGGAAGCGAGGCGGATCTTGTCGACGAGGCGGCGGACGAGCTTCTCCTGGGCGGCGGCGGTCATGACGGGATAGCCGCGCTCGTCGTGAGTCAGCCCGGTGATGTGGAAGCGATGTCCCATGCCGGCCTTGACCATTTCGGGGACCATGTTTTCGCCGGGCAGGTACGGGAGGTATTCGCCCGGCTTCTTTTCGGTCAGCTTCCGCGGAACGACCTCGATCTCGTCGGCGGGGGGGATGACGACCTTCTCGAGCATGTGGCCGATGCACTCGTCGAGCAGCAGCATCACGGGAGTGCGGTAGCGTTCGGCGAGGTTGAAGGCGGTGACGGCGAGATCAAAGGCCTCCTGTGGGGAGTTGGGGCAGAGGGCGATGATGCCGTAGTCGCCGTGGGAGCCCCAGCGGGCCTGCATGACGTCGGCCTGGCCGGGCAGCGTGGGGAGGCCGGTGGAGGGGCCGCCGCGCTGGACGTTGACGAAGACGCAGGGTGTCTCGGTCATGGCGGCGTAGCCGATGTGCTCGGCCATGAGGGAGATGCCGGGGCCGGAGGAGACGGTGATGGCCTTGGCGCCGGCCCAGACGGCGCCCTGGATGGCGATGGAGGAGGCGATCTCGTCCTCCATCTGGATGAAGAGGCCGCCGACGAAGGGGAAGCGCGACGCGAGCCGTTCGACGACCTCGGTGGAGGGCGTGATGGGGTAGCCGGCGGCGAAGCGGCAGCCGGCGGCGATGGCGCCTTCGGCGGCGGCGAAGTCGCCGTCGATGAAGTGGACGCCGGTCAGGACGCCGATGCGATCGGCTTGCATGCCGCCCTCCGCCGCACCCCGTAGACCGCGAAGTCGGGGCAGAACATGCCGCAGAGGTCGCAGCCGTTGCACGCCTCGGGCTTCGCGACGAGCGGGTAGTGGTAGCCCTTGGGGTTGTAGTCGTGCGACATTTCCAGCACGTGCGTCGGGCAGAACTCGACGCAGAACCCGCAACCCTTGCAGCGTTCGCGCAGGACGTAGACGTCCCCTTTGGCCGGCCCCTTGGGGGGCGGCTTGGGGGGGGTTCGTTCGTCGCTGGATCCGTCAGGCATCAGGCGCTCCCCGTCTCCCCCGGACGGGGGCTGGGGATAGTAGGGTGGGGCATCCATGTCAACCGCGACTTGGGGAGAAGGTCGGGGGACAAGAGGGGGTCGGGGGTCGGGGGCTGGCAGGAAGAGGGAGAGGCGAGTCGGTGGGGCGTGCCGCGCGGAGGCGGTTCGTGAGGGCCTTCTGGAGGCCGCGTAGCATGCGACCGACGCGGCGGCCAAGGCTCCGCAGGGGCTCCGCAAAGGGCGGTTCGACGTAGCCGAGGCGCACCACGATCTCCAGTTGCGTTTCCCACTCGGCGAGCGAGCCGAGGGAAAAGCCCAGATGCCGGAGGAAGTCCCTTGTGGAGGGGCGTTCGTGGCCTTCGGCGATGTTCGAGGCGACGGAGACGGCAGCGCGCTCGAGCTGGCTGCAGAGCCCGAAGCGTTCGCTCGCCGGCAGCTTCCTGGTCAGGCGATAGGTTCCTTCGACGAGGTCCATCGCTTCACGCCACACGTCCAGATCCAAGTAGCTCGAGACCTTCTTCATGACTCCACCTCCTGCCCCCCGGTTTCCAGATTCCGTTCCACTTCCGCGTCTGCCAGCACCCAGTCCCCAGACTTCCGATGCCCTCCCGTCCGGTTCTGCCAGCCCCCGACCCCCCCTCGACGGGCTCGGGGCAAGCCCGATCCCCGACCCCCTCTTGTCCCTTCAACCCGATTGATCCCCCATCTTGCCCAAGTCCCTCAGGCTCGCGTAGGCGTCGCGGGCGACGATCAGGTGGTCGAGGACGGGGATGCCGAGGAGGCGGCCGGCGGCGACGAGGCGTTCGGTGAGCGTTTCGTCTTCGGGGCTGGGAGAGGGGTCGCCGGAGGGGTGGTTGTGGACGAGGAGCGCGGCGGCGGCGCGGCGGCGCACGAGCGGGGCGAAGACCTCGCGAGGGTGGACCAGGCAGGTGGACAGCGAGCCGAGGGCGACGCGATGGAAGGAGAGGAGGCGGTTGCGGGCATCGAGCGCGACGACGAAGAACTCCTCGCGGGTGCGGCGTGCGAGGCGGGGACCGAGCTGCGCCCAGGCGTCGGCGGAGCAGCGAAGGGCGGGTGGAGGAGGAGCGCGGCGGCAGCGGCGCAGGCGACGGAGAATCTCGTGCGCGACATCAGCACGGAGACTCGGGGGGAGCTTCCCGATCCGGCCCGGGTCCCGTGCGGTGGACCCGATCCCGGCCGGAGGGTGATCGGAATCGTGCGGAGGCGGGACAGCGGCAGTGGCGTCGCCGGCAAGCAACGCGACCAGCGCGTCATCGGGCCAGTCGCTCGGCGCACCGAGGGTCGACGCGACGGGCGCCCGCTGTGCCCCTGGAACGGAACTACGGCCGAGGGTGGAACTTCGCCCGAAGGCAATGCCGTCGGGGACGCGGCCCGCAGCCGCCTTGGCGCCGGGGGGCGCCTGAAGGTCGACGGCCGTGACGGTCGACTCGTCGTTCATGGCCGCCGTGGACTGCGAGCCCTATGCCGCATTCGTGCGGAACACGGGCCGCGGAATCGCAGCGCATGTGCGCCGCTCCGCCGGCGGGCCGGCGGCGCCCGCCACTCCCCGACCGCCGTTCCCCCCGGTTCCTGTTCTGCCAGACCCCGATCCCCCTCGACGGGCTCGGGGCAAGCCCGACCCCCGACCCCCGACCCCCGACCCCTTCTTGTCCCCGTCTCCCGGCCCCCAGTCCCCGTGGAACCGTTGATCCCCGGCCCGCAATCGGCGATACGTTCGACCGATGGCCCCAATCCCGCGTCCCCGCCCCCGACCCCCCGCCTGGCTGCTCGTCGCAACCGCGCTGGTTGCGTGCCGGGGAACGGGCGAGTTGGGCGGCAAGGGGCGGGGGGAATCGGCGGCGCGGGACGGCGGGTCGGACGAGGCGGCGGCGAGGCGGGCGGAGGAAGCGGGGGAGACGGGGGGAGGGGACGGCGGGGGGGAGACGACGGACGCGGGGGATGGGGAGGCCGAAGCGGAGGCGGCAGCGCCGACTCCGCAGCGCGAGAAGGGGGACGGGTTCCGGTCGTTCCGGGCGGGGCGGTACCGAACGGGGCGGGCGAATGGGAGGGTGCCGCGAGCGCCGGTGCTGCGCTGGGAGCACACGGTGGGCGGCGAGATCCGGGCGCAGCCGGTCATCGCGCCGGACGGGACGATCGTCGTCGCGTCGCTGGGCGGGACGATTGCGGGGGTGGGGCCGGGCGGCGAGCGGAAGTGGACGTTCGAGCCGGGGGACCGGATCTACTCGACGCCGTTCATCGACGGCGACGGGATCATCTACGTGGGTGCGGACACGGACTCCTTGTACGCGTTGGGGCCGGGTGGGATGCCGAAGTGGACGATCCTGCCGGCCGAGGACACGGAGAAGCCCGAGCTGCACGATGTGGACACGGCGCCGATCGTGCGGGGTGACGTGGGATTCGTGGGCGCGGGGTTGTACGTGTACGCCTTCGACGTGCGGGGGACGGTACGGTGGCGAACGGTTTTGGGGAACAAGGTCTTCTCGTCGCCGGCGCTGCTGCCGGACGGGACGGTCGTGGTCGGGTCGCAGGACGACAAGGTGTGGGCGTTGCGGCCGGCGGGCGCCGTGCGGTGGACCTACGAGACCGCGGCCGACGTGGACGGCACGCCGGCGGTGGACGAGCTGCGGGAGACGATCTACGTCGGCGGGGACGACGGCAAGGTGCATGCGATCTCGTTCGGGGGGAAGCGGCGGTGGACGGTCGACGCGGGGGGGTTCGTGCGGAGCGGCGTGGGGGTCGATGCCGAGGGCCGGGTGTACGTGACGACGTTCGGGCCGGTGGCGCGGCTGATGGCAATTGACGGAGAGGGGGGCTGGGTGCGGTGGACGGTCGATGCGGGGACGGGTCCGACGGCGGAGTACGGGATCCGGTCGTCGCCGGTGGTCGATCCGGAGGGGGTGGTGCTGTTCGGCGCGCCGGGGGGATTCGTGCGGGCGGTGTCGAGCGAAGGGGAGGAGCTGTGGACGTTCCGGGTACCCGACGACGTGGACTCGGGTCCGATCCTGGGGGACGACGGGACGGTGTACTTCGGCTGCGACGACGGGGTGCTGCGCGCGATCGGGGACCCTGCTAGCGGATGACGCGGGCGCCTTCGGGGCGGACGAAGCGGAACTGGCTGGCCGGGATGTCGCCGTTGAGCGTGATGCCGGCGAATTCGATGGAGTTGGTGTTGCCGGAGTGGTCGAAGACGACGGTGCGCACGACCTGGAAGCTGGAGCGGTCCACGAGGAAGACCAGGCGGGAGTATTGCGACGAGGGGGTTTTGGGGCGAAGTTCGAGCACGTAGCGGTCGGGCGAGGTGTCGGCACCTTCCTCGACCAGGCGGACGTCGAACTCGGTGGCGAGCGAGCCGGAGCCGAGCAGGAACGAGACCGCGCTGGGCAGGTCGGTGTCCGACAGGGACTGCTCGAAGACCTGGTTGTCCTCCGGCTCGTAGGCCCACAAGGTGGTGCCGTCGGAGACGATGAGCTTGCGCTCCGGATCGTGGTACTCCCAGCGCATCTTGCCCGGCTTCTGGAGGTAGACGACGCCGGTCGCCTCCTTGGAGCGCTCGGGGTTCAGGCGATGCCGGAAGACCTGGCGGAAGTTGGCCTGGAACGAGGTCGTGCCGTCGTACAGCTCCTGGACGCGTGTGATGATCTGGTCGGCGGTGAGCTCGCCTTCGGCGGGCGCGGCCTCGGCGGGGGCGGCGGGCGTCGCGTCGGCAGGCGGGGTGGCGGTACCGGCGTCCGCAGCCGTGGTTGCGGCGTCGGTCTTGGCGGCGATTGTCGGCGAAGACGGCTTGGCGGCGGTCGCGTCCGTGGGGGACGCAGCCACGTCGGCCGATCCCGCCGGCGGTGCCGCGGCGACCTCTGCGTGCGGCGCGGCCGGAGGGCGGGGCCGCGCGGGGCGCGACGCGGCGACCTCGACGGTCGTGGGGGCCGTGACGGCCGGCTTCTGGAGCGGCTCCACGGGAGCTGACCACACGGGATAACCCATCAGCGACAGAACGTAGGCGACCAGGATCTTGCTCATCTTCTCCACCCGCTGTCCCGGGCCCGCCTTCGTCCTCGGCCTCCCGGGCGGCCCGTCCACCATATCACGGGCCGGGGGATTGGACTCGTGTGCGCCTCCGCAGATTCAAGCCGGGGGCCTCGATCACCATCACGGCCGCCGAGCCCCGGGGGATTTCGCGCGAGGGGCGCAAAGAGGCAAAGGGCGCAAAGAGGGGGAGGGTCAGAGGCCTTCGTAGGGATCGGTCGAGGGAGGAGGGGGCGGTGGGGGGAGCGGCGCGACCTCGGGCGTGGGGGCAGGCGCAGGGGCAGGAGCGGGAGCGGGAGCGGGGGATGGAGGCGGAGTCGGTTCGGGGCGCGTCCAGGCCGTTCCCGGATCCGTGGGTGGAGGGGGGGGCGCAACATCAGGCGTGGGAGTGGGGACTGGCGTGGGAGTGGGGACTGGCGTGGGAGTGGGAGTGGGTGTCGGTGCGGGTGTCGGCGTGGGCGTCGGCGTGGGCGTCGGCGTGGGCGTGGGTGTGGGGGTCGGCGTCGGCGCGGGAGTGGTGCCGGTGGAGAGCTCGGGGCCGGTGATGCCCTGACCGCCGACCTGATCCTCGGCGGTGATCTGCAGGGCATCGATGCGGCGGCCGACGATGTTGGAGAGGCCGAGGATGTCGAAGCGGAGGTTGCCCGAGCGGAACGAGTAGAAGACGCGTTCGTCGCCGGGATCGATCTCTTCGCCGGCAGGGAACTGCGCCATCAGGAACTGGTTGACGTACTCGACGAAGTACTGCGCGGCGATCTGGCGGACGTAGGGTTCGGCGTCGGCGGTGTTGACGCTGTTGGTTTCCAGCTCGTACCAGTTGGCGAAGCCGTCCTTGTCCAGGTACAGGGCGATGCGGAAGAGCTTGCGCTGCTGGAAGTCGAGCTGGAGGGTGAGGATGAGGTGCCGCTCCCACAAGTTGCCCTGGTGCTCGAGGGTGTACTGCGCCTCGTAGCGTTTGCGGCAGCTCGAGCCGTCGGCTTCGCAGGTCGGGTACGGCTCGGAGGCCCAGTACTGGAAGAAGAGGGGGTACTCGCGGTTGATCCAGTCCAGGTCGTGCCCCCAGACGCGAGGGGTCTGGGCGAGGATGAGGATCCAGTCGCGGAAGCCGTCGTGGACGAAGACCTTGAGGCGTTCCTGCCACTGACGCAGGCGCTCGGCTTCTTCGGCGACGCGCTGGCGTTCGGCCTCCTCGGCGGCGCGCTGCCGTTCGAGGAAGTACTCGTTGGCGGTGATCTGCTCCTGGGCGGCGACGGCGTTATCACCGGCGGGGAGGACCTTCAGGTACAGCTCGAGCAGCGCGGAGTCGCGTCCGCAGGCCCAGAACAGCGGGCCGTCCATCTCTGCCAGGACCTTGTCGACGTCGCCGCGCATGCGGCCGTCGGGGTATTGATCGATGAAGGCGGAGGCGAGCCTGGCGCGCTCGAGGATCCGCGGTTCTTCGCGGAAGCGGCGGTACGAGGCGTACTCGTCGTGGGACGCGATGGTGAAGCAGCCGGCAACGACCACAGCGAGGGCGAAGCCGGCGGAGGCGCGGAGAACGGTCGGAAGCTTGGTCGCGTTCATCGCCGTCACCTCGGGTCGCACAGGCCGCCGGCCGTGCAGGAGAACGGGGTGGGCATATCCAGACCCCAGCAGTCGACGCCGGGGTCGCACCAGCAGGTAGCGGCACGGGCATCGGTGGTGCAGGCGAACTCCTCGTTCTCGGTGATCACCCGGCCGTCGCCGTAGATCTCGAACGGGCAGAAGCCGTCGAAGGTCACGGCGGTGCAGGAACGGGCGATGGCGCACTCATCCACGCACGCGGCGTAGCCCGGGCCGCCCGCGGGACCGGGGTAGCGGCCACACTCGACGAGCCTAGTGCAATCGGCGTAGCAGTGTGCTCCGCACACCCTCCGGATCCCGCCGTCTCCGAACAGCTCGGCCGAGTCGTCGATCTGGCCCGGCGCCTCGCAGCCGGGCGTTTCCCCGGGGAGCGGCGCGGCGGCGAAGAGGAAGAGGACCGCGAGGCCGGCGAGGCGTGCCGTCCAGCGGCGGATCGTCACCAGGCGAGGGGTGGCGCTCATGGCAAGTCCTCCGCCGCGGCCGCCTGGGGGGCAGGCGGCTCCCAGGGTCGGAACCAGTCGTAGTACAGGCACAACCCCAATTCCCCGCCGAAGGTCGAAAGGTCGTAGGTGCCGAAGTAGACGTCGTAGATCGCCCGGACGTAGACGCCTAGCCCGGCGAGGAACTTGTACCCGAACTGCGCGTTGACCTCGAACCCGGGCGTGAACACGTAGTCGCCGCGAGGGGAGCCCTGCTGCGCGGCGACCAGGAGCGGGACGCCGAGGCCGGCGCCCCAGAACATGTCGCGGCGGAAGAAATGGACGAGCTGGTAGCCCGGCACGGCGGCGAAGCTCACGCCGTAGTCCTGCGTGTTGTCCGTCGCGGGGTCGTGGTCGTTCCGCTCATAGCTTCCCGGCATGCCGATCGGAAACGAGAGCGCAGGCCCGTGATGGATGCCGAAGTGCTTCAGCAGGCCCAGGAACACCGTCGGCTGGACGGTCACGGCGGACGCGTAGAAATTCTTGGTTCCTTCCATCGCGAACCCGTAGCCCGCGCCCAAGCTGAAGAGCACGGGCCAATGGCCGACGCGCTGGTCCTCGGGCAACTCGTAGGTGGGCGTCTCGCCCCAGGCGGTCGGCTCGGCAGGCGTCCCCCAACCCTGCTCGGGCTGCTCGCCCCAGCCTTCCGCCGGCTCGCCCCAACCGGTGGGAGCGGTCGGAGGCGTTTCCACCGGCGTCTCGACCGGGGCCTCGGCCGGCTCCTCCGACGGGACCGTCGGCTCCTCCCCGGGGCGGTCCTCGACGGCGGTCGGCTCCTCCCACGGATGGTCGTCGCCGGGCTCGGCCGGCGCGGCAGTCCACGGCTGTATGGGCGGCGTGACCGTCGCGGGCGGCGTGACTGTCGCGGGCGGCGTGACCGTCGCGGGCGGCGTGACCGTGCCGGCCGCCTGATCCGCGGGCAGCGTCCACGGCTGAGCGGGGGGCGCCGTCGCGGGCGTGGTTTCCGCCGCGGGAGTCGTCGGCGTCCCCTCGGTCTGGCCGGCGGCGGTGCGAGGCGCCGTGGCCAGGGCGAGGCAGAGAAGCATCGGAATCGAGAGGCTCCCGAGTCGCATCAGAACCCAACCTTTCCATCGAGGCGCGCGGGCAACTCCCCGCCCGCCGATCGGGGCGGATTCAACTACGGCGATGGGGGAAAAGCAATTGGTTGTTGGTGATTGGTTGGTTGATCGGGTCGCGTTGTTGGTCCGGAGGAGCGGGGGGGCTATCTGCGGCGGAGGAGGAGGGCGGCGGCGCCGAGGAGGAGGGCGGACAGGAAGGAGAGGCCGGCGGGGGGCGTGGTGCGGCAGCCGCAGCCGTCGCCGACGGTGATGGTGCCGTCGACGTCGGCGGCGTCCTCAAGGGTCTCTTCGGCGGCATCCGGGGTCTCGACGTCCGGCACCGCGTCCTCCACGGCGTCGGCCTCGGGCTCGACGTCCTCGACGACCTCGACCGGGACGTCCTCGACCACCTCGTCCTCGCCGGCGTCACCGCCGTCGCCCGCGTCGGGGCGGACCGGCGTGAGGCTGACGGAGGCGGAGAAGTTCAGGAGGACGGCGGTGGGGTTGCGGTGGACGAAGGTGAAGTAGTAGTCGGAGCCGGGGACGAGGGGCGGGGTGGTCCAGGTGGCCATGGTGAACCCGTCGGGGTTGCCGGTCACGACCTGGTCGTAGCCATCGATGGTCAGGCTGTAGCCGGACAAAGAGAAGTGCACGGCGGCGCCGGCTCGCATGTAGAGGTCGTAGGAATTGGGCTCGACGATGGTCGCGGCGCGAATGGCGAGGGTCGCGCGGAAGGCGGTGAGGGGGGTACGGATGCGGAATTGGATACCGGAAGGAATCTCGTCGATCCAGCCGCCGGTCTCGTCGATGCCCATGCTGAAGGCGTTGCCGGGGAAGGACTCGCCGGTGTCGGGGTCGTAGAGGTCGACGATGCGGACGCAGTCGACGAGTTTCCGTCCGGTGACGATGGTCTCGACGACGGTCTCGTCGCCGGCCACCAGGACGCCGGTGCCCAGGAGGCGGGTGGCGGCGGCGAGGAGTCCGCGGCCGACCTCGTCGTAGTCGGCGGCATCGGAGAGGGCGGCGAGCATGGAGAAGAACAGGGCGTCGGCCTTGGCGGCGCCGAGGGCGGTGCGGATTTCCCACATCGTGCCCAGGAGGATGCGGCCGTCGTAGTGCGACTCGCCGACGAGGGCGGACGGACAGGTGAAGGAGTTGTCGGCGTTGCGCAGGCCGACTTCGCCCATGCTGCCGCCGCAGGAGTCACCGGACATGTATTCGCCCAGGCGGGGATCGCCGTCGACGGTGACGGCGACGTAGTCGGCGGTACCTTCGTTGAGGCCCTCGCCGGTGAAGTCCGGTCCGAGCTCGTCGAAGACGCCCCAGCCGCGGATGTCGGTGAGCTGCGAGAAGATGCCGTGGCCGAACTCGTGGAAGATGACGTCGGAGTCGTAGGCGAAGTCGCGCTCGGTGCCCTGGCCGATCATGGCGTCGCCGCAGCGATCGCCGTCGACGTCGCCGAACATGGCGTTGCAGTAGTCCATGTTGACGGCGACCTTCAAGACGGTTGTGCCGCGGCAGTTCCACGACAGGCCCCAGTTGTCCTGCATGTAGCGGCCGAGCCGGTCGGCGGAGTAGTACGCCTGGGTCTCCGAGAAGGGATCGGTGAACGACGGCTCCTCGGGCAGGAAGAGGTAGTCACCGGCGCCGTCGGGGGCGGCGCGGTGCGTGATCCCGGAACAGTAGCGGCCGGTGCAGGTGTACGACTCGGCGTGGTCGCCTTCCAGGGCGGTCGTGGAGACCAGGCCGAGCAGGTCGACCTCCGTCGTTGCGGGGTCGATCGCCGGCGAGATCGGGTAGACGTTGGCGCGGGCCTTCTTGAACAGGCTCCCGGCGGCGATCGGCCGGCCGGACACGGCGTCCTGGACCAGCTCGTAGCGTTCGAACGGACCGCCGTTCTCGACGACGACGAGGTTGACGAAGCGAGCGCCGTCGCGGTCGACGAAGACGGCGGGATCCATGGACGTGAGCTTGACCGTGGGCACGATCGCGCGGAGGGCATCGGCGGCCTGCTGGTCCGAGAGCGGCGTGCCGTCGGCGACGCGGGAGACGTCGGCGAAGCTGCCGGCCACCTGGTAGACGCGACCGGCGCCATCGGCGACGACGACGAAGCCTCGGCCGAGGACGGGGCGGCCGTAGGCGAGCTGGCGGAAGCGGACCATGGTCCAGCCGCGCCACTCGAGGGTGCGTTCGACGCGGAGCGAGGCGGAGGGATCGGTGAGGCCCAGGATCGCGGTCTGGCGCTCGAGGAAGAGCCACGCCGCCTGGACGGGATCGGAGGCGAGCGGATCGGTGCGGAAGCCGCCGAGGAAGGTGGCGCCGACCGAGTCGGGTTCGAAGCGGACGTCGGCTCCGGGGTAGGCCGCGTGGAACGACGCCGCGAGGACATCGGCCTGATCCGGGGAGACCGGGTCCGCTGCGGCGGCGGGTGAGGCGAACGCGGACAGGACGAGCGCCACGGCAGCAATCCAGGAACGCGACATGGTGTCCTCCTCCGGCGAACCGGCGCGGCGTGGCCGGTGTCCCCCCGGGCATGCGGGGGTAGTATTGGGGGGCGGGCGGGGAAAGGCAAGCGCGGCCTGGGGCCCGGGATCGCGCCGTAACCGGCGCGGCCGGTGGCTGGTGGCCGGTGGCTGGTGGCTGGTAGCGGCGGGCGTTTGCGGCACTGCGCGATCCGCGGTACCGTCCGAGCCGATGCCGCGGCGCCGCAGATCCTCGCCCATCGCGTGTCGTTCGTTCCCGGCCGAGTGGAGCCAGCCGGGGCGGGCCGCCGGTTCGCGAACGAAGCCATGACGGAGGCGGGGCCGGCGATGGACCGTGGCCGGCGGGCTGGAGTCGCCGGCATCGCCATCGCGCTGGGCGTCCTGTCGGTCGTCGTCTTCCTCCCGGGCCTGGCGGGGGAGTTCGTGTGGGACGACCACGAGCTGATCGCGGGCAACAGCTTCGTCCGCGAGCCGTCGTTGCTCGGCGAGGCGCTGAGCCACGACTTCTGGCACACGTCCTCGAGCGTCGACCGTGCCGGGCAGGGGCAGGGGCACAATTTCTACCGGCCGGTGGTCACGCTCGCGTATTTCGTCCAGTTCCAGCTCTTCGGCGAGCATCCGCTGGGCTACCACGTGGTCAGCCTGGCGCTGCACGTCGCCTGCGTGCTCCTGGCCTTCGTCTGGCTGCGCCGCCGGCTGGGCGGCGGCGCGACGGCGACGATCGCAGCGGGCGTCGCGGCGGCGCTGTTCGCGGTGCACCCGACGCGGGTCGAGTCGGTGAGCTGGATCTCGGGCTCGACGGACCTGTGGCTCGCGCTGTTCGTGCTGCTGGGGCTGAGCGCCTGGGACCGCTGGCGCGGCGCGCTGGGGACGATCCTGGCGTCGGTGGCGTTCCTCCTGGCCACGCTGTGCAAGGAAAACGGCGCGGTCGCCCCGCTGCTCCTGCTGCTGGACGCGGTCCTGTGCTCGGCGTCGCGCGAGGAGCGCCGTGCCGGCTGCCGTCGCGCGGTCGCCCCGCTGCTGGTCGTGGCGGCGGCGACGGCGCTGCACTTCGCGCTGGTGCCGCCGGCGGTCGGCGGCGCCGGGCAGGGGCCGTGGGACACGGTGCAGCGGATCGCATCGTCGCTCGGGCTGTACGTCGGTCGCATCGTGTGGCCCTGGCCGCCCTCGGTCCAGGTCGGCTGGCAGCGCGTCGACGCGTCGGGGACCGTGGTGTACATCGGCTGGAGCGTCGTCGTGGGACTGTTCGCGGCGGCGGCGCTGCTCGGCCTGGCGTGGCGGGCCTGGAAGCGGCCCGGCTGGCGCCCCCTGCTGCGGGACGCCTGTTGGTTCCTGCTCCCGCTGTTGCCGCTGCTCAACCTCGTCTCGCTGAACATGGTGACGCTGGTTTCGACGCGCTATCTGTACCTGCCGCTGCTCGGCCTGCTGCCGGCCGTCGCGCGAGCGGTGCGGAGGGTGGCCACGGCGGAGCGCCCGATGCGGGTGGCGGGTCTCGCCGCCGCGGGGCTCGTGGTCGTGGCCGGCGGCGCGGTGGCGCTGGGCCAGCAGGGGGAGCTGCGCAACGACGAGGCGCTGTGGACGTACGAGCACGGGCTGGCGCCGGACAATCCGAGCGCGGCCAAGGTGCTGGCCGGGCTGCGGCTGGACCAGGGCCGCTACGACGAGGCGCTGGACCTGGTCGCGCACGTGTACCGGCTGCGGCCCGGCGACCCGTTCGTGCGGGCGGAGCTGGTGCTGATGGGCGCGAGCTGCGTGCTGGGCGCGGCGTCGGACGCGGACCAGCCGCGGCTGCTGGCGGTGCGGCGCTTCTTCGACAACGTGGCCGAGGGTCGTCCGGCACGGCTGACGGCGGCCGACCTGGAGCTGGAGCTGGGAGCAAACCCGGCGGTGCGCCGGTACGTTCGTGGCGACCTGGAGAACTTCCAGGTACCGCGCGCGGTGGCGCACGCCAGGACGCTGGACCTTGCGGGCGCGGAGCGGCTGTTGCGGACGGCGGTCGGGGAGGCGCCGGGGTCGGTTGCGGCGTGGGCCAACCTGGCGCTGGTCCTGGCGCGGGAGGAGCGCTGGGACGAGGCGGAGGGCGCGGTCGGCCGGGGACTGCGGGCGAAGCCGGACGACGAGTTCCTGGCGTCGCTGTTGGAGCCGATCGCGAGCGCTCGCGCGCGGGCCGCGACGGTGGCCCGGGGGGATCCGGTGGTCCGCGAACTGACGGGCGCGGAGACGGCGATCGCCTTCGGCGGCCTGGAGCTGGCGCGCCGGCGGCTGGAGCCGCTGATCGCCGCGCGGCCCGACGACCCGCGCCCCGTGCTCCTGCGCCTGCGAGCGGACGTCATCGACCGCCGGTTCGATCTGGCGCGGGGCGTCCTGACGACCGCCCGGCGGCGCGATCCGGGCCACGCGACGCTGTGGGACGAGCTGTGGGAGAAGCTGGCGCTGGAGGAAGTGAAGCAGGCGGCGGCGGCGGTGTCGGCGCGCTGAAGCTCGCGGTTCGGGGGGGGCGGCGGCGATGCGGGGAGCGAACGCCTTGGTTTTGCTCCCGGGGCCGACACGCGGTATGGATCGCGCCGCGTGCGCGGCTCGCGGTGGCGTGCAGCGGAGGGAATGTCGTGGGGTCGTGGGGCGGATGGATCCGGGGGCGACTGGCGGAGCGGGAGCACCGCGGGCACGGGGTGTACCTGGTGCGGCTGGGGGGGATCCTCGTAGGGCTGGCGCTGGCGGTGGCGTTCTACGCGGCGGCGCTGGGGGGACGGCTGGCGGATGCGGAGGCGGAGGCGCGGCGGCGGGCGCCGGGGGCGGCCGAGCGGGACGTCGGGCTGGCGGCGCTGGTGAAGGTGCGTTACGGGCTGGACGTGGACGCGAACGCGGTGGCCTGGGTGGGAGCGGACGAGGACCTCGGGGTGGCGACGCTGCTGGATCCGTCCGAGCAGCGACGGGCGGTGTTCGCGGCGTCGGCGGGGCCGGAGGCGGCGCGTGACGTGTTCGTGGCGGACGTGGCACTGGCGGACGACACGCCGGTGCGCATCTCGCAGCTGCGCAACCTGACGGAGTCGCCGGCGGCGGACGAGGCGGACCTGGTGGCGGCGGGGGACCTGGTGGCGTTCGTGCGCTGGGTGGCGGGGGAGCCTCCGACGGTGATCGCGCTGGACATGGCGGGGCAGGATGCGTCGCTGACCGAATCGTGGCCGGCGATCGAGCGCTGGAAGGACGCGGTCACGAACTTCCAGGAGGTGGGGCGTTTTTCCGGGATGCAGCGCCTCGAGGTGCGGCTGGCGGCGGTTCCTCGGGAGCTGCGCCTGTCGTGGGCGTCGGCGGTGCTGACGGTGGACACGGGGGACGGGCGGGTCGTGGTCGATCTCCTGGGGCGGGTGCGGGAGGGTGCGGCGCTGGTGGCCGGGGTGACGCCGACGACGAAGGCGATCCGGGGGCACGTGGCGTGGGCCGTGGACACGGCGCGGGAGTGGGTGGGGGCGGGTCCGATCGAGACGCTGGAGTACTTCGCGTTCCGGTTCGCGGACGAGCTGAAGCAGGCGACGGTCTCGACGGACGAGGCCACGGCGGAGATCGAGCGGTCGCTGGCGCACACGCGGCCGGCGGAGCTGGCGGGGAGCTATCATTTCGAGGCCCCGGAGGGGCTGGAGGACGTGGATCTCGGGTGGCCGCCGCCGGACATCACGCCGCCGGGGCTGCACGGGCGGATGGCGGGCGAGGGCGAGTGGACGCCGATGCTGGACGACGACTTCGTGCTGAACGAGGCGGGGGCGCCGCCGACGTTCTACACGACCTTCCTGCGCACGGACCCCGAGCGACCGTTCTCGGTGGTGTACGCGGTGTTGTGGGATCCGCGGCGCGCGACCCTGCACCCCTCGGGCGGCTCGATCGAGCCGAAGGCGGCGACGGGGGAGACGTCGACGGGGATGGTGCCGCGCGACGATCCGACGATCCGACGGTTCGTCGCCGGCTTCAACGGCGGCTTCCAGGCGCTGCACGGCGAGTTCGGGTTGTTCCAGGACGGGACGATGTACCTGCCGCCCAAGGCGTGGGGCGGGATGGTGTTCCTGCTCCGCGGCGGGCGCGCCGCGGTGGGCACGTGGCCCGGTCCGGACGAGACGGTCGCGTTGTACGCGGGCGGGGCGACGTACGAGCAGGATCCGGACGGCGTGAACGAGAAGGCGCTGGAGGAGTGGTTCGGCGAGCAGGGTGTGGTTTCGTTCCGGCAGAACCTGACGCCGTTGTTCGGGCACGGGCAGATCAATCCGTACGGCCGCAAGTGGTGGGGCTCCAGTCCCAAGGACCTGGACGACCCCAACCCGGTGACGGTGCGCTCGGCGATCTGCTGGACGCAGCGCGGGCACATGGGCTACTTCTACGGACTGTCGACCAACCTGGACGCGCTGGTCTCGGCGATGGAGCTGGCCGAGTGCCGTTACGGGCTGCACCTGGACATGAACGGGGGCAACGTCGGCTGGGAGTTCTACCGGGTCGTGGACGCGGGGACGCCGGCGTCCTCGGGGATGCGGGCGGGGTTCCAGGCGGAGGGCGAGGTTCCCGGCCGGACGGACCTGCGCTTCCGGGCGCGGGGGTTGTTCGAGGGGATGGACATCTTCCGGTTCCCGCGGTACGTGCAGCGCGAGCCGCGCGACTTCTTCTACCTGGTGCTGGAGGAGAACCTGCCGACGCCGGACGTCCCGTTCGAGGGCGGGGGCGAGGAGGACGGGAAGTGGTCGCAGCGCGGCCTGCCGGCGCGGTCCTATCCGCCGGCGATGGTCTTCACGTCCGGGCCGGCCGACGCCTCGGGTACCGCTCGGGTCTACCTTCTGGCGCTGGATCCGCGCTGGATGGCGGTTTCGCGAGGGCCGGCGGCCTCCACCGACGCGCCTTCGCCGGAGGACCCGCCTTCGCCCGAGGACGGGCCGCGGCAGGCGGGCTCCGAGGGCTCTCCGGTCGCCGCGTTTGCGCCCGTCGCAGGGTCGCCGGCCGTGTGGCGGGGCGACGGGCCGGCGCCGTTCGCGGCGGACGATGCGGTGGTGGTGCTGGCGCGGGATCCGTTGGGGTTGGAGAACCTCTTCCTGGTGGAGCGGTGGGCGGACGCGCAGGCGCGGCTGGGGGGCTGGCCGGTGGTGCTGGTGCTGCGCGGGGAGCCGTTGTCGGAGGCGAGCACGGGGGCGTACGCGGGGGCGTTCGGGTCGATCGCGGGGAAGCGGTTCCTGCTGTACGCGGAGGCGGGGAGCGGGGACGGGCCGGCGCTGTACCGGGCGTTGCGGGCGGCGGGAGCGGAGCGGATCGTGGGGGTGTCGCGGTCGGATGCGCTGGGCTGGGTGTTCCTGTACGGGTCGGGGGAAGGGGAGCGGCGTCCGTTGACGCGACCGGAGCTATCGACGGCGCCGGTCGACGGCTGGGCGGAGTTCTCGCCGGCCGGGCTGCCTGCCGTGCTGGAGGTGCTGCAGCAGACGCAGGTGGTGGCGCCCGGGGTGTGGAACCCGCCGCACACGCGGCGCATCCGGTATTTCAGGACGGACGACCAGCGGGCGCGGCCTCTTCGTTCGTATTGACGTGCGTTTCCCGGAGCGGGTACTATCCCCGCGCGATTGTGGGCGCGGGCACGCGGTCCGGCGGGACGGCCGCGACGAGCGCTCATCGGTCGAGGATCGCTGGAGGAGCGCGGGCGCCGAGGGCCCGCGTCCACGGCTCGAAGATCGCCCGGGTCCGCAGGGGGCGACGGAGGCGTTTCCGTGAAGAAGCCGATGCCCTTCGGTAAGTACTATCTGCTCGACCGGGTCAACGTCGGCGGGATGGCCGAGGTATTCAAGGCGAAGACCGAGGGCGTGGAGGGGTTCGAGCGCCTGGTCGCGGTGAAGAGGATTCTTCCGTCCATCGCCGAGGACGAAGAGTTCATCAAGATGTTCATCGACGAGGCGAAGATCGCGGTGCAGCTCACGCACCAGAACATCGCGCAGATCATCGACCTCGGGAAGGTCGGCGACGCGTACTTCATCGCGATGGAGTACATCCACGGTCGCGACCTGCGGGCGACGTTCGACCGCTCGAAGAAGAAGGGGGAGATCCTGCCCCTGCCGATGAGCTGCTTCACGATGATGAAGCTGTGCGAGGGGCTGGACTACGCGCACAACAAGAAGGACGCCTCGGGCGCGAGTCTGAACCTGGTGCACCGCGACGTCTCGCCGCAGAACATCCTGATCTCGTTCGACGGCGAGGTGAAGATCATCGACTTCGGGATCGCGAAGGCGGCGAACAAGGCGGCGAAGACGCAGGCCGGCATCCTGAAGGGGAAGTTCGGCTACATGTCGCCGGAGCAGGTCCGCGGCCTGCCGCTCGACAAGCGCTCCGACATCTTCTCCTGCGGGATCATCCTGTACGAGCTGGTGACGGGGGAGCGGTTGTTCATCGGCGAGAGCGATTTCTCGACGCTGGAGAAGGTACGCAACGTCGAGATCATGCCGCCGACGACGTACAACCGGGCGATCCCGGAGGAGCTGGAGCGGATCGTCCTGAAGACGTTGGCCAAGGAGAAGGAGGACCGTTACCAGACGGCGATGGACCTCCACGACGATCTGCAGAGTTTCATGTACACGATCGAGTCCTTCTTCTCGCAGAAGGACCTGGCCGCGTACCTGCGCAAGGCGTTCCCGGAGGACGTGCAGGTCGCCGGAGCGCCGGCGGCCGCCGCGCCGGAGCTCGCCGGGGCCCGGGCGTCGAAGCTGCCGCCGCCGCGCCGCACGGCGCCTCCACCGCTCAAGGCCGGCGGCCGCGGCTCGCTGCCGCCCCCGCCGCGCGCCTCGGCCCCGCCTCCGTCCAAGCGCACGATGATGGGCATGCCCGCCGCGCAGATGCCCGGGCCGTCGGCGCCGCCGCCCGTGCCCGGGCCGTCGATGCCGCCGCAGATGTCCGCGCCGCCGGGGCCGACCTCCGGTCCGACGATGCCGCTGCCGGCCGCGCCGCCCATGCCGCTGCCGCCGGCGCCGGGCGTGCGGATGCCGTCGGTCGAGCCGACGATGCCGCTGTCCGCTCCGATGCTGGCGGCCGCCATGCCTCCCGCGCCGATGCCGCAGATGTCGGCGCCGCCCGCCGCTCCGCCGCCGATCATCATGCCCGGACTGCCGCCACCGCCCGCTCCGCCCGCGCCCGTGGCGCCCCCCGCGCCGGCGCCGGAGGCTCCCGCGGCCGCTCCGTCCGCCCCGCCCGCCAAGGGCGAGGGGATGATGGAGTGGGACGACGAGGAGATGGCGACGCAGATCTACGACAAGGCCGACATGATCGAGGCGACCAAGGGCCTATCGATCGACACGTCGGGCCTGTCCAGGACGGGCGCTCCGGTTCCGGCCAAGCCCGCGCCGGCCGCGCCGGCTCCCGCGCCCTCCCACTATCCGGAGGCGCGTCGTTCCAAGGCGCCGATCGTCGCCGTGGCCATCCTGCTCGCGGCCGTGGTCGTGACCGTGCTGATCATCGTCTTCGGCGGGAAGAAGGAGACGCCGAGCGGGGGACCGACCGGCTCGCCCGAGGCGGGGCTGATTGCCGTCGGACCGGAGGGGGACGCCGGAAGCGGGGTTCCCGGTCCGGCCCTCGAAGCCGGCACGTCGGTCCCGGTACCGGTCGCCGACGGGGGAGCCGTGACGCCCGCGACCGATGCCGGCGCGACGGCGCCCGCCGGGAAAGCGGTCAACGTCATCCTGGCGAGCGAGCTGCAGGCGGCGACGATCTCGATCAACGGGACGGCGACGCCGTGGCAGCGGAGCCTGTCGGTTCCGGTGCCGGAGGGCGGGACCTCGACGCTGAAGATCGACTGGCCGGGGAAGCAGTGCAAGGAGACCCTGGCCGGGAAGTGTCCCGAGTGGACGCTCGATCCGTCGATGACGTTCCTGGAGATCGCGGCGACGGACTTCGTCGCGGCGCCGATCCGCCTGGCGTTGCAGGGGACCCTGCGAGAGGGAGCGGCGCTGTTCGAGAAGGTGACGCCGGCGGGCTCGACGACGTCGACCTACGAGGGCGTGGCGATCACGACCGAGGGGCAGTCGTCGTTCGTCGCGCTGCTGCCCGGCACGCACACGCTGGTCGTGCGGCGCGAGGGGTTCCCGGACTTCGAGCTGCCGGCGATCACGGTCCCGGAGAACGCGGCGGAGGCACAGCCGGTAGCGATCCCGCTGCTGGTGGCGCTGGAGGTGACCTCCAAGCCCGAGAGCTGTCGGGTGCTCCTGGCGCAGGGCTCCGGAGAACCGCAGGAGATCGGCGAGACGGGCACCGACCCGGTGCGGCGCCTGGTCGACTCGTCGCAGAGCTACCGGATCCGGGTCACTCGGTCCGGGTACCGCACGTTCGAGGAGGCGCTGACCTTCCAGCCGGGTCAGACGACGCTGGCGATGGCGCCGGAACTGGAGCGCGAGGAAGGGCATCATCCGCCGCCGCCGCCGCCGGGCGAGATGGGCAAGCTGTCGGTGGTGACGCAGCCTTGGACGATGGTCTACATCCAGGGCCGCCGCGTCCGCCAGACGCCGCTCCTGAACTACGAGCTGGCGGCCGGGCGCTACCAGCTCACGCTGCTCAATCAGGACGTGGGGATCCGGCACACGGAGATGGTGATCATCCAGGCCGGCCGCACGACGATGATCCGCCGCACCCAGGACCAGCTCCGGTAGGAACGCTACTCCGCCTCGTTTTCCACGATCATGTTGCCGAGCGTCGGAGCGCAGCCGCCCGAGGCGCAGAGGACGCGGCCGGCGCGCCGGAAGGACGAGAAGGCGCCGTCCCCGTCGACGTCGCCGAAGGCCCCCACGAAGAACCGGGAATCGGTACCGGTGCCGTCGCCGTGGTAGCAGTACTGGTACGAGATCGGCTGCGTGATCGTGAACGGGATCATCGACCAGGCGTAGGGCGCCCCCGCGGGCCCCATCCAGTCCGACTCCGCCGGCGTGTAGTGCTTCTGCCGCACGAGCGCCATGTCGTTCGGAACGCGCTGCTGGCCCGTACCGCCGGTGATGCACTCCATGGCGTTGTTCTGCGGGAACTGGGCGACCATCGCGCTGCTGATGCCGACGGCGACGGTCGAGGAGGTGGAGTCGCTGGACCGCACGACGTAGTAGCGCTCGAGCAGGCTGGCGATCTTCCCCAGGTTGACGCGCGCCTCGCCGGCCTTCGACGCGCCGACGAACTTCATGTACAGGGGGATGGCGATCGCCGCCAGGACCCCGAGGATCACGACGACGATCATCAGCTCGACGAGAGTGAAACCGCGTTTCGAACGCATCCCGTGCCTCCTTCTTCGCCTCGGCGAGGCGGCCGCGAGGATCGCCAACCGCGGGAGGCGGTGGTGCGACCATCCCTCCCAACAGCCTCGGGTCCCCGGTCGGACCAGGGTACGTGCAAGGGCCGGGCCACGCAAGCGTAAGCTACTGCGCCCGGAGCGGCGGGGGGACGAGGCCCTCGGACATCTGCGCCTGCGCCTCCGGCGAGTTGAGCAGGAGGAACATCCCCGACGTGAGATACGGCTGGCGGTCCTTCCAGAGCTTCTCGAGCGTGCCGGCGGCGCGCTCGATGCTGGCGACGTCGGTATTGCTGCGAAGCTGGGCGAGACGCGTGAGGATCCGCCGCCGCAGCTCCGGGTCGTCGGTGGCGTAGGCGGACTCCTCCAGATGTCTGGCGGCGACATCGTCGAGGTTGACCTGCTCCAGGGCCCGCGTCGCGGCCAGGGCCATCCACGGCGCACCCCCGCCGAGGGCGGCCTCGGCGCGGAGATGTTCGGCCCCTTCGACCTTGGCGCGCAGGACGCGCCGGTCGTCGTCGATCCAGCGGGGAAGCTCGTAGAACAGGTTGTAGCCGAGCATGCCGTGCAGGTCGGCGTCGTCGGGAAACCGGGCGACGCCGGCCCGCAGGAACCGGATGCCGGCCTCGACGTTGTCCGGATTGATCCAGCCGGTGGTCGCCAGGGGGATGGCGTAGCCGGCCCAGGCATAGGGCGCGCGGAAGAACGGGTCGAGCGACGTGATGGCCTCGACGTAGCTCGACATGAACTTCGGGTCGCGCTTCTGCGAGGTCTGGGAACCGTAGTAGACGAGCAGCCGCGTCCACACGATGTCGGCGACGGCCTCGGTGTACCCCGCGGCCAGCATTCGCGCGGCGCCGGGGGACGGGAGGACGAAGGTGTCCGCGGGCGGCGGCGAGCCGGCGCGCGCCACCCGCAGCTCGAGCCGGGCGAGCCCTCCCACCAGGGCGAGGACGCAGATCGCGGTGACCGTGATTGCCGTGGCCACGACGAGTCGTGGCCAGCGGGAGAGTCGCGGTAGCGGCGGGAGGCGCATGGACTGGAGAAACGGCGAGCGGCGACGGCCGAGGAGCGGGAGCTACTCGGTCTCGTTGGTCACGACGACGTTGCCGACCGTCGGCGCGCAGTTGCCGGCCGAGCAGATGACCTTGCCGCGTCGCTGGAACGTGGAGTACGTCGTGTCACCATCGACGTCGCCGAACGCGCCGACCATGAACTCCGAATCCGTGGCGACGCCGGCGCCGTGGTAGCAGTACTGGTAGGCGATGGGCATCGTGATGGAGAACGGGATGTCGCCCCAGGGCACGCCCGCCGCGGGATCGACCCAGTCCGACTCGGCCGGGGTGTACTTCTTGTTGGAGACGTCGGCGATCACGGCCGGGACGTTGGAGATGGGGCCCGTGTCGGCGTTGATGCAGGTGTCGCCGCACTGCGGGTACTGGGCGACCATCGTGGTCGAGGTCCCGACCGCGACGGTGAGGTCGGTGGCGGTGTTGGCGCGGGAGTCGTAGTAGCGCTCGAGGAGGCTGCCGATCTTGCCCAGGTTGAGGCGAGCCTCGCCGGCCTTCGAGGACTGTACGAACTTCATGTACAGCGGGATGGCGATGGCCGCGAGAATGCCGAGGATGACGACGACGATCATCAGCTCGACCAGGGTAAAGCCCTTCTTGTTCCGATTCATGTCCGACTCCTCCTTCTTTCAGGGCGACAGGCCACCGTGGCCTGGCCCGCTACCGGCGCGCTCAAGGGGTGCCGCGGAGCACCGTCATTATGTTCACCTTGCTGGACAGCAGGAACTGGGAACACTGACCCTCGGCCGGCGTGTCGCTCGGATTGCCTCCGGCATTGGGGTTGCCCCACGCCGCAGCCGCCCACCAGTGGTCGTTGGCGTCCCCGGCGAATCCGGCCGGGACGCCAAGGCTGGAGGGATCCGTGCCCGGGAGACCGGCGACGACCACGTAGCCGAAACGCACGGCGCTCTGCGGGCGGAAGCCGAGCTGGTTCCAGGCGGTGTAGATGGGATCGCCGCCGCCCACCCAGCCGAGGAAACCGAAGTCGCCGCGCGGCGCGTTGACCGGGCGGCGGTTGGCGTAGGAGAACGATCCGGACACGTTGAGGAACTGTCCGAACTCGGCCCGGTACGCGTCCTGCTTCGCCGCGATGTCGCGCAGCAGTGCCTGCGCCTCCGCCGATTTCGACTGGTGCAACTGCGACTGGAAGGTGGGCACGGCGATCGCCGCCAGCACCCCGAGGATGATCACGACGATCATCAACTCCAGCAGCGTGAACCCCTTGGACACCTTGCCACTCATCTGGACCTCCCTTCAAGCAAGCGGCGCGCCAACGTGGCGCCCGCGCCCGCACCGAACGATTCCGCCCGGTTGCACGCCCGCGCGACCGGACCGGGGCGCAAGTGACGAAGAACGTCAGTCCCTTGCGCCGATTTTTGTCGCTTCCGACCCCTCCTCCGCCTGCCCGATGCGATGCTTGCCCAGCCGGTAACGCAAGGACCGCTCGGTGATCCCGAGATAGTGAGCCAGGTCACGATGCTTCGATCCCACCTCCGCCACCGCCTGGACCAGCACCCGCCGCTCGACGCCGTCCATGAAGTCGTCCAGCGACATCCCGGGCTCGCGCGTGAGGACCGGGGCGTCGGGCGGTCCCGACGTCGCGGAGCGGCCGAGACGGACGGCGTCGGCGTCGACCTGGGCGCCGTCGCTCATCGCCACCGCCCGCTCGATCACGTTGGCCAGCTCGCGCACGTTGCCGGGGAAGTCGTGCGCCAGGAGGCGCTGGAAGGCGGCCTCCGTGAAGCCGGTCATCTTCCGTCCGAGCTGCTCGCCGTACTTGTGCAGGAACTGCTCGGCGAGGGGCTTGATGTCCGCCAGCCGCTCGCGCAGCGGCGGCATCTCGATGCGCAGCACGTTCAGGCGGTAGAACAGGTCCTCGCGGAACCGCCCCGCCCGAACCTCGGCCTCCAGATCGCGGTTCGTCGCCGCGACGACCCGCACGTCGACGGCGATCTCCTCGACGCCGCCGACCGGCTTGACGACGCGCTCCTGGAGCACGCGCAGGAGCTTCACCTGCATCCCGAGCGGCAGCTCGGCGATCTCGTCGAGGAACACGGTGCCGCCGTCGGCCGAGCGGAACAGGCCGGGCTGGGCGGCGAGGGCCCCGGTGAACGCGCCGCGCATGTGTCCGAACAGCTCGGACTCGATCAGCGTCTCCGGGATGGACCCGCAGTCGACCACGACGAACGGCTTTCCCGCCCGCGTCCCCTCGTGGTGGATCGCCCGCGCGACCAGCTCCTTGCCGGTCCCGCTCTCCCCGGTCACCAGGACGTTGGTCGGGATCTGGGCCGCGCGACGGCAAACGCCGATCACCGCCGCCATCCGGTCGGAGGCGGCGATGATCTCGCCGAACGAGCGGCGTCCGGCGACGCGCGCTCGGAGCCGCGTGTTCTCGTCGATCAGGCGCCGCTTCTCGATCGCCCGCTCGGCCCGCACGCGCAGCTCCTCCATGGCGTACGGTTTCTGCACGTAGTCGTGGGCGCCGAGGCGCATCGCGGCCAGGGCCGTCTCCACCGTGGCGTGGGCGGTGATCACGATCACCTGCGTGTCGGCCGACCGCTCCCTCGCCGCGCGAAGGACCTCGATGCCGTCCGTGACGGGCATGACGAGATCGGTCACGACGAGGTCGTAGGGGGGGGAGGAGCGGATGGCATCGAGGGCCTTGCCGCCGTCGACGGCGAGGGCCACGTCCCAGCCGGCACGCCGGAAGAGCACGTCCAGGGTGGTACGGATGCCGTCCTCGTCATCGACGACGAGGATGCGCGGCCGGTCGTGGTCGGCGGCACTCATCGCTCCCGCCGCTACGGTACCACGGCCGCCTCGGGCCCGCCATCGGTCTCGCGGAGGTACCGGTCGGCCTCCTCCGGCAAGGCCCAGACGACGACCTGGTCGCCGGGCTCCAGATCGGGGCTGTAGCCGAAGCGGTTGATGCGCGTGAGCGAGGTCTTGGTCGTGCCGAAGCGCCCCGCAATCGACTCCACCGTGTCGCCCTCCACCACCACGTAGACGATGCGCTCGCGCCCGTCCTCCTGCGCCAGGTGCTCGAGCTGTTCGGTGGAGCCGACGACGTAGACGGCCACGTCCTCCTCGCCCAGCACGATGGCCGCGGCGCGGTCGAAGGCGGCCGGGGCGAAGATCTGGAGGACGAGCCCGGGCGTCAGGTTGGCCTCGGGGTCGATCACGTTCCACGTCACGAGGTCGGTCGGCGTGACGCCGAACGCGGCCGCGACGGCCTCCAGCCGGTCGCCCGCGAGGACGCGGTAGAACAGGCGCTCGCGATCCGGGTAGACGAAGGTGTCGGCCGGGACGACCACGTCCGGCGGCTCCTGGACCGCCTCCACGTCGCGCGGCTCCACGTCGGGCACCTCGATCACGTCGCCTCCCCGCACCGACTCGTCATCCTCCAGGCCGTTGAGCCGCCGGATGCGGGACGCCGTGGTCCCGAAGCGCTCGGCGACCTGCCCGATCGTCTCGCCGAAGCGGACGGCGTACGTCCGCGTCTGGTCCTCTTCCCTGGCCGCGGCGAGCCGCGCCACGAAGCCCTCCTCCGCGCCCGCCGGAACGCGGACCCACCAGGTCTCCTCGCCGGGCGGCGTGCGATCGCGCAGCAGCTCCGGGTTCAGCGCCTTCAGGTCCGCCAGCGGAATGCGCGCCGCCGACGCCAACGCCGTCAGCCGCACGACCCCGCGGACCTCCACCAGGTCGTACCCCCGCGGCGCGTCCAGCTCGAGCCCGGCGAGCCCGAACTTGTCGAGGTTGCGCGCGACGATGGCGACGGCGAGGGCCTTCGGCACGTACGACGTCGTGCCGTACGGCAGGGCGTTCTCCGTTCCGGCGAGCGTCCAGTAGTCGTTGGAGCCGTACTTGAGGATCACGCGTTCCAGGCCGGCGTAGCCCATGTTGAACCCGGCCAGGGCCAGGTCCCACGAGCCGAACCGCGCGTGGAGATCGGAGAAGTACAGCGCCACCGCCTCCGTCGCCATCTCCGGGTTGCGCCGCTGATCGACCCAGCGGCTCTGCGGCAGGCCGTAGTCGCGACCGCCCTCCGGCATGAACTGCCACAGGCCGACCGCGCCGGCCGAGGAACGCTCCGTCGGATCGAAGCTCGACTCGATCGCCGCCACCCAGAGCAGGTCCTCGGGCAGCTCGTGACGCCGCAGGACCTCGCGGATCATCTCGCCCCACCGGCCGGAGCGGCGGATCCAGGAGGTCACCGCGTTGTGGTACGAGCCGCCCTCGCGGAACTGCTCGAGGTACCAGATCAGGCGTTCGGTCCAGTGCACCGGAAGGTCCGGCAGGACCAGCCCCTGGAGCCACGTCAGGTCGCGCTCGCCCCCCGAGGCCTCCGTCGACAAGTCCGCGTCGCCGGCGGTGGACGCGACGCCGGCAGCGGTGTCCACGGCGGCCGGTTCGACCGGAGCCCCGGCGGCATCGACCGCGGCGGTGGTGAACACCGGCGGGACGGGCTCGCCCACGAACAGCCCGGCGGAAGGCGCCGCGTCCGCGGTGCACTCCGCCCCGGGCCCGAAGAACGCGCGGCACGCCGCCAGGTCCATCTCCGCCTGGTCGGCTTCCAGCGGGCTGGGACCCTCGGCCGGAGGCTCGCCGCTGCGCCGCGAGTCCGCCCGGAGCACCGCCCGGTCGTGCTCGTTCACCTTGAGCACGACCGGATACGGGTCGGAACCCTCGGCGACGACGAGAGTCGCCTCGTGGGCCTCCTGGGCGCGCGCGGGCGCCGCGACGAGCGACAACACGACGCTTGCGACGGGGATGCCGGCGCGGAACGGGTGCACGAAGTCGACTGTAGACGGACGCGGTCAGGGCGGCAAATAACGCCACCGCGAGCGCCTCCGGGGACGGCCGCGCCCGCGCGCCGGCGCCGTCCCGCTGATCTGGCGTCGCGCAGCGACGACATCAGACTGAGGGGCGGCCGTTCCGCGCAACCGCGCGGAACGACGCCATCGAAGTCTACGGCGCGACCGATACCCGCCTGCGGTCGCCGTAGAGCCGCTCCGCCTGGTCGAGGTCGCGCAGGGCGGCGTCCCACTGCGCGGCCCGCGCCGGGTCGTGACGCCGCGCCGCCGCGAGAACGCCACGGGCCGAATCGTACTGCCCGTCGAACGCCTCGACAACCACCATCATCCCGACGAGCTCGGGGTCGACGGGACCGCGGGCGAACTCCGGTTGCAGGACCCCGCGAGCCAACCCGGGAGCGTCGAGCCCGAGGAAGGCGTCGGCCAGCGCGAGGGCGCGCGTGCGGGAATCACCGGCGACGGACGACGCCTGGAACCCGACCCGCAGCCCGTCGCGGAGCGCCGGGACCCAGCCCCCGACGACCCCGTGGCGCCCGGCCTCGACGAGGATCCCCTCGGCATCGGTCCACCGCTGCTGCCAAGCGACCACGCGGGCGAGCCACGACCACGCGGCCGGTGAGCGCGGAGAGTCCTCGACCGTCGCCCGCAGCAGCACCTCGGCTCCGGCGAGGTCTCCCGTGCGGGCGTGGGCCAGGGCACGCGCGACGCGGAAGCCCGGAACGTTGCGGCGCATCCCGGCCAGCAGGGCCGACGAGTTGGCCACCTTCACGCGGAAGCCGGCCGCGGCGAGGGTCGGGGACTCGCCACGAGCGAGCGCGTCGTAGAACCGGCGCAGGGCGAGCAGCACGTCCTGGTCCGCATCCGGGCTGGCGTGGAGCAGAGCGCCCGCGGCCAGCAGCGCCCCACCGTCTCCCGGCCGGTCGCGCGAGAATTGCAGGACGTCACGGGCGAGCGCCAGCGCCTCCGCATATCGCCCCTCGCGCAACCGCACCTCGGTCAGCGGACGAAGGGCGCAGAGGCTTCCCGGGAACGCCCGGCTCTCCCATTCCCACAGCGCCGCATCGGAGCGCAGGTGCGGCACGTGCAGCAGCGCCAGGGCGCCGCAGGCGGCGACCGCAAGCCCGCCGGCCAGCAAGGCGCCGTTCCGCACGACCGCGCCGCGTGTCGCCGTCACCGCGACGGCACGGCCGACGAGCGCGGCGGCTCCGAGCAGCGGCAGGTACAGGTTGCGATCCGCGACCAGCGTCTCGAGCCGCAGAGGCACGAGGTTGCTCGCCGGGAGCAGCAGCACGAGCAGCCAGGCCGCGTCGCCGAGCCACGGGCGAAGGCGCGGAGTACGCCACGCGAGGG
The DNA here is from genome assembly GCA_016218815.1 of Deltaproteobacteria bacterium. GTDB lineage: Bacteria > Myxococcota_A > Polyangia > DRWM01 > JAAZOP01 > JAAZOP01. The sequence continues at coordinate 45,623 of JACRCX010000019.1, forward strand.
CCACGAGTACGGCCGCGCCGGCACATCCGACCGCGCCGACCGCGACGGCGGCGGAATCGTACTGCGGGAGCCCGTCCGTCCCGTACGTCACGCACTGCGGGGCGACGGACGGCGGCCACGGCCAGACGATGCGCCCGAGGTAGCCGCCGAGCGAAGCGAGCACGCGAAGGACGGCCCGACCGGCGCCTTCCGGCGCGGTGCCGCCACCGCCGACGTCCAGCGGCACGGCCAGCATCCGGACGGCGAAGGCGGCGAACAGGAGGGCCGCCACCGCCCCGGCGTCCCGCAGGCGCGCGCGCCGCTCCGAGGCGCCGCCGGGGAGCAGCCAGGCGTCGGCAGCCAGCAACAGGGGCAGCGGCAGCGCCGCCTCCTTGCTCGCGATCGCCAGCAGGAACGCGAGCGACGTCAGCGCGATCCGCGCGGCGCCGCGCAGACGGTCCCAGGCCGCCAAACCCAGCAGGGCGAAGAAGGCCATCCAGAGGTCGGTCGAGCCGGAGATCCACGAGACGGACTCGGGCCGCGAGGGATGGAGAGCGAACAGCGCGGCGCCGAGCGCGGCCCCGAGCAGGCCGGCGTCACCCCATCGCGCCAGGCGCCGCCACATCCACGAGAAGGCGAGCAGCACGGCGGCAAGGTGGAGGGCCAGCCCCACGACGTGGTAGCCGACGGGGTCTTCGCCGAACGCGCGGAACTCGAGGGCGTACGCGAGCGTGACGACGGGGCGGTAGTAGCGGTTGAGCGTTCCGCCCAGATCTCCTCCGGTGGACCCGTGCCACAGATCGCTCGTCAGCGCCTCGCCCAGCCGCGCCGGATCGCGCACGTAGGCGTTGGTCTCGATGAGGTAGTGGTCGTCGTAGATGAACCCGCCGCCCAGGCCAGGGAGGTAGACGAGCAGGACGAGGGCACCCAGAATCGCGACCAGCGCGAGGCGTCGGCGGCGAGCGGACGGGCGGACGGGCGGGCGAACGAGCGGACGCGGGTCGGGAGGCGAGGACTCCACGGCCGGCAGCAGACCACAGCGCGGCCCGCGGTCGCAACCGACCCGCGCCGCCGGCGCGCGCCGCCGGCGACTTGACCCGACCCCGCAACCCACCTAATTGGGGCGCGTGCGTTTCGCCGACCGCACCGTCCTGCTCGGACCGCACCGGATCTCGCCGGCGACGCTGCTGGCGCCGATGGCCGCGGTGTCGATCCCCCCGTTCCGCGAGGCGTGCCTCTCGCAGCAGTGCGGACTGGCGACGACGGAGATGGTGGCCGCGCGCCACCTCACGGTGCGACGGGCGTGGCGGAAGAAGAAGCCGTTCGAGCGTGCGGAGGGGGAGAAGGTGCTGCACGTGCAGCTCTTCGGGAACTCTCCCGAGATACTGGCCGAAGGCGCGCGCGCCGCCGTCGATTTCGGCGCCGATGCGCTCGACGTGAACCTCGGCTGTCCCGCGCGCAAGGTGGTCGGCTCCGGCTCCGGCGCCGCACTCGGCCGCGATCCGGCCGCGGCCGCCCGCGTCGTCGCCGCGATCAAGGCCGCCGTCGAGGTGCCGGTGACGGCGAAGCTTCGGGCGGGGTGGGACGACCAGTCGATCAACGTGGTCGAGGCGGCTCGCGCCCTCGCGGACGCCGGCGCCGCCTGGATCGCGGTCCACCCGCGCACCCGCATGCAGATGTTCGGCGGCCGCGCGGACTGGACGCTCATCGCCCGGGTGGTCGAGGCGGTCCCGGTCCCGGTGATCGGCAACGGGGACGTGCACAGCCACGCCGACGCCGAGCGGATGGTCAAGGACACCGGCTGCGCCGCGGTGATGCTGGGACGCGCGGCCCTGGGCCGGCCGTGGATCTTCGAGGCCCTGGCGCGGGGCTCCGACGGGGATCCTCCGGTCGCGGAGCGGCTCGAGATCTTCCGCCGCTACGTGGAGCGCTACGTGGCGTGGGCCGGACCGGAGAAGGCCATCCGGGAGGTCCGCAAGCACCTGCTGTGGCTCGTGCGCGGCGTCCCGGGCGCACCGGCCTTCCGCGCCGACGCCCAGAGGGTGCGCACTCCCGACGAGGTGAGCGAGCTGCTGGAGCGGGCGAGAACGACCCTCTCGGCGGAGCGGACAGCCGCGATTCCACCAGGGTTGCTCTGACCGTCCGGCCAGGCCCGGACCCTCCCCACCTCCCCGGCCGGCCTCCCCCACTCTCCTCTTCCGGTCCGGAAAAGGCTGACGCGGCGCCCCAAGCCGTGGGATTCGCAGTTCAGCCCACGACCCTGTTGCGGCCGCCTTCCTTCGCCTTGTACAGGTTGCGGTCGGCGATCTCGATCAGGCCGCGCTCGTCGGTCTCGTCGCCGCTGAAGTCGCCCACGCCCAGACTCACCGTGACGGGGATGCGGCGGTCCGCGAACTGGAAGGTGCACGCCTCGACGCGCTGCCGGAGCCGCTCGGCCACCTGCAACGCCTGGTCCTTGCCGGTCTCGGGCAGGACCAGGACGAACTCCTCGCCGCCGTATCGGGCGAAGATCTCGCCCTGCCGCACGTGCATCGAAACGACGTTCGCCAGCTCGCGCAGCACGTGGTCGCCGGCGAGGTGCCCGAGGGTGTCGTTGACGCGCTTGAAATGGTCGATGTCCATCATCACCAGCGACAGCTCCCGGTGATAGCGGCGCGCGCGGGGAATCTCGCCCGCCAGGACCTCCATCAGCCGGCGCCGGTTGGGCAGCCCGGTGAGGCCGTCCGTGATCTTGAGCTGGTAGATCTCCTCGGTGTACTGGAGGTCGAGGTCGTCGCCGGCCTGGTACTTGAAGATGGCGCGGCCGATCATCATCCGCGCGGGCCGGGGCATCTCCTGCGGCGTGTACGGCGGAATGCGCCGCTCGTCGATGTACGTGCCGTTCGTGCTCTGCAGGTCGGTCAGCGTCGTGCGGCCGCCCTTGCGGTCCATGCGTGCGTGGCGCCGGGAGACGGTATCCAGGTCGAGGACGATGTCGTTGTCGGGGCCGCGACCGATGAGGATCGATTCCTTCTCCAGGTCGTAGCGGCGCCCGATCTCCTTGCCCTCGATGCCTTCCTTCCCCTGACCGACGTGGATCAGCAGGAGGAACTCTTTCAACGCCTGGGCGACGACGACCGGCTCGGCCTGGATGACCTGCGTCGCGTCGTCGTGTTCCATGCGCTCCCGACCAGGCCCCGACATCGCAAGTACCTCACCACAATCCCGGCCGAACTTCAAGGTCACCCCTGCCGCCCGCCCCGGCCTGCGGTATACTCGCCTCCATGCTGCACCGGACCGTCGCCGTCCTCCTCCTGGCCGTCCTGGCCGCGGGCACCGGTTGCGAATCGCGCGACCCGTGCCGGAAGCTCGCCGAGCGGGACTGCGCTCTCAACGGCTGGGACAGCGCGATCTGCCGCGACGCGCGCCGCCGCGCCGCCGAGGCCGATCCCTTCCTGATCGAGGTCTGTCGCGCCCAGCTCGAGTCGGGATCGCGCAAGCGGTGATCGACTTTCGCTTTGTGCTCACCCGCGGTTCGTGCGAGAAAGCGGACGTGCAACCGTCGCCGACCGCCTTTCGTCCGTCCCGGCGCCGCTCCCCGGCCGCCTGCATCATCCTCGCCGCCTGCTCGCTCGCCGGCGGATGCCGCGCCCGCGCGACCGACGAGTCGCCGGAAGAGGCGTCCACCGAGGGCATTCGCGCGGTCATCCTGCCCTCGCCGGGCGACGCCCAGCTCGCCCTGCTCCCGACACCCGTCCAGCTCGCGGTGCAGGTGAACCCGCAGGCCGTCCTGGCCGACCCGACGCTCTCGCTCGCCGTACGCGCCTTCCTCGTCGGCATCGCCGACGACGCCGCCGCCACCGAAAGCTGCCTCGAGCGGCTCGCCCGCGACGGCGTGGTCGTGACCTACGCCTGGATCGGCGGCGCGGCCGACGGCTGGGTGCTCCTGGCCGACGCGGCGCTCGACGCGGACGCCCTGGCCGCCTGCGTCCGGGCGTTCGGCGTGGCGCCGCCCCCCGGCGGCTTCGTCGACCCCGAGGTCGGCGCCGCCGCGCGGCTCGGCGCGACCGGCGAGCTGACGCTCGTCCGCCTGGCGCCCGACCGCCGCGCCCTGGGGCTCGCGCCGACCATCGAGGCCGTGCGGGCCGCCGCGGTCGACCCGTCCAGGACGGGCGTCCCGGAAGGCGCGCCCGACGACATCCTCCCACGGCTGCGCCAGGGCGACGTGAAGTTCTACGCCGATCTCGACCAGCTTGCCGCGCTCGGCGCCGCCGACCTGCCGCTGATCGACGATGCGGACCGCGTCGGCCTGCTCCTCCGGCTGGAGGCCATGCGCGCCGACTCCGTCCTCCTGGTCCACGCCCGCGGCGGGCAGGCCGTCCCGCGCCTCGCCGAAACCCTCGACGGCGCGTTGTCCGCCCTCCGGCGCTCGATCCTCGACGAGCCCGGCGTGTCGGAGGCCTCCGTCTACAGCGTGTTCGACGGCGCCAAGGTCGAGCGGCTGGAGCAGGTCCTGCGCGTCCGGCTGGTCATGGATCGTCCGACCCTCGCCTCGCTCATCACGTTCCTCGCGCACCGCGCCCTGCCCCGCTTCGGCGGACCCCGCCGCCCGCCGCCGCCCGTTCCGTCTCCGCCCGCATTGCCCGCTCGGGACGGCGGAACCGCGCCGCCCGACGCGGACTGAACCACTACCTTCCGCATTCGTCGCCGCAGGCGACGAAACTGTCGACTCACGACTCACGACTGTCGACTGTCGCCCGCCGACCGTCGCCTGCCAACGCTACGGAGCGACTCCCTCCGGCGCCGGGAGGTTGGCCAGGATCCGTTGCCGCAGCTCCTCGAACTCCGGAAGCTCGGCCAGCGCAGACTCCAGCTCGAACGCGGCGTTGAGCGCCTCGTCGGCTTGCGACCATTGCTCCGCTGCCGCCGACGCCTGCGCCAGGCGGAACGCGACGCCGGCGTCGTCCGGCGCGAGCGTCCGCGCCGCCGACAGCGCCTCGACCGCGCCGCCGTACGCCCCCCCGTTCATCCGCGCGACGCCGAGATCCGACCACACCTGGGGATCGTCGGGCGCCGCCCCGGCCGCCTTCTCCAGCGCGCCGACCGCCGTCTCCCAACGCCCCGCCGATAGCTCCGCCACGCCGAGCCCGTGCCAGCCCTCGGCGAACGAGGCGTCCTGCACGGTCACCGCCCGGAAGACGCCGGCCGCGTCGTCCCACCGCTCGCGTGCCAGCAGCACCCAGCCGCGCGCCGCCTGCGCCCGGCGGGAGCGCGGATCGGCGGCCGCCGCCTGGTCGGCCGTCGCCTGCGCCTCGTCGAGACGCTCGGCGTCCAGCAGGACCGAGGCGCGGTCGATCATGACGTCCACGTCGTCCGGGGCGATCTCGGCGGCCGCGGCGAGCCGTTCCAGCGCCGCGTCGAGCTGCCCGGTGCGGCCCAGGAGGTTGCCCAGCAGGTGGTTGGCTTCCAGGTCGCGCGGGGCGACCGCCAGCGCGGCCTGGTAGGCAGCGGCGGCTTCGTCGAGCCGCCCGGCGGCCTCGAGCGTCCGGCCGAGCGAGCGCTGCGCCTCTGCCGATGCGGGCATCTTCTCGGCCGCTTCCCGGCACGCGAGCTGCGCCTCGCCGTCGGCGGCGTCGAGGGCGACGCGGGCACGGCAAAGCCCCAGGATCCCCTGCTCGTCGGAAGGGTCGAACGAGGCGGCCGCGGCGAAAGCATCGACGGCGGGAGCGATGCGGCCGGCGGCCAGCAGCACGTCGCCGCGCATGGCCTGGACGCGGGCCGAACGCGGGGCCGTCCGCGCGGCGGTCTCCGCATCGTCGACCGCCGCCTCGAGCTGCCCCGCGCGGGCGAGCGCAACGGCACGCAACGCACGAACCTCGCCGGCCCTCTCGGGCGACGTGGTCGAGTCGAACGCGGCCAGCGCCGTCGCCAGCTCGGCAGCCGACTCGTTCCAGCTCCCGGCCCCCAGCAGCGCCTCGCCCAGTCCCGCGTGCGCCTCCGCCAGATCGCCCGCCAGACGGAAGGCGGCGGCCGCGTCGTCGAACCGCCGCAGACCGAGGAACCGCCGGCCGGCGAGCATGAACGCGCCGGCCGCGTCGGGGCTCGACGCCGCACGCAGGGCCTGCGCCAGCTCCCAGGCCACGCGCGGATCGGTGGGGACCAGCGCCAACGCCTTCTTCAGCGCCTCCGACGCGCGCGCCGGCTGCCCCGCCGCCGCCAGCGCGTGGCCCACGAAGACGTAGAACCGCGGGTCGTCGACCGCGAGCCTTCCCCGCACCTCCAGGCAGGCGTCCTCGGCCTCGTCCAGTCGCCCCAGCCGAACCAGCGTCTCGCCGAGCTGCAGCAGCGCCTCCGGGCCGACCGTGGCGTCCACGCGCGCCCCGGTGAACCGTTCCACGGCCTCCGGCAGGCGTCCGAGTGCGACGAGGGCCTCTCCCGCGCCGAGCAGCGCGCGGGGGCGGTCGGGCTCGAGCCCCAGCGCGAGGTCGAACTCCGCCAGCGCGCCCGAGGAATCGCCCCGGCCCGCCAGGGCCCGCCCCAGTCCTTCGTGCGTCTCCGCCTGCTCCGCGTCCAGCTCGAGCGCCCGCCGCAGGGCCAGCTCGGCGTCGGTCCACCGCTCGAGGTCCAGGAGCACGTCGCCCAAGTTGAGCCACGCGCGCAGGTAGGTCGGGTCGAGCGCGAGGATGTCGCGGAAGACGTCGGCGGCCTCCTCGAGGTGGCCGAGCGCCGCCAGGGCGAGGCCCAGGTTGTTGCGGGGAGCGAGATACTGCGGCTGCAGCTCGCTCGCACGACGGTAGGCGACGATGCCGGCGGCGAGCTGGCCGGCGGCGACGAGAGCGCGGCCGAGGCCGTTGGCGGCCTGGGCGGAGCCGGCATCGAGCCTCTGCGCCTCGACGAAGGTGCGGCGCGCCGCCTCGGCATCGCCGAGCTGGAGCTGGAGGTTGCCCAGGTCGATGCGCGTCTCGACGTCCCCGGGAACCAGCTCGACGGCCCGCGTCAGGTCGGCCAGCGCCTCGGGGAAACGGCCGACGCCGCGCAGGGCCACGCCCCAGGCGCGCAGCAGCGGAGCCCACGCCGCGTCCGACGACAGCGCCGGCACCGCGGCGCGCGGACCGCGAAGCAGCACGACCGCCTCGTCCGCCCTCCCGTCCAGGGCGCGATCGAGCCCGACGCGCCCGTAGGCGGCGATCAGCTCGGGCGCCAGGGCGAACGCCCGCACGAACGATTCGCGCGCCTCCGCCTCGCGCCCCGCGCGCGACAGCGCCTCCCCGAGCCGCGCCGCGACCAGCGCATCCTCGGGATGGCCGCTCGCCAGCGGCGCCAGGAGCTCGATCGCCCGCGCCGCGTCCCCCGCCGCCAGCGCGTCCTCCGCCGCCGCGCGCTGCGCCGCGACGTCCTCCACCACCGGCTCGTCCTGCGCGACCGCCTGGACGGCCGTCAGGAAGACGAGCACGAGGATACCCGCCATGCTCAGTCGCATTCACCCCTCCCGGGCACCGGGATCGCCTGGTCCGGACCAACAACCAACAACCAACAACCAACAACCAACCACTCGCTCCCCCTCCCTCATCGCTCCCCTCCCCCCTCCTCCTCCCCGGCGCCGATCAACGTCACGCGCAGGGCGTCGAAGGCATTGCCGAGGGACGCGAAGTCGGGATCGCCGGCGGCGACCATCCGGAACGGCACGGCGTCCGTCGGGCGTAGTTCCCCCCCCCACAGACGCAGGGCGAGCAACGTCTCGCCGGCCGGGCCGGAGGAGACGTGATAGCCGTCGGGCGTCGCGGCGAGCCAGTTGCCGTCCCGGTCGATGGCGAAGGTCAGGAGCACGTCGCCGGACTTGCGATCGAGCAGCGAGCTCGTGCGACGGTCGGAGACCAGCACCCAGGGGGTTCGCGGGGCCGCGACCACCGTGGAAACCGGTCCGTCGAACGGGAATTTTCCCCAGAGCTGGTTCCCCGTGCGCAGGCGCCAGGCGGCGACCGCGCCGCGCGACCCGCCCGCGAAAATCGCCTCGCCGTCGTCCGAGGCCCACAGGACGGTCGGCCGGCCGGCGACGGCGCCGAACCCGGTGACCTCGCGATCGACCTCGCCCTCGGCGAGGCTCCAGATCTCGATCACGCCGTCGTCGCGCCCGAGCGCCACCCGGCCGCCGCCGGGGAGGAACTCGGCCGGAGCGTCGAAATAGCCCTCGGCCGGGTAGTAGAGGACGGGCTCCACGACGCCGGCCTGGTAGACGACGAAACCGTGCGAGGTCGTGGCGGCGGCGGAGCGGCCGTCGCGGGAGAGGGACACGCGCGAGAGCTCGCTACCCAGCCATTCCGGCAGCCGCCAGGAACCGACCAGGTCCCCCGTCGTCGCCGACAGCAGCTCGAGGTCACCCTGGTGGACGAGGGCCAACGTACCGCCACGCAGCGCCAGGCACTCCGCTCGCTCCTCGCTCGCCACGCGCTGCGGATGATCGCCGGGTCCGGACCAGAACGCTCCGTCGCGCAGGACGATCGAGTCGCCGTTGGACGGGTCGACGGCGCAGGCCCACTCCCGGGGAGCGAGCCGCTCCAGCGTCATGGTGTCCAGGTGCACCTCGGCAGGACGGACCGGGTCCGGCTCCCCGTACGACGTGCTCCCGTCCGGCTTGTGGCGTTCCAGGAGCGAGAACATTGCATCACCGGTGAGCCACGGCGCGACGGGCTCCAGCCGCACGACGTTCCCGTCGGGGCTCACCGCCGGGTCGGCCAGGGCCGGCGCTGCCGCCACGCGGCCGTCTCCGTCCGGCGAGAGGATCCGGATGCCGTCCACGCCGGATTCCCGGGCCGCGACCACGACGTGCGCGCCGTCGACGCATGCGACGCGTGCCGGTGGCGCCTGCGCGTCGGAACCGCCGGGGGCGGCCGCGGGGACGACGGCGTCGATGGCCGCGCGGGTCCATCCCGAGGTGCCGCGCGTCACCAGCCACCCTCTGCCGTCGACCCGGTCGACGGTCGCGACCGTTCCCGCGCAGGCGACCAGCGAGGCCCCGTCGCTCCGGGAATCGGCCGGAACCGACCACGCGGGGTCGGGCACCAGGCTCCCGTCGGCCGCCAGCGCCCAGGCCCAGGTCCCGCCGTCACCCCCCACGGCGACGAAATCGGGGCCGAGCGCCAGTCGCGTGGACCGGGGAGTCCACGGCGCCGCGGCGTCCCAGCCCGGCAGCGCGAGCGTCGACGCGGAAAGGAGCGAGCCGTCGTCGGTCCGGTGGAGCTCGAGCGTCGGGAGCGGGGAGCCGACGACCAGCAGCCCGACGCGTTCGCCGTCGGGGGACAGTGCCGCCGCGAGCACCGGGCCGGACGTGGCGACCGGGACCGACTTCAGCGGGAGTCCGTCGGGCGCCAGGAAGTGCCGCAGCTCCACCCGCGGCGCGCGAGGCTCGGACCCGCTCTCGCCACCGACGGCCAGCAGCACGGCGCGGGTACCCCCGTCGGCGAGGGCGAGTCCGCGGACGAGGAAACCGCCGGGAAGATGGCGCCGGTTCTCGGTCTCGAAGGAGTCCCCGGCTCGAATCACGAGCAGACCGGAACCGATGGCGGCCCACAGGCGTCGCGCGACCGGGTCGCCGGCCAGGGCGTCGGCGACGCCCGGCAGCGGAATGGCGAACAGCAACCGCGGGCGGTCCGGTGCCGGGCGCCAGACGCGCAGCGTGGCATCGGTCCCGGCCGTGAGCACGTCGCGGCCGTACCAGCCCACGGCCGAGACGCTCCCGGCGTGGCCGAGCTGGACCACGGCCGAACCGTCCTTGAGGCCTTGGGGGATCGGACGCACGCGCCCCCTCCGCTCGGCCAGCTCGGCGTGCAGCGCCAGCCGCTTCTGCTCGGCGTGCCGCAGCGTCTCCGGATCGATCACCGGCGCGGACTCGGCGGGACGCCACCACTCGCCCCCCTTCAGCGGGTAGCGCTCGGCCAGGACCCAGCGCGAGAGCCACGCGACGCCCAGGCACGCGGCGAAGATCGCCGCGGCGACGACAAGGGTCCGGCGGGGAACGGCTTCGAACATCGCGCGCAGCGAGTCTACTGCATGCGCAGCAGGTCGAACACCGATTGCGTCGCGACGGAGAGGACACGGGCCGGCAGGAGCCCGAGCGCCACGACGAACAGGGCGGCGGCCGCAATGCCCAGGCGCCCGCGCGTCGTCGGCGCGGGGACGGCCACGTCCTCGGTCTCCGCGGGTCGCATGTACACCGCGACGATCAGCCGCAGGTAGTAGTAGGCCGCCGCGACGCTGGTCAGCACGCCGACCAGGGCGAGCGGCCACAGGCCGGCCTGCACCGCCAGCTTGAAGAGGTACAGCTTGCCGAAGAAGCCCGCGGTGGGCGGGATGCCGACGAGCGACAGGACGCAGACCAGGAACCCCGCGGCCAGGCCGGGGCTGCGCACCGCCAGGCCGTGCAGATCGACGACCTTCGTCGACTCGCGGTGGTCGCGGGCGCAGATCGACAGCACCGCGAACGCCCCCGCGGTCGCCAGCGTGTACGCGACGAGATAGAAGAGGACGGCGCCCAACGCATCCGCCTGGAGCCGTTCGGCCTCGCGCGGCACCGCGGAGCGGACGGCGCCCGCGACGATCACGCCGATCAGGATGTAGCCCGCATGGGCGATGCTGGAATAGGCCAGCAGCCGCTTCACGTTGTCCTGCATCAGCCCCGCGAAATTGCCCAGCACCATGGTCAACAGCGCGAAGCCCGTCAGGAGGGAGACCCAACCCGCGGGAGCGGACGACAGCGGGGAACCAAGCGGGAAGGCGACGAGCAGCACGCGCATCATGATCGCGAACGCCGCGGTCTTGACCACCACGGCCATGAACGCCGTCGTCGGCGTCGGCGCTCCCTCGTAGGCGTCCGGCGTCCACATGTGGAACGGCACCGCCGAGACCTTGAAGGCCAGGCCGACCACCACCAGCGCCATCCCGATCGCCGCCACCGGCTCGAACGCCGTCGGCGACGCCAGGGACAGCACCTTCCCGATCCGCGACAGCTCCAGCGAGCCCGTGACACCGTAGAGCAGCGCCATCCCGAAGAGCAGGATCGCGGCGGCGAACGAGCCGAGCAGGAAGTACTTCAGCGCCGCCTCGGTGCTCTTGAGCGACGAGCGCTGGAAGGCGACGAGGCAGTAGGTACCCAGCGACAGCGTCTCCAGCCCGATGAACATGAGCAGGAGGTCCCGCGCGGCCGCCAGGAACATCCCTCCCAGCACCGCGAAGAGCACCAGCAGCGGGAACTCCGGACGATCGATGCCCAGCTCGCGCAGGTACGACCCGGCCTGCAAAAGCACGAGGATCCCGCCGGCGCACAGGATGGCGTAGACGACGAGCGCGAAGCGATCGCCGCCCAGGCCCGCGGTGTGCGAGACGATCTGCGACAGGAACCCGGGGTCGAGCTGTCCGGCGCGACGCGCCAGCAGCCACAAACCCGCGCTGCCGGCCGCGGCCAGCGCCAGCACGCCGATGGCGAAGGCCGAGCGCAGGGCCGCCCGCACGCGCGTCCGGTACAGCGCCTCGAGGTCGCCCGGCGCCGGCGCCGCCGGCCGCCCGATCGCCGCCTCGAAGAGCATCAAGAGCAGCGCGCCGCCGGAAACGCAGAGGATCGGGAAGAGCGCCGTCACACTGTTGAACCACCTCATGGCGCACCCCCCGCGTTCGTGGGCGACGGCGTGGGCGACGGCGGGCCGGCTCCCGGGACGCCGACGGGGCGCAGGCCCTGGGAGATCTTGTCAATGTTCACGATCGGCTTCGGCGGAGCCGCCGGCGCCGGCGTCGGCGCCGGTCCGCCGGAGTCCTCGCCCTCGATCAGGCCGATCTGCTGCCCCGCTTCGATCGCCTCCGACAGTCGGCCCGTCCGCAGCCGCCGCGATTGGGTCTCGTCCAGCCCGCCGGCGCGCCGCAGGTCGTCCATCTCGATCACGCGCTCGACGTACTCCGCGCACGCCATCCGCACGGAAGACTCCATGCGGCGGGTGAGCCATCCGGGCAACAGGCCGATGACGAAGATGAGCAGCACGAGCGGCGCGAAGCAGAGGATCTCCCGCGCGGTCACGTCGCGCAGTCCCTCGTTCTTCGGGTTGCGCACGGGACCGAAAAAGACCTTGAGGTACATGCCGAGCATGTACACGGCGCCCAGGACCACGCCGAGCGCGGCGGCCATGACCAGCCAGTGCGCGCGCGGCAGGACCTCGGACTGGAAGGAGCCGAGCAGGACGTAGAACTCGCCGACGAACCCGTTGGTGCCCGGCAGCCCGATCGACGACAGGGTCACGACCAGGAACAGCGCCGCGTACATCGGCATCACCGAGGCCAGCCCGCCGAACTCTTCCATCCGCCGCGTGTGCCGGCGCTCGTAGATTACGCCGACCAGGAGGAACAGCGCCCCGGTCGAAATGCCGTGGTTGATCATCTGCAGGATCGCGCCGGCCATGGCGCGCGGCTCCGCCGCGGCCAGGCCGAGCATGACGAAGCCGAGGTGGGAGACCGAGGAGTAGGCGACGAGCTTCTTGACGTCGGTCTGCTTCCACGCGACCAGCGCACCGTAGAGGATGCCGACCACGGCGAGCACCGCGATCGTGGGGCCGGCCCGGAACGAGGCGTAGGGGAACAGCCCCATCGAGAAGCGCAGGAAACCGTACGTCCCCATCTTCAGCAGGATGGCCGCCAGGATGACCGAGCCCGCCGTCGGGGCCTCCACGTGCGCGTCCGGCAGCCACGTGTGCAGCGGGAACATCGGCACCTTGATCGCAAACGACAGCGTGAACGCCGCGAAGAGCAGCATCTCCGTCCGGTACGGCAGCAGGAGGTCGCGCAGCGCGAAGTAGTCGAAGCTCCAGAAGCCGTGGACCACCGCATGCTGCCAGGCGAGGTAGAGGATGGCGACGAGCATCAGGGCCGAGCCAACCATGGTGAACAGGAAGAACTTCACCGCCGCGTAGACCCGCCGCGGCCCGCCCCACACGCCGATGATCACGAACATCGGCACCAGCATCGCTTCCCAGAAGAGGAAGAACAGGAACATGTCGAGCGCCACGAACGCGCCGAGCATCGCCGCCTCGAGCAGCAGGAACGACGCCAGGTACTCCCGCACCCGGTCCGTCACCGCCTGGACCGAGGAGAGGATCGCGATCGGCGTGAGCAGCGTCGTCAGCAACACCAGGAAGATCGAGATGCCGTCGACTCCCACGGAGTAGGCGATGCCCGCCGACGGCACCCAGTCGGCCCGCTCGTTGAAACGCGCCAGGAACCCGTGCGCGTCCAGCGGGCTCTGCTTGAGCAGCAGGAGCGAAATGCCGAAGACCAGCACGGAGACGACCAGCGCGTAGGCCTGCTGCGCCCGCACCAGCCGGCGCGGGACGAGCCACAGGCCGAGCGGCGCGAGCGCCGGGATGGCGATCAGCAGCGTCAGGAGGTGCCTCATGGCTGGCCTCCCTGCCCCGAGCCTGGTCGAGGGGCTTCCGCCGCCACCGTCCGGGAGAACCGCGGATCCTCGCGCACCGTCCACGGCCGGCAGTCCACCGGACCGACGATGTCCATGGTGAGCACGAGCTTCTTCGTCATGTTGAAGCCGCTGCGCGCGACGACCGTCAGGATGTTCTGCCCTTCGGGAAGGCAGACGAGGAACACGTCGCCGTGAACCACGGTGCGGTCGTAGACCGGCGCGCGCGGGTCGACGTCGACGTCCATGGTGCCGTCCGAGTCGAGGTCCAGCTCGTAGACGTACGGGGCGTCGGGCAGGACGAGCGCCATGCGCGCGGCCCCGGTACGCGGGTCCTGGCCGACGTAACGCAGAAAGCGCACGGGCCGCTCCAGCAGCGGAACGGTGGCGTACGGCTGGGCGACGAACCACAGCACGCCCGCGACGCCCAGCGCCATGACCGCGGCGTAGCGGTGGATCACCCCGCCCTGCAGCTTGCGGAACAGGCCCCCGACACCGCGCGCCACGTACGCCGTTCCCGTGACCAGGATCGTGTCGATGAGCACGCGGTCCACGAACTCGTAGCACGCGAACGCCACCAGCCGCACCGGCCGCACGATGATCCAGCCGTACAGCTCGTCGATGCGCCACTTGTCCAGGACCAGCTTGTACAGCCGCGGCGTCGCCGCGATCACCGCCTGCGCGGGCTGCGGCGGCCAGGAACGGTAGAACGTCCACGCGAGGTACGCGCCGGCGAAGGCGACCAGGACCGAGGCGAACATGAGCGCGCCTTCCATCGCGGTCGAGCCGTGGCCGGCGAAGGCGACGACCGCCGGCTCCAGCCAGCGCTCGAACACGTTCGGCACGTGCAGGCCGATCTTCCCCAGGCCGTGCAGCACCAGCGCCGGCATGCCCACAAAACCGATCAGCGCGGCGAAGGTCCCGAGCACCATCAAGACCAGCCGCATCGAAACCGGCGTGTGCGGGTCCGTCCAGAGGAACGAGAGCGCACCCTTCCGCTCGGGAGGGTGCAGGTGCTCCCGCACCTCCTCCGGCGCCCGGCTCTCGCCCCAGAACGTCAGGAAGTAGAGGCGGAACATGTAGAACGCCGTGCAGGCCGCGGCAACCATGCCCATCGCCCACAGCAGCGTGGGCCACCACGAGGGCACCAGCGCGCTGCGGGTGATGGCGCTGCCGGCGAACGCGGTCCAGAGAATCTCGTCCTTGGAGAAGAAGCCCGCGAACGGCGGGAAGCCCGCGATGGCCAGCGTCGAGGCGAGGAACGTCCAGTGGACCACGGGCAGCGACTTGCGCAGCCCGCCCATCTCCCGGATGTCCTGCCGCTCGTGCATCGCGTGGATCACCGCGCCCGCGCAGAGGAACAGGCAGGCCTTGAAGAAGGCGTGCGTGAAGAGGTGGAACATCCCGGCAGAGAACGCGCCGACCCCGACCGCCAGGAACATGTAGCCGAGCTGGCTGATCGTGGAGTAGGCCAGGACCTTCTTGATGTCGAACTGCGTCAAGCCGATCGTCGCCGCGAAGAGCGCCGTCCCCGCCCCGACCGTGGCGACCACCGCCATCGCCGTGGGCGAAAGCGAGAACAGCGGGCTCAGCCGCGCGATCATGTACACGCCCGCCGTGACCATCGTCGCGGCGTGGATCAGCGCCGAGACCGGCGTCGGGCCCGCCATCGCGTCCGGCAACCAGACGTAGAGCGGGATCTGCGCGCTCTTGCCCGTCGCGCCGACGAACAGCAGCATGCTCACCAGGAACGCGCCGGAGACGCCCAGCGCCGTCCGCGCAGGCAGCAACCCCGCGCCGCCGCCCGCCAGGATCGTGTTGATCCCGTCCAGGGTCGTCCCGTTGGGCAGCGTGATGCCCTGGAAACGCACCGTGCCCAGCCAGGAGGCGAGGAAGAAGATGCCGAGCAGGAAGCCGAAGTCGCCGATGCGGTTGACGATGAACGCCTTCTTGCCCGCGTGCGCGTTGGCTTCCTTGTCGAACCAGAAGCCGATCAGCAGGTACGAGCAGAGCCCGACGCCCTCCCAGCCCACGAACATCAGGACCAGGTTGTCCGCCAGCACCAGGATCAGCATGAAGAAGACGAAGAGGTTCAAGTACGTGAAGAAACGCCGGTACGACTTGTCGTGGCCCATGTACCCCATCGAGTACACGTGGATCAGGAAGCTCACGCCGCTGACCATCACCGCCATCATCGCCGACAGCCGGTCGACCATCAGGTTCACCGGCACGTACACCTCGGCCGACTTCACCGTGTCGTGCAGCGAAGGCACGCCCCGCGCCAGATCCGCCAGCGGCAGCCAGTTCCACAGCCGCGCCACGACCGCCTGCGGCGGCGGAACGTCGCCCCAGCCCTTCCACAGATAGATCGCCGTGAGCGCCGCGACCACGAACGAGGCGCCCACCGACATGAGCGCCACCATGTGGACCGTCGACCGGGACAGCAGGTTCTCGCGCGTGCGCCGCGGCAGGAGCTTGCCAATCCACGAGAGCAGGAAGCCGTTCAGGATCGCGCCCAGGAGCGGAAAGGCCGCGATCCACGCCACGTAGGGGTTGAGGACGATTCGCTCCATGACTTCCATGGCCTGTCCTCCCCTAGCCTTTCATCCCGTCCGCGTCGTCGGTCCCGACCGATCGGCGCAGACGGTAAAGGGAAACGATAATCGCCAGACCCACCGCCGCTTCCGCCGCCGCGATGGCGACCACGAACAGCGCGAAGATCTGGCCCGTGTGGTCCACCGGGTGGTAACGGTTGAACGCCACCAGCACCAGGTTCGCCGCGTTCAGCATCAGCTCGATGCTCATCAGCGAGATGAGCGCGTTGCGCCGCACGACGAAACCCACGGCGCCCAGCGAGAACAGCATCACGCCCAGCAGGAGGTAGTGGTTCAGTCCGACGTCCGGCATCACTCGCCTCCCTCGTCGTGCCCCGCCGCGGGCGTCCCCTTCGACTCGCCGGCCCCGCTCAGGGCGCCTCCGGCGGTCGTGGGCGTTCCGTCCGCCCTCCCCTTCGCCACCGCCACCGCCCCGACGATCGCCGTGAGCAACAACGCCGAAATCGCCTCGAACGGGATGACGAACGTCGTGAACAGCGCGTGGCCGACGCTCGCCGTCGAGCCGAAGTCCGCCGCGGGCGGGATGCGCGAGCCCAGACCCATCGCGAACAGCTCGTGCGCCGCCAGGTACAGCACGTAGACGATGGCCGCCACCGCAAGGACGCGCACCGGCAGGCGCCGGCCGCCCGGCGCCGTGACCGCCCCCTGGTCCAGGAACGTGATCACGAACACCAGCAGGACCACCACGGCCCCCGCGTAGATCAGCACCTGCAACGCCGCCAACAGCTCCGCCCGCAGCAGCAGGTACAGGCCCGCCGTCGCCAGCACGACCACCAGGAGCCCGAGCGCCGATCGCATCGGGCGGCGCGCGACGATCACGGCGATCGCCCCGAGCAACGCGGCCGCGGCCCCGAACCAGAACAGCACCACGTGCGTCCGCGACGACTGCCGCCCGACCCCTCCCCCCTCCCTGTACTGCTCCACCAGCGACGCCCCGGAGTCGGCCGGGGACGACGACGCCGTCGCGGTCACGACGACCGGCACGCCCTCGGCCGCCGCCAGCGCACCCAGGCCGCCGGGCGCGGGGGGAGCCTCGGCCTCCGCCGCCCACACCGTCCCCGCCCAGGCCAGGCCGCACGCCGCCGCGAGCCCGAGCCCGAGCCCGAGCCGGGGCAGGGCTCCACGCCTACACCCATGGGAATTCATCATCATGGGGGACCTCATGCTTGCCAGCCCGCGGGAAGGGCGAATCGGCCGCCGAACGGGCACTTGCCCTGCAAGACGTGCTGCTCGAACTCCGTCCGGAACCGGTTCAGGAACCCGAGCGTCGGCATCGCGGCGGCGTCGCCCAACGGACAGATCGTGTTGCCCATCATGTTCTCGGCGATGCTCTTCAGCAGGTCCACGTCGCCGTCGCGACCGACCCCGGTCTCGATCCGCCACAGCACGCGCTCCAGCCATCCCGTACCCTCGCGGCACGGCGTGCACTGGCCGCACGATTCGTGATGATAGAAACGGGCCAGCCGCCACATCGCCCGCACCACACAGGTGGTCTCGTCCATCACGATCACCGCGGCGGAGCCGATCATCGAGCCGACCGCCTTGAGGCCGTCCACCGACAGCGGCGCGTCGAGGTGCTCGGGCAGCAGCACCGGAGTGGACGAGCCGCCCGGGATGACCGCCTTGAGCGCACGATCCTCGCGGATCCCCCCGCCGTGCTCGTAGATCAGCGTGCGCAGCGGCGTCCCCACCGGCAGCTCGTAGAGCCCCGGCTTCTTCACGTGCCCCGAAAGGCAGAAGATGCGCGTGCCGCCGTCGCCGGGAAGACCGAGCGCCGTGAAGGCGTCGCCGCCGCGCTCCAGCACGTGGGTCACGGCGGAGATCGTCTCCACGTTGTTGACGATCGTCGGCTGCCCGAAGGCGCCGACCACCGCCGGGAACGGCGGCTTGAGCCGCGGCTCGCCCCGCTTGCCCTCCAGCGATTCCAGAAGCGCCGTCTCCTCGCCGCAGATGTACGCCCCCGCTCCCCGATGGACCGTGAGCTCCAGCTCGAACGGTCGCCCGAAGCAGCTCTTGCCCAGGTACCCGTGCGCCCGCGCCTCCGCAATCGCCCCCGTCAGCGTCTTCGCCGCCTTCGGCAGCTCGCCGCGGATGTAGATGTAGCAGTGGTGGGCGCCGATGGCGTACGAGGCGATGATGCACCCCTCGACGAGCTGGTGCGGGTCGCGCTCCATCAGCACGCGGTCCTTGAACGTCCCCGGCTCGCCCTCGTCCGCGTTGATCACCAGGTACTTCGTCGGGGCCGCGGCGTTGATGAACCCCCACTTGACGCCGGCCGGAAACCCGGCACCGCCGCGCCCGCGCAGGTTCGCCTTCTTCACCTCCGCGATGACCTCGGCCGGCGTCATGCCCAGGGCCTTGCGCGCCGCCTTGTAGCCGCCCCGCTGCTCGTAGACGGGCAGCCGGACGGCGTCCGGCGTGTCCCAGTTCCGCGTCAGCAGACGTTCGCCGGCCATCGCCCTAGCCTCCCGCCGCGCGAGTGCGCAGCTCGCCCACCAGCGCCTTCACCCGGTCCGGCGTCAGCCCCTCGTGGAACTCGCCGTTCACCTGCAGCACCGGCGCCGTCCCGCACGAAGCCAGACACTCGACCTCGCTCAGCGTGAACATCCCGTCGCGCGTCGTCTGCCCGGGCTGGATCCCCAGCTCCCTGGCCAACACCTCGCGCAGATGCTCGGCGCCCATCAGCGAGCAGGTCAGGTTCGTGCAGATCTCGATGTGGTAGCGGCCGGACGCCTTCCGCTTGTACATCGTGTAGAAGCTGGCCACCTCCTCGACCCGGCCGGTGGGAATCTCCAGCAGCCGCGCGACGTACTCGACCGCGTCGGCATCGATCGCGCCGTGTTCCTCCTGCACCACGTGCAGCGCGGGAAGGCACGCGGCCGCCTTGTTCGGATAGCGCCCCACCAGAGCCGCGAGGCGCTGCTTGCGTTCCGCCGTCAATTCCAACGCCATCTGCCCTCTTTCCCCTCCCCCCGGCGCGGACTCGCTCCCCGCTCCACACGCGTGGACCGGACCTGTCTTCGGATTCGGCGCCGGACGCGGCTCGCACCCTCGCCGGCGCGTGGCGCCTACCTAGGGGATCGGGTCGACGAAGTCAAGGGTTTCCGGGATGTTGAAGGCCGGCCATCAATCGACGACGCAGGCCGCGACCGGCGGCAGACCCACCGGAATCGGTGCCGCCGTCAGCTCCGCCCGCGAAGCCGCGTCGAACACCCGCACGCCCGCCGCGCCGTCCGTGCGGTCCCCGACCGCAATGCGCCCGTCGCCCAGGTCGACCAGTCCCGACAGTGTGAAGCCGGCCGACGTCACCACCGGCTCCCCGAGCGTCGCGCCCGTGTCCAGGTCGAACGCCACCAGCCGGTCCTCCGCGAAGCCCACCGTCACCACCGCGAAGCCCGTGTCGTCCGCCAGCACGATCCAGTCCGCCAGATCGCCCCCCAACGCCGCCTCCGTGACCACGAACCCCAGGCCCTCGCCGGTCGCCACGTCCACCGCCTCGATCCCGCCGTCGTCCGCGCCGTACGCGCCGACGCTCGAGACCAGGATCGCCGGCCCGACCACCCGCATCGGCCCCGCCGGGTTGGTGCCCGCCAGCACGACGCCTTGCCTGCCTGGAGTGACCGCATCCATGTCCAGCGGGAGGAACGTCCACGCCTCGAACACCGCCAGCACGCCCGGACCGGTCGGCGTCCAGATCGAGCCCGAGCGATCCAGGAGCTGCAACGAGACGAACAGCAGCCCCGCCGGCTCCACCACGTGCACCGACTCGGGCAGCCCGTCCGCGTCCGCGAAGCCCGAGAGATCGATGACGGACGTGACGGACCCCAGGTCCCCCGACACGATGTCCATCGCCGCCTCCTCGTACAACGGCACCGCGAAACTCGCCCCTCCGTCGATCGCCGACGCGTCCTGCGGATTGGAGCCCTCCGCCAGCTCGAGCGCCGGGCCCGCCGTCGCGGTCCCTCCCGCCACCGCGTAGCGCGCGATGCGGTCTGCCCCCATCCGTTCCACCACGTCGACCGTCCCACCCCTCCGGCAGACCAGCACGGCGTCCGAGTGCACCGTCGCCGCGTCGGCCGTGACCGCCGGCGTCGCCGCCTCGACCGTGTCGAGGTCGACCAGTGCCAGCCCGCCCGTCGCGTAGTCGCTGGTCAGCACCGCCAGTGTCCGCGCCCAGCCGCCGCCCCCGTCGTCCGCGTCGGCGTCGCCGTCCGCATCCGCGTCGGAGTCCGCGTCGCCGTCCGCGCCCCCCTCCGCCTCCGCCTCGGGCTCGGCGTCCGCCTCGTCCTCCGCCTCCGCATCCCCGATCACGTCGCCGTCCGCTCCTCCCTCCGCGTCGACGGCTCCCTCGTCGCCTCCGTCGCCCGGTAAGGAGTCGTCGTCCCCGCACCCCGCCGCCAGCGCCGCGGCGAGCATCACCGCCAAACCCGCACCCGACGTCCGATCCGTCCCGCTGAAGACTGAGAACCGAGAACTGAGCACCATGGCGCCCTCCTCTGCCGCTGCGGACCCCGAGCGGCTGGCTTCCGGCGCAAAAGGGGGAAGATGGGGAGGGGTACGAAGACCCGTGCCCGCGCCACCCCGGCGCCGGAGCCGGAAAGTTCGACCGTCAGGGCAGGTCTCCTGGCTTACGCGTCGTTCTCGGGGCGGGCCTTCCCAGCGGGCCGACCGTCCAAGCGATCGGTCACCGCCAGTGGCGTTCCGAGTTCTCAGTCCTCAGTCTTCAGTTCTCAGTTCCGGACCCCGGACCGGCTCCCTCGCGGGCCGGTCCCGGACGTCGAAGCCGATCGCGCCTCCCCGCGGTGCGGGGCCCCTGCGGGTCCGATCCTGAGAACTGAAAACCGAAAACTGAAAACTCCCTTCCGCCCTTCGTCGGCGCTTACAGTGGCGGGGGCCGCTCCGGATTCTCACCGGCTTCCCTCGGGCAACGCGCCCGGGCGCTCCTGCCACCCTGCCGGTCGCCGCGGAACCTACGCGAGCCGCGGACCACGTGTCAACGATCGGGCGTGCGGGAAATGCGGGGAACGCGGGAGGGGCGGGAAGGGCGGGGAGCTGCGCCCGGCCCCGGAAAGTTGGTCCCCGCAGTCGCGGCGCGTAGAGTCCGGACCATGGGACAACGGATGACGAAGGCGGAGATCGACCTGGCTTATCCGGATCAGTGGGTCGCCGTTTCCGACTTCACGGCGGCCGAGTGCAGCGTCGTACGGGACGGCGTCGTCGTCGCCCATGGCCCGGATCCAGGCAACTTGGACGAAGCCGACGCAACGGCGCCCGGCCCGCGCGCGATTTGGTACACCGGCGAGCTGCTTCCACCCGGCTGCACTCCGGTGGGGCTCGCCCTGATGGAATGGGCACCATTGCCTTCCAGAGACGGGACGGCCTCATCTTCGTCCCGGTCGATGTTTGGGGCCACGGCGTCGCGGCCAAGACGTTGCACTTCGTCCTGGACACCGGCACGTCGACCTCCATCCTCAACGTGATCCACGCCGTGGGGCTCGGCTTCCGCCCCGACCGCGCAACGGCACGCTCCCGCATTCGTTCCATCATCGGCCAGGAAACCGGCTACGTGGTCCGCGCTCCACACGTTCGCTCGCTGGACTGGGTGCGCGACGACTTCCCGCTCGCCTGCCACTCCTTCCCCGCCGAGGACCGCCTGGACGGTCTCCTGGGCGCCGACTTCTTCGCCGGCCTGCGCCTGGTGATCGACTACGGCGCCGCGACCGTGGAGCTGACCGAGTCCCTCGCCTGACCGCTCGCCCCACCAACAACTCGTCCCGAACGACCCGCCAATTACCAACAACCCGTTTTCTTCCTTGCCTCCGCCGCACGCCTGTTGTAAGCATCGCGGTCCGTCGATGTTCGGACCGGCCCCAAGAGCCGGTCCGGCGGGGAGTTGCGAGGGTTCCGATGCCGAAGACGAAAATGAAGACGCGCCGCTCGGCGGCCAAGCGGTTCCATGTCTTGAAGGGCGGCAAGATCCGTCGCGAACGCGCCGCCGCCAGCCACCTGCTGGAGCACAAGACCCCCAAGCAGCGCAGGCGCAACCGCAAGACGCAGATCGTCCATCGCGCCGACGCCGGTCGCATCCGGCGCCAGCTTCCGAACGGCTAGGGAGGCTCGTCATGAGGGTCAAGCGCGGAGTCAAGGCTCGTCGCCGCCGCAACAAGATCATGAAGCTCGCCCGCGGGTTCTACGGCGGACGGCATAAGATGTACCGCCGAGCCGTCGAGGCGGTCCGGCACGCGTGGATCTACCAGTACCGGCACCGCAAGCAGCGCAAGCAGGACTTCCGCAAGCTGTGGATCGTCCGCATCAACGCCGCCGCCCGCGACGCCGTCAAGCTCTCCTACAGCAAGCTCATCGCCGGCCTGCACAAGGCGAACGTCGCGCTCAACCGCAAGAGCCTCGCCGAAATCGCCGTCGCCGATCCCACCACCTTCCGCGCCGTCGCCGAGCTGGCCCGCGCGTAGCCCGGTCGCTCCCATGTCCCAACCCGACCCGGACGTACGGGCGCCGCGTAGGGCCCCGCGCGTCGCGGGGGGCCCGAGCGCGCCCGCAGAGGTGAGGGCCCGATGACGCAACCCGATGGACAGCCCGCCGACCTCGCCTCCGAGCTCCCCACCCTCCTCGAGCGCCTCGACGCCGAGCTGGCCGCCGCGCGCAACGCCGAGGAAGCCCGCGCCGCCGCCGCAAAACTCCTCGGCAAGAAGGGCGCCTTGACCGCCCTGCAGAAGAAACTCGGAACCCTGCCCGCCCCTGAACGACCCGCGTTCGGTGCGGCCCTCAACCAGGCCAAGGCCGACGCCGGCGCCCGGCTCGACACCCGCCTCGCCGCCCTCGAGAAGGATGCGTTCGAACGCTCCCTCGCCGGACCACCGCTCGACCCGACCCTCCCCCCCCGCGGCCTGCCCCATGGCCACGCCCACCCGCTCATGTCCACGATGCACGACATCGTCGACATCTTCGGACGCCTGGGCTTCCACGTGGCCGAAGGCCCCGAGGTCGAGGACGACTTCCACAACTTCGAGGCGCTCAATTTCCCGCCCGACCATCCGGCGCGGGATATGCAAGACACGCTGTTCGTCGATGCGCCCGGCAGCCTCCTCATGCGCACCCACACCTCGCCGGTCCAGATCCGCACCATGCTCGCCCAAGAGCCGCCCGTGCGCGTCGTCATCCCCGGCGCCGTCTACCGCCACGACGACGACGCCACCCACTCGCCCCGCTTCCACCAGGTCGAAGGGCTCCTGGTGGACGACCACACGACCCTGGCCGACCTCAAGGGCTGCCTCACCCTCTTCGTCCAGGAGTTCTTCGGCGCCGACGTCACCGTCCGCTTCCGGGCGTCCTTCTTCCCGTTCACCGAGCCGTCCGGCGAGATCGACTGCCGCTGCGTCGTCTGCCGCGGCAAGGGCTGCCGCGTGTGCAAGGGCAGCGGATGGCTCGAGATCCTCGGCTGCGGCATGGTCGACCCCGCCGTCTTCCGCCACGTCGGCTACGACCCCGAGAAGTGGCAGGGCTTCGCCTTCGGCATGGGCGTGGACCGGCTGGCCATGCTCCGCCACGGCATGTCCGACATCCGCCTGCTCTACGAGAACGATCTCCGCTTCCTGAGGCAGTTCCAATGAAGATCTCCCTGGCTTGGCTGCGCGAGCTGATCGACCTGCCCGAACCGGCAGCCGAAATCGCCGAACGGCTGACGATGACCGGGTTCGAGGTCGAAGCGGTGCATCGCGCCGGCGCGCATCTGGCCGGCGTCGTCGCCGGCGAGGTGCTCGAGGTGCGCGCGCACCCCGGCCGCGCGGACATGCACGTCGTCGTCGTCGGCGACGCGGACGGCCGCCGCGACGTCGTCTGCGGCGCCCCGAACATCCCCGCCCCCGGCGGCAGGACCGCCTACGCCCCCCCGGGCGCCAGGCTCGGCGACGTCGTCGTCGAGGCGCGCCGCGTGGGCGGCGTCGAGTCCCTCGGCGTGTTGTGCTCCGAGAGCGACCTCGGCATCGGCGCCGATGCGTCGGGATTGCTCGTCCTTCCGCCCGACGTCCGGCCCGGCGCGAGCCTCGTGGAAGCCCTCTGCCTCCACGACCACGTGCTCGACGTCAACGTCACCCCCAACCGCCCCGACGGCCTCGGACACCTCGGGATCGCCCGCGAGCTGGGGACGATCTTCCGGCGGCCCGTGCGGCTGCCCCAGGCCCCTTCGTTCCAGCGCGCGCCGCGCGAGCTCGAGCTGCGGGTGCGCGTCGACGATCCGTCGGGGTGCCCGCGCTACGGCGCGCAGGTCGTCCGCGACCTCGCCGTGCGCCCCTCCCCGTGGGCGATCCGCTACCGACTGCACCTGCTCGGCGTCCGCGCCGTCTCCAACCTCGTCGACGTCACCAACCTCGTGCTGCTCCTCTTCTCCCAGCCGCTCCACGCCTTCGACCTCGCGAAGCTCCGCGGCGGCGCGATCGTCGTCCGCCGCGCCCGCGACGGCGAGACGATGTTCACCCTGGACGGACTGGAGCGCCGGTTCGTGCCCGACGACGTCCTCATCTGCGACGGCGAAGGACCCGTGGCCGTGGCCGGTGTGATGGGCGGCCTGTCGAGCGAGATCCGCGACGACACCAGGGACGTCCTGCTCGAGTGCGCGCACTTCGACCCGCCGTCGATCCGCCGCACCTCGCACCGCCTGGGGCTGTCGTCCGAGTCGTCGTACCGCTTCGAGCGCGGCACGGACCGCGGCGGCGTGCCGCGGTCGCTCGCCTACGCCGCGGGGCTGATGGCCGAGCTGGGCGGGGGACGGGTCTGCGGCGAGGCGATCGACGCCGGCGGCGCGGGTCCCGACCCGGCGCCCGTCCGCCTCCGACCCTCGCGCGTCACGCGTATCGTCGGCCGCGAGTTCGCGCCCGAGGAGATCCGCGGAACGCTGGAGCGGCTCGGCTGCCGGCTCGCCCCGGCCTCCGGCGGCGCGCTCGACGTCGTCGCGCCGGGCTGGCGGCCGGACCTGACGCGCGAGATCGACCTGGTCGAGGAGATCGCGCGCATCGGCGGATACGACTCGCTGCCCGGCACCCCGCCGACCGTCACCGCGGGGCCGCGCGCGCCCGGCAACTGGGAACGCCTGGCCACCCTGCGCCGCGTGCTCATCGCCCGCGGGCTCGCCGAAACGGTCAACCACGTCTTCGCCGACCTGCCGACGCTGCAGGCGTTCGGGGCGACCGCGGCCGGGTGCGTCCCTCTCAAGAACCCGCTCGACGCGGGTCGCGCCCTCCTGCGTACCACCCTGCTCCCGGGGCTGCTGGGCGACGTGCGGCTCGCCTTCGCGCACCGGCTGCCGGGCGCGGCGCTGTTCGAGATCGGCAAGACCTTCCACCGGCGTCCCGGCGGGGCTCCGGGGCTCCCCGATGAGGCGTGGCGGCTGGGCATCGTGCTGGCGGGCAAACGGCTCGACGGCCTCGCCGGCAACGCCGCGGACTGGGACCTCTACGACCTGGCCGCGATGCTCGCCGCCGTCGCCGACGGCTCGCTCCGCCGCCCCTGGGCGCTGCGCCCCGCCGCCGAGCGCGTCCCCTGGTGCCATCCGCGCTCGGCCTGCCTCGTCGAGCTCGACGGCGCCGAAGCCGGCTTCGCCGGCGAGATCCACCCGGCGACGGCGGACCGGCTGGACGTGCCGCGCGGCGTGCAGCTCCTCGAGCTCGAGCTGGGCCCCGAGCGGTTCCGGTCGGGGCCGGACAAGGTCCGGGAGCTGCCGCGCTTCCCCGCCGTGCGCCGGGATCTGGCCGCCGTGTTCGACGAGGCCGTCGCGGCGGGGGACGTCGTGGCCGAGGCCCGCAAGTTGGGACCCGCGTTCCTCGACGACGTCTCGGTCTTCGACGTGTACCGCGGCAAGGGCATCCCGGAGGGGAAGAAGAGCATGGCCTTCGCGCTCGTGTACCGGCATGCCGAGCGCACGCTGACGGAGGACGAGGTCGAGGCGGCGCACGGGCGCGTGGTGGATGGACTTGTTTCGCGGTTTGGGGTAACGATCCGCAAGTAGCCGGGGGAGGGAGTTCCCCAGTGGACGGCTCGACGAGGCCCGCGGGGAGAGAGTCCGATGGGCGGGCCAAGGAGGGAATCCGATGACAAAGGCGGATTTGGTCGACGGGGTATACGAGAAGGTCGGCGGCTTCAGCAAGAAGGAGGCCTCGGATGCCGTCGAGGCCATCTTCGACATCATGAAGGAAACGCTGTCGAAGGGAGAGCAGGTGAAGGTCTCCGGATTCGGCAACTTCACCGTGCGCCACAAGTCGCAGCGCACCGGCCGCAACCCCCAGACCGGCGCGCCGATCGTGATCGCGGAGCGCAAGGTCTTGACGTTCAAACCGTCGCAGGTCTTGCGGGCGCGGCTGAACCCGGGCCGCAAGTAGGGCCCGGGAGCCTCCCGATGCGTGCTCTCGTCCTGCCGGACAAGCTCTTCTTCCGTATCGGCGAGACGGCGCGGATCCTGGGCATCAAACCGCACGTCATCCGCTACTGGGAGACCGAGTTCCGCTCCATCCGGCCTGCCAAGTCCCGCTCCGGGCAGCGCGTGTACTCGCGGCGCGACGTCGAGGTCCTGGCGCTGGTGCGGCACCTGCTGCACGACCTGCGCTACACCATCGACGGCGCGCGCAAGGTGCTGCGCGAGCGCGGCATCGAGGAGGCGCTGGGCGAGGCGCGCAAGACCCGGCAGGACGCGGGCGTGTCGGTGGCGCACGACATCCGCCGGACGCTGTGCGAGGCGGCCGATGCGCTGGGCCTGGCGGCGACCCGCCTGGAGGCCCCGCTCCCGCTGCGCAAGCCACCCGCGGCGAAGGCTCAGGAAGGGGTTGCCAAAGGCCGCCGATCCGGCTAGGGATCGGCGCCCGCCGCAAGGCCGGTGGCCGCGGCGCATGTTCGGGGCGTAGCGCAGCCTGGTTAGCGCACCAGACTGGGGGTCTGGGAGTCGGTGGTTCAAATCCACTCGCCCCGACTAGATCAACTATCCAGGATCAACTTCGCCGCCGTCGGCGTGGGCGCGGGCGTCGACCTCGTCCGCCGGCGTCGACACCGCGAGACTACTCGCCACAACAGCGTTTGAACTTCTTCCCCGATCCGCACGGGCACGGCTCGTTGCGCCCCACCGCTCCCGCCGCTCCCCGCCGCCGCGACGCCACACTCGAACCAAGGAACGCCGGCAGCTCCCGCGCAACCCGCAGCATCGACAGCCGTCTCTTCTCCAGCATCCGCCGGTCGTGCGCATCCGCCGCAAGAGCCTCCCAGATCTCCCCGGCGACCCGATCGCCCTCGACCTCCACCACCTTCCATCCCTCCGCCTCGACCCGCACGAAGCCGACCGAACCGCCCCTCTCACCCATCACGTCCGCCCGCAGCTCGTTGCACCCGCACCCGGGTACCAAACACCAGTAGTCCATCACCCAGAACCTGCGGCCGCCATGCTCGGCACTCAGGTCCCAGGCACTCGGGAAAACGTCGAAGTACGGCACCATCACCTCGAGGTCGATCTTGCTCCAGTCCTGGTCCCGCCATTCGTCCGGCCGCTGCTGCCCCTTCACGCGCCGCCATCGCTCCCGAAGATGACCCACGTGGACCGGCTTGAGCGCCGCGCGCAACGCGTCGATCCGTGGTCCCGCGGTCTCGTCCCCCTTGGCTCCCTCCGGGACCACGATCTCGCCCTTGTCGATGTCGAACGGCACCCACACCGTCGGCCCCGCCCCCTCCACCACCGTCCCGGCCGCACCCCCGGCAATCCGACGCACACCGAGCTGCATCTCGCGACACGGGCACGTCGGACTGATGCAAACCGCCGGGTCGATCGTGAACCCCTCGCTCCCGGCCCCTTCCTCCCCACCGTCCCACACGAGCAGCGGCGCACCGTCATCGACGTACTTGCGGAACATCTCGGGCCTCGACGCCAATCGTTCCATCGTCCGCAACCCTATCCACTCGCGCACCGCCGAGCAACCATGCACCGGCAGCCCGGGACGATGCTATCATCCGCCCAGCCCCGGTGGCCGCGATGCTCCCCGGACCCGTCCGTCGGGAACGTCGAGGACTCCGTCGGCACCGGGCGCGGCGGCGCCGATCATCTCGGCGGAGGGGACCAGCGTGGTGAAGCTCGAGCAGGTGCAGGTCGGCACGAAGATCCGGGCGATCTCGCCGGATGCCGAGATCCCCCCGAAGTTCGCCGGCCGCCCGCCCGTCAACCCGAAGTCGCAGCAGCAGCAACGTACGGCAGGCGGATGGCAAGGCGCCCAGGGTCTCGCCGAGGACGTCCGGTACTACGGCGGGTGGATGCGCGACGAGGCGTTCAAGCGCATCGGACACCTGTACCCGAAGGTGAAGATCACCGCCGAGATGGCCAAAGGCCGCCCGGACCTCAAAAACTACATCAGCAAGGAGTTGACCGTCATCGCCTGGCTCTGGGCCCGGACGGTCCGCAGCCCGAACCCTGCCGTTTGCGAGGCCCGCACCGTCCTCGGCGAGGTCTCGTTCGAGGCCATCGCCGACGAGGTTGAGGACGCCGTGGACGACCCGGCGAATCCTGTGCACCCGCGAGTCGTCGAGCTGTGCGGCGAGCGGAAGCCCGTTGGGCGGCAGAGCGGGCGGCCTGTTCGGCGGCGTCGGCAGCGATGAACGCGAGGACGGGCGGAGGAGGCGCAGCTACGATGGTGGCGGCCGGCAAGACGAACAGACGCAAGGAGCGGGTCCGCGCGACCATCCCGCCGGAAGTCCGAGCGGAGATCCTACGCCGGCTCGAACCGGAACAGGAGCGGTACCTCCAGTCCGGTGCCGCGGTGTCGTTCGACTTCCAGTTCCGCGGCGGGTACCTGTACCTGGCCGCCCGCCGGCGGGTGGGGCTGTTCGGCAGCAAGATCTCCCTCGGTCCGTTGGCGCGGCTGGGCTACAAGGGCGACCTCGAGAAGTGGGACTTCGCCATCTGGCGGTACAGCACGGGGGCGTACGACATGGCGCAGGAGTTCCCGTTCGGCGAAGGGACGCCGGAGGAGTGCTTCGCGGTGGCCGCCGACTTCTACCTCTGGGAGTACGACGCCCTGTCGGCCGGCTCGAGTGTCGGCACGCGGCCGGCGACACGGCCGGCCGGCCAGCCGTTCGGCTTGGCGTGGCTCCTGCCGCGGCAGGTCGGCGGGCAGGTGGCTCGGCCGGACCTCCCGGTGGACGTGTCTGCGCAGGGTCGAGGTCACCGACGTCGGCCGCTGGGTCTTCTCGACGCTGGCCGCTGCGTCCCCGCGAGACTCGCAGATCACCGACAACCTCCCCGACCCGCAGGATGGCCGATGGGACGGCCGAGGAATGCTCGAACGCATCGGCTGGCTTGCTCCACCAGCCGGCCCGCAATCGGAGGACCAGGTTGATGACGACGAAGCGACCGACGACGAGTAGGTGCGCGCCGCCCAAGACGCAACCGACATTGGTGCGGGGCCGCGCGGACCGAGCCACAACCGCCCCTGCGCGACATCGTCTTCCCCCGGGTCCTGCGGGCAGCTTCGTCGCCATCGACTTCGAGACCGCCACGAAGTCCCCCGACAGCGCCTGCGCGGTCGCCCTGGTCCGCGTCGAGAACGACGAGATCGTCCGCCGCGAGACGCACTTCATCCGCCCGCCGCGCCGGGAGGTCGTCTTCACGTACCTCCACGGCATCTCGTGGGAAGATGTCGCAACGGCGCCGACCTTCGGCGACCTGTGGCCGAAGCTGACCCCGATGCTCGACGGCGCCGAGTTCCTGGCCGCCCACTGGGCGACGTTCGACCAGGGGGTGCTGCATGCGTGCTGCGCTGCGGCGCGGCTGCGGCCACCGGCGCTGCGCTTCGAGTGCACGGTGGAGTGGGCGAAGCGGGTGTGGGGGCTGCGCACGGCGAAGCTGCCGGACGTCTGCCGGCACCTGGGGCTGCGGCTCGACCATCACGATGCGGCGTCGGACGCGGAGGCGTGCGCGAGGATCATGATCGCGGCGCGGAAGGATGCCGGCCGGCGACGACCAACAGGGGGATGACCTTCGGACCCGGGGAAAGCAATGACGACGAAGCGACGTGCAGGAAGCAGGATGATCAGCGTCGGCGACTTCCTGGCCGACATCGAGAACTCCGCCAGCAAGGACGGGGACCTGGCCCAAACCCTTCCCATCCGCGGCCACCCCGAGCTGACCTTGCGGGACGAAGCGAACGCGATCACCGCCCACGCCTTCCGCAACGGCTTCCTGGAGGAACTCCACGCCGGCCGCCCGTCGCCGATCCTTGCCGACCCGGGCGTCTCGCGGATCACCGACGACGAGATGAAGAAGCTGATGATCGAGGCGTCGGCGCGCCTCGCCCACTGGCTCTACCTGCGGGAACTGCTGCTCGATGAACGGCCGGACATCTACTGCCAGCTCGTTACGACGACGCGCTGGATGTTCGCACGGAGCTGGGAGCGGAGAGCCAGGACGTGCAGCGTGGCCAAGCCCGACGCCGGCGTCGTCTCCGTCTGCCCGTCGTGCCAGGTCGCGCTCCTTGATGGCTGGCGTTTCTGCCCGCTCTGCGGCGCGGCTGCTGCCGGAACCGTGGTCGAAGGGAGGTGAGCCGTGGCTCCTCGCAAGAAGCCGATGCGGCGCCGTGCCGCTGCTGCCAAGGACGAGAACAGGATTCCCGCCCTGATCGCGGAGGCGACGGTCGACGCCCACGACGAGTCGGAGCAGGCGATGGGGTTCTGGGACGCGCTGCACGACGAACTCGCCCTGCCGTTCAACACCAAGGTCCTGGGCGTCGAGGTCGTCGTGCAGGACATCGGAATGACCGACGACGACCAGCTCCAAGGCGACGCCTGCCGCCGCCGCGCCGACGGCCGCCGACCCGCATGCGTACGGGGACGACGCGGACGACCCCGACCGTTGGCTGTAGCTCGACGTCGGAGCACGTCGTGCCACGGCGTACCCCCTGGGCAAGATCCTCCTGGGAGTTTCTTGCCCGCCATCCCTGACGACGGCGTCGCCTCGCCCACGAGCCTCATGACGACGAGCGCCCCGGACGCCCCGCCGGCAGCGTCGCCGTCGAGGTTGACCTCGCCGCCGCCTATGCCGTAGATGCTGTTCCGTCGGGTCCGAGCGGCACGACGCCGCCCTGCGACGCCGACGGTTGGGAGGTCGGAGATGGCGAACAAGATGACCAAGGGACAGATCGTGACGCACCTCGCGGAGAAGACGGGGTTGAGCCGCAAGCTGGTAGCGTCGGTGTTCGACGTGCTCGGCGTGCTGGCCGCCAAGGAGCTGGGCAAGAAGGGCCCCGGCGAGTTCGCGATCCTCCCGGGCATGGTCAAGGCGAAGATCCGGACCAAGGCGGCCGTCAAGGCCGGGAAGTGGATGAACCCCTTCACCAAGACGGAGGAAATCCGCAAGGCCAAGCCGGCGAAGCGCGTCGTTCGGCTCGCGGCGCTCAAGGCGCTCAAGGGGATCGTGGCGTAAATCCCCCCGCACCTCTGCCCGATCCCCCTCTCAACATCTACGTCGCCTTCCACACGATGGCGGTCTGACGCACCTGGTTCCGACGGTTCCGCGCCGCGAAGTGGGGCGAACGCGCGGAGATCGCCGTTGGAGCTTCCGGGTCGTGCCGGGCTTGCGGTACTATCGGACCGTCGAACGTCAGGGGGTTGGTTCGGTCGGTCCGCAGATGCGCCTGCCGCTGTTGGCGGGGGCACCCCCATGAGGGAGACGAAGCGACCATGACTTCGGGGCTCCGCCTGGAACGACGACGGTTCGCGCGCCGCCGCACATGCCTCGACACGCTCTGCGTGTCCT
Organism: Deltaproteobacteria bacterium; assembly: GCA_016218815.1. GTDB lineage: Bacteria > Myxococcota_A > Polyangia > DRWM01 > JAAZOP01 > JAAZOP01. The sequence goes on from JACRCX010000019.1 coordinate 77,433, forward strand.
CGCGGGGCTCGTACCCGGGCGTGATCCGCAACCTGAGCGTGGTCGGCGCGTTCGTCGAGTCGTCCGCTCCCCTGTCCATCGGCACCAAGCTGCGCCTCGGGCTCCCGCTGCCCGATGAATCCAAGCGGATGGACTGGATCGATGGTCGGGTCGCCCGCGTGGTAGACGGCGGGCCTGGGGACTTGTCGCCGGGCCAGCTTGCGGGGACGGGCGTCGAACTGTTCGCCACGCCCGAGCAGCGGGAGCGGCTGACGCAGCTCCTGCAAAGGCCGTCTTCGTTGCCGGCGACCCGGAAACCGGCGCAGCCACGGACACCCTCGCGCCCATCGATCCGGCCGGGCGTCTGCTCAGACGAGGCGCGGCTTCGGCTCGACCAGTTGCGCCCCGGCCAGACCCGCTCCGTGCGCCTGCGGCTTGTGGCCATCGGGCGGGAAGGGAAGACGCCGACCGACTTCTTCCTCGACGTGAAGGTCGTGTGCCCGTCCTGCGGCGACGGATGGGACGCGTGCGCGAAGGCGGACTTCGGAGAGAGGATCCCCGGAGCAGCGGCGGTGACGGTGCTCAAGGACCGCTACGAGACGGGCTCGGCGCTGCCTCTGGTCGAGGCGGGGCGTTGCCTCGAGCAGGAGTTCCGGCTGCCGCTGGATCCCGGCGTCGAGAAGATCGTCTTCTGGGTGGCCACCGACGGACTCCGCGGCGTGCCCGAGCAGATGGCGTGCGCGATCCGCATGGAGTCCTCGGCCGAGGAGCCTCCGGGCGACGAGTTGGACACGATGCGGCTGCCGTCCGTGAAGGCAGTGTTGAGCCAGCACCTCTCCGAGGTCCTGCAGCAGTCGCCGGATCCGGCGCTGGTCGTCCTGGGCGAGTTGATGGCGAACACGACGCTGGCCGGCAAGCTCGTCCTGCTGCGGTGGCTGGTCGAGACGAACGCCGACGTGAGGTTGATCGAGGCGGGGGTGCGGGACCTCGAGTTGTGGGAGCGGGTCGCCAAGGACTTCGACCGCGTGGACTTCGGCAAGCTCCAGGTGCACGACCGCACCGACGCGAGCTTGGCGGCGTTCCACGCGCACAGCGCGCCCCGGCTGCTGGCGACCACTCTGGTCTCGAGCTACAAGAAGCACGTTGCCGCCGACCATCCCGACGAATCCGCGTTCTGGGGGCGGCTGACCCACGTCGTCGCCGTGGCGCTCGGGCGTCGCGACCGGCCGGCGCTGGATGATGCCGTACGAGTCGCGCGATCGGAGCTCGACGCGGCGGCATTCTCGCGGTTGGAGACGCTCGTGGAAGGAGCCTTGCGCGCCGGGAAGGCGACGCCGGTCGAGGCGAGCACGGTGATCGGCGACTACATGTTGGACATCCGGGGACGGGGCAGTCGCAAGCCGCTCGACGCGGCCGTGGAGTTCATGGCCGCGGTGGGGTTCATCGCGCTGACGGCGGACATCGAGTAGGCCCTCGGCGCCTCGTCAGTAGTCGCCGGACCGCAGGCGGACGAGCACGTCGAGCTCGCCGGCGAAGGTGTACGGACCCTCGAGCCGTCGCGCCTCACCCGCTTCCAGGTGTGCGCAGAGGAACCAGATGTGACCCGTGGGATCGTCGGGGTCAGCCAAGTCCCGGACGTGGTCCCCGTAGTAGAACTTGTCGTAGTGCGCCGCCCACCGTTCGTCGAAGCGTGCGCGGATCGCCGAGCATGTGCTGCGCGCGAAGTCGAAGAGGCTGCGCTCGGTCTCGGTCAGGTAGTCGACGGCCATCCGCTGGGCGTCGCGGTCGACGGAGAACGTGCCGCGGTGGACGTACACCCAGTTGACGCCCTGGACCGAGAACAGCGTCTGGATCCCCGCGAGGTGCAGGGCGACGTAGTCGTAGAAGAAGGTCCGGTACCGGGCCGCCGCGGCCTCGAGTCCCTCGCCAAACCACGACGCCCACCGCTCCCGTTGCTCGGCGGTCAGGTTCTCCCAGGTCGTGATGTGGATCCGGTCGTCGCCGAGGTTGAGCATGACCCACTTGCCCAGGACCGACACGTCGATGCGGTCCTTGTCCTCGGCGATGGGTCCGAGACCGTACTGGCCCCCGCTGATGGCCCGCAGCCGTGCGTGGTAGGCTTGCAGCCTCGCGAAGATCCGGTCCGCGGCGGACCGCTGATCATCATCGAGGTCCTCGTAGGTGGCCGGCTCGAGCGTGATCATCAAGTCGCAGGCCGGGGTCACCAGGGCAAGAGCGAGAAGCAGAGCCGGCATGCCGCATGCCATCATGCCCTCGGGTTTCCGCAGCGCAAGCATCGCTTCCCGTTGCTCCCGGCCGTCATTGTACCAACAGCCGCGGTCTTCGGGAAGCCGTCCGTGAGCTGGGAGTCGACACGCCGGCTGCTCGGTCGTGCATCCTGGCAACCCCGGCGGCATGGCGACGGACGCCCTCGTGCGTGCGGGACGTGGCACTCGACGGCGTGCTCCTCGGCGCAAAGTGCCCCAGGGCCGCCGTGGCCGTCGCCGCAGGGGAGAGCAGCGCGCCCTGCCGGTGATCAAGATTGATCGTTCTTGATCGTTTTTGATCACTTCGCCGAGGTCTCGAACGTCGGCCGTGACATCGCCCCGCGGAACCACGGCCATTCTCGGCGCCTCCGGTCGCCGCTCAAACGTGGCACGCAATCGGCTGTCGTACCGCGCGCCCGGACTTCCGGGCAGGGCGACGATGACACGGGAGGCCAGCGCGTGGCGGGCGAGCGGACACGGTTCGGGCAAATCTGCCCGAACCGGGAATGTCCCTCACGGCCGACGGACGCCAGTCGCGACCTCGTCGCAGCATGAAACACCAATAGAACCGCCACGTTGCGGCGACTTTCTGTCCATTCATCCTGGGAAAACAGAATCCTGGATTCGTGAGCGAGTCCGGCGATTTGCGAATTCCGAGTGTTCGAGGCCATCGAAGCGCGGCTTCCCGATGAGATCGCCGCAAGTCGGCCCTCGAACGACGCGCGGCCGCCGTGGTGTCGCCGATGCGGGACGAGCTCCGTTCACTTTTCTTCAGGAATCGACGACGACAATCGCCGTTTGCCTGGCTCTAATTGAATGTCGGGACCGGTGTACCGCTGCGACTGCAAGGGGCTGTCCTTCGGTATTCCGGGCAGAACTACGGGAGGGCACGGGCATGGGAGCAATGATCAAGGGGAACAACAACAAGAAGGCCATTGTGGTGGCCAGGGCACCGGACCCGCTGGTCAAGGAGTCGCCGCTTCCCGGCGAGAAGGGGATCCGCCAGGAACTCATCGACGCGGCCGTGCGCGAGATCAACCACGTGTACGTGTCGAAGGGCCTGGAGACGGCCAAGTGGATCGGCGACTACGTCCTCCAGAAGTTCTTCGACGGCAAGAGCGAAACCTTCCGCCGGCGCGGGATGAAGCACATCTCGTTCCGCAAGCTCTGCGTGCGCGAGGACCTCAACGTCTCGCACGCCTTCCTCTGGAACTGCGTGGGCCTCGTCGACCAGCTCAAGGAGCTGCCGGACGACATCGCCAACGCGCTGCCGGTGAGCCACCACACGGCGCTCCTGCCGGTCCACGACGAGAAGGTGAAGCTGACGCTGGCCAAGAAGGCCGTGCGCGAGAACCTCAGCAAGCGCGAGCTCGCGGCCGAGGTGCGCAAGGTGGGCCGCTCGAACGGCAACGGCGCCCATCGCGGCCGGCGGCCGATGACACCGACGGCGCGCCTCGTCTCGGGGTTGGGCCAGCTGGCCGTCCTGGCGCGGTCCCACAAGACGGGCTCGGACGACGAGTTGGCGAGCATGACGCCGGGGAAGCTCAACTTCCTCGTCGGCGAGGCGGATCGGCACTTGGCCGCCCTGAAGGCATTCGTCGAGCGGGTTCGCCGGCAGGCGGCGCACATGCAGGCGCCGACGGAGCACCCGCTCGCGTAGCCACGGCGGTGCCGTGAACGGGAGGAGACGGGCGTGCGGGTCGCCGACCGCGTCGCGGTCAGGCGATGCCGAGGCGCTTCTTGATCGCCGCCACGCCGGCGGCCACGCCCTTGGACTTGACGACGGCGCGGTAGCGGTCGCGCTCCCTCTCGGGGATCTTGCGCAGGTTGCCGATGTACTGGCCCTGCAGGCGGCGGGATTCGACCACCGCGGCGGTCACGGTGAACGAGCGGCCGTCGCTCCGGACGATCTTGCGGCCGAGCCGCTGCTTCGGGGGCTTGCTCGCCACCGCCTTCGTCGCGGCCCTTGGCGCCGGCTTGGCCTTCCGGTGATAGGCCCGCTTGGCCCGCGGCGCCGCGGGCGCGCCGGCGACGGCCTTGCCGCCCTCCAGCGCTGCCAGCTCGGCCTTCAGCGCTTCGATACGAGCACCACGGTCGCCGGCAAGCTGCGCGATCTCCCGGGCCGTCGTCTTCCCCGCGTCGATCAGGCAGTGCACCGCGTAGAGCATGTCCTCGTGCGCGACCTGCCCCAGTTCAGTAACGACCTTCGTCCTCGCCATCCTCGGATCCTCCTTCCCCTGCGATCGATCCATTTCGCAGTCGTCAGCGCACCTTACCCCATTTTCGAATCGATAAATAGACGGCGAGACCGAGGCTCGCCGACGGCCGTCGCCGGGCAGGCATCTTGCGGCTCCGGGGAGGGGGACGTTCGATCCCTCCGTGGAGCGAGGCGGGTGGCTGGACGGGGACGGGAGGAGGACGGGCCGGCGCTCGCAACCTGCCAGGAAACGACGCCGGCCCGTCGACCTCCGACTACGTCGGGCAGCTACAGGCTGCAGTGGTCGACATGGATCTCGCAGTCGTTCCAGGGGCTCTTGTCCGTGAAGGAGTCGGTACCGGCCCCGCACGAGAGGGAGTAGACAGTCGTGTCGTCGATGCAGTCGTTCTCGGTACCGCCGTAGATGATGTCGTCGCCGCCGTTGCCGAAGATCGTGTCGGTGCCTGAGCTGCCCTGAAGATCCTCGGCGCACTGCGCGCCGATGATGTCGTCGTTGCCGGACCCGCCGTAGACGTGGATGCCGCCCGGGCAGGCGTAGCTGTAGTCCATGCGGTAGAAGTACTTCAACTCGTCTCCGCAACCGAAGAGCCCGTTGGAGCTCCGAACCGTGACGGTGTCGGAACCCTCATAGGCCCACACGGTGACCTGGTCGATCGACCCGCTGTTGACGTACCCGCCCGGGGTCCAGGTGCCGTTGATGCACGCGTAGTAAATCAGGTAGCCGTCCGCGTTCAGCGCCCTGCCGACGGTGATCGAATCCACGCCCGACGTCCCGTAGAAGTTCGAGTTCGAGGCGACAGCGTTGCCGGCGAGCGCACCGATCACGAAAAACGCACAAATGGCCTTCATGTTCCTTGCTCCTGTTCGGAAAACACGACAGCCCCTTCGCCGGCGACACGTCCTTCGTGCCGCCCGACGGGGGCTTCATTTCCTTGCCGACTGTCCTTGCCTTCGGAACGGACTTGGCGGCCCGCGAGCGCGGGGGGCGGGCCGATTCGACCTGTTGCCAGCCGGGGCGCTACACGCCATCACCCTCTGGCCGGCCCGGCGCGGGGCCGTCCAGCAACTCGCGCGCCCTCTTCGCCTTCCTGCCTTCCGGGAACTCGTCGAGGTACAACCGGAGGCACGAATGCAGCTCCGGGACCGGGCCGGACTGCTCGAACGAGCGGCAGAGGTCGACCCGGGCCTCTTCGCGGAACGCTCCCGACGGGTGCCGCTCCAGGTACAGGGCGAGGGAACGTCGCTCGCAAGGGACGTCCCCCAGCCGCCGGCAGACGTCCGCGAGTTCGACGAGCGCCGTCTCCTCCCGACCGCCTCCCGCTGGCGCGAAGGCCAGCACCGTCTCGAGCAGGACTCGTGCATCGCCGTACCGCCGCTCCCGCATCGCCTCGTCCACCATGCGGTACGTCTGGTCCATGTCGGGCGCCTCCGCAGAGGTCGCGGGCGGCGTGTTCTCGGGTTCGTCGGCGGACGAGGCGAGGGGCACGACTGGCCTCCCCGTGGGCCCGGGTGACCCGTTCTGCGCCGCCGGGTCGACGCTTGGGGCCGCGGCCACGACGGCCGCCGGCGCCGTGGGCGGTTCCTGGAGGAATAGCGCACTGAGCGTCGCGGATCGGACCTCCGGCAGCCGCTCGGGAGCCGGCGCCCCAGGACGCAACTCCTGCCCTGCCTCGACGACGGTCGTCCGCCCGCCCCGGGTCACCTCGACGCGGCCACGCAGGACCTCGACGCCGGTCCCGTCGGGCTCGACACGCACGGCCAGCACCGTCCCGGTGATCGCCACGGTCGCCGCCGGCGTCTCGATGATCAGCCGCGAGGGCGAATGGATGGGACCGACTTGCAGGGCGAGCATGCCCGCGCCGAGGACGACGCGCTCGGACGAAGGGAACGTCACCCGGGCCGCCTCGTCCGCGAACGCCACGACGTCCGGCAGCGGCTGCACCAGCGGCCGTAGCTCGCGGCCGGGAGCGCCCGCCGGCGGCGGAACCACCGCCAAGTCGGCCGCCGGGGCCGCCCCCCCGCCTTCCGGCGGCGGTGTCGGGCCCTGCAGCACGAGTGCCCCCACGACGGCGGCCACGCCGGCAGCCCCCAGCGTGACGGCTCCCCAGAGCAGCCGCCGGCGGCGGCGCAGGCGGGCCACCATCGCCATCGTCTCCTCGAAGCCGGCCATCTCGAGCGGCGGCAACGTGCGTCCCCGCTCCTGCATCGCCTCGATCAGCTCGTCGACGTCCTTGAACTCATCCGTCATCGTTTTCTCCTCCCCCTGGGTCTCGCGCGTCGCCCGTGCAAGGGGCGGGTGTCAGCCCAAGGACCGGCTTTGCAGGCGTCGAGATGCGCGGAGACGCCGGGTCGAGCAGACCTCTTTCTTCCAGCTCGCGGTGCAGCATCTTGCGCGCGCGGTACACGGCGTTCGCGATGGCGCGGGGCGTCCCCCCGATCGTCTTCGCGGCCTCCGCCGGAGTATCGCCCGCGAAGTGGACCGCCACGAAACAATCGAGCAGCCTGGGCGGCAGGCGCCTGACGCCTTCCGCGGCACCGGCCAACACCTCCCGCCGGTTCACGAGGTCCTCCGGGCATTCCGTCCGAGGGCCGCCGAGCACCCGAAGCTCGGCCTTGAACCGCTGTCGCTTCCCTTCCGCCCTCTGCCACCGGTAGAACCGCCGTGAGGCGATCCTGCCCACCCACGACGTGAACGACCCCTTCCCGCGGTACCGAGGGAGCTTCACGAAGACACGGGCGCAGATGTCGCTGGCCAGATCCCCGAGGGCGGCCGACCGGCCGCCAAGGCCCATGAGCACGAAGTTCACGAACGCCTGGACCTTGGCGAGGAGGTGGCGCTGCGCCGCCTCCTCGCCCGCCCTCGCAGCGGCGACCAAGTCGGCGCGGATGGGATGCCTCGATGGTCGCACAATCCCCTTCACAACCAATTAGAGCCCCCCAAACGGCAATTGTCGTCGTCGATTTCTACTGGACGGGAAAACGAAGTTCCAGGCCGGCTGACGCTCGCCACCTCAGATTCGAGAGCTCGGCGACGAATTCTCTGCTGGTTTCCGTCGTGTAGCCGAGCGAATAACCTTCGGTGAAGTACTCGACACCGAAATCCACCCGGATCCGCAGCATCCAGCCCAGCGGGACGACCAGGCCCCCCCGCGCGCCCAAGCCCCCTCGCCAGCCGCCGCCCCACACGGACCCCGATGGCCACCACCGCTCGGCGATGACCTCCAGCACGGCCTGGACCTCCACGGGACCCAGCGGGGCGTTCCAACCGCCACCGATCGAGAGCGGCAAGGTTTCCAACAGGTCCATCCCCGGCCCGCTGCCCAGCACCGTGAGCGATCGAATGCCCACGCCGACGATGCCGTGCTGCCCCAGGATGACACCCGCAAAGAGCCCGGGCCCCAGCGCGATCGATGCCGCATCGGTCCGATCCGTGAGCCCCCCCACGGACTCGAAGCCGACCGCGAAGTAGAGGTCGATCCCGAGCGCGGACGCTTCGGCGGACGGCGGGCCGGCACCCTCATCCTCTTCGCCGCCGGGCGTAGGCGGGGCGACGTGCGGCGACGCTTCCAGGCCGGTCCTGATCTGGTTGCCCAGGATGTGCGCGGCGAAGCGGTCCAGGCCCTCGTCCCCCACGTCAAGAGGCACGGGCCAAGTCTGCGTGTCGGAAGCCCCGGTCGTCGTGTTGGTCAGGGTCGAGACGACGCGATCGGAATCGGCGCACAACTCCGCCAGCCAGGGGCTCGTGGCGCCCCCCTCGTCACCCTGCCGGACATTCAGATCCTGAAAATGGGCGTTCAGGATGCCGAGAATGGACTCGGCGTCCAGTCTATCGCAGATCCGGAGGACGACGGTCGGCAGACGGGCAGATTCGCCGGCCGCAGCAGCGATGGGCATCGTCCAACCCATCAAAAACACGTACATTATTCCGATGGGCAACCGCAAGGTCGACTCCTGCCTTGACGTCGGAAGTGTGCCACGGCGGCGGGCTCCCGATCAACGGCTGCCGACAATCCGAAAGAATCGACGACGACAATCGGCGTTTGCCTGGCTCTAATTGGGTAAGGGGAAGCTGCGTCGTGACGAGAGGGATGCAGCGAAACCTGGGAGGGACGCCCATGACGATCCGAATTCATGTCCTTGCGGTACTTGCGGGTCTGACTCCGACGGCGTGTCAGCACACCTACATCGAGCTGAACCCCGACGCGCCGGATCGGGATGCCGATGTCGCCGACGTCGGCGCCGACACGGCCGACGCCGATGCGGAGGAGGGAGGCGCGGAGGGCGGCGACGTCGCCGAGGTGGTCGTCCTGCCTCCGCCGCCTTGCGGCAACGGCGTGGTGGACGACGGCGAGGAATGCGATGACGGGAACCAGGAGGACCGGGACGGCTGCACCTGGGACTGCCTGCTTGGCGATGGTGATCCAGTCGGCCCGCGTGACCCGGCAGCCCGACCGTACGTCGTCGAGGGACCGCCGGTGGTGCTGCCGCCGGTGGATTATCCGACGGTCGTCGCGGTGGGCGGGATGGGATTGACGCCGATGGACGACGGCACGCTCGTCGCGTCATGGAACCGCCCGGAGGTCTCACCGGGGATCGTCGGAACGATCTGGTCGCGGTTCCTGTGGCCTGGCGGCACGCTGGCTCGCGGAGACGTGGGAATCGTCCTTGCATCGGGGTGGACGGAGTCGGGGCTGACGAGAGCTGCGCGGGCAACGGACTTCACCCTCGCATGGCGCGCGGGTATCGATGGGCTGTGGCGTGCACGGCTCACGGTCGAGGGCGGCCTCGTCGAGCCGCCAGCCTCGCTGCTCATGTCCCCCAACTCCGACCTGCCCGCCCTGGCGCCTCATCCGAGCGGCTACTTCATGACGTGGTACGATGGCACGGACACCCTCCCCTGCGTCCATGACGGGGACGGCTCAAGTCGGATCCTCCTCGGCCGGTTGTCGCCCGATGGCACGATCGATGCCGCGACGACCCCGACTGTGCTCGAGGCCGACCTCGGGGCCCATACCCCGTCGCGGATCGCCACCGGTGCCGACGGCACGGTCGGCGTCCTTTGGTGGCGTGCGGGGGCGGGCGCGGGTTCCGACTGCTCGCTGCGATTCGGCGCGGCCGACACGGCGCTCACTACCGTCTCCGATGGCGGCACTCTTGGCGTTGGCACCTCGGGCCGGATCGTCGACGCCGGCAACGCTTTCCGAATGGGTTGGCGCCGACGATCAGACATCGGACCGATCGGCCTGGGCTTTGCAGCATTCGACCGCGGAGCCACGCTGCTCGATGCGCCTGTCTCCTGCGACCTGCCCTTCGCCATGTTCTTTGCCGACACGGAGCTCGCGGCAGGCGACAACGGCCTCGTCACCGTCCTGCGAGGAGGGGACGTGGCGACCGGCATCCGCCTCTTCTTCGTCCGCGCCGACCTCATGGGCCGCACCGGCGACACCTCGTGCGGGGCGCTGGAGGTGGACACCTCGTGCACTGCCGACCGCGGCTGCGAACCGGGGCCGTTCGGCGTGGCCTGGGCCGGCGACGCCTTCGTCGTCGTCTACTTCGTGACCCTCGACCCGACCGGTCCGTCGCCGACGACCGAGATGAGGATGGTGCGTCTTGTGCCGGCACCGTAGGGCGAGCGGGATCGCGTGGAGGATCTGACGATGTGGATTCTCCACGTCGAGGACGACGACGGAAACTCCAGCTTCGCTGCGCGCGTGTTGGAGTCCGACGGCCACGCCGTCGTTCGGGCGACCAATGCCCGGGCAGCGCTCGAGGTTCTCGACCACTGGCGCCCGGACCTCATCCTCCTGGACATCGGCCTGCCCGACATGGACGGGTTCGAGTTGGTCAAGCGCGCCAGGGCGCAGGGGCTTCTGGACGGGGTCCCGATCATCGCCGTGACCGGCTGGGTCGGGTGGGAATTCCGCGAGCGGGCGCGATGCGCCGGCTTCGCCGACTTCCTCGAGAAACCGCTCAGGCTGGCCGAGTTGCGGCGGGCCGTGGCGCGAGTTCCCGGGACCAGCGTCCGACCGGACAGCGGCGCGCGTGGCATCGGGGGATGACGGGGGGCGCGGGAAGGGAGAGCCCGATGGCGGAGTGCGTGGTACATCCCCAAGGCGAGACGCGAGGGTTGGGCGGCGCGCGGGTGCTGGTCGTCGATGACGACGACGACGGGCGACGATGCACAGCGCAGCTCCTCTCGAAGTTCGGCGCCATGGTCGCCGAAGCGGCGGGCGGGGAGGAGGCGATCGAGGCCGTCGCACACCAGCCGTTCGATGTCGTCTTGTGCGACATCGTGATGCCCGACGTCGATGGAATCGAGGTGCTGCGGACGATCCGGGACCGAGACCTCGACGTGGCAGTCGTGCTCATGACCGGTGCTCCCCACGTCAGCACGGCCGTGGCTGCGCTGCGCCTCGGTGCCCTGGACTACCTCTCCAAACCCGAGCCGGCGGACCACCTGCGCGAGGTGGTGGCCCGGGCAGCGCGCATCGGCCGCCTGGCACGAGCGAGGCGGGAGGCGCTGGCCGCAGGTGGACGGGCTTCACCGGGGCCCGCGGGCGGACCCGAACTCGGTGGCGCGCTCGACCGGGCGCTGGAGTCGTTGTGGATGGCGTTCCAGCCGATCGTCCGGCGCGACGGGTCGCTGTACGGCTACGAGGCCCTCATGCGCACCAAGGAGCCGTCGCTGCCCCACCCGGGGGCGGTGCTGGACGCGGCGGAACGGTTGGGACGGATTGGCGAGGTCGGCCGGCGGACTCGGGAGGCGACGGCGTCATGGATCGGCCGTGCAGTCGAGGGGACGTCAATCTTCCTCAACCTCCATTCGAGCGACCTGGCGGACCCGGAACTCCGCCGGGACGATACCCAACTCGCGCTGGCGGCGCGGCGGGTGGTCCTGGAGGTAACGGAGCGCGCCTCGCTCGACCAGGTCGAGAACCCCAGCGGCGCCGTCGCGGCGCTGCGCGAGCGCGGGTTCCGGATCGCGGTGGACGACCTGGGCGCCGGGTACGCCGGACTCACGTCGTTCACGCAGCTCGCGCCCGACGTCGCCAAGCTCGACATGTCGCTCGTACGCGGAGTGGACGCCGATGAGCGGCGGGCGCGGGTCGTCCGGTCGATCACCGACCTCTGCCACGAACTGAACGTGCTGGTCGTGGCGGAGGGCGTGGAGACGGTGGCCGAGCGCGACACGCTGCTCGGCCTGGGCTGCGACTTTCTCCAGGGGTACCTCTTCGCCAAGCCGGCGGAGCCGTTCCCGGTGCCGGTGTGGCCGGCGGTGGGGACGGGGAGGCAGCTCAGCCTGCTGAGGCCGACGTTGGCGCCGGGGAGGTAGAGGCGCGAGGGTGGCAACCTGTTGCTCCTCAACCCGCGCACGGGGGTGGACGAGCGGGGGACCCGAACGACGCTGTCCGTTCTTCGGCACGGACGGTGCCGGTCGTGATGCGACCCACCGACTCGAGAGTGCGTACGCCCGCAGCAGCGCGGGAACTGGGAGGACGGGCCGGGCAATCCGTTGGACGGGGACGATGAGCTTCAACAGATTGATGATACACGGCAATACGGCATCGTTGGCCGCCGGTGACGTCCAAAGGACCGGCGACTCGCGGAGGCAGCGTTCGTGTTTCACGTAACACGCCGTTTTCATTGATTGTTGTTCAATTACCAGTGGGTTTACAGAATCGGAGGGAACGTCACGATTACGGGACGTTGACCTTATCGAGACGATCAACAACCGGACTGACCTGCATGCGAGGGCCGAGAAGTGAAGTGTGGCAGTCCCGCCTGCGATGCTCGCCGGTCGTCCTTCTCGCAGCCGTCCTCGGCAAGACCGGGTCGTCGCCGCTGATCTGCGGCGCGCACTGCCCGACCCCGTGGCGGGAGTTCCCCTCGCCAGGCACGCGCAGCCATCCAGGTTCCTCGGCGCGCCAGCCGACTCCGCCGGCCGCCTCGATGCACGCATGCCTGAGACCGCCGGCGGCCTGGTCGCCACCCTTCTGGGAGCGGCCCTTGAACCCAACGCACACGTGGTAATCTCGGCCGACCTCACGGGCGCCGCCTTCGACGTCGGCAGACGCCGCGTCGTCCGCTGCGAGTCGATGGCGCGTCGTCGCGCGCGGGGATGCCTCGGGCTGACGACATCCGGCCGCCCTGCTCGCCGGAACGTCGGCGACTTCCTCGAGGAGATCGACGATCGCCGTCGCCCTGCTGCCCAGCTCAGCGACGACGATGCTCGTTGGGGCCAACATGCGGCCGTTGGACCAGCGGCACTCGGCGCGGCTTGAAGAGGCCGGCGTCCGGGAGGGGCGCAACATTGCACTACCCGCGTCCGCCCCGCACCGCTGGAGAGCGCGCAGAAAAGAGCCGCGCACCGCCGCCTGCATCTGGGCGACGCGGGTGACGGCCGATGCCGCGATCGCGACGGAGGACATTGTCGATCGCGAATTGCACCCGCAGTCACACGGTGCCGCAGCCTCTTTTCCAACGGACGCCGACGCAGGCGTCACACACACGACAAGCAAGAGTCGTTCCGCACGGGACATTATCGATCGTGAAATCGCCAATGGGCTGCAACCACGACGAAAACGCCGGACGCCACATGCTCCGTCCCTATTCGCATCCCGGGGGGATTTTCGAATTGAAAAATCACTGTGCCGGTCGTCGCGACGACATTTTCGTGATCACTGGGCTGCACTTTCTGCTTGACTCGCCGTATCGACAGTCAGACGATACACAACAGGGCGCGGCGTTTGGGTGCGTCGCATCCACGAGTAGTAGACAACGAGGAGGAACGATCAGAGCCGGATCACCGGGGCGACCCGGGACCCGGCTCGGTGAACGAACGGGAACTCGAACGACGATTCGAGCCGGCTGGTAGCTGTCGCCTTCGGGGACGCTTCCGGCCGATGGAGGAGGAACGGCCATGACGAAGACACCCCATGCCGCAGCAGCGTTGCTCATCGCTCTTCTGGGAGCGAAGGCCGAAGCGACACCAGACGTTCTGTGTTCCCACCTCGGACCGCACGTCTCCAACGACGGTCTGGAGTTGAGCGCATTCACTGTTGAAGGCGAGAAGGTCTTGGTCGTCGAGGACACCGCGTTGGTCTCCTTTGTGATCAGGAACGTCGGGGACGCGCCCGTCAAGTTCGGTCCGGACGGCGTCTATGTCACCGCCAGCGGGCCGCAGGGTATCCTGACCACGCAGGGCCACATCGCCGCCGAACTGCAGCTAGCCCCGAACGCTATCGTAACCTTCTCGTACGCCGTCTCGTTCCAGATGTCGGGAGTGTGGCGCATTCATCCAGGCTACCAACTGTCGACACCGACGGGGTACCACATGGCGCCGGCCGACTGGCCATCTTGCGCGATCCAGGTCGTCGACGCGTCGCCCACGGTCGTCACGGTCACGCAGGACCCGTCGAATCCCCGGCTCGGCGACCAGATCGACTACAACGTGACCGCCGTAGACGCCGACGGTGTCGCATGGGTCCAGATTTGGATCGACAACGTCGAAACCCGCGCCTGCAAGGGCGGCTCATGCCGCTTTAGAACGCGTCCGGTCACGGTCGCGCCCTCGCTCGGCATCCTCGCCATGGACGGCCACGGCGTATTCACCGTCAGTGGCGTGCTCAAGGAGTGGTGGGACCCGCTGGACAGCGACGGGGACACCGTCCGCGACCTCGGGGACAACTGTGACGACGTGCCGAACGCCGATCAATCGGACGCAGACGAGGACTACGTCGGCGACGTGTGCGACGAATGCGACCTGTTCCAGGTCTGCCCGTTTCCGGTCTCCCGTCGGGACATGGTGGACACGTGTTTCGGCAGCCGCTCCGTCTATGACTATGATCTGGAAGGCATGCACTACCATGACTTCTACGACCTGATTGCCTTCGATGGCTGCGGATGCTACGACACGGACAGAGGATGGAACGCGTTCGAGGCAGGGTCCGTTCTCGGCGAAGAGACGACGTGTCGTGACATCCACGTCGTGGGCCACGAATCGCTGCGAACCGCGTTCAGTTCGTGCCCGTCGGGCCTCGGTGACCCGTTCTACACGGACACCGGAACCGACCTCTGCATCGGCGATGTCCTCATCGAGAAGGCCTGCACGGAACACGGGCCGGAACAGCGCTGGATCGATTGCCCTGCCGGATGCGACGGCAGCGCCTGCCGGTGCCCGGACACGGACGGAGGCCCGGACTACTACCGACGCGGAGAACTTGAAGGCTACACGGACCAGTGTTTGTACGACGGGCGCCTTCGTGAGTACACCTGCGATGGGATCGACGACGAGGGCGGCATCATTGTAGGCCACGAAGACGTTCGTTGCCCCTTCGGGTGCGATTACTTCGCTGGCGCATGCAGTTGCACGGACTCGGACCACGGGCCTGATCCCGAGGTGCCGGGCGTCGTTGGCACGTTCATCGATCACTGCGAAGGTGACGGTCGCACGCTGGTCGAGTACTACACGGAGGTCGACGCGTTTGGCGACTGCCGGGTCCGCTCCACGCCCATCGCGTGCGAAGGTCTCTGCGACCCGGTCGGCTTCTGCCGGGAGCCCTCGTGCACCGACGGCCTGCTGAACGGAGGCGAGGTAGTCGTGGACTGCGGTGGGACCTGTGGCGCGTGTCCCAGCTCTACGGTCCGCGGAACGATTGTGTACGAAGACCAGGACATCTGCGGCTTCTCCTCAGGAACGAAGCCGTCGCGGTACACGAACTTCAAGGTCATCGGCTGGGGCGATTCCCGCGAGCGCGCGAGTTGGGGACCGTATGCAACGGACAGCAGGGGCTACTTCAACCTCGAGATTCCAAGGAGAGACGACGTTACCCACCTTTGCGTCATGGTCGGTCGCTGGGACTCAGGCGATGGCGGGTACAACTACGCGGCGAGCATCCTTCACGACATGGACTACTGCGACGAGTACGAATGGTACGTTAGCTCTTGCATCACGGTCGGAGACGTCGTCAATTTCGGCGAGCTCGAAGCCACGCTCGACGGGGCTACGGGTGACTTCGTGTCCTTCTGGCAGGAGCAATCGCATGACTGCCTCTGGGGTGTCTGTGTATGCGGTGGCGGTTTGAACCACCGCGCTGCTTCGTCGGACTGCTTCAACATCGCGAACACGGCCCTGGCAGCGCGGATGTTTGCGGACGGAGACCGCGACCCGCGTGAAGACGACGGCATGGCCAGCGCATGGATCGAGTACCCGGACAGCCATCCCGGCAGTGGCGGCGACTTCTGCTACTCGGACTGCAGCCCGGACCGCATTCGTATTGCGTCCTCGAACGGGTTCAGCGACTACACCGTGGCGCACGAGTACGGCCATCACCTGCAACACACGATCGGCTCGTGGGACCTTTCCGTTGGTGACATGACGCACACGTTGTGTACTTACCACGACGAGGAGTTCGGATGGTGCGAGGGCTTCGCTGGCTTCTTCAGTCGGCTCGTAGCAGTGCAGGCGCCCGGCGTGATTGACGGTAACGCAGTGTCCGGGTGTCGGCTCGAGGGCCCTCGGTGTTCCGAAGACGCGTGCGACGGCGTGTTCGGGTCGTGCCCGGATGGGTCAGTCTACATGCCTGAATCGTGCTGCGACAGCTTGAATTGGGGCGGCGAGGGTACCACGGAGGGGGTCCTGTGGGATGTCGTTGACGGCGGTGCCGCATTCCCGTACTCGGTCGCGGACGACAACCTAGCGTACCTCAGCGGTTTGGTCATGCAGGTCTTCGACCGCGAGCTGGACGACCCGTTCGACGAGGCGACGCCGGCTGACGCACCGGACATCCGGGACTTCGGCAGGGCAATGTGTGGTCGGCTGGAGACGTGGTCGGACCGGCTGGCATTGACCGCGATCCTGGGGAGCTACTCCGTTGGGGTCGTGTGCCCGCTGGATTAGCCGTGGCGACGTCATGGCACGCCGCCTTCGGGGAGGCGCGTGCGAAGGGAAAGGGGAAAGATAATGGGATTGACGATGCAACGCGTGTTCCACGTCACGTTTCTTGTGTCATTCGTGTTCATGGGTGCGGGTACGTGCACGCCGGGGGACGACTGCGGACATCCTCCGCGGCCGCCGACGATCGAGCAGTTGGAGGACATGCAGAAGAACCCGCCGAAGGACTATAGGGCGCGCCTCCTGGATGTCATCAACGGTGACTTCGACCCGTACTTGCGCGAGCGGGCCGTGTTCACCCTGGTCGACATCGCGCTGCGGCAGGGCGAAACGGACGGCATCGTGCCCGCGCTCGAGAGCCTCGGTGTCAGCGAGGGGGATGACGGGGTGCGGACTGCTGCGTATGCCGGGGTGGACGCCATCTTCAAGACTAGGCCCGGGGGCCGGAAGGGCTCAATGGAGTTGGCCGTCCTGGGTGATGTGCGGACGGGTGAGGTGGTCTCGGTGATCGTACGGGTGTCATCGGCCGTGTACGTAAAGGAAGCACGGGTCTCGCTCCGGCCCTCGCCGCCTCTATTGTTCGAAGCGCTGGGTGGCCCGGAGAATGAGCCGGGAAAGTTCTACCGAACAGTGTCTCTGTTTCCCAACAGCGTTCGGGAGGTCCGTTTTGACCTTCGGTTGACCGGAAAGGGACGGACCATGCTCGGTGCCGACGTTGTGCTGGACTTCAATCGTTTCGAGTACGAGCGCCATGCTGGGAAGATCTTCTTCAACGTGGGCGACAACGGAGGCGACGCGTTCGTGCTCCCGTAGACGGGTGGGTCTTGGGGCGGAAGCGGACGACGGCAGGGGTCCGTCGGCAGGCAGCGGGCGCCTCCCCTCCAACCGGCGCTTGACCGCCTTGGACGGGCATGGTACGGAACAGACGTGGAGGAGTCGATGGGCGTCGCGTGGAGGTGGGTTCTCGGCGTCATCTCGGCCGTGCTCCTGGCGCTGGGCGGGGCAGGGTGTTCGACCGATGATTCGTGCTCGGACGAGTACTGCGAGAGGTACTGCCGGTCGCGCGGCTTCCCCGGCGGCAGTTGCTTGTCGGGAATCGAGTGCTCGTGCTTCGTTGTGCTGCCGGACGCCGGCGAGGTCGGTGAGGGCGACGACTCCACGGACTTGTGACGTGCGAGGGGAGCCGCCCAGGCGCTCGTCGGACTCCTCGTTGGAGGACTCGGGCGACGCCGGCGCGGGCGACAGGGGGTCGGGACCATGGACTTACGTTCTGTCGGCTTGGGAGTTTCGGTCGCCTTTGCCTGGCTGACGACGGGGTTCGCGTGCGGGGAGCACGCGATCGCGGCAGATGACGCGGCCGAGCGCGACGGCAGTCCAGATGACAACGTCGTCGACATGGAAACGGACGGCGCGCCGGAGGCGGTCGCGGACGTTGACGCCGAGACGGACGGAGACGGCGGCGGAGATGCCGGAGCGGGGTCGCTCACCGTCACCATCCTCGCTTCCCCCGGAAGCTGGGGCGTGTCGTGGCGCGTGCGCGCGGATTGGGAGTGGGCGCCCGTCGAAGGCGCTCTCGTGGCCTTCGACCTGCCCGATGGCGAGCGCCGGGAGCTGACGGCGGCGGCCGATGGTCGCGTCACGTTTCGGGACTTCGACTGGCTCCCGGGTGCGGAGGCGGCGGTCACTGCCTGGGCCGACGGATTCGGTTTGGCGAGCGCGGTCGGGATCGGCCCCGAGTCGTCCCCGGTGCTCCTGTTGCCCACCCTGGGAGATCCCTCGGCCGAAGGGGTGGAGGTCTCGGGTACCTTCCAGAACTTCACGGACATGATGAACTCGTTCCTCCTGACTTCCCGCGACTGCGGCGGCTTGTTCTGGGGCGGGATCGATTGGACCTTCATGGTGCCGCCCGGGACGGCCGCTGAACTGATTGGGTTCGAGATCCTGCCCGCGTCGAGGCCCGACGGTGGACGTGAGAACACGATACTGGGCTGGCTCGTGCAGGAGGTCGGGCCCTTCACCGAGCCGGCCGTCGTGGACCTCGACTTCGCCGGAGGGGCCTCGACGACGCGGGTCAGCGGCTCGTTTCGACTGCCGGCGAGAATGGACAGTCCGCTGCGGGAGTTGGTTCCAGGCTGCTCGGCCGTCCTGGTGCACAGACCCAATCCGGGTGCCGTCTTCACACCCATCGTGAAGGGAGTTTTCGGATTCGCCACCACGATTGCGCGGCGAATCGACGGAGCAGGGTGGGATTACGAGCTCGAGTATGTCACAGGGCTTGATACGACGGCCGCCTCCACTTGGTTCGAGCTCCACGGGAACGGTGATGAGTACTCCGCGTTGGTCCTGCCGGGGCCGCCCGCAGGCGGCACCCTCGACTGCGAGTTCATCGAGCCCGCGTCTCTGGTCAGACCGGCCGATCCGTCAAGACCGCATCCGCTGCATGAACAAATCACGTGGACCTCCGCTCGTTCCGACGTGACACCCGTTGTGGCGATCTTGGATGGCCCCGCTTGCCTGTGGTGGGTCGAGGGGCCGCCTGGCGCGACGTCGTTGACGGTTCCGCGGACGCCGAGCGCGCCCGGAGCGCGGGCCGTGCTGGGAGCGGAGGCCAGGTCGGCGAGGGTCGAGCTCCAGGCGCTCGACGGGGACGGTGAGTGCATCGTCGCTCACGCGAGCACGGACACGTTTCTCCTGGTGGCGCCGTAGGCCGGCTTTTCAGCACTTCGGACAAGGCGCTCGACGCGACCGGTGTCCGCATCGACGACGGCGGCGGCGTCGAGCGCGTCGTGGTCATGGGGCCGATGGCGGCGCTGCAACTGCGTGGCGGTGAACGCAACGCCGATCAAAGCGCTCGACGTGGATGGCGCTGGCGACGTTTCTCGATGTCGGGCAACGGGCCGACCGCCTCAAGGCATTTCGGCACTGGGTTTACAGAATCGGCGCGAACGACGCGATTCCGTGATGTTGCGATTTCCGAGGCGCCCAGTCTCGAGGCGGCGACGAATGGCCATGGGCGGTGAAGCGCCGTCCGCGTGGACCGCATGGAGATCGGCGCGAGCGAAGACGACGACGGGAACGACGCCTGCGGTGACAGCGGCAACGGCGTCGTGTGCATCGGGGCACGGAGGCGATCCAGGCTCTGCGGCTGCGTGGCGGTGAACGCGACGCTCGACATGGTGCTCGACGTGGGCGGCGCCTGCTTCGCCTTCGGTGCCCGCCTCGTGGTCGTGGTGACCTCCGAGCCGGCGCGATCGATACCCGCATCGCCTCGACGAGTTCGACGACCGGTAGGGCGCTCGACGTAGGCGCCGCCTGCATCGAGGGACGGCGACGACCTCGCCCGCGTCGTGTTCGCGAGGGCGGCGGGGCGGCGGGTCCGGCTCCTTCCTCGTTCACGTTGGGTCCGCCGAGACGGAGGAGGCGGCGAAGGCGCCGCGATCCAGCCGGCGCGGGCGGCGCAAGCGGCGTGGGCGGTGAAGGCGGCGGGAGGCGAGGACGGCGTAAGCGGCGCAGGCGAGGCGGGCCATGCGGCGGATCATCGGCTTGTGCCTCCGGACGATGCGGTAGAGACTCGTCGATGCTCGTGCCTTGTGCGTCCCGCCTGTTGTGGCGTGGCTGGATGGAAGGACGATATGGCGGACAACGAGCGGAACTCCCATGACCAACTGGTCGTGGCTGTCGCGGAGGCTCTTCGTCCTCTCGGTGAAGTGCATGTGGACGTTCGCGAGCGGCGCCAAGCATGCCCGTGGGCGCGCCGTTCCCGCGCGCTGGCTCGGAGCAGCGGTCTCCTCTTCGCCGCTTTCGTGCCGACGCGTGCGGTCTTCGCCAAGTTCGCCGCCATGAACGTCGGCGATCTGCACTGGAAGACCCCAGACGTCGTACTTGATGTCGACGGCAAGCTCTACGTTGTCGACATCTGTGGAAGTCGCGAGAGCACCGTCCGAATCGCGAGGAAGGTCGAGAACGTGATCGCTTCGGCCGCGGACTCGCGCATACACGGGGCGGCGATGCTGCACGTACCTGCGGCGGATGCGCGACCGCTCGGCAAGGGCGTAGACCAAGCCTTCGACGTCATGCGGGCCACCTTCGAGGCGTTGTTCGGATCGACTCCAGCAAGTGCCACGGCTTCGCTGCGGGTTCTTCTCCAACTGCCCCTGACCCGCGATCGCTACGGTGAGGTCGACTGGTCGCGCATCATGGAGCGCGATGCCGATCCGGACTGGGCGCGCGAACTCGTTCAGCACGCTCAGCGCTGCATCGCACACGACCGGCCACTCGCGTTCTCTACGGCGTCAAACGACGGTTGCGCCGCTGTAACACGCTGATTTCCGGGGTGTTTTCGGGGTTCGGCTGGCGCTGCTAGTCGCAATTGTTCAGATGGCCGGCTGGGTGGGGGAATGGGGCCGGTCGGCTGGCAGGCGTGAAGTGCGACTCGAAATCGGCCTGGAAACCGGCCTCGGCGTGTGTGCGCGTGGTCGCGGGAGTTCCAGATCGCGGCCGGAGGCGTCTTGGCGCGGCAACCCGGGACTTGAACATCTAAGACTCATGTGCTAGTCCTAGTCGTAAATGTTCAGACGAGCCATCGAAGTACATCGCAGGCAACTGGAGAAGGTCTTCGGGCGCAGGAGGGTCGCGCGACTGGCGGACCTGCGCCGCGCGCTCGGGGTGCGCTCGCGGACGACCGTCTTCTTCGCCCTGAAGGAGGCGGGGTACTGCACGAGCTACAGCCACGCAGGCCGGTACTACACGTTGCGCCGGATCCCGCAGTTTGACGAGCACGGGCTGTGGTTCTGCGGCGAGGTGCGGTTCTCGAAGCACGGCACGCTGCGCGCCACCGTCATCGTGCTGGTGTGCGAGTCCCCGGCGGGTCGCACGCACGAGGAGTTGGAGGAGATGGTGGGCCTGCGCGTCCACGACACGCTGCGGGATCTGGTCCAGGCCCGGCTGCTGGGACGCGAGCAAGTGCAGTCGGTGTACGTGTACGTGGCTCCGGACCGCCGGCGCGCGAAGCTGCAGATCGAGGAGCGACGGCGACGGCTGCCGGCGTCGCCGGCGGAGTCGACGCCGGTCGCTGCGGGGAGGTTGGAGGCGCCGCAGATCATCGAGGTGTTGGTCGAGGTGGTCCGCGCGCCGGAGGCGGACGCCCCTGCGATCGCGGCGCGGCTTCGTGCAGCGGGGCGCGCGGTGAGCGAGGAGGACGTGGCGGCGATCTTCGCGCAGTATGCCCTGGGAAAAAAATCGGCGCGGTCCCGCTCGCGGCGCTCGCGACGTTGAGGAGCATGGTGGCGGCGCAGCAGGCCGCCGAGCAGGCCCGGCTGCGCGACCTGGGCGAGATCCTCGTCGACGTCCAGCCCCCTGGACGGCAGTGCCCGAAGTGCAAGCGCTTGATGCACGTGCGCAAGACGTTCGGGCACCGGGGCGTGACCCTCGCCCACGGTTCCTTCCACGCGCGAGAAGCGGAGTACGTCTGCCCGCACGGCTGTTCCGAGCGGACGGCCGACGGGCGAGATCGGCGGGCCCTGGTGCGTCGCTCGCCCGAGGTCGCGTCCTTGCTGCTGCCCCGCAGCACGATCGGCTACGACGTCCTGGCGCACGTCGGCGTCGAGCGCTTCGTCCGTTTCCGCCGGCGCGACGAGATCCGCGAGGACCTCCTCGCGCGGTGGGGCATCGGACTCTCGACCGGCGAGGTCAGTTCGCTGGCCAAGAAGTTCTGCGTCTACCTCAAGGCGCTGCACGTGTCGCGCGCCAAGGCCCTGGGCAAGGCGCTCGCCGCGGACGGCGGGTGGCCGATGCACATCGACGCCTCCGGCGAGGACGGGCGCGGCACCCTGCTGGTCATCTACGCCGGCTGGCGCCGCTGGGTCATGGGTTCCTGGAAGATCCCCACCGAGAACGCCCAGGCCATCCTGCCCCGCATCCGCGAGACCGCGCAGCTCTTCGGTGCACCCTGCGCCGTGATGCGGGATCTCGGGCGCGCGGTGATCGACGCGGCGCGCACGTACATCGCTTCGCTCGCCAAGCCCATCCCCAACCTCGGCTGCCACATGCACTTCGTCCGCGACGTCGGCAA
>JACRCX010000021.1 GCA_016218815.1 Deltaproteobacteria bacterium
CGCATGGCGCAGGATGTCGGTGCCTCGATCGTCGACATGGATGAAATCTACGAGGGCCACCCGCGCCGCCGGCGGCGTTGACAGCCACACCACTCGCGCCACCGGGCCACTTGTCCCCCTCTGCGTCTCTGCGTCTCTGCGCGAAAATTCCCCTGCCGGTCGGCAGAGCGGACGATGCCCCCAGTTGGGGGAATGCACCCACTGGAAACCGACGGCGGGCGGGAAGGGCGGGAGTGGGGTATACTGGGCGAGCGAGCGGGAAGCGGGGGGAGGAGAGGGAAGGATGAAGCTCAAGCCGTTACGGAAGGCCGTCGAGGCGAAGTACCCGAACCTGGTGCGCAACGCGTGGCGGGGGGCGTTGGTGGCGGCGTCGATGACGGCGACGTCGCTGGGGGGATGCGGCCCGGGACTGGACTCCCGGTACGTGGACTCGGCCATGGACCACGGGGACCTGGACGGGACGGTGGACGAATGCGATTCGGCGGACAACCCGGAAGCGTGCCGCGAGGCGAGGTAGGAGCAACGTCCGGCGTTGTCGCCGGAGTGCCATCCTGGCCGAGTCAGCCGCGCCCCGAAGGGCGCGGTCCGGTTCCGGCCAGTCAGCGCAGGGAGGGATGACGATGCGGGTAGCCGTTGCGTGGATTGCGCTCGTCGTGGGGGGAATGCTCGGCTGCGACGAGGGTGGCGGGAACGTCGCGTGCACGGCGGAGGGGTGCAACAGCTTCTGCCAGTCGCAGGGGTTGGCGGGCGGCACCTGTATCGAGGACGGGTCGTGCGCCTGCACGGGGGACTGGGACGGGGGCGGGGACGGGGACGGGGACGGGTCCCTCGACGAGGTCGGGGCAGGAGACGCCGACGCGGACGCCGATGCCGATGCCGATGCCGACGCGGACGCCGATGCCGATGCCGACGCGGACTCGGGGGATCCGCTGGAGCCGTACCGGCAGCAATGCGTGGACGCGATCAACCGGTACCGTGCGACGGAGGGGAAGGCGCCGTACTCGCGGTGGCGCGAGGCGGAGACGTGCACGGACGGGGAGGCGCGCAGCGACAGCGAGACGGGGACGGCGCACGGAGCGTTCGGCTCGTGCGGGGAGTGGGCGCAGAACGAGTGTCCCCGATGGGGCTCGCTGGAGGACACGGTGACGGGGTGTCTGGCGCAGATGTGGGCGGAGGGGCCCGGGGAGCCGTTCAGCGAGCACGGGCACTACATCAACATGAGCTCGACGAGCTACTCGCGGGTCGTGTGCGGGTTCTACACGACGTCGGGCGGAGAGGTCTGGGCGATCCAGAACTTCCAGTAGGGCGGGGTTTCGCGCAAAGGGGCGCGAAGAGGCAAAGAAGTCTCAAAGGGGGGGGCGGAGCGGTGGGGGCGGACTCCGGGCCCGCGGCCCTGGTGCACAAACCTGGACGGCAAGGTTTGCCAACGTTGGCGGGTTCGGGGTGTTGGGGAAAACTACTTCGCGAGCAGGGCGGCGCTCATGCCCAGCCCGAAGTGGTGCTCGACCTCGCCGTCGGGCTCGGTTTCGGCGAGATTGCAGATGATGACGTAGCGGCCGGGTGCGAGGTCGAGGGTGATGTCACCCTCCGCGCCGGGCTCGATGTCCTCGACTTCCCCGACGACTTCGATTCCCTCGGCCTCCTCGTCCACGTCGCCGGCCTCGTCGAGCGGCAGGGCGCTGGGCGATAGGTCGGTACGCAGGACGACGAATTCGTGCAGGTCTTCTCCGCGGTTCTCGGCCAGGAAGCGCACCATTCCGGCGGGCACCGTGGTGCGATCGAGGGAGATCGAGAACTCGTGCAACCCGACCGAGACGGTGCTGACCGAGGAGTCCTCGGCGCACCCGGCCAGCGCGAGCAGCGGTATCGCCGCAACGGCCGGCAACCACGAACTTGTTCCGTGCCTCTTCATCGGACACCTCCATTGGCTCCATTGAGGCGGAGCCTGTGAAATCCCGGTGGGGCTCCGTCCGCGCGACGACTCCCCGCGATCGGCCTTCGACGCCCTCCCATGGGTCCCGCATCGGTGCGCGGGCGGGACCCGGTGTTGGAGGGGGAGCATGTTTCGGGCCAGAGTAGGGTTTCGCGCAAAGGGACGCGAAGAGGCAAAGGACGCAAAGGGGGGGAGGGGCTCAGGAGCGGTGGAGGGCGCGGGAGACGTCGTGGACCAGGGCGCGGCGGTCGGGGGGGCGGAGGAGGTGGCCGCCAAAGCGGGCGGCGGCGTAGCGGTGGACGGCGACGCGGGTCGCGTCGGCGAGGGCTGGGCCGTGGCGGACGGCGCGCTCGGCCAGACGCTCGGCCGGTTCGTGCACGGCGCGTTCGATGCCTTCGGCGCGCAGGACGCGCTCCAGATCGCCCAGGAGTCGGCGGGCTTCGGCGAGGGAGCGGACGTCGATGGCGGAGCGGGGAAGACCGGTGCGAGGAGAGAGGGCGCGGACGCGGCGGCGCCAGTGACGGCGGAGAAGGAGGACGCCGGCGACGGCGGCGGCGAGGGAGGCGAGGGTGATGAGGGCGGTGCGGCGGTCGCGAGCGAAGGCGACGGCGCCGTCCTTGATCCAGCGCAAGCCTTCGCCGAGGGCACGAAGGATGCCGAGCTGCCGGGGGACGTCGAAGGCGATGACGTGCCGCTGCCAGGCCGTGCGCATGGCGTCCAGGACATCGGCGAGCCAGCCGAAGAAGCCGCCGGTGCGGGTGACCTCGGCGGCCTCTCCCGGCGGGGTGGCGTCGTAGACGACCCAGCCCTGGCCGGGGAGCTCGACTTCGGCCCAGGAGTGGGCGTCGGATTGGCGCACGACAAGGTAGCCGCCGACGTCGTTCCAGTGCCCTCCCAGGAAGCCGGAGACGTTGCGGGCGCGGAGGCCGGCGGCGCGGGCGAGGATGGTCATGGCGGAGGAGAAGTACTCGCAGTAGCCCTCCTTCCAGCGGAAGAGGAAGTCCTCCAGGGGCCGGGGTCCGGCGTCGGCGTGGGTGGAGCGGGTGTAGCGGAAGTTGGAGCGGAGCCAATCGAGGATGACGTCCGCGCGGGCGCGGGGATCGTCCAGACCCGCAGTCAGGCGGCGGGCGAGTTCCTGGAGGCGCTGGGGCTCGGGGGGAAGCATGCGGTAGGGATCTTCGGGGACGGCGGGCTTGCGTCGACCGGCCTCGGGCGTGCGCGGTCCGTCGGGCCAGCGGCCGACGAGGGCTTCGAAGAAGACGCCTTCCTCGCCGGACTCGCGATAGGCGACGGTGCCGTCGGCTTCCCAGGAGAGGGGGGAGACGACGGCGCGCGGGCTGCGGGGTTTGGGGCCGCGGAAGCGGAAGGCGCGGGTGCCCGCCGGGAGGAAGAGGAGTCGGGGGTCGAAGGGTTCCTGGAGGACGCGGACGGTGAACTGGTTTTCGGGCCTGGGGCCCGGAACGGCGAGGCCGTAGTCGGGCGGGAGCTCGACGGGGGGCGGGCCGGCGGGATCGGTGGTGCGGGTCCAGGCGCGGCCGTCGTAGGTGTCGAAGGTCGTGCCGCGGAAGAGGAGGGTGGCGAGGTGCGCGGACGACGGGGCGCCGTCGGGGAACTCCACGCGCATGACGGGCGTGCGATCGTCGGCGAGGGGGACGAGGTCGCCGAGCTCCATGCGGTTGGAGAAGCCGATGAGGAAGCTGCCGCCGGCCCGGCCGGCGAGGAGGCCGAAGCCGAGGCGCGGGAGGGCGATGAAGAAGAGCGCGGTCAAGGCGAGGAGGGGGAGGGAGCTGGCGAGGAGGACCGCGAGAAAGCCCGGGGTGGCGACGCGCCGGGTGCGCAGGACGCGGGCGAGGGTCTGGTCGTCGCGTCCGCCTTCGGGGGTGCCGGCGTACTTCTGTTCGATCTCGCGGCGCAGGTGGAGGAGGGTGAGGAGGAGCGGGGCGAGAGCGACGAAGAAGAGGAGGAGGACGGCGTACTTGAGGCCGCTGAAGAGGATGGTGGCCAGGGCGACGTGGCCGAGGGCGAGGAAGGCGATCTGCTCCTGATCGCGGGAGGTGGCGCGGTTGAACAGCTTGTGGAGCTGGAGGTAGAGGGCGAGGCGAGCGGTGACGGGGATGAGGGGAGCGCCGCCGGCGGCGGCGGCAAGCGAGAGGCCGACGACGCAGACGGCGGCGACGGTCCAGGCGCGCTGCCAGCGGCGGGATTCCATCCACGCGCGGGGGACGGCGAGGGCGGTGACGAAGGCGACGGGGACGGCGAGGGAGACGAGAGGGCCCGCGGCCCCGGCGAGAGCGAGGACGGCGAGGCCGATGGCGGCGAAGCCGAGGAGGACGACCTCCTGGATGCGTCGGAACCTCATCGCGCCGCCTCCGGCGGCGGGGGAGTGCGGTGGAGCGGTGGAGCGGTGGAGCGGTGGGGGGGGGGCGCGGGGGTGGAACCGGTCGGGAGGCGGCCGCCCTTCGACGAGCTCAGGGCAGCGCCGCGGGCGGCCAGGGCCTGTTCGGGGGGCTCGCGCAGGACGGGGAGGAGGGCGAGGAAGGCGAGGAGGGAGCGGGAGCGGGAGGCCGGGGAGGGGCCGATGCCGCCGTCGGCGGTGACGATGCGGATGGTGGCGGCGCGGGAGCGAGCGGCCTCGAGGACGAGCCAGGCGGCGCGGGAGATCTCGCGTTCGATGCGGGCCTCCTCGCGGGCGGAGTCCTCGGGGGTGACGGCCGTGGCGGCGATGCGGTTATCGATGCGGATCTCGACGCGGCGCGACTCGTCGGCGGCGCGATCGGCGACGAGGAGGGCGCCGATCTTCGCGGAGAGGCGCCACCGGATGAGGCGCGGGTCGTCGCCGTCGACGAAGCGGCGGGGATCGAGGAGCTCGGCGCCGGTGCCGCGTCGCTCGACGCGAGCCGCGTCGTCCGCGCCGTGCTCGGCCTCGGGACGTGCGCCGTCGGCGATCGGCTCGGGATACGCCAAAACCTCGGCGGGGGCGTCGATCACGCGGGACTTCACGAAGAGGCCGAAGGGGAACTTCGTGCGCAGCTCGTAGCCGCGGAAACGGAAGCGGCCGCGGCGGGGGAAGACGAAGGGGTAGGTCGTGGCCTGTTCGCGGCCCGCGGAGACCTTGAGGTAGAAACAGCGGCGCATGGTGACGTGGCCGTCGATGAGGTCCTCGACCTCGACGGCGTAGGAGGGGTAGCCCTTGGGGTTGCGGACGCGGATCTCGATCGGGGTGCGGCGGCCGGCGACAATGGAGAGGGGCGGGGTGCGGGTGATGTCGAGCTTGCGCAGGACGGCTTCGGAGAGGACGCCGGAGAGGATGATCAGGGAGACGAGGAGGGAGAGGAGGAGGTAGAGGAGGTTGTTCTGGGTGTTGATGGCGGCGAGGCCGATGCCGAGGGTTATTCCGAAGTACCAGCGTCCCTCGCGCGTGAACCGGAGGCGGCGGCGGGAGGCGCGGAGGCGGGCGAGGAGGGTCACGTGGGCACGGGGACGGAAGCGAGGATGCGGCGCAGGGCGTCTTCGGAGTAGGCGCGACCGTCCTCGGGCATGCCGCCGGGGGGATGGAGGCGATGGGCGAGGACGGGGAGGAAGCAGCGCTGCACGTCGTCCGGCACGCAGTAGTCGCGGGCCTCGGCCAGCGCGCGGGCCCGCGCGGCCAGGACGAGGGACATCGCGCCGCGAGGAGAGGCGCCGATGGAGAAGACGCCGCCCTGGCGGGTGCGCAGGACGAGGGTATGGACGTAGGAGAGCAGGGAGTCCTCGAAGCGCACGGTAGCGACCGTGCGCTGAAGGGAGACGAGGTCGGTGGCGGAGCAGGCCTGGGAGACCTGTCGCAGGGCGTCCTCGTTGGAGTGGCCGGCCATGAGCTGGAGCTCGGCTTCGGGCGCGGGGTAGCCCATGACGACGCGCATCAGGAAGCGATCGAGCTGGGATTCGGGGAGGGGGTAGGTGCCGACGATCTCGAGGGGGTTCTGGGTGGCGACGACGAGGAAGGGCTCGGGAAGGGGGCGCGTGGCGCCGTCTGCCGTGACCTGTCGATCGCTCATGGCTTCCAGGAGAGCGCTCTGGGTCTTGGGGGTGGCGCGGTTGATCTCGTCGGCGAGGAGGACGTTGGCGAAGATGGGGCCGGGGTGGAAGCGAAACTCCTGGGTCGTCTGGTCGTAGACGGCGACGCCGAGGATATCGGAGGGGAGGAGGTCGCTGGTGAACTGGATGCGGCGGAAGGAACCGGCGATGGCCTTGGCGAGGGTGCGGGCCAGGGTGGTCTTGCCGACGCCGGGGACGTCCTCGACCAGGAGGTGGCCGCCGGCGACGAGGCAAGTGACGGCGACGCGGATGACGTCGTCCTTGCCGAGGATGACGTGCCGGATCTCGCGTTCGATGCGCGTGATGAGCTGATGCGCGGAGAGGGCATCGAGGAGAGGTGCGACGGAGACGGGGCGGTTGACGGCCATCGATGCTCCGGGGCGGCGAGCGAGGGGCGCCGCGCTAGTCGTCCTTTCCGCGGGGATCGGGTTCGTCGGAATCCTCGGTGACGCTGGGGAACTTCATGATGTCCTTGCGGGCAATCTTCCAGGCCTTCTGGACGATCCAGGAGAGGGAGCGATCCTGGCGTGCGGCTTCGGTCTGGATCTCCTGGAGCATGTCTTCCGGAAAATAGAGGCTCTGCTTGCGCTTGTCGGAACCGGTCATGATGTCCTCCCCGTCTCGAGCGGGTCGGCGCCCGTGCGCCGCCGATGTGTGGTAGTGTATGGAAGGAGAGCCGGGGCGTCAACAGGAGGAGTTGTTGGTTGTTGGTGGGTCGATCGGGTCGAGTTGTTGGTCCGGAGGTGTGACGTGAAGACGATGCGGGTTTGGGGGTGGATCGGGGGGGTGGTGGCGGCGGTGGTCGTGGGGGTGGGGGTGGTGGCGGCGCAGGAGGGGGGGAGAGCGCGGGATGTGCGGAACGATCCGGAGGCGTTGTTCCGGCGGGTATTTTCGCACATCGAGGATTCGTACGTCGACGAGGTCACGCCGGGGGAGCTGTACTACGGGGCGATCCGGGGGATGGTGCGGGCGTTGGATCCCCATTCGGACTTCCTGGATCCGGAGGCGTA
The DNA here is from genome assembly GCA_016218815.1 of Deltaproteobacteria bacterium. Taxonomy (GTDB): domain Bacteria; phylum Myxococcota_A; class Polyangia; order DRWM01; family JAAZOP01; genus JAAZOP01. The sequence continues at coordinate 7,021 of JACRCX010000021.1, forward strand.
CCGGGCGTTCCAGGACGACCTGTCGGGGATCTACGGCGGCGCGGGGTTCCAGGTGGAGTACCGGGGGGGGAGCTACATCGTGGTGAAGGTATTTCCCGATTCGCCGGCGGAGCGGCTGGGCATCGATGAGGGGGACGTGCTGCTCGAGGTGAACGGGGAGCCGTTGTTCGGGCTGGCGATGAGCGAGATCGTGACGAAGATGCGGGGGGCGGTGGGGACGGTGCTGGAGGTGCGGCTGCGGCGGGGGGAGGAGGAGCCGCGGACGATCCGGCTGGTGCGGCAGACGGTGGAGATGCCGACGGTGTCGGCGGAGTTCCTGGAGCCGGGGTACGCGCTGGTGCGGATCCACTATTTCCACGAGGACGCGGCGGCGACGCTGGACGAGGAGCTGCGGACGCTGGACGCGCGGAGTCCGCAGGGGCTCAAGGGAGCGATCCTGGACGTGCGGGACAATCCTGGGGGAGTGGTGGACGAGGCGGTGGGGATCGCGGACCTGTTCCTGGCGAGCGGGGTGATCGTGTCGACGCGGGGGAAGGCGGAGGGGGAGAACGACGAGGACGACGCGGGGCCGGGGCAGCGGTGGGAGTCGTTGCCGGTGGCGGTGGTGGTGAACGCGTACACGGCGTCATCGGCGGAGATCCTGGCGGGGGCGTTGCACGACAACGGTCGGGCGGTGGTGGTGGGGGCGCAGACGTTCGGGAAGGGGACGGTGCAGCGGTTGCTGGAGCTGTTGGACGGGTCGGCGTTGCGGTTGACGGTGGCGCGGCTGTACACGCCGGCGGGGACGGCGATCCAGGGGAACGGGATCGTGCCGGACCTGACGGTGGGGGACGCGGAGGAGCCGGGGGGGCTTTCTCCGCCGTTGCGGGAGGATGATCTGCCGGGGGCGTTGGGTGGGGGAGAGGGCGAGGGGGAGGCGGTGCTTTTCGATTCGGCGGCGAGCATCGATGATCTGGCGGTGCGGCTGGCGTATCAGCAGCTGAGGTTGGAGGAGAGGCGCCAACCGAGGGTGGGGCGGGAGGCGATGCCGTAGGGGGGGGTCGCCCGGGATTGCGAGCGGTCGTAGGGGTCATGCGCCGCAGCAGCGCTTGTATTTCTTGCCGCTGCCGCAGGGGCACGGGTCGTTGCGGCCGACCTGGGACTGGCGTGTGGCGGGTGCGGGTTGGCCCGGCGCGCGGGCCGGACGGTCGGGCGGAGTCGAGAGGACTGCGCGCGCGTCGCGGTCCGCGGCCGCCAGTTTGGCCTCGAGCGTGCTGGGGGACTCGGTCGGCCGTTCGTAGCTCGCCTGCAGGCCGATCACGTTGCCGGAGGCGAAGAAGCCGGCCAGCGCCTCCCAGTGCCGGAAACGCCGGAGATCGAGCTGGCTCAGGTTGATGACCGGGTCGGGGCCGCTCTTGGCGGCCGTCCAGGCCACCAGGAGCGCTGGCGGCGCGCCCTTCGCTCCTGACGTTTCTTTGAGGAAGCGCGCGACGTATTCGGCGACCTCGCCGCGCTGGGAGAGGTCGTACGACGATCGCCCGAGGCGTTCGACGGCCTTGAGACAGGCGGGAAGGGCCTCCGCGAGGCGACCCTGGTCCCACAGGATGTCCGCCAGGACGTGCGGCGCATCCACCTCCGTGTCGTCCAGGTCCATCGCCCTGCGCAATACCGTTTCCGCTTCTTCGGGCCTGCCGTAGCGCCGGGCGTAGTTGCCGAGCCGACGCCACGGCTCGGCACGGTCGGGCGAGGCTTCGGCGAGTGCGCGCAGGTGGGCGAGCGCCTGGCTCGGGCGGTGGACGACGGTGCCGTCCCACAAGCGTGTTTCGGCCACCTGGACCCGTTCCTCCGAATCCAACGCCGGTTTTCCTTTCGCGACCCGCAACATCAGGCGGCTCAGCACCGCGAACTGGGCGCTCGTCGTGAGGCGATAGTCGTCCTGGGCGCCGCAGTTCTTGCAGACGATGATGCGCGACAGCACGATGCCGTCCCAACCTTCTTTCTCGCACCGGTTGCGGTCGGGATGAACGAATGCTCCCTCGACCTCGTACCTGTACGTGCGCCGGCACTGGTTGCAGCGCAGATCAAGCCACAAGGGCCGATCCAGGACGGTGTCGAGCTTGTGGTCGTGGATTTCCTTGTCGCCACGAGCGTCGGCCGCGATCGCGCGGCCCAGGAGGCCCAGCATGTTCGGTCGCGCGCGTCGCCAGTTGGCCCGCGACTCCGCCGCCTCGCGGAGGATCTCACGGGGGATCGCCGTCTCGCCATGGCCGACCAGCGACAACAGGCGAATGACCGCCGCGATCCTGGACTCCCCGGGTCGCCACTCGCGCACGGCCGCCTCGATCGTCGCGGGGTCTCCCAGGTCTGCGAGTGCATTCCAGACTTCCTCGTCGAGCTCCAGTTCGAGAAGACTTGGGAGGTGCAGGGCGACGGTCGCGGCGGCCCAGCGGTACGGCTGCAGGTCGAGCGCGCCGAGTACGACGCGGGAGCAAGCTTCGCCGTGGCCGAGCAAGTAGTCCGAAGCGAGCGCGCGGAGGTCGTCCGGCCGCGCGGCAAGAACCTCCCCCGCGCGAACCCGCTCGTCGCTCGACCAGTCGTCGGCCAGCGCCTCGAGCACAGTGCGCGCGGCGGGGAAGCCGGCCAGTTGCCCCGCCAATTGGATGGCCGCGAAGCGTACCCCGCGGAGTCGCTTCGGCCCGAGATCCTCGGTCACCAGTCGCCCGATGTCCTCGCGCGTTGGATCGGGTCCGGCCTGCCAGCGGCGCACGATCTCGCCGTCCACCGTCTCGCGTTCGACGTCGTCGAGCAGCGGCCGGACGCGCACGAGGCGCTCCACGCCGGGATCGTGCAGGGTTTCGGTCGCGAGCCGCCGCCGGGCGTCTGCCAGCGCGAGCGCGAAGGCCATTCTGCCTTCGAGATCCGTCGGCGCGTCCTTTGATGCCAACGCGGCGAGGACGGTGCGCGACCAGCGGGCCGGTTCCGCGAGCGCTTCGGGTTCCGCGCGTGGGATCATCGCCGCCCAGGCCGCCTCGATCGCCTCGCGCGGCCGGCCGCCACGCAGGGCCTTGGCGAGGCGGTTGCGGAGAGTCTTGGGGCACAGCTCGTCGAGAGGAATATCGCAGGCCGCGCAGTCCTGTTCGAGGTCGGCCAGCAGGCCTTCCTCGCCGTCTTCGTCGGTCGGCAGCATGTCGTCCGCGCCGCAGCGGTCGAGCAACGCTTCCGCGGGCGCTTCGGCGTCGTCGGGCGGGAGGTCGGCCATCCGGGCGAGCAGGGCGGGCGCGTCGTCCGGCTCGGCCACGGTGGCGAGGATCTCGAGCCACCCGGCCAGGCGCTCGACGGGCACGGCGGAGCCCTCCGAGGCGAGCAGAGCCAGCAGGTCGCGGCGGCATCCGGCGGGATCTGCGTCCGCCCGCGTGCGCCAGGCCGCTTCGCGGAACTGCGATCCCAGACCTTCGGCCAGACGTTCGAGTTCCGCGCCGCCGGCGTCGCCGGTGCGGACCAGCGCCTGAAGCACGGTAGACCGCATTCCCGGCAGGAGCGACGGGCGGTCCAGGAGCCGCCGCAGTGGTTCAGCCGTAGCATCGACGCTGCGCCGGGCGAGGGTGTCGAGGGCGCATCTCAGCACTTCCGGATCGTCATCCGAGAGCCGCAGCGATGCCGCACGCGCCGCCGCGTCGGGATCGAGGACTTCGAGCCGGCGAAGTGCCCAGGCGCGGACGTCCGGATCGGAGTGGCCCGCGAGCTCGACGTAGCGTTCGAGGGGATGGATCAAGTCCGGCGAGTCCCGGTCGGGTGGTGCCGCGCGCGCTTCCGCGGGAGCCTGGTGGCGAGCCTTGGCGGGCTCACGGTCGCGATCCGTCACGACCGAGGCAGATACCACGCGGGGGCGCGGAGGTCTACCGGGGGGGCGTAGATCAGGGGGTCGTTGGGCGACCGCATACTTCCTCAACAACGGCCCGCCATGTAGCCGGACTTCCGTATCCGAACCGCGGGCTTCAGCCCGCGGCTCGCCCGACCGACGGAGCCGCGCCCTGAAGGGCGCGGTTCGGTTCCGGGCAGATAGCGGGCCGTTGTTCCTCAATGCGCTTGATGATGTCCTTGGCGACCTCGTCGACCTCATGAGGCGCGCGGGGTTCTTCGCCCGAGAGCCTGGCCAGAGCCATGAACAGGGGTTCCGGGCGAGCGGCGGCTGGGGAAGCGCGCAGGACTTCGAGGAGGAGCTTCTCGTGTCCTGCGGCGGCCAGGTCGACGATGCAGGCGACGACGGCTTCCGACAAACGCCGGAGTAGCGAGCCGTCGGCAAGGCTGCGTGCGAGCGGCTCGCCTCGTGACGATCCAGCTCGCGGAGCTCGCAAGAATTTGTCAGTTGTCAACAGCCGTGTTGGAAACCATGAAGTTGTGCTCTGGTTGTCGATGCAACTATGCGTAACAAAGGACCAACATTCCGTGCGATGCGGACCATGCGGGAGATGGTGCGCTGCGTCCGAAGCGGTTCACGACCCTGAGACGCACCGTCACACGCCGGGCGGGGGAGAGGAGGGCATCGATGAGCTGTTGGGGGTGGTCTGGCGCCGGGATCGGTGCCGGTCTGGAGGACGGCGCGGAGGCGGGGAATGTAGTGGTCGGCGCAGTGCGGAAGTGGAGGTACGTACCCTGGAGATCCAGGATGACGAGGAAGGTGCAGGGTCGTTGACGCCGGACATCGGCACGAGCGTGGAGCCGTGGAGCAGGTCAGGCGCCGGGGTCGCTGACCAAAGCGTGGGCCTGGCGGACGGGCTCGAGGAGGCGGAAGCGGGGGGCGAGGCGGAGGGCGAGGGAGAGGGCCGAGGCGAGATCGAAGCGGTGGCCGATGGAGACGTAGACGGGCTTCACTCCGGCGCGGGTGCGCAGTGCGACGCCGACGGTTTCGCCCTGGTGGACGAGGGGGGAGGTCGAGCCGCGGGATTGGGGGAGGAGGGCGTGCGTTCCGCAGAGGATGCTCTTCGCCACACCGATCGAAGGGATGTCGCACCACAGGCCCAAGTGGCACGCGAGCCCGAAGCGACGGGGATGGGCGTAGCCCTGGCCGTCGACGACGAGCACGTCGGGGAGAGAGGGGAGCTGGGCGAGGGCGTCGAGCAAGACGGGGACCTCGCGGAAGGAAAGCAGGCCGGGGACGTAGGGGAAGGGGACGGGCCGGGTGACGCGGGCGCGGGCGAGGACGCGAAGGCTGTCGATCTCGAGGAGGACCGCGCCGGCCCGGCAGGTCTTCTCGAAGCGACCGACGGAAACGTCGAGGCCGGCGACCGTGCGCAGGGGAGAGGGGGGAGGCGAGATGACGATCTTCGGCGCCAGGGCGCGCTGGATGGCGATGGCCTCGCGGGGGGTGACGGCCCAGTCGTGGAGGGGAGAAGTGCGGCGGCCGGTAAAGATCACGCCTCCTGCCCTATCTGTGTTCATCTGTGTTCATCTGTGGTTCCTCTTCCGCCTCGATGCTGAGCCGCGCTTCGGCGGAGATCGACGGATCGGCGTCGAGGAAGCCGCGGACGGAGAGGACCTTGTTCTCGTCGAGGCTGGCCTCAAGTGTGACGCGGCTGTCGGCGGGGAGACGGCGGGGGAAACGGAGCGCGAGGGTCGCCAGCGAACGGCAACGGTCGGGGCGGGCCTCGTCGCCTTCGGCGATCGGGATGCGAACGTATCGACCCCAGCCGTGGGGCAAGGCGAAGGCGCCGCGCTCGACGACTCGGGCGGGCAGCGGAGTGCCGGCGCCGATCAAGCGGCGGAAGCCGCCGCCGGCCGTGCGCACACCGATGGACTCGGCGGCGATCGCCGCGGCCGGCCGCAGTCCCGGGCGCCCGCCGGCCAAGGTGAACGCCTGGACCACGGCGCCGGCGACGATGGCCGTCAAGGGGGACGGGACCACGATCGGCTCGCGGTCGAAGAGAGCGCGCACGGCGTCCACCACCGCGGGGACGAGCGCCATGCCTCCGGCAAGGAGGACGGCGTCGAGATCGGAGGGCTGCAGGCCGGCCTTGCGCAAGGCGTCCCACGGGGCGTCGAGAACGGATAGCGGAGCGCCAGGGTGGGGGGACGGGGGTCCGCTCGCTGAAGCTCGCGGTTCGGGAGCGGGAAGACAGCCGCGGGCTGAAGCCCGCGGTTCGGATGTGGGGGTGCCTGCTTCCGGAGCCGACGGCGGCACCCCTGCGTGGACGGCTCCCGGTCCGGCGGCGACGGCGGGCGACGGAACTTCGACCCGCGGATCGGCGAGCAGTCCGGCGACGAGTTCGGCGTAGCGGGCGCGGTCGATCGTCTCCAGCAAGTGGTGGGTGCCGTGCAGGAACATCTGGCGAATGTGCGCGACGGGCTCGACGCCGTCGGCCGGCGGTGATGACAGGTCGCGCTTGGCCCGCTCGGCGGTGAGGATCATCCGGTGCTGGAAGAGGAGGCGGTCCCCCTTGGGCATGGCGTCCAAGTCGAGCCCGGAGCGTTCGGCGAAACGGTCGATGAGGCCGCGGGCGACGCAGGCGTCGAAGTCGTCGCCGCCGACGGGCGTGAAACGCGAGAGCGCGAGGAGCTCGACGGCCAAGCCGTCGCCGTCGGGCCGGACGCGGGCGACGCAGGCGTCGCTGGTGCCTCCGCCGACGTCGAGAAGCAGAACGGTGCGCTCGGCGGAGAAATCGATTCCGTTTCCGGCCGGAGGTGACGCCAGCCCGACCCGGGCCGGGGGGGGGAGCCGGCGCGAGGTGCGGCCGTGGAGGTACGCGGCGAGCGCGGCGACGGGCTCGTCGAGGAGCGTATTCGCGCGGACGGCGAAGCCGGCGGCGGCGAGCGCGTCGAGGAGGGCGCGGCGACGCGTGGCGTCGAACGAGGCGGGGACGGTGACGACGGCGTCGCGGACGCGGACGCCGAGGTGGGCGTCGGCAGCTCGCTTGAGCCGGCGGAAGACGGCCGCGGCGAGATCGGTGGTGGTATAGGCGCGGCCCGCGACCGCGACGCGGGGGAAGCGGCCGAGGAGCTGCTTCAGACGCCGCACGACGCGATCGGGCCGCAAGCCAAGCTGTTCGCGGGCGGCTTCGCCGATGACCAGCTTCCGCGTGGACGGGAAATAGAGGAGGGAGGGAAGAGCGTCGAGGGGGGCGCCGGACTCGTCGTGGTCGACGGGGACGAGGGAAGGCTCGACGCCGCGGGGGTCGGTAACGGGGCGGGCGAAGGCGACGAGAGACGTGGTGGTGCCGAAGTCGATGCCGAGGGAGGGAGAATCGCTCATGGGCGGGGGGGAATGGGGAAGGGGAATGGGGAAGGGGAATGGGGAAGGGGGGATGGGAACAAGGAACTAGGGACTAGGAACAAGGAACACGGGACACGGGATGGGGAATGGGAAAGGGAACGAGTGGGGGAACGGGTGGGGGTCCGGGTGGGGGTCCGGGTGGGGAAGATCACGCGGTTTCCTCCTTCACCTGCTCGCGCACGGTGGGGCGGATGACCATACGATTGCCGACGGTCCAGCCGGGGGAGGCGACGACGACTCGCTTGCGGCGCTGGGAGGGGAGGAAGGGGGACCCATGGTATTCGAAGCGCTTGACGAGTTGGGAGGGGGTCAGGGAAAGCGTCAGGCCGACGGCGAGGAGGGGACGGATTCCGGCGGCGGCCAGGCGCTCGAGGAGGCCTTCGGCTAGGGCGCCCAGGGTCTGGGACTCCCAAGAGGGGGAGGGAGGGGAGAGGTGGCTACGGACCTCGATGAGGGCGTCGAGGAGGGCGCCTCGGGCCGGGTCGTTGAGAGTGCGGAGGAGGGAGGGAACCGAGGCGGAGCGAGAGCGAGGCAAGGGACTACTCCTGGGCGGGGCCGATGTCGGGCGGGGTTTCGCGGACGTCGATGGGAGGAGGAGGGGGGGGAGGCTGGGGCTCGGGGGCGATGGTGGGCGGTTGATCGCGAACGTCGATGGGGTCGTTCGGGCCGGTGGGGCAACCTGCGGCGCCGAGGACGGCACCGAGGGCGAAGGCGGCGGCGGCGGCGCGGGAGAGCGCGTCGGGACGCGCGGCGGCCTGCGGCGGCAGCCACGACGGAGCGTGCTCCGAGGTGGTGCTGCCGTGGACATGGACGCGCATCTTCCGGGCGGCGACCTCGACCTGGTCCCGGTCGACGAGCACGACGGGTTTCTCGGGGGGGACATCCAGCGTGCGACCCGTACGGCGGACCAGGACCGGGGGGGCGCCGTGGGGCCGGAAGAGAATCAGCCGATCGTCGGCGGAGACCCAGAGCTCGCACGCAACGGCGTCGTCGCTGCGCCAGAGCACCTCGCCTCGCGCATCGACGCGGAGCCCCGGCCTGCGGCCGACAACGGCGACGCAGCGGAGGTAACGCTCGGCGGGCGACGGGGGCGATAGGTTCTCGAGGCAGATGGCGAGCGGCCTGGGCATGGGACCCTCCTGTTCGGGGACAGCGTCTCCCGCGCGGGGCGTGCGAGTCAAGGCCGAGAGGGGCCTGTTGCCGACGGCCCCCTCCGGCGGGGAAATGGCTTCCCAACGCGCGGAAAGGTCGAATACGGTGACGGGGGGAGCGTCTGGAGGGACATGATGATCAGCGGGTGGTGGTGGATCGTGGCGGGAGCCGTGATGGTGGGGATGCCGGCGGCGGGGTGCGTGGAGCGGGCGAAGCCGGAGCTGCGCAGCGGGGCGGGGCCGTGGGGCGGGGCGACGATCGTGTCGCACGTGAGCCGGGCGCCGGGAAACCCGGGGTCGGCGTACCGGGCGGAGCCGGAGCGGGACGGGCACGTGCTTCCGCCGGAGCTGGGGGGAAGACCCGGGGGGGAGACGGTGAGCGCGACGGTTCCGCCGGGAGGGAATCCCGAGATGGGGGCCGGGGGGGCCGCGGAGTGCGCGTGCGACGTCTCGGGGGCGTGCGACTACGAGTGCGCTTGCGATGCGGAGTGTCCCTGCGCTTGCGATCGGGAGTGGTCGTGCGAAGGGGGGTGCGCGTGCGACCCGGAATGCGCGGCGGAGTACGGGGACTGCCTGGGGGACGGGGTGTGCAACGCGCGGTGTCCGGGGGATCCGGACTGCGGGGGCGAGGGGGAAGCACCGGTCGAGGAGTGCGCGTGCGACGTGACGTGGGCTTGCGACTACGAGTGCTCGTGCGATGCGCAGTGTCCGTGTGCGTGCGACCAGGCGTGGTCGTGCGAGGAGGACTGCGGGTGCGATCCGGAGTGCGTGGGCGAGAATGGGGATTGCGTGGAGGACGGGGTGTGCAACGCGCGGTGTCCGGAGGATCCGGACTGTGGGGGGGTGGAAGAGCTTCCGGTCGTGGCGGGCGGGGAGTTGGAGGAGTACCGGCGGCGGTGCGTGGAGGGGATCAACGGGTACCGGGCGACGCTGGGGCTGCCACCGTTGGTGCGGTGGGCGGACGTCGAGGGGTGTACCGACGGGGAGGCGCGGAGCGACAGCGAGAGCGGGACGGCGCACGGGTCGTTCGGGGCGTGCCGGGAGCGGGCGCAGAATGCGTGCCCGGCGTACCCGACGCTGGAGAGCACGGTCTCGCTGTGCTTGCAGCAGATGTGGGACGAGGGGCCCGGGGAGCCGTTCAGCGAGCACGGGCACTTCCTGAACATGTCGTCGGGGGAGTTCAGCGAGGTGGCGTGCGGGTTCTTCGAGATGCCGAACGGGGACGTGTGGGCGGTGCAGGATTTCCGGTAGGAGCTGGCCGTTCCGCGTGGACCCCGCCTGGAACCGCGCCGAGTCGGCGCGTCACGCCCTCCGCGCGCGAGCCCTCAGGTACAAGGCCTCGTACTCCCGGGCGGTTCGCGTCCAGGAGAAGTCGCGCGACATGCCCTCGAGGCGCATGCGGGACAGGTGCTTGGGGCGGTCGAAGAACGTGCTCACGGCCCAGCCCACCGTGTCGTGCACGGCCCGTGCGGTCAACGCGTCGAACTTGAAGCCGGTCCCGGTCCCGGTCGCCTCGTCGTACTGCTCGACCGTGTCGTTCAATCCCCCCGTGGCCCGCGCGATCGGCGGCGTGCCGTAGCGCAGCGAGTAGATCTGGTTCAGTCCGCACGGCTCGAACCGCGACGGCATGAGGAAGAAGTCGGCCCCCGCCTCGAGCCAGTGTGCCAGATCCTCGTCGTACCCGATCCAGCTTGCCGCCCGCCCCGGCCACCGTGCCGGCAGGGCGCCGAAGAAACTCTCCAGAGCCTTCTCGCCCGAGCCGAGGACGACGAACTGGACGCGCATCGCATCCAGGATGCCGTCGATCGCCTGGGCGACGAGGTCCATCCCCTTCTGGTCCACGAAGCGGCAGACGCTGGCCACGAGCGGGATCGTGGGATCGACGTCGAGTCCCATCCGGCGCTGCAGCTCGCGTTTGCACTCGGCCTTCCCCGAAAGATCGTCCCGCGAGTACCGCGCCGGGATGCGCTGGTCCACGGATGGATCCCACTCGTCGTAGTCGACCCCGTTGAGGATGCCGGTGTAGCGATCTCCGCGCGCCGCGAGGTACGGCCCCAGGCCGTTGCCCCCGATCGGCCCCAGCGTCTCGCGTGCGTACGTCGGGCTCACGGCGTTGAGCGCGTCCGCGAACGCGATGCCGCCCTTGAGCAGGTTGATCCGCCCCCGGTCCTCGAACCTGGCCGGGGTGAAGTTCCCCGCCTGCAGCCCCAGGTACCCGTACGCCTCCGCGCCGTAGACGCCCTGGTGGGCGGCGTTGTGGATCGTGAGCACGCTCGCCGCACGCCCGAGCAGCGCGTCGTCCCAGTGCCAGACCTTGAGGTACGCGGCGGCCGCCGCCGTCGGCCAGTCGTGTGCGTGCACCACGTCCGCCGCGAATCCCCGCGCGCGCAGGAGCTGCAGGGCGGCCCGGCACAGGAAGCCGAACCGCCGCGCGTTGTCCCCGAAGTCGCGGAACTCCCGATCGTGATAAACCCCCGGACGCGCGAAGTGCTTCTCGCTCTCGACGAACCAGCACGAGACCCCGTCCCGCACGGCCTCATGCGCCGCGCACCATTCCTCGCGATCCCCCATCCACACGCCCAGCGGCGCGACCTTCCGGTGCAACCCCCAGCGCGCGGCATCGATCGCCGAGTACTTCGGCACGACGACGAGCACCTCGTGCCCCAGCGCCCGCAGCGCCTTGGACAGCCCTCCGACCGCGTCCCCCAATCCTCCCACCTTCACGTACGGCACGCATTCGGACGCCACCATCGCGATCTTCATGGCGCGGGAGTCTGCGACATCCGGTGCTCCGGGCGCAACGATTGCAGGGTCGCGCGGGATGGCCTAGCCTTTTCCGGCGGGCCCGAGATCCGGCACCGGGGGAGGGAGGGAACAATGCGAGTCCAGCGAGCAGCGCGAGTCGTGGGACTGATGGCGGTCGTCGCGGCGTGGGGCGTGGGATGTGGCGACTCCGGCGGCGGACAGGACGTCGGGGCGGACGAAGGGCTCGGCGAGGCGGACAGCGGGGCGGATGCGCCCCTCGACGAGCTCGGGGCAGGGGACGCGCGGGAGGACGGGACGGCGCCGGACATCGACGTTCCGGACGACGGGGGAGGGGAGGCGGACGGGACGGGGCCGCGGACCTGCGACGAGCTGGTGCTGTACCCGACGATCCACGCGATGGGGCTGCACATCGACGCGCCGCCGGCGGGAACGGCGGAGACGGCGGTGCGCTACCGGGAGAGCGGGGCGGGTGCGTGGACCGACGGGCACCCGCTGGCCCCGGTGACGGACGGGCGGCTGAAGGGCTCGCTGCTGTGGCTGGCGCCGGCGACGGAGTACGAGGTCGAGGTCGACGCGCTGGAGGGCGGCGGAGGGGTCTTGGCGACGTATGCGTGCTCGGCGGCGACGGACCCGATGCGGCCGGCGACGGTGGTGGAGCGGACGCTGCACGTGCAGGCCGGGGCCGCGGCGGGGGGGGACGGGAGCGAAGCGGCGCCGTTCGCGACGATCCAGGAGGGGGTCGACGAGGCGGGGCCGGGGGACCGGGTGCTGGTGCACGCGGGGACCTACCGCGAGGCGGTGGAGTTTCCGCGTTCGGGCGAGGCGGGGCGGTTCATCCAGGTGGTGGGGGAAGAGGGGGCGATCGTCGACGGTTCGGATGCGGAGATCGAGCGCGTCGGGTTCCCGTGGGTGACGGATGCGACGGACCCGCTGGTGTCGTCGGCGCCGTTCGCGGGGACGCCGGGGTATCTGGCCCGGGACGGGCGGCGGTTCTACCGCTACAACGACCTGGCGGGGCTGCGCGCGGGACTCGGGGACGACGACGTGCCGATGGACGAGGGGTGGGTCGTGGAGGGGGGCACGATCTGGACGCGGTCGCTCGACTGTCCGTGCGGCCACGTCTACGACGTGCCGGTGCAGGAGGAGGCGTTCTACCTCTCGCAGGTGGAGTACATCTGGATCGAGGGCTTCGAGATCCGGTACTTCGGCTCGGGAGACTACGGGAAGGGCTTCTACCTGCGGGACGCGTCGCACTGCGTCCTTCGGCGGAACCACATCCACGGGCTGCCGAGCGGGGTGATCGTGCTGGCGCGCGAGGGAACGGTCGCGGACCGGAACCTCATCGAGGAGAACTGGATCGCGGACCCGCCGGTGGCGGAGTGGCCGTGGGACGCGGTGAAGGGGACGAGCCACGAGAACAGCGCGATCGACATCGGGGGCGGGGCGGGCAACGTGGTGCGGTACAACCGCATCGAGAATGTGTTCAACGGGATCTACACGGGCGACTGGGACGACCAGCTCAACGAGCTCCTGGCGTACGAGACGGACGTCTACGAGAACGTGATGCGAACGATCGGCGACGACGGACTGGAGCCGGAGGGGGCGAACGTCAACGTGCGGTTCTGGCGGAACGCGTGCGACTACGTCCATTCGGGGGTGAGCCTGGCGCCGATCACCGTGGGGCCGGTGTGGGTGCTACGCAACCGGTTCACGCACTACACGGGGACGGGGTTCAAGGTGTCGCTCGAGTCGTCCGGTCCGTGCTTCCTGTACCACAACACGTGCTGGACGGACGTGGCGGACCAGAACGGGATGGACGTGTCCGGGCCGTACACGAACATGATCTTCCGCAACAACATCATCCGGGGGACGCGGTACGCGTACGAGGACAGCTCGTACGAGATCACGGGCGTGGACATGGATTTCGACGACTGGCACACCACGCGGAGCGACGGCGGGCCACACTTCAAGTGGAACAACGTGCGGTACGACACGATGGCGGAGCTTTGCGAGGCGACGGGGCTCGAGTGTCACGGGACGGAGGAGGAACCGGGGCTCGTCGATCCGGCGGCGTTGTTGTTCGGCCTGGGGGAAGGGAGCGCGAACGTCGACGCGGCCGTCCTCATTCCGGGGATCAACGCGGGATACGGGGGAGCCGGGCCGGATCGCGGGTATGTGGAGAGCGGAGAGGTCGAGCCTTCGTGGTGATTGGGGGGAGTGCAGGAAGTGCGTGTGCCGGGGGTCACTCGACGTACAGGGTCCAGCGCAGGAGGTTTCCGGAGAAAGCGGCGCCGGTGTCGATGGCGTAGAGGGTCCAGGTGCCGTGGCGTTCGGAGCCGGCGAAGGCGGCGAGGGATTCCGCGGAAGGGGTTTCGACGGGGTAGACGGTGTTGATGTTGTCGTCGAAGCTGCCGGTGCGGTCGTGGAGGATGACGTTGGTGCCGGCGGGGGACTGCAGGTAGACGGTCAAATCACCGAGGTACCCGTGCTGGATGTCGACGAAGACGGCGACGCGCGAGAGGGCGCCGGATTCGGCGACCGTCACGGTGCTGCGGATCCCGATGGGGTCGTCGTCGGGGATGGGGATGGGGAAGGCGTCGGTGGACGGGTGGGGACCGCCGGGGCAGCGGTCGCGGGCGCCGCGGAGCGAGAGCGTCCATGAGGAGAGCACGCCGGTGTCGCCGGGCATTCCGTCGATGACACGGAGCCCCCAGGTGCCGGCCGTCAGGCGCGGCAGTCCTGCGCACAGACTGCGGCTGGGGGAGAGGGTGACCGAGTAAACGCCGTCGAGGTTGTCCTCGCTGCCTCCGGCCAGGTTGTGCAGGACGGTCTCGACGAAGTCCGGGCCGACGAGGGACACGATCAGGTCGCCGCGGAACCCGTGCACGATGTGCACCTCGACCATCACGTCCTGGGCGATGTCGGGGCAGCCGGAGACGGCGACCGTGCTCATCACTCCGGTGTCGTTGTCGTCGGGGATCGCGAGGGGGACGCCGGTTCCGGGGAAGGCGCGCCAGGTGGTCGGGTCGCAGCCGGCATCGGCATCGGCATCTGCGTCGGCGTCGGCATCGGCGTCTGCATCTGCGTCGGCGTCGGCATCGGCGTCTGCATCTGCGTCTGCATCTGCGTCGGCGTCGGCATCGGCATCGGCGTCTGCATCGGCATCTGCATCTGCGTCGGCGTCGGCATCCGCATCCTCGTCCGCGTCCGCATCTGCATCTGCGTCCGCGTCGGCGCCCATATCCGCACCTGCGTCGCATTCGGGATCGGGAACGCAGACGCCGTAGTAGCACTCCTGGCACGGGCCGCAGGCGTCGGGGCACTCGATGGCCCCGGGCGAATCGTTGCAGGAAAGCAGGAGGGCGCAGAGCGCACCGAGGGTGGCCATGACACGGCGGATCGACATCGTCCGACTCCCTTCTCCTCCGGCGGAGGGAGAGCATAGCGCAGGGCGGGGCGGGGGCCAAGGACGCGCCGCAGGCGGCGCGGCAGGTGGCACGCTCGCGATCACCGGGAGAGGGCGAGGACGAAGCGTTCCCAGCGGTCCTGGAAGGCGGTGAGGCTGTCGTCCTGGACGACGTCAAGCAGGGTGTCGCGGCCGGTGGGGTCGTTTGCCGCGGCGTCGCGGAATTTCCGGTAGAAGCGGCGCAAGAGGCTGTGGTCCTGCAGGTAGAGGCAGACGTAGCGTGCCTGGGCGGTCTCCAGGCCCGTGCTTCGGACGTAGAAGGCGCCGGGGTCCAGTCGGAGGAGATCCTCGAGCGACCGGATTCGGCGCTCGCGAATCGCGGTCTGGAGGCCGGGGAGGCGCCAGTTCGGGTAGCCGACGATGTGTCCGTCTTCCTCGCCGGACTGCTCGTAGAGCGCCGCGAGGCACTCGTTGAACCACGGCGGCACGGCGGGGAAGTCGGCGTGGAGCATCGGATGGACGAGCTCGTGGACGAGCGTCCCGCCGCCGGTGGCGATGTTCATGACGAGAGCGCGATCGTCGGGGCTGTAGTAGCCGAACGGAGTGCTCGGCCGGTCGCGGAACAGGCGCCAAGCCCACGTCCGGTAGGTCGCATCGTCGGGGAACAGCCAGACATCGATCAAATCGGTCGGTCGCTTGGAGACGAAGTCCTGCTCGAGCATCCGCACGGTCCAGCGAACCATTTCGGCCCAGGCCTCGACGTCGGCGGCCGAGCCCTTGCCGATGACGACGAAGGGCGGGACGGGAACGACCTGAAAGCCTGCCGGGACCTTGGGTCGAAGCTTGGCGAGGTGTGCATCCATGGCGGCGGCCGGGGTGGGCGGGGGCACGGGCGAGGCCGCGGGATCCGCGGGCGCGCTGTCGGCGCCGGCGCGGGGCGCTCGGCCGCAGGCCGTCGCGGCGGCGAGGCAGGCGAGGCACGGGAACAGCGCGCGGGCGACGCGAGTGACGACGGTTCGCGGGCTGCGAGTCACGGCGGCGACCTCCCGGGGATGATGGTAGCACCGGGGGGGGGGCGGTGGAGCGGTGGAGCGGTGGAGCGGTGGAATTGCGGAGGATGGGCTATGGGAGGAGGGAGGAGATGGTGTCGAGGACGAAGCCGAGGTCCTGGGGGGCGTCGGACATGCCGGGGAGCTGGTAGCTGGCGGGGCCGTCGGCGGTGATCGCGCCGGAGTCGGCGGCCAGGGCCGCGCACTGCTCGTGGACGAGCAGATAGTCCTGGTCCCAGGTGTCGATGATGATGACGCGGGCGCCGACGGCGTGAAGCGCGGCGATGGTGTCGGGGTAGGCGGCCACGGTGCCGCCGGCGGGCAGGACGCCCGCCGACCAAGGCTCGTACAGGCCGTCGGGCGGGCCGTTGTGCATCTCGGAATCGGTGAACATGAGGACGAAGCGGTGCGAGCCGGGGCGGAAGCACACGGCGCCCGGGCCGCCTGTCGGGCACGGGCCCGACGGCGTCCAGTAAGGCGGTAGCGGGGCGCCGGTGGCCAGGCGGTAGAGGCCCTCGACCGCACCGTCCTGGGCATCGCCGCCGGCCAGGTAGGGCACCGAGGCGACGGACGCCACGGCGGTCGCCAGCGAGGTGCTCATGGGTTGGACGACGCCGAAGATCATGTCTCCGCGCGAGCCGTGGGGCGAGACGGGGAAATCGCCGAAGTGCGCCACGCCGATCGCGAGATCCCAGCCGTAGGAGCCTGCGGCGTAACGCTCCATGAGGGTGTCGAGGGACGCCTCGAGGTACGCGCGTTCGACGGACCAGGAGCCGGCGTTCTCGACGAGGAGGACGAGGTCCACGAGCGGCGGGCCGGCATCGGCGTCGGCGTCGGCGTCGGCATCGGCATCGGCGTCGGCGTCGGCGTCGGCATCGGCGTCGGCGTCGGCATCGGCATCGGCGTCGGCGTCGGCATCGGCATCGGCGTCGGCATCGGCATCGGCGTCGGCATCGGCGTCGGCATCGGCATCGGCGTCGGCGTCCGAGCCGGGCAACTCGCAGGCGTTCCTTTCCGGGTTGCAGTGCATGGTGTCGGGGCAGGGCGGGTTGCAGGCGGAGACGCACTCGCCATCGATGCAGATCAAACCTTCGCCGCAGGACGCGGGGCATTCGCTGCCGCAGCCCGCCGCGAGGGCGGCAGCGGCGACGACTGCCGCGAGGGCGACAACGGGCGGGCGATTCGAATTCATGCTGTCCTCCTGATCCCCGGTGGCGCGGAGCGCATCTGCCGGGTTTTCGCGTTCGTCGCCGGAGCTGCGACTCGATGGAGCAGCGTAGCGCGTGGTGGGCGGTGGGGCAAATGCGGGCGAAGGCGGCGGGAGTCCGCGTACGGGGCGCGAAGGATCGGAAAGGGTGCAAGCAGGAAGGGGGGAAGCGAGTCGTCAGGTCGCGCAGTCGTCGCAGCAGACGAGGCGCAGCGACTCGCGGGAGGCCCAGGGGGCGCCATGGCCGGCCGGGCGGGACGACCAGGCGCGCACGACGCCGGAGTTGATGCCGCAGTCGCTGGAGACGGCCGGGGCGTTGGGGCCGTCGCACGTCGTACCGATGACGAAGCACGGGGCGGCGTCGCCGCAGGTCCCGCCTTCGCAGTCGTGTTCGTAGCAGGTCGGTCCGTTCTCGTTGTCCATCGTTCTCCTCCCGCGACCCGTGGTTCCCCGGTTGGGCCGCCGTGCGGCCAACTTCGTGACGATCGGGGGGATGTCAACGCGGCAGGCGACGGGCTACAGGAAGATGATCTCGTCGCAACGCAACTTGAGCATGTCGAAGCCCTGGGAGAGCGCGCCGGAGAGGTCGTTGTCGCCGCACATCTCGTAGTGGACGCCCTTGTCGCCGAAGAGGGCGGTGAAGTCCATGATTCGCGGCGTCTCCTCGGTGCCGCCGTAGACGCCGGTGCAGCCCATCGCGTGAGTCACGGAGTTGACCTCGACCGTGCCCACGCGCGGGCCGGCAATCGTCACCACGCCGACGTACCGCTCGTCGCCGCCCTTGAGCGCCAGGAGGCCGTCGTGCACCGCCTGGATGGTCTGGCTCGACTGGTCTTCCTCGTCGGTGATGAAGACGACGAGCAGGACGGCGCCCTCGCGCAGGAACCCCGCGTTGCCGTCGTGCTGGAGGCCGCGCAGGCCGGCTTCCAGGGTCGGTTCGCCGGCCATCACGTCCTGCTGGCAAGGGACGTTGGCCGCGCAGGCGAACTCGTCGAGCAGGGTCGCCGACGGGCCCTCGATCCATCGCTGCCCCGAGGCGAACCCGCAGTCCAGCGGCGGGATTTCCTCGCAGCAGTGCGCGTCATGCGGCTCGCCGGTGTCCCAGCCGTTGGTGAGGAAGAGCGAGGTCTGGACAGTCTCCTCCACGCCGCCGTCGCAGGAGTACCCGACGCCGCCGTTCTCGAAGGCGTGCTCGCCGAAGAGGTTGGTCTTCACGCCGACGTGGACGGTGCCCAGGTGCGGATAGGCGGCCAGCGCGTCGGCGAAACCCGGGAACGCCTCGGTGGTCAGCGGCCCGACCGCGTCCATCATCGAGCCGGACGTGTCGTAGACGACGAGGATGTCGACATCGCACTGCTCGGCCGGCCCGTCGGACGGCGGATGGTCGGCCAGGTCGGCGGCGTCGGAGTCGGTACCGCCGTCGCTTTCGTGGCAGACGCACAGGTCGCCCTGGCAGAAGCCGCCGGGGAGACCCGCGCCGAGGCACGCCGTGGTGCAGCTCGTGAAGGAGCAGCCGCCCTCGGTCGAGCCGACCTCGTCGTCCGTGGGCGAGCACGCCGTGGCCATGACCAGCGCTGTCAGGAACGTCCGGAATCCCATGTCGTACCTCCTCTGTCGGCGAGGGCGCCGCGGCGCCCCGGTCCTACGGTTCGGTCGTCGAGTCCAGCTCGTCCAGGCGCGCTCGCGCCCGTTCGGCCGCGAGCGAGGCGGGCCAATCGGCGAGAAAGCGGCGCAGGGCCTGCGCCACGCCTGCGGCGTCACCGAGCGCGCGCAGGCAGTCGGCGACGCCGAGCGCCGACTCCTCGGCCAATGTCCCGCGGGGGCGGTCGGCGAGCGCCCGCCGGTACAGCTCCAGGGCGTCGCCGGGGCGACCGAGCCGTTCGAGCCGCAGGGCAGCCGCGGCCACCGCCGCGGCGTACGCGGCGTCCGAGCCCGGGGCGGCGCGCAGGAGCCGCGCGTAGGTTCGTTCGGCCTCCTCCCACCGCCGTTCGGCGCGCAGGCGATTGGCCCGGAGGAGGAGGTCGTCGGCGGCGGCCGCGCCCTCCGCGCGCGGGGTCCCGGCGGCCGGCCCGGTCGCGACGCGCGGGGTCCCGGTCGCGGGGGGCGTGGGGGCCGACAGGCTTGGTGCGGCGGCCGGTGGGCCCGTCGCGGGTGGCGGAGCGGGAGGGGGAGGGGTCGTCGGGGCCTCGGGAGCGTCGGAGGGGTGCGGTGCGGTCGGGGACCCGGTGACGGGGGAGACCGTGCCGGCCGACCCTGCCGCCGCCGCGGGTGTTTGCGGCGTCGTGCTCGCAGGGCCCGCACCCAAGGGCGATTCGACCTCTCCGGGGCGCGGGGTCCCCCGGCGAAGTTCGACGGCTCGCGGGGCCGGACCCGCGGTCGAGCCCGAGCCGGAGCGGGAGAGGTAGAGTCCGGCAGCGGCTGCGAGCGAGGCGAGCGCGACCACGGCCGCGGCGACGAGCAGCAGCCTGCGGCGGGACGGAGAGAGCGTCCGGCGCTGGCCGCGAGCGAGCGCGGTGGCGACGAGGGCGGCGGCGCGAGCGGGCGCGAGCGGCAAGGCGGGGCCGGGTCGTCCGTCGAGCGGTGCGAGGCCATCGGGGAGGCGGTTTGCCGCGTCATTCGAGCCGGTCATGTCCGTCCTCCGGCGGCTCGGTGCCGGTCAGGCCGCACGAGGCGCGCAGCCGTCGCATGCCGAGGCGCAGGCGGCTGCGCACGGTTTCGGCGGGCGCGTCGAGCTCGAGCGCGAGTTCGGGAACGCTCAGGCCGGCGACGTGGTGCAGGACGAGGGCGTGTCGCTGCTCGTCGGGCAGCTCGTCCAGCAGTGCGACGATGCGCCGTCGGGCGAGGTAGTCGTCGGGCCGTGCGCCGCCGTCCGGGGAGCGGTCGAGCTCGTCGCCGAGGACGGCGAGGCGTGCTGCGTAGGCGCGTCCGCGGCGGAGCCGGGAAAAGACGGTGCGGGCGGTAACGCGGTCGGCCCAGGCGGCGAACGGCCCTTCGCCGCGGCAGGTCGGGAGGCCCTGCAGGATGGCGACGAGCGCCTCCTGCGCGAGGTCATCGACGACGGCGTCGCCGCGCACCAGGTAGCGGACCAGATTGCGGACGCGGGGCAAGGTTTCGAGCAACAGGTCCTCCGCGGCGGCGCGATCGCCGTGCGCCGCCGCCGCCACCCGCGGATCGCGGGGTTCGTCCGTCGTGTCGCGGCCGCCGGGCGGCCCGACCGTTTCCATCCCCGGGATAGAGGAGCCGGGCGGCCGATTCGGGTCACGCACGACGACGCTCACCGCGCCGAGAACGAGACGCCGAAGCCGACGCGCGCCTGAGCGGGGCTCAGCTCGTGCGCGACCACGAACGTCCCGTCCTCGTCGTAGCCGAACCGCGGTGCCGAGGGCACCCAGTCCGCCGCCACGGTGACGACGAAGCCGACGCCCCCGAGTGCGGCGGGCCGCCAGTCGAGACGCACCTCGGGCGCGAGGGCGAACGACCACAACGTGCGGGCGGCGCGCAGGCTGACGCCCGGGCCTGCGTTCGCGGCCGAGCGGCGCCAGGCGGCGGCGCCGAGTTCGACGCCGAGCAGGAGCTCCAGGCCGTCCGCGAGCTCGAGGGAGAGGTCGGCGGCCAAGCCCACGCCGTGGCGGGAGAGCTCGACCGTGGCCCAGCGGTCGGGCAGCTCGGCCGCGAAGCCGGCGCGACCGCACGCGGACAGGCGGAGCCAGGGGACGGCCAGGCCGAGCCGAGCTTCGAGAGCGTGTTGGCCGGAGGCTGCGCCGCCATCGAAGACGGCGGTCCACCCCAGCTCCGCGGTCCAACCGAGCGTCGATACCGGGCGTCCGGGCTCGGGCGTGGGCGGGGTCGCCGCGGCGGGAGACAGGGGTGCGGGCGGCTCGGGCTGCGCCATGGGGGTCGCGGGGGCCGTGGGCGCTTCGACACCCAGCGAGCCTCCCGCGGCGAGGGCACGGAGGGTCGAGCGAACGACGAGCGCGGCCTGTTCGCTCGCCGCGGAGTCGGGGGCGTCCCGGGTCCCGGCCCCGGAACCTCCGCCGACGACGCGCGCGAGGACGCGGCCGGCGGCTGTTTCGGCAACGTGGACGAGGATGGCGCCGTTTCCGGCATCGGCGGGGGCGGCGGAGAACCAGACGACGACCGCGGCGCCGGCGTGCTCGCCGAGCGTGCGGGCCGTCGCGAGTTGTCCGGCCAGGGTCGGCTCGAGCGGACCGGACGGCGCCGGGAGCAGCTCGACGTCGAGATCGGAGGTCTGGCCTTGGACGCGTTCCAGGAGCGCGGCATCCGCCGGCGACGCGACGCGTACGGCGACGCGGAGGGGCGGTTGCTGTGGGCGTGCCGGGGCGGCGAATGCGGCCGACACGACGAGGACCGCAGCGAGCCGGAAGGGTCGAAGGCCCATGCGGGGAATCTACGCCGGCCGGCGGCGCGGAGGAAGTGCGGTCAACCTGCCGCCGCACCGGCCGCCGCCAGCCTGCGGCTCTGCCACGGGTGTCGGTCCAGGGACCGTGGTCGCGGGCGAGCCACGAGCGCGACGCCGACCTGCACACCGCCGAGCCGCTGCGGCGTGCTCGGCTTCCGCTCCCGACTCGCGACGGCGGCGCGGAAGAGCGTCAGCGACACGCGACCGCGGCGAACTGGATGGTCGACTCGTCCGGGCCGTAGCGCCACCACGCGATCCCGCAGACTTCCCCGGCGCAAGCCATCGTGGGTCCTCCGGAGACGTTGGGGTTGGCGATGGACCACGTCACGCGCTGCGGGCCAATGCGGCCGGCGCGATCCAGCGTGACCACGCTCAGCTCGCCGGGCGGGTCGGATGCGCCCTCGCGCTGTGCGTCGTGCGGCGCCCACCTCTGGACGAACCACGCGGCAACGAGTCCCGGTCCGCAAGACGCCACACCCGGTCCGTCCGCGTCCTCGCGCTCCTGCTCCGCATACAGCACTGACTTCCCGAGCATGCCTTGGGAGCCGAATACCGTCACTGACAGACGTGATGAGCTGCCATCCCCGGGGCGATCGGACAGACCCGTCGCGAAACCGCTCGACAGCGGCACGACCACCCCGTCGCGCGGCCCGGGGTACGATTCGGCCGGCATGGGCACCGCGGGCCCGAGCGGTCGCCCTTCGACGTCCAGCCGCAAGATCCAGGTCGTGTACCTGGCGCCGCAGTCACACACCACGTTCGGGCGCAACTCACCCACCCACGACACGACGAACCCGCCCGCCGTCCACGCAATCGCGGGCCGGAAGGCCGTCAGGCCGTCGTGATCATGTCCCTCCGCCGGCTGTTCTATGGGGACGATGTCGCCGATCCGTCGCCCATTCCGGTCGAGTCGAGCGAAGCGAATGCGATGAACATCCTCTGCGCCGACGCACATCTGCATCGTTCCGCCGGTGTCGGGATCGACACGCGGTTGGAGCTTGGCGCAAGGGCTCTGCCATTCGCTCCACACGACGCCGTAGCCGTCCCCCGTCCAGGCCAGGCGAGGAGACGACGCGTCGCGATCCGCGACGAGCACGGAATCCCCGAGTGGGCGGCCCTCGCGGTCGAGCTCGGCGAAGAAGATGCTCGCGCCGTCCGCGCCCAGCGAGCGGGCCGGCCTCGCATGACCTCCGCGATCGTCGACCCACGCCGCCGCGAATCCCGTCCCGTTCGACACCAGCGTCGGGCCTGCGCCGCGCGAGCTGTCCGCGACCATCGTCGGACCGGCCATGACCCGGCCCCGGGCGTCCACCCGCGCAAAAACCAGCCCCGGCCGGCCGTCAACGACGTCGGACCACACCAGCCCGAAGCCGCCGTCCGTGGCCGCATGGCCCATCCCGAAGCCGGGCAGCCCAGCGAGCGGAAACCGGGCCTCTTCGAATCGGCTGCCGTCGGCGGCGAAGCGCCCCATGCGAACGGTCCCGTCGCTCAGCGAGCCGTCGCGCCAGGCCACGACCCAT
This sequence comes from Deltaproteobacteria bacterium, assembly GCA_016218815.1. Taxonomy (GTDB): domain Bacteria; phylum Myxococcota_A; class Polyangia; order DRWM01; family JAAZOP01; genus JAAZOP01. The sequence continues at coordinate 29,786 of JACRCX010000021.1, forward strand.
TCCGTCCCGTTCCAGACGAGGGATGGAGGCGGCCCAGCCCCGACCGGCGCCGTCGTCGTCGCCCGGTGCACGGACAGCTCGTCAGCGTCGACGATGCCGAACGAGAACGCGCCGTAGGTGAGGAAGCGCGTCCACAGGACGCCCAACCGGTCGCCGGACGATGCCACCGCGAGCGGCGGAAACCAGTCGCGAGGTCCCACCCATCGGCCGTCGGGCAGCCGCCGCGTCGTGCCGGGGCCGGCACCCTCCGGCGCGGTCTGCGGCGGTTCGATCGGTCCGAGCGCGACGCCGCCCGTGCCGATACGGGCGAATCGGACGCGCGCGTCCCGGTCGATGTCGGCGTCGGACGTCTGCGCAATGCTCGACGAGCCCGCCCACACCACGATCGGCACATCTTCCACCAGCACCGAAGCGATCGAACCGTCGTCGTTGCTGATCTCGTCGCTGGCCACGCGGATCGGCTCGCCGACGGACTTCCCCCCGCGATCGATGGCGACGAACATCACGCGATCCTGGGTCGCGGGATCCGCGGGGTTGCCGAGTCGGTCCCGGGGCGTCGAGGCATGCAGATGATGCTCGATCCACGCCAGGCCGTATCGCGAGCCGTCCCACGTGAGCACGGGATCGCGGACGCCCTGCGCGCCTGCTGCATCGAGTGCGCGGAACGCAACCTCGTCGCCGACGGGTGCTCCGCCGGGGTCGAGGCGCCGGAAACGGATGGTCGAACCCCCGCGACGATCCCTCCAGGCGATTCCGAATCCGTCGCCGGCCCACACCATGGAAGGCGAAGGCACGCAGGGGCCGCCCGCGTAGAACTCGTCCCTCCGGTAGACGCCGGGCCGTCCTTCAATCGTCCGTGCGGAGCCCGTCCACCGCCCTTCGCCGTCGAAGCGTGCGAAACGCACGGTCCCTTCCTCACGGTCGACGTCGAGCCACGCGACCCCGAAGCCCGAGCCGGTCCAGGCGATGGACGGGCCGCAGTCGCGGGAACTCGCCTCCGGACCGGCGGCCACGCTCCCGATGCGCGTCAGCTCCTTGGACACCCGCGCGAACCGGATGCGCTCGGTCCCGTCGGAGTCGTCGACCCAGACGACCGCGTGCTCGGTCCCGGTCCAGGTGATGGTCGGGGTGCTCACTCGCTGGCGACGCAGGATCGTCGCCACCGTTCGCGGTGGCGTCAGCAGGCGGACGACCGGCGCCGACGAGCTGCCGGCGGCATCGCTCCCGCAACGACACGACGTTGCAGCGCAGCCCAACACGATCGCAAGGAGTCCCCGTGCAATCATCCCGCCCTGTCCCCGTGCCCGTCGCCACATCCCCGACCGTCCGCATCGGATGGTAATCCGAACGGAAGCCAACCGCGAGAGCCGCGGAATGCGGCGGGTGCATGCCCCCAACTGGGAACGAGATGCCGGGCGGCCGGGAGGCGCAGGGATGTCGCCACGATCCAACGGACCACGGAGACGCTGAGCACGCGGAGACAAGCGCTGAGAGGAACGGCAGGGCAGCCCAGATGGACCTCCGGACAAGGCCATGCGCGCGAACCTCGCGGCGGGCCAGATCCCTTGCGCGGCGCCTCGCCGCGCAAGGGCATCCGCTCCCAGACCTTCCCCACCTCCCCAGCCGGCCTCTCCACCTCTCCACGCCCGGGTCCGAAGAAGGCTGACACGCCGTCACGGCCCCGCAGCGACTCGAACGGGCTTGCGTCGCGGGCCCTGGTGGGCCAATTTCGGGGGACGAGGTGTACGGCGGGGCAACGCGGAGGAGACGCATGTCGAAGCTGCTGTGGAAGCCGTCGGCGGAGCGGGTCGAGCGGGCGAACCTGACGCGGTTCATCGAGTTCGTGAACCGGCGGCATGCGCTGTGCCTGGACGGCTACGACGAGCTGTACCGCTGGTCGGTCGCGGAGATCCCGGCGTTCTGGCAGGCGGTGTGGGATTTCTCCGGCGTGCGCGCCTCCGCCCGTCACGAGGCGGTGCTGGAGAACCCGACGATGCCCGGGGCAAAGTGGTTCCGCGGCGCGCGGCTCAACTTCGCCCAGAACCTCTTGCGCTACCGCGACGCGCAGACGGCGCTGATCTTCGTTCGCGAAGGCGGTGCGGTCGAGAACAGCGCCACGTACGCCGAGCTGTACTCCATGGCCGCGAGGCTCGCGCGCTTCCTGCGGGCGCAGGGGGTGAGCGCCGGGGATCGCGTGGGCGCGTTCATGCCCAACCGCATCGAGACGGTGGTCGGGATGCTGGCGGCGACGAGCCTGGGCGCGATCTGGTCCTCGTGCAGCCCGGACTTCGGCTTCCAGGGCGTGATGGATCGCTTCGGGCAAATCGAGCCCAAGGTGCTGCTCACGGCCGACGGCTACTTCTACAACGGCAAGGCGTTCGACTCGCTCGGGCGCGCGGCCGAGGTAGCGCGGGCGATTCCGGCCATCCGGAGCGTCGTGGTCGTGCCGTTCGTCTCGGCGAAGCCGGACGCGGGGAAGGTGCCCAACGGCATCGCGTGGGCCGACGCGCTGGCGAACGACGCGACGGAGCCGGAGTTCGCGCAGCTCCCGTTCGATCATCCGCTGTACATCCTGTACTCGTCCGGCACGACCGGCGTTCCGAAGTGCATCGTGCACGGGGCCGGCGGGACGCTCTTGCAGCACGTCAAGGAGCTGGTGCTGCACAGCGATCTGCGGCGCGAGGACCGCATCTTCTACTTCACGACCTGCGGCTGGATGATGTGGAACTGGCTGGTCAGCTCGCTGGCGACGGGCGCGACGCTCGTGCTGTTCGACGGCAGTCCGGCCCACCCCGAACCGTCGGTGCTGTGGAAGATGGCGCAGGACCTCGGCGTCACGGTGTTCGGCACGAGTGCCAAGTTCATCAACATCTGCGAGAAGGGGGGAGTGCGCCCGGGAACGCAGTTCGACCTGTCGAAGCTGCGCGCGCTGCTTTCGACGGGCTCTCCGCTCTCGGCGGAGGACTTCGAGTGGGTGTACGCGGAGGTCAAGTCGGACCTGCAGCTCGCGTCGATCGCGGGGGGCACCGACATCGTGTCGTGCTTCATGCTCGGTTCGCCCATCAGCGAGGTCTGGGCGGGGGAGATCCAGAAGCGCGGGCTCGGGATGAAGGTGGAAGCCTGGAACGAGGACGGCAAGCCGGTGATCGGGGAGAAGGGCGAGCTGGTCTGCACCGCGCCGTTCCCCTCGATGCCGGTCTCGTTCTGGAACGACCCCGGCGACGAAAAGTACCGCGATGCGTACTTCCGCCACTACCCGGGCGTGTGGCGCCACGGCGACTGGCTGGAGATCACGGAGCATGGCGGAGTGATCATGTACGGCCGCTCGGACGCCACGCTCAATCCCGGCGGCGTCCGCATCGGCACCTCGGAGATCTACCGCCAGGTGGAGGGGATGGAGGAGATCGTCGACTCGGTGGTGGTGGGCCAGCCTTGGCAGAACGACGTGCGCGTCCTCCTGTTCGTGATGCTTCGTCCCGGCCTGACGCTGGACGAGGCGCTGGTGAAGAAGATCAAGGCGCGCATCCGCGCCAGCACGACGCCGCGGCACGTGCCCGAGAAGATCATCGCGGTGCCGGACATCCCGCGGACGATCAACGGCAAGAAGGTCGAGCTGGCGGTGCTCAAGACGATCCTGGGCGAGCCGGTGAAGAACAAGGACGCCCTGGCCAATCCGGAGGCGCTCGATCATTTCGTCGGCATCGCCGAGCTGGCGAGGTAGTGCCTTGTCCCATCGATGTTCATCGGTGTTCATCGGTGGTTTCTGCTTCCTTGTCGCCCCGAGCACTCATGCAGACGAGTGCGCGTCGAACGGACCGGTAGCGGACTCGGACGTTCCACGCGACGGGAGCGAGGCGCCGGCCAACACTCATTTCCGCGTGCTGGTGGCGCCGGGATGCGGGGGCGTGGAGAACGGGCCGGAGCACCAGTTGCGCTTGATCGACGCGCGGGGGGCCGAAGTCCCGACGCACCGCGAGGCGTGGGCTCGCTGGCTCCGGGAACTCGTGCCGGACGGCGAACTGGCGGCGGGGGTGTACGAGCTACAGGTGCGGCGCCCCGTCTCGACCGAGGCGCTGGGGGAATGGGAGCGATTGGCACGCGTGCGGGTGACGGCGGAGCGCGACGAGCGCGTGCCGGCGTTCGCGGGGATCGAGTCGGGGACGGCGACGGTCGAGAGGGGGAGTGTGCCGATCTCGCCGTGCGAGGCGAGGGAGGGCGACGTGCTGCGCTCGCGGCTGGAGTTTACCGCGGCGGACGACGCGCCGCGGGACCACGATGAGCTGCTCTATCGGCTCGATCGCCGTCATCCGGGGGATGCGAGCTGGGAGGAATGGCGGACGTTCCGGCCCACGCCCGACGGGCAGAAGTGGTTCTTCTCGTGGACCACGTGGGAGAGCGAGGAGTGGGGCGCCGTGTGGGAGTACCGGATCGCGGTGCGCGACATCGCGGGGCACGAGACCGTGGGCACGAAGACCGCGACGGTCACGGCGCCGAGGCGGCCCGGGAGTGAGCCGCAAGGGCGCGAAGCGGCGCCGCACGGCGGGAGCAATCCGGTTGGGACGGAAGACGACGACGCGGGGGGGGCGGAGCCGGAGGAAGCGACGAGCGCAGCGGGCTCGGGAACGACCGGCACCATGGACACGACCAGGGACGGCGCGGCGGAAGCCGGCGCGGAGCCGTCGAGGCCGGGCCCCCAGCGGGGCTGCGCCGTGGGGGCGGGAGCGACGCGACCGGGCGGCGCGATCCTGCTCATGGCGGTTGCCGTCGCGGCGTGGGGGCGTGAGAGGAACTGGCGACGCCGACAGCAGGCGCGCGGGGAACGGGGGGCGGCGTGACCGGCGGCGCGTCACGGTCGAAGTGGGTGGCGCTGCTGCTGCTCGGGCTCTGCTCAGGCTGCTTCGATTCGCTCGACCGCGATGCCTTCGACGTTCCGCCCGTGGAGGCGCGAGATTCGATGGACGACGGGGGCACGGACGGGGTGGACCCGGACGACGCGGAGGGCGACGCCGCGGATGCTGACCGCGTCGACTCCGGGGCGGACGGCGAGGCCGCGGTCGACGACGAGGCGGCGGAAGGGGATTCGACCGGTGAGGGCGACGGTTTCGGCGATGCCTGATCTACGCCCCGGTCAGTCGATGCCAGCGCCCAGGTCGGTTTCGGCACCGTCGTTCCTCAACAGGCCCCCGCAGCGGATGTCTGTCGCCGCCGCGCCGCGGCAAACGTAAATCACGTCCAAGCCGTCGCCGATGGCCAGATCCGCGTAGCCGTCGGCGTCCAGGTCGCCGAGTCCTGCGACGGGGCGGTCGTACGAACTCGAGTACTCGCTTTCGCGCAGTTCGAGGTCGAATCCTCCGCGCGGTGAGGTTGACCCGAGCAGGACGAGCAGCATTCCCGCGGAGTCGGAGCCGCGCGTGTGTGCGATAGCCGCCAGGTCTGCGAACCCGTCGCGGTTGACGTCGCCGGCGCCGGCTACGGACCAGCCTAGCAGCCGATGGCCGTCATCGCCCTCCAGGACCAAGTCGGGCCCGGTGGGCGGTGTCGTCCCACCGAAGAAGAGGTAGATGCGACCTCCATTCGAGTAGACCGTTGCGGTTTGGGCGGTCGGCATTGCGAACGCGTAGTCCGCGAAGCCGTCGCCGTTCACGTCGCCCACACCGTACGGATAGGGGCCGTACTTGTCCTCCCCGGCGGCTCCGGGTGCCGACATCCGGGATCCTCCGTCGAACCCCGGGCCGCCAAGGTACACGTACGCCCAACCCTGATCGTAGTAGTCGTTCCCCACATCACCTTCCGCGTGCACGACGCCCAGGTCGTCGAAACCGTCGCCGTTCACGTCACCCACGGGGGCGACGTATGCGTAGGCCGAGAGGTCAATATCGGACGAAGCGTAGCCGACATCGACATCGGCATTGCCGTCCAGCACGCTTCCGCCGAAGAACAACTTCACATGTTCGGCCCATGGCGGATCCAGGGTGTAGGAGTCTTCCCATTCCACGAGGAAGTCGGCGAACCCGTCGCCGTTCACGTCGCCGGCCGAAACAGCCGGACTGCCGAACCACTCGATTTCCTCGTTGCCACGAAGCACCAGGTCGGCTCCCCCGTCCGGCGATGCGCCTCCCCGAAAGACGTACACGACACCTGCGGACGGGTCTCCCGAGGCGTCGCCTCCCGGGCCGACGATGAAATCGGCGTACGTGTCCGCGTCGATATCACCGGGGCAGGCCACTTGTCCGCCGAAAACCTCGTCGCCCGCCTCACCGCCCACGACCATATCCGGCGTCGTTCCGAGCGTCGCGCGGCCGAAATAGACGTAGGCAGCGCCGCGGTCGGGGAACGAGGCGTTCCGATCCGTTGCGCCCGATGCGAAGAGATCCGAGAACCCGTCGCCGTTGAAGTCCTTCGGAGCCCGTCCGATGTCGGCGTAGCGGACCCGGCTCCAATCCGAGCACCCCGCGGCGCGGCACGCCCGCACGCGCCAGTAGTAGCGACGACCCACCGGACCGTGGTCCACCGGCAACGGGGAAGACGGACGCCAGGTCGTCCCGTCCCATCCGACGACCGACCCCTCCGGGCTCGGGAAGCCGCATCCGGCGAAACCGGGCGTCGAGCACGAGTCGTCGACCTGGAGGTCGTAGGTCGTCGGTCCGCAACCGGCGTCCGGCGGCGCGATCCACCGGAACACCGGTCGCAGCGGCTCCATCGTTGCCGGAAGGAGGGCGCTCCCGGTCGCTTCGCCGGTCGCGGGTCGCACGGGATTCGGCACACCCGGGACCGGCGGAGGCGGACCCGGGCCGCGACACGTTCCGACGCCGTTGCACGCGTCCTCGGTAGTGCACGGGTTGCCGTCGTCACAGGGCGATTCCGCCGCGACCGGCCCGTGCGCGCAGCTTCGGCCCGCGGCGACGTCCGCGCACTCGTCTACGGTGCACGCGTTCCCGTCATCGCAGTCATCAGGTCCGTGACACGAGAACCTGCAGTCTGCCGCGCAGCCGTCGTCTGTCGCCCCGTTGCCGTCGTCGCATTCCTCCCACGGATCGAGGACTCCATCCCCGCATGCGGGCTCGCGAGTTGCCTCCTCGCACGACCACACGGCACACCCCACAGCCACGATGATCGGGCGCAGTCGCTTCGGCGACATGCTCAGACTATCGCAAGACCCCCCTGGAAAGTCCACTCGCGGACCCAACGTCACGTAGGCGACATCGATCGGTGCCGAGATCCCCCGTCGGCTCCAAGGTCGAGCGCGACGGACGGCCCCGGCCGACCGACTCGCGACTCCCTCATCGCGATCCGCCTCGCGTCCGGGTCCGTGCCGGCTTGTGTCGCCCCGCTAGCCGGAGTTCGATGTCGCGCGCTGCGTCGCCGAAGCGCCGAAACGAAGCGATTGCGGCAGGGAGCGGCGCGGGGGAAGATGGCACCGCACTTGGCATCCTCGTTGCTGGTTGCGGCGATGGGAGGTGACCGATGGGACGACGCGACGTCCGGATTCTGTTGTTCCTGCTATCCACCGCCGGCTGCTACGGCTCGACGGCCGCGAGCGACGACGCGACGACCGATGACGCCGCGACGGCGGACGAGTCGTCGGCCGACTCGCCCGCCGAGTCCACGGCCGAAGCGGATGCGACGTCCGACGGCGCGCCGGAGACGGGCGACGCGGGCGACGTGCCGCCGCCGGAGTGCGCGACGGACGACGACTGCATCGTCGCCCTGAACGAAGAGCGCTGCTGCGATCCCGATCCCCTGGCCGTGCCGCGCTCGCGACTGGCGGAGGACCACTGCCTGCACGAGCTCGGGACCGCGTGGACGGAGACGCACGACGACTGCTGGCGCGAGTGCTACGCCTGCGGTCCGATGAGCCGGCGGTTCTACGACGTGCGCTGCGAGGCGGGCCGGTGCGCCGGCGTGGAGGACTACTGCGCGCCGATGGATGCGCCGGCCTCGGCCGGGATCTTCGACGCGACCGTCGTGCCGCCGGGAGGCTGGGAGCAGTACCGCGGTCGGCTCCTCACGCTGCACGGTTGGCCGTCGCCGGGGCCGAACTCGTCGGCCTGCACGCCCGAGCCGGACGCGTGCTTCGACACGCCGGTGCAGCGGACGATCGCCTGCGAGTTCACCCTGCGCGGCTCGACGTGCGGGGTGCCGTGGAGCTGCAGCGGCAGCGAGTGCGACGCGACGTGCACGCCCGAGCCGACGTGGGGCGAGTTGTGGCTCGACGGGTACCTCGTCGATACCGACACGGAAGGCTGGGAGTTCTGGCCGATCACCTCGCCGGAGGAGTGCGCGCCGCGGGGACCGAATCCCGAGGACGCGGCCTGCACGCCGTTCGAGGACGGTGACTGCGCCGACGGGCTGTTCTGCTACTTCTGGGGCGACGTGGTCGCGCCCTGCATCGGCCAGTGCCGCACGGAGGGGACGGAGTGCCTGGTCGAGGCGGACTGCGCCGCGGGCGAGACGTGCTACCACGGCTACTGCGAGTGGTGCTGTCCGGGGTAGGCGCTACGGGCGTCGCGCGCGGCGGCGCAGTCCGAGCGCCGCGAGAGCGAGCACGGCGAGCGTGCCGAGCCCGCCGGGGGAGCCCGAGCCGGGCACGGAGCAGTCGCACGCGACCGCCCACGGGTTGTCCTGGAAGCGGAAGGTCGCCATCTGCGAATACTCGGACTCGTTGCCCGACCAGTCGAGCACCATGACGGTGGCCTGCAGGTCCCGGACGGTCGAGATGCCCGGGTAGTTGTGCAGGCAGTTCTGCCAGGCGGGCGACGAGAACGCGCCGAACACGCCGTGGTCGCCCTGAAGCCACACCACACGCGTCTCGACGTCGCTCGACGGATCGTCGACCGCGACGCGCAGCAGCAGCCGGTCGACCGGGACGATGTCGTCGTGCAAGCCCTCGACCGTGACCGAGGCCGCGGCGTGGTCGTCGCAGGCGCCGGAGAGGCTGGTTCCCTCCAGCACGGCGCTCTCGAACGCCGGCGGGGTGGTGTCCGGGCCCGCGCCGGTCGTGAAGGTCCGTGCCGGCAACGGGTCGGGCAGCGTGAGGCGGTAACGCGTCGCCGGCTCCAGCTCGACCTCCGGGATGATCCAGGTCTCGTCCATCGTGCCGCCGGTCGCCTCCACGCGCACCGCGACCGTCGCCAGCGGCTGATCCTCCGGAGCGAGCGTCACCTGGTCGGCGGTGAATCCCCCCTGGACCAGGAAGATCCGCGCGTTGGTCGGCACGCCGGTGGCGCCCTCGGGCGGCAGGGACTCGAGCATCGGGCATTCGCAGGGCGGTGAGGCGCTCGCCGGCGCGGGAGCGGCGGCGAGGACGAGGACGAGCAGCGCGGCGGTCTTGCGAATCATGTTTGCCTCCTTCGTTCGGTCGGGCCCTCCTTACGTACACCGGTGGCGGCGGGATCGCCAGGAACCGACCCCTGCCGACCAACAACCTCCGCTCCGGGCCCTTGCTCGATGGTCCGCCGCGGGCTACCGTCTCCGCATGGTGGACACGGACTCCAACGCCGGGCGGATGGTCGTCCTCGTCGTCGTCGCCGCGCTCTCGATGCCGGCGGTCGCTTTCGCGGCCACGTACCGCGTCGCTCCGCCGCCCGCGGGGGACGACGCCGCCGACGGGAGCGATGCGGCGCCTTGGGCCACGCTCCAGCACGCGGCGGACTCCGTGGCCGCGGGCGACGAGGTCGTCGTGGCCGACGGGAGCTACGCGGGCTTCGTGCTGACGGCGAGCGGGACGGAAGCCGCGCCGATCGTGTTCCGCGCGGAAGAGGATGCGGCCGTCATCGACGCGCCACCCGTGCCGGACGGCCCGGGCGTGTGGCTGCAGGGCGACGGCTTCGTGACCGTGGAAGGCTTCGTCGTCACCGGCGTTCCCGCCGCGGGCATCCGGGTCGCGCGCGCCGGCGGCGGGCAGGCGCAGGGCGTCATCCTTCGCGGCAACAAGGTCGTCGATTCGGGCGGGGATGCCGGGGCGGCCTGCATCGAAATCGTCGAAGCGGATGGCGCGACGATCGAAGCCGGCGTCCTTCACGGATGCGGCGGCGCGGGCGTCTCGCTGGGTCCCGTGGACTCGACGGTGGTGCGGAACAACGTGATCTACGGCACGGCGGGCGGCGGGATCGTCGCCGAAGGCGGCGACCGCATTCCCGGTCCGGACGGCCTGGTCGTCGTGAACAATACGGTCTCGCTGCCGGAGTCCGGTGGCTGGGCGCTGCGACTCGCCGCGAACGGCGGCATCGGCACCGATAACGTCGCCTTCGACAACATCCTTCTGAGCGCCGATCTTGCCGCGGGCAGCGTGGCGCTCGAGGGCGACGTCGGCTTCGCCTCCGCGCGGAACGCGGTCGGCGACCGCATGAGCACGGACGGCGGCGCGACGCTCGTCACGCTCGCGCGGTTCCAGGCGGAAGGGTACGAGTTGGGCTCGTTCGTCACCGAGCCGGACCGGCTTTTCGTCGGCGCCGCGACGGACGACTACCGGATCCGCGCCGGCTGCCCGGCGATCGATGCCGGGTTGGCCGAGCTGAATGGGCATCCCGCGGCCGAGGTGGACCTCCGCGGCACGCATCGGCCGGTCGGGGCGTCGTGGGATCTGGGCGCCTACGAGTTCTGCGCCGGCTGGACCTGCGACGGGGGGGACGCGGATGCCGGTGCGGATGTCGGGGGCGACGATGGCGGCGGCGATGCGGATGCGGGCAGCGGCGGGGATGGAGGCGGCTGCGCGTGCCGCCTGGCGGGAGGGGAGGACGCGGGGTGGATGGCGGTGCCGCTTGCGATCGGGTTTGCGGTGGTGATGCGGAGGAGGCGGGCACGGAGCGGGAAGGAACCACCGATGGACACCGATGGACACCGATAGGGGAGGGCGCGGAGAGGGACCTCGGGGGGGGAGCGGTCTTTAGTTGCCGGTCGTTGGTTGGGGCACGGGGAATCGCGGGTTGTCAGGGAGGCGCACGATGCCGGGAGACGGTCCGAAGAGCGACGCGCGGAGCTTCGAGCGGCGGCTGTTCATCATCGTCGCCGCGGCCATGATGCTGTCCTGGGCGTCGGGCGCGGCGGCGCAGCAGGTGGGCGTGACCGACCCGCTCGAGAAGGTCCGGCCGGCCTTTGCGGTGCCTGCCGTTACCGAGGCGCGGATCGACGCGGCGCGGAACGAGTTCGAAGCGTTCCAGATCGTCATCGGCGGCGGGACGTCGGGAGTGACCGGCGTGACCGCCGAGGTCTCGGGGCTCGATGGGCCCGGCGGGGCGCGGATCGACGCCGCGGAGTTCGTGCTGTACCGCGTCGGACTGTACGACGTCGTCACGCCGTCGAACACCGAAGGCGCGGTCGGGCCGTGGCCCGATCCGCTGATCCCCGAGGTGGACACGTACGTGGGGGAGCGGCGAAACGGGTTTCCCTTCGACGTCCCGGCCGGCCAGAGCCGGGCGATCTGGGTCGAGGTGCTGGTGCCGCCCGTGGCCGAACCGGGAGATTACACCGGCTCGGTCACGGTGACCGGGACCGGTCTGCCGTCCACCGTGGTTCCCGTGACGCTGCGCGTGCGCGGCTTCGATCTGCCGTCGACCGCGACGCTCAAGTCGGCCTTCGGAATGGGCTGGAACGACGCCTGCCTGGCGCACCGCGGCTCGTACGCCGCCTGCGGCGATGCGGGTGTCGAGGAGTTCCACGCGCTCTACGCGCGCGCGGCGCTCGACCACCGCATCTCGATCGAAACCGTCGTCTACGCCGGTCCGATCTCCGACGACTGGATCCAATTCGACGCGGTCTACGCCCCGCTCCTGGACGGCACGGCCCGCACGCGCCTGGCGGGCGCGAAGCTGACCACCATCCGGCTGATGACGGCCGACGCGGCGCAGATGGTTTGGTGGCACGATCACTTCGCGTCGCGCGGGTGGCTCGGCGCGCTCTTCGACTACACCTGCGACGAGCCGCCCGCGGGCTGCATGTTCTCGGACATCCCGCCGCGCGCCGCGTCGGTCCACGCGGCGGGCCTGCGCACCCTGGTCACGATGGGCATCGACGAGCTGACGACCTACGACCTCTTCGACGACGTCGACATCGTCACGCCCGTGGTCAATTACATGCATCCGCGCGGCACGACCGACCGGCGCGCCGAGTACGATCCGTTCCTCGCCCGCTCCGCGGACAAGGAGCTGTGGTGGTACCAGTCGTGCATGTCGCACGGCTGCGGCACCGGGTGCTCGGCGACGACCGACCCGTGGTACACCGGCTGGCCGTCGTACGTGATCGACGCCTCGGGCATCCAGGCCCGCGCGATGGAGTGGCTCTCGTTCCGCTTCCGGATCACCGGCGAGCTGTACTTCCAGACGACGCACAAGCTGGTCACCGCGTGGAGCGACCAGTGCGACTTCTCCGGCAACGGCGACGGAACCCTTTTCTACCCCGGCCGCCCCGACCGCATCGGCGGTACCACGGACATCCCGGTCGAATCGATCCGCCTGAAGCTCATCCGCGAGGGGATGGAGGACTACGAGTACCTCCACCGCCTGGAAGAACTGGGCGACCGCGCCACGGCGGAGGCCGAGGCCGCGGCGCTCTTCCCATCGGCGTACGAGGTAACCGGCTCGACACCGGCCGAGCTGTACGCCGCACGCGCGCGGCTCGCGGACCGCATCGAGGAGCTGATGGGCGCGGACGCGGATGCGGATGCCGACGCGGACGCCGACGCGGATGCCGACGCCGACGCGGACGCCGACGCCGATGCGACGGAGGACGCGACGGGCGAGGCGACTTGCGATCCGACCGCGTGCGAGGAAGCCTGCCGGCCGTATACGTTCCGGGGATGCACCGCCGCGGGCGTGTGCGTCTGCATGGATCAACCCGAGTGCCCGCCCGTCGACCCGATACCGTCCGACGACGGCTGTTCCTGCCGCGCCGCGGGGGGCTTGGGCGGGGGAGGGTGGATCGTGATGGCGCTGGCGGCCTTGGTGATCGGGCTCCGCCGGCGATTCCGCAGCGCGGCGCCCCTGGCCGCGCTGGCCTGCGTCCTTGCCGCATCGTCGGCGCAGGGCGCGACCTACGAAGTCGGGCCGGCGATGCCGCTGGCCGAGGTCGGCGACGTGCCGTGGGAGGCGCTCGCGCCGGGCGACCTCGTGCTCATCCACTGGCGCGACACGCCCTACAACGACAAGTTCGTCGTCGCCGCACAAGGCACCGAAGCCCTGCCCGTCGTCGTCCGCGGCGTCCCGAACGAGGCGGGACAGCTCCCCGTCATCGACGGCAACGGCGCGTCGACCCGCGACGCCCTCGACTTCTGGAACGAGGATCGCGGCGTGATCAAGATCGGCGGGTCGAACACGCCGTCGTGCGACCAGCCCGACTGCGTCCCGAGCTGGATCACGATCGAGAATCTCGATGTCCGCTCCGCCCGGCCGCCGTACTCCTTCACCAGCTCGCGCGGCGGCGGCGATTTTGCCGACAACGCCGCGTCGATCTACGTCGAGGTCGGCAGCAACATCACCATCCGGCACTGCGTGCTCCACGACTCGGGAAACGGCCTGTTCATCGGCGTCTACGACGGCCTGACGCGCGACGTCCTGGTCGAGGGCAACTGGATCTACGACAACGGCAACGAGGGCTCCATCTACGAGCACAACAGCTACACCGCCGCGATGGGCATCACGTTCCAGTACAACCACTACGGTCCGCTGCGCGCCGGCTGCGGCGGCAACAACCTCAAGGACCGGTCCGCCGGCCTCGTCGTCCGCTACAACTGGATCGAGAACGGCAATCGACAGCTCGACCTCGTCGACGGCGAGGACTCTCCCGTGGTCGTCGACGATCCTCGCTACCGCCGCACCTTCGTCTACGGCAATCTCCTGATCGAGGCCGACGGCGAGGGCAACAGCCAGATCCTCCACTACGGCGGCGACAGCGGCGACGAGAGCATCTACCGCAAGGGCACGCTCTACTTCTACAACAACACCGTCGTCTCCACCCGGGGTGGCAATACCACCCTGTTCCGCCTGTCGAGCAACGACGAGCACTGCGACGCGCGCAACAACATCTTCTACGTCACCGCCGACGGCGGCGCACTTGCCCTCACCGCCGGCACCGGCGTGCTCGATCTCTCCCACAACTGGATGAAGCCGGGGTACGTCGCTACCCACGACACGCTCGAAGGGACGATCAACGACGACGGCACGTCCGTCGGCGGCGCCTCGCCCGGCTTCGCCAGCGAGTCGACCCAGGACTTCCACCTCGATACCGGCTCGCCCTGCCTCAACGCCGGCATGGACCTCCTGTCCGATGTCCTGCCCGGCAACGACGTCTTGTGGCAGTACGTCGTCCATCAGGCGTCCGAGCCGCGACCCTTCGAGCCGCCGCTCGACCTCGGCGCCTTCGAGCGCTGCGTCTCCGGCGCGTGCGGCGCCGCCGACGCGGACGGGGACGCGGATGCGGATGCCGATGCGGACGCGGACGCCGACTCGTCCGCCGATGCGGACTCTTCCGCGGATGCGGATGCGTCCCCCGACACCTCCGGCGATACCTCGACCGACTCCGGAGACGGCTCGACCGGGGACGACGGCTCCGGCGACGGCTGCGGCTGCCGCACGACGCGCGGCTCGCCGGCATCCGTGCCGCTATTGTGGCTGGGCCTCTGGGCTCTCCTTCGCAAGCGTTCGTCCCTGGCGCCCAGACCCGGATCGCGCTAGAAACCGCGCCTCCGGACGAAGGGCCTCCCGCCGGGACCAAGAACCAATCACCAACAACCAACACCCCCCTGCCCGGACCAACAACCAATAACCAAGAACCAATGACTTCCTTCCTCCTCCCTCCTCCCGACGCCGATCCGGCACCACCGCTCGAGGCCGATGCGTCCCTCCCTCCCTTGCGAGCCCGACTGCTCGGTCGCGCCTCCCGCGTCGTCGCCTGGGCCATCGTCGTCACCGCGCTGGCGTACGCCATCGACGGGCTCGCGGGCCTGGAACTGCTCCCGCCGTGGAAGACGCTGCTGCCCGGCGGCGCCGGCGAGCCCGCTCCCGCGCGCGAGGTGTCGCGCGAACGCATCGTCGCCGCCACGGGAGACCTGGACCGCACGCTCGACGCCCTGCTCGCGCGACCGCCGCGGGCCGCTGCCTCGTCCGTCGTCCGCGGCCCCGGCGCGACGACCGCCGCTGCCTCGCTCGCCGTCGTGGCGCACGAGCCCGCGAGCGCGGACGCCGGCCCGGGGCCGACGCTCGCGAGTGCCCTCGACGCGTCTCTCTCTGCCGCGCCCGACGGAACGATTCAGCCGCTGGAGAACCCGTGCCTGCGTGAAGAGCACGGCGCGTGCCTCGAGCGCG
This sequence comes from Deltaproteobacteria bacterium, assembly GCA_016218815.1. GTDB lineage: Bacteria > Myxococcota_A > Polyangia > DRWM01 > JAAZOP01 > JAAZOP01. The sequence goes on from JACRCX010000021.1 coordinate 45,082, forward strand.
CCATGGATCGCTTCTACGCCGCCCTTCGCCGCACCGCGCTGGGCGAGAAGGACGCGGTCACCCGCATCTCCCACTTCGGCGACTCGATCATCATCGAGGATCTCTGGACCGCGACCGTCCGCAAGCGCATGCAGGAGCGTTTCGGCGACGGCGGTCCCGGGTTTCTGTTCCTCGCCCGACCGTGGGAGTGGTACGGGCACCTGGACGTCGAGCTGAAGTTCACCGACGCCTGGCACTTCTACCGCGTCACGAACGGCCACGCGCACGACAACCTCTACGGCTACGGCGGCGTCAGCTTCGTCGCGGGCGGGCCGGGCGCCAAGGCTACCTACGCCACGGTCTCCGAGGGACCCGTCGGTCGCGCCGTCTCGCGCTGCGAGGTCTACTACCTGGGCCAGCCCGAAGGCGGCGACGTCCAGGTCTCCGTCGATGGCGTCGTCGCCGACACGTTCTCGACCGAGGCCCCGTCCGTCGGCTCCGGCTTCCACCTGGTCCGCATGCCCGATGGTCCGCACACCGTCGTCGTCCAGTCCGCCGGCGGCGGCCCCGTGCGCCTGTTCGGCGTGACGCTCGAGCGCGACGGCCCCGGCGTCGTCTACGACGGCATCGGCCTGCTCGGCGCCTCCGCCCGCGCGCTGCTCGAACCCGACGAGGCGCACTGGAAGGAGCAGTTCGCACACCGCCGCCCGGATCTCGTCGTGCTCACCTTCGGCACCAACGAGAGTGATCACGACCTGTCGATGAGCGGCTACCGCGAGCAACTCCAGCGCGTGGTGCGGCGCATCCGCGCCGTCGCACCGTTCGCCTCCTGCCTGCTGGCCGGTCCTCCCGACCGCGGCGACCCCAACACCCGCGAGACACGGTCGATCATCCCCAAGCTCGTCGCCGTCCAGCGCGAGATCGCGCTGGCGGAAGGCTGCGCTTTCTGGGACACGTTCACCGCCATGGGCGGCAAGAACACGATGTGGCGCTGGTATGCCTCCAACCCGCGCCGAGCCTTCGGCGACCTCACGCACATGGCCCCCGCCGGCGGCGAGATCCTCGGCGACCTCCTTCACGCCGCCCTCCTGCAGGGCTTCGTCGACTACCTCGCCCGCTGATCGGCCCACGTGGTCGCGGTCGCGGGCACGGGTGGAAGCCCGCGGTGCCCGGCGGCCTGGGCGAGGAGGATCTTCGCGGCGAGCGGGTCTACAGTTCGGTGGGCTCGAGCGTTGTCGGGGGCGCCATGCCGTCCATGTCGAACGAGAAGCCGAGGCTGAGGGCGATGACGTGGGTGACCGTGTCGTACGTGCCGTTGGCCTGGCCGTTGCTGAAGTACGGCGAAGTCGAGCCGACGGCGTTGTCCTTGGTGTCGCCCCACAGGGCGAGCATGTAGCCGACGTCGACCTTGAACAGGGTCGGGGCGCGGTAGCCCAGGCCGATGGTGATGAGGTGGCGGTTGCCGTCCGGCAGCATGCCGTCGTAGTAGGTCGGATTGGCCGGGTTGGTGACGTAGCCGTAGCCCAGGCGGATGGCCAGCTCGGGGATCGGCCGGTACTCGGCGCCGAACGAAACCTGCACGCCCGTGTTCCACTTCTTGGGGTAGATCGCGTTCGCGTTCAGCTCGCCCCCGCAGTTGTTGGGCGCGGGGCTGCCCTCGCAGTCGAACTTCACCTGGAGCTGGTCGTAGCTCTCCCACAGGGCGACGTAGACGTCGGCGGCGAACGTGAAGTGCGGCAGCCCGAGGAACGCGATGCCGAAGTTCATGTTCCACGGCAGCTCGATCGTCGTACTGCCGGGGGTGGTCTCCGGGAGCAGGCCCAGCCTGCGCATCGTCTCGCCCCAGCCGGGGAAGGCGGCCGCCGGTGCGGAGAAGTGCGCCGTGCCGGCGAAGTCCATCACGACGTTGCTGCGGACCGAAGCCCCGAACGAGATCCAGTCCTTGTCCGCGGCGAAGAACGAGAACTGGTAGCCGCCGCCGTGCCCGTCCCCCTCCATCGCCATCTCCACGATCGGCAGCGGATCGTCCGCCTGGTGCGCCATGTCGTAGATCTCGGTGGCATCCACGAGCTGCGTCAGCTTGGCCTTGCCGTAGACGTACGTGCCGCCGACGGCGAAGCTGAGCGCGTACTCGTCGGGCATGTCCAGGAGGGCGGCGATGTCCAGCGCCAGCGTCGGCTCGATGAAGTGCGTCTCGATGTACGTCTCGTACGCCGTGAGCTTCCCATCCCAGTCCTCGGGCCAGAACGTCCCCAGCCCGAACGGGTTGTTCCACGACAGCCCCGCGTGGAGCCACGGCACGATCTCCGCCGTGAAGTAGACGTGCGCGGGGTAGAAGACGTGGGACTCCGAGGTCGCCGAATGGCAGCTCCCCGCGGTCGCACAGATGTTGCCGTTGAGGCCGAGGACACGGGTCCCGTCCGGATTGTACGCGACGCCGCTCGGCGTGTACGTGATCTCCGGCAGCAGCAGCGTGTCGCCCACGACGAGCTGGAAGCCGTCCAGCTCCGTGATCGCCGCCGGGTTGTAGAATAGTGAAGACGGGTCGTCCCACAGCGCAGTCCGGGCGTCGGCCATCCCGGTCGCGATCGCCGAGTGTTCGTAGATGTAGAAGCCGCCCGCGCGCCCCTGGCTCGGGGCCAGGAGCGCGAGCGCGGCCGCCGTTACCAGGAGAGGCAGGCGGCGCATGGTCGAGACCTACTCGGTGGCGATGAAGGGGAGGAAGTAGCAGTTGCCCGCGACGTTCGCCGCCGGGTGGATGTCGAACGTGTGCGGCGCCAGCGTGGCGGTGACGTTGGTCAGGCCCGTCAGCACGTCGGTCATCACCCAGATGCCGCTGGCCGAGGTCGCCGCCGGATCCATGAGACCCGTGAAGTCCGCGGTCGGGTACGCGAACGTGAGCGGCGTCCCGGCGCCCGAGCGCTCGATCGTCGCGCCGGCGAGCGGCGCGTGCGTGCCGTCGACGACGATTCCCATCACGATGCCGTCGCCTTCCGGATCGATCCCGGTCAGCGCCGCAATGCCGCCGGAGAGGGTGTTGGTCAACGCGAAGACGGGAGCCTCGAGCTTGTCCGCGTAGCCCTCGGTGTCCCACGCCGTCACGCCCGTGAGCGTCGGGAAGAAGTCCCCGGCCACGCCGTCGGCGGGGTCGTCGTCGGCCATCACGATCAAGCCGATGGCCACGTCGGTCACGTCCACGCAGTCCATGTGCCACGTGCCGTCGGCGTTGGTCGTCGTCGTCGCCAGGATGGTCGGCGTGCCCACGAGGGCCGAGATCGGATCGGCCGCCGCGAGGAACAGGCCGCCCGCGTCGGTGCCGCCGAGCGGCGTCACCAGTCCGGCGAGGTTGACGAAGTTGTCCGTCTGGTCGGCCGAACAAGTGGGCGTCTCGCCCGTCTCTTCCGGGACGTCCGCCTCGACCTCGGGCGTCACATCGGCATCCGCATCCGCCGCCACATCGCCGCCGTCGTCGCCCGTCACGTCCGGGGTTCCGCTGTCGTCGTCTCCGCACGACAACGGCATAGCCAGCGCGAAACAAATCAGCAACATCTTGGTAACGTTCATCTTCTCCTCCTCCCGCGCGGTCGCCCCGTCTCGTGGGGCCGACCCCGCAACCGTGCCCGAATCTGTCCGACCGTTCCCTCGCTCCGAGCTTCCTGTTCGAAGCGCGCGGAGTATAGCCGATTCCCCGCAACTTGGCAAGATCCGCGACAATGTTGCGACTTACTTGACCGCCGGACCCGGGCCACGTACACCTTGTGCGTGTTCGCACGCCGCCTTCACCTGCTCGCACTCTCCATCGTCGTCCTGATTTCCGCCGTTCCCGCTCCCCCGGCCCACGGCGACGAAACCCACGTCGTCGCCGCCGGCGAGACCCTCTGGGGGATCGCACAACAGCACGACGTCTCGGTCGATGCCCTCCGCCAGGCCAACGACCTGGGCGACTCCGATCGCATCCTCCCCGGCCAACGCCTCCATCTCCCCGAGGCCGAGGGAACCGCAGCCGTCGAGTCCGTTGCCCCGCCTGAGCCCGCCCCCCTCGCCCCCCCCTGCCCCTTCCCGCCCGGACCAACAACTCGCCCCGAACGCCCGACCAACAACCAAGAACTTCCCTCCTCCCCCCTCTCCTCCCCCTCCTCCCTCTCCGCCTTCTTCCGTGCCCTCCAACGCGTACAGGACGACACTCCGGGCGCCCTCGCCCGCATCGCCCACTTCGGCGACTCCCACACCGCCTCGCCCTCCTTCCCCGGGTCGATCCGCCTCGCGCTCACCGCGCGGTTCGGCGACGCCGGCCCCGGGTTCATCCAGCCCGGCCGCCCCTGGCGCTCCTACGACCCCCAGGATATCGACGTCGGCGCCTCCGGCGACTGGACCTTCGACCGCGTCCGCCGGACGGGCGATGACAACCTCGCCGACGGCCTCTACGGCCTCGGCGGCTGGTCGGCCCGCACGAGCAAGCAGGACGCCGAGATCTGGCTCGCCACCGAGTCCGGCGAGTCGGTCTCCGGCTTCGACGTCGAGTACCTCGCCCAGCCCGACGGCGGCTCCGCCGACGTGCTCCTGGACGGCGCCGTCGTTGCCCGCATCGACTCCGACTCCGACGGCATCGCGGCCGAACGCCACCGCCTCCAGGCGGAAGATGCGGAACACCGCCTCGAGATCCGCGCCGTCGGCGACGGCGAGTTCCGCCTGCTCGGCGTCGAGACCGCCCGTCCCGGGCCCGGCGTCTTGTACGACGTCCTCGCCACCAACGGCGCCCGTGCCGACTGGCTCCTCTCCTGGAACGGCGACCTCTTCTCCGACTGCCTCGCCCGCCGCGACCCCGACCTCGTCGTCCTCATGTTCGGCACCAACGAGGCATCCGACTCCGATCTCGATCTGGATCGCTTCTCGGCCGACTTCGCCCGCGTGCTGGAGCTGCTCCACACCTCCGCGCCCGACGCCTCCTGTCTCGTCCTGGCCCCCCCCGACATGTCCGAGCGCCGCCACGGTCGCTACGCCGGCACGCCCGAGATTCTCCCGCCGCTCGTCGAGGCCGAGCGCTCGGCCGCAACCGCCGCCGGCTGCGCGTTCTTCGACACCTTCGCCGCCATGGGCGGCTCCGGCGCCATGGATCGCTGGGTCGCCGCCGACCCGTCCCTGGGCGCGGCCGACCACGTGCACCTGACCTCGCGCGGCTACCGCACCCTCGGCGAGGCCGTCGCCGCCGCCCTCCTCGACGCCTTCGACGCGTGGTCTTCCGGTGATTCCCCCGCCGTCGCTCCCCCCGAGGACCGTTGACGAATCGCCAACACCGTTGTCAGGTCGCAACGCCTGGGACCCCGGCGTGGCACTCGCCCCCGCCCTCCGATCCTACCGACTTCCCGCGCTTTCCCGCCGTGGCACGCCCGGCGACCCGGATTCGTCCCGCCGTGGCACGCGAATTGCTGATTGCTGCCCCGGTCTGGTTCGAGCCGCAGCGTCAACTCGCTGACCATGGACGGCCGGGAAGGAAAGGAACGGCCTCCGCGAAGAGCCGGTCCCGCCGCTCGCGGTCCCCACCTCCGCCATCCGCAGCAGCCGCTCGACCCGCTCGGGCGTCGGCGGGTGCGTGCGCAACGGATGACCCTCCGCCGCCGGACGCCCCCGCCCGAAGAACAACTCGAGCAGCGTCGGCCGCTCGACCGCGACCTCCGCCAGCGCCTCCGCCAGCCCCGCCGGGTCTCCCGTCAATCGCGCTGCCGTCGCGTCCGCCGCGAACTCCCGCTGCCGCGACATCGCCGCCTGCACCATCAGCGCCGCGAACGGCAGCCCGATCACCAGCAGCAACGCGCCGAAGAAGATCTTCGGCCCCGCCAGGAGGAGCACCGGCAGGAAGAGCAGCAGCGCCACGTTGCCCAGCCTCGAGATGCCGAGCAGCAGCGACACCATCGAACCCGAGACCGACGCCAGCGCCAGGTCCCGGTGCCGGATGTGCGCGATCTCGTGCGCCAGCACCCCCGCCAACCCCCGCGCGTCCAGCCGACCCAGGAGCCCCGCCGTCACCACCAGCGTCGCCCGCTCGGGGTCCCGCCCCAGCGTCGCCGCGTTCGGCTGCCACGACGGCGCCAGGAAGATCCGCGGCGCCGCGACTCCCGCCCGCACGCTCAATGCTCCCACCAGGTCGTGCACCAGCGGCGCCTGCCCGTATCCCAGCGGCTGCGCCCGCACCGCCCGCAGGACGTACGCCTCCCCGAACGAGCCCCCCGTCGCCGCCAGCACCACCCCCAGACCCGCCAGCACCACGGCGCCCGCCGTCCCCGCGATGAGCCACCCGGCCAGGACCACGATCGACGCGAGCAGCCCCAGCAGCGCCGCCGTCGCCAGCCCCGACTGCCACACCGCCGCCCTCGCGCTCGCCTCCAGGAACTCCCTCTTCGCCGGCCAAGCCATCCCACTCGCTCCCCGCCCCCCGCTTTCCGGCAACATATCCACTCCGCCCACACGCTCAACGCCCCTCCCGCCCGTGCCCGGAACCAATAACCAATGACCAAGGACCAAGAACCTGCAAAACTCCCCCCGCCCATGTCCTTCCAGACCCTCGACTACCTCCTCTTCCTCGCCGCCGTTGCGCTCCTGCTGCGCCTTGTCGCCGCCCACCGCACCGCGCGCCTTGCCCTGCTCGTCACCGCCAGCTACGCCTTCTACGCCTTCGGCCGGCCGCTCCACCTCCTCGTCCTGGTCGGCCTCACCGGCGTCGATTGGCTGTTCATCCGCGCCATCCACCGCGCCCGCGCCGCCCGCCGCAAGCTGCTCCTGAGCGCGGCCGTCGCCGTCGACCTCCTGGTCCTGGCCGCGTTCAAGTACGCCGCCTTCCTCTCCGGCGCTGTCACCGGCAGCCTCGCCGCCCTGGGCGCCGGCGTCGAGCCCGTGACGATCAGCCTCGGCTTCCCCCTCGGCGTGTCGTTCTACGTCTTCTCCTCCCTCACCTGCTCCATCGACGTCTACCGCGGCCGGTGCGAGCCCCCCGCCTCGCTCCTCGACTACGCCGCCTTCGTCTCGTTCTTCCCCAAGATCGTTGCCGGGCCGATCGCCCGCGCCCGCCAGTTCCTCCCCCAACTCGCCTCCCCACCCGACTTCACCGACGCCGCCACGAGCCACGGCTTGTTCCTGGTCCTTGCCGGCCTCGTCAAGAAGATCGCCCTGGCCGATTTCCTCGGGCGTAACCTCGTCGAGCGCGTCTTCGATGCACCCCAACGCTACTCCTCGCTCGAGGTCCTCGCGGGCGTCTACGCCTACACCTTCCAGATCTACTGCGACTTCTCGGGCCTCACCGACATCGCCATCGGCTCGGCCCTGATCCTCGGCTTCCGCCTGCCGCGGAACTTCGATCTGCCGTACCGCTCCGCCGACCTCCAGGAGTTCTGGCGGCGGTGGCACATGTCCCTCTCCACGTGGCTACGCGACTACCTCTACGTCCCGCTCGGCGGCAACCGCCGCGGCAGGGCCCGCACCTACCTGAACCTCTTCCTCACCATGCTCCTGGGCGGGCTGTGGCACGGCGCCGGTTGGACCTTCCTCGCCTGGGGCGGCCTGCACGGCCTGGGCCTGGCCGCGACCCGCGCGGTCCAGCGCCTCCGCGCGCGTCTCGGCCGCCCGCGCGCACCCACCTTCGCCGGTCGCCTGCTGGGCGGCGTCCTCACCTTCCACTTCGTCGCGTTCTGCTGGATCTTCTTCCGCGCGCCCGACTTCGACGCGGCCCGCGCCGTCCTCGCGAAGCTCGGCGAAGGCACCACCTGGGCGCCCAACCTCACGCCCACGATCCTCGGCGTGCTGGGCGTCGCCGTCGCGCTGCACTTCCTGCCGCGCCTCCTCTACGAGCGCGCCCGCGCGGCCTTCGTCGGGGCCCCCGCGGTCGCCCAGGCCGCCGTGCTCGTCGCGGCGGGGTTCGCGCTCGCGAGCGTCGCCACCCGCTTCGTGCCCTTCATCTACCAGGGATTCTAGGGGAGAGAGGGAGAGGTCGACCGGAGAGCGGGGGAGGGTTCCGGTGTCAGGCCGGCGCGCCTGCGGGCAGCGCCCCGGAGACTCCCCCGGCCGCCGCGGCGGACTGTGCGGTCCGTCGCTTCTCGAGGTACGCCTGCCCGATCTGCGGGAACAGCGCGAGGATCAGCAGCTCCTCGTCGCTCGGGTCCAGCGCCGCGAACTTCTCGCGCGTCGCCGGCAGCTCCGGCGGCAGCACGTCCGCCGGCCGCTCCAGGATCGGCTTCTCCCCCGCCAGCACCTTTGCCCGCAAGCCCTCGTCCATCGGCGCCGGCGGCCGTCCGTACAGCCCGCGGAAGTAGTCCCGCGTCTCCGCCGTCACCACGGAGTACCGCGCGCCCGTCACGACGTTCATCGCGGCCTGCGAGCCCACGATCTGGCTCGACGGCGTCACCAGCGGCGGATAGCCCATCTCCGCACGCACCCGCGGCACTTCGTCCAGCACCTCCGCCATCCGCTCGCTCGCCCCCAGGTCCTTGAGCTGCGAGATGAGGTTCGACAGCATCCCACCGGGGATCTGCGAGCGCAGCACGCGGCCGTCCACCCCCGACTTCCCGGTGTCGAACGCCTTGTACTTCGCCCGCACATTCCGGAAGTGCGCCGCCTCCCGCTCCACCGCGTCCAGGTCGACCTGCACCGAGCGTCCCGCCGCCTGCGCGATCACCGCCAGCGTCTCCACCGCCGGGAGGCTCGACCCCCCGGAGAACGGTCCGACCGCCCCGTCGACCTCTTCCGCCCCCGCTTCCGCCGCCGCCATGCAGGCCGCCTCCGCGAAGCCGTTCGTCGTGTGCGTGTGGATCACCACCGGCAGGCCGACCTTGCGCCGCAAGGCCCGCACCAACTCGAACGCCGCCGCCGGCGTCATCAACCCCGCCATGTCCTTGATGCAGAGCTGTTCCGACCCCAGCTCCGCCAGCCGCCGCCCGACCTCCACGAAACTCTCCGGCGTGTGCACCGGGCTCGTCGTGTAGCAGATCCCCCCCTCCACCCGCTTCCCGTTCGCCAGCACCGCCGCGATCGAACGCTCGAGGTTCCGTACGTCGTTCAAGGCGTCGAACACGCGGAACAAGTCCACGCCGCCGATCGCCGCCCGCGCCACGAACAGGTCCACCACGTCGTCCGCGTAGTGCCGGTACCCCACCAGGTTCTGCCCGCGCAGCAGCATCCGCACCGTCGTCGTCGGCAGCCCCCATCGGATCACCGACAGCCGCTCCCACGGGTCCTCCCCGCAGAACCGCAGCGCCGCGTCGAACGTCGCCCCGCCCCACGCCTCCACCGACGCGTACCGCGCCGCCTCCACCGCCGGCAGCGCGTCCCGCATGTCCTCCGTGCTCACCCGCGTCGCGAACATCGACTGGTGCCCGTCGCGCAGCGTCACGTCCGAAATCGCCAAAGCCCGCTCGTACATCGCTCCCTCTCCCTCTCGCGCCCCCGTCGTCCCCCCCGAACCGCCCAGACATAACCCGTCCCCCCGCCCGACGCAAAGCCCCCTCGCCTCGCCCTCTCCCCTATCGGTGTCCATCGGTGTCCATCGGTGGTTTCTTCCTTCCCTCCCGGAGTACCATCGCCCCGCGATGCTGACCTTCTCCCTCCAGTCCGGCTCGAACGGCAACGCCATCTACGTCGAGGCCGCCGGCGCCCGCCTCCTCTTCGATGCCGGCCTGAGCGGTCGGGTCGCCGAACGCCTTCTTGCCGAACGAGCCCGCGACATCCGCGAGGTCGACGCGCTCATCCTCTCCCACGACCACGCCGACCACACGCGCTGCGCCAGCATCTGGCACCGCAAGTTCGGTCTCCCCATCCACGCCACCCCCGGCACCTGGCGCGCCGCCGCCCCCGCGCAAGGCCGCGTCGCCGACTTTCGTCCCTTCCACGCCGGTGCCACCCTCGACTTCGGCCGCGTTGCCGTCCATACCCTCCCCACCCCCCACGACGGCGCCGACGGCGTCGCCTTCGTCGTCGAGGCCGAAGGCCTCCGCCTCGGCATCTTCACCGACCTCGGCCACCCCTTCCCCCTCCTCGAGCGCTGGCTCGAGCGCGTCGATGCCGCCTACCTCGAAAGCAACTACGACCCCGAGATGCTCGCCCACGGTCCCTATCCCCCCGCCCTCCAGGACCGCATCCGCGGCGCCGGCGGCCACCTCTCCAACGACGAGGCCGCCGCCCTGCTGCACGGCTGCCGCCGCAAGCCGCGCTGGATCGCCCTCGCCCACCTCTCCGCCCAGAACAACCGGCCCGACGTCGCCCTCCACACGCACCGCGCCGCCGCCGGCCGCGACTACCCCTTCCATCTCGCCGGTCGCGACGGCCCGTCCGACCTGCTCGAGCTTCGGGCGCGATCGTGAATCCCGCGCCGGCTCCCGAACCGCCCGCCTCCGGCTCTTCCCGGCTCGCGCGCCTCCGCCCCTGGCTCCCCGCCGCGCTCGCCGCCGCCCTCGCGCTCGCCTACCTCCCGTCGTTGGGCGGCGGGTTCCTCAACTACGACGACGACTGGCTCGTCGAGCACAACCACACCCTGCGCGACCCCTCCCCCTCCGCCCTCCTCGCCGCCTGGACCGACTTCACTCCCGGGACGCGCCTGACCCTCGGCGCCGAGTACCTCCCCCTGCGCGACACCCTCGTCTGGCTCGAGCTGCGCCTCTTCGGCCCCCACGCGCCGCCGATGCGCGTGACCAGCCTTTTCCTCTTCCTCGCCGCCGCACTGCTCGTGCGCCGCTATCTGCTTCGCACGTTCGGCGACGGGATCGCCGCCGAGGCGGCGGCCTGGCTCTTCGCCCTCCATCCCGTTCACGCCGAATCGGTCGCGTGGCTCGCCGGGCAGAAGGACCTCGTCGCCCTCCTCTTCGTCGCCGCCGCCCTGGTCTCCTACGCCGGCAATTCCCGCCGCCGTGCCCTCCTCGTCCCCTCTCTCGTTGCCCTCGCGTGTCTCGGCAAAGCCGTCGCCGTCGTCACCCCCCTCCTCCTCCTCGCCCACGACCTCCTCGTGCGCCGCAAGCCGAGTGCACGAGTGCTGGTTCCTTCCTTCGCCGTCGCGCTCGCCGCCGCCGCCGTCCACGGCTGGGTCGGCCACGTCGTCGGCATGGTCGCCGAGCCGCTCGGCGGCAGCCGGCTCGCCGCGTTCGTCTCCATGGGTCCCGCGACCTGGGACTGCCTCGCCCGCTGCCTCGTCCCCACCGGCCTCTCCGTCCTCCACGATGCCCCGGTCCGCTCCGCCGCCGATCTTCTCGGCTGGCTCGCCGTCGCGAACTTCGTCGCGCTGGGTGCCGTCGCCGCCCTGCGCTGGCGCGCCGGCGACCGCCGCCCCGCCGTCTTCCTCGCCTGGTTCCTCATCCCCCTCGCCCCGACCGCGCAGTTCCTCGTCCCGCTGCAGAACGCCGTCGCCGACCGCTACCTCCTCCTCGCCGTCCTCGGCCCCGTCGCCGCGATCGGCGCCGCCCTCGCCTGGCTGGCCTCCCGCGACCGCCCACGCCTCGCTCTGGCCTGCGCCGTCGCGCTCTGCGCCTCCTTCGCCCTGTCCACCTTCGAGCGCGCGGCGGTCTTCCACGACAGCGTCGCGCTCTTCCGTGACGCCACCGCGCGGACCGCCGTCGACCCGCTTGCTCCCTACCAGCTCGGAAAGGCCCTCCAGGCCGCCGGCGATCCCCAAGGTGCCGAACGCGCGTTCCTCCTCGCATTCTCGCGTCCGGGCTCGCGGGACGTCCGCTGCTCCGCCGCCAACAACCTCGCCGTGCTCCTCTCCGGAAAAACGCGCCTCGGCGACGGCATCGCCTTCCTCCGCCACGCCGTCACCGTCTGCCCCGACAATCCGAAGACGCACAACGGCCTGGCCGAGCTCCTCGCCCGCGCCGGCTTCGCCGCCGAGGCCCGCGCCGCGTACGACGACCTCGTGCGCCGCTTCCCGGATTACGAGGTCGGGCTTCGCAACTACGAGCGCCGCTACGGCTCGCCGCCACAGGGTCCGGACGAGAAGAAACTCAGATGAACGACGACGGCCGGAATCAGAGCGGGCCGGTGGAAAGCCGCTTCCCGCAGTGCACGCAGTAGGCGTTCCTCTGCCGCCTTGTCACCGCGTGCTCTTCCTCGCTGCACGCCCTGGGCAGGACTCGGGGATTGACGATCTCGCCGCACATCGGGCAGGCCCTGACCGGGGCGTTGGTGCGGCCGTGGTTGAAGTTCGGGCAACGAGCCGGAGGTGTCATGTGTCGCTCCCGGAAGACCTCCGCGACCGTTCGTGCAGAAGCCGTGGGCGTTCCTGCCTCATCGCACGGGCCTCCCTCGAGATCCAGCAATTCCTGACGGACAATTCGAGCAACCAGCCAGGGTGGGCGCGGTGGATCTTCCAAGCCCGCAAGAGGAGTGTCCTTCCCCCGGCCGGATCCGTCAAGGCCCGATTCGCCTCCCCACCTCTCCAGCCGCCCTCTCCACCTCTCCCTGTCCGGCTTCCCCGCGCGAACTGTAGACCCCTCGCCACACGTGCCTCCCACACGACACCGGATCGCCCCCCGAACCCTCGCCACACCACGGGTTTGCCCGTGGCACGGGACCCGCTACCGCACCCCGCCCGAGAAGGAGGCGTCACATGCTCGGCAAAATGCGTTTCGTCGTCCTCGCGTTCCTTACCATCCAGGCGTGCGTCGGCTTCGAGGTCGACACCGGCGACCCGCGCGTCGGCGAGGAAGGCCGCGTCCGCTTCGGCGGCGGCGGCTGCGCCGCCGGTTCGTCCACCACCATCGCCGTCGGCTCCACCCAGACCCTCACCCTCGAGCCCCAATCCGGCGCGTCGCTGCCCACCGACCTCACGACCGGCTCGACCGCGCCCGCCGTGATCGATGCCCGCCCCGGCGCCGCCGCCGACCAGGTCGTCCTCGAGGCCAACCAGGCCGGCACCGCCCAGGTCGAGCTGCATTCCGCGGGCGAAATCTGGGACTATCTCGAGTTCCGCGCCGAGCCCGCCGCATCCGTGAAGTTCACCGCCGCCCCGGCCGTGTTCGCCGGCGCGACCGCATTCGTCAAGGTCGACGAGGTCTACGGCGCCTGCGGCGAGAGCTGTCCCCTCCTGGGAGAAGGCTTCCTCCGCTGGTCCTCCACCGGACTGACTCCCCTGCGCGACACGAACGGCGTCGCGTACTTCACCGCCGGCGCCCCCGGTGACGCCCGCGCCCAGGGACGAGAACCCTCCGGCGGCGCCCTCCTCGTCGACCATCCCCTGCGCATCGTCCCCGTCGCCGACGCCGGCGCCCTGAGCGCCCGCGTCACGATCGCCCTCCCCGACGAGTCCGTCCTCGACCCGCAGCCTCTCCCCGTCGAGATCCCCGTCGGCAGCCTCTTCCTCATCCAGGTCGAGGTCGATGTCGCCGGCACCCCGGTCCCGCTGGCCGGCCCCGACGTGACCTGGACCATCGAAGGCGATACCTCCGCCGTCGCCCTCCACGATTCCGGCGACGCCGACCCCCCCGAAGGCCCGATCTTCTCCACCCTCGCCCCCGGCTCCGTCGAAATGGTCGCCGAAATCCCCCTCCTCGGCCGCACCGAGCGCTTCCCCCTCACCATCACCCCCTGACCCCCTTCCCGCCCGTACCAACAACTCCTCCCCTTCGTCCAACCAAGAACCAAAAACCTTGCCCAATAACCTTGCCCCCCCTCCCCCCCGGTGCTCTAGTGCGGCTTGGCGGGAACAGTCAGGGCCGGGGGGTAGGGCGCCGCAGCTCGTTCGTCTCGCCCGGCGTGCGGCGTCACCGGAGGACTTCCCAAGAATGCGCGCACCTCATCGCTTCTTCGGCACCGCTCTTCCCTTCGTCGCGGCGCTCGCCTTCGCCGGAAACGCGCTCGCCCAGGCCGAGTACGACATGCACTTCCAGGGCGACACCGAGAACCGCGCACGGGTCGACGACCGCGGCGGCTCCGGCGACGGATACTCGTTCGAGATCGAGTACGACGACGCCGACACCAACAGCGAGAACTTCTGCCCTCACTGCCGCTTCAACCTGCTGGCGCAGGACATCGGGATCACCATGGCGGACCTCGAGCGGCTGGGCATCACCCGCGACAACGTCGATACCCTCCCCGAGCTGGTGGCGACGATCGACCACATCATGAGCACGCCGGCCTCGACGCTGGCGGAGGAAGCCTCGCCGGGCATCTCCGGGACGGCCCTGGACGAGCTGACGACGGAGATCGAGGCGATGCTCGACCGCTGGTCGGACGACCCGATGTCGGCGCTGGAGGACGTCGGCGACATCATCGCCGGCATCTACAGCTTCGGCAGCACCCCGTTCTCCACGCTCCTCCCGCTGCTCGGCGTACAGCTCGACTCCGCCTTCGACTACAACTTCGCCGATTCCAACGACCTGGACCGCGCCAACTCGGGCGTCGAGGTCTACTCGGCGACGGAGTACATCGACGCCGTCACCGCGATCGATCCCACGCTGGCTTCGACGCTCGAGAGCGTGATCGACGCTCTCCCGCTCCCCGGCCTTTTCGAGATCTCGGGCGATGACGACGACGCGAACGCGCCGGCGACCTTCCACGCCCGGTTCACCGACCTCACGATCAAGCAGCGCACCTACGTGATCCAGGGCGCCAGTGCCTACCTGCTCGTCTACACGATCGTCAACGACACCGACCGCGTCCTGCCGTTCGTCGAGGCCGCCATGATCGCCGACTTCGACATCCCGCCCGGGTCCCCCGACAAGGAGACGTTGTTCGAGCCCACGACGCAGGCGGTCATGACCTACGACGATCTGCCGTACGAGGACCCCGTCCTGCACTGGTACTTCGGCGTGGCCCCGATGACGTCGATGATCGCTGTGGAGAACAACTTCGTCTTCTCCAACTACAACCTCGACGACCAGCTCAGCCTCTCGCAGTCCAACGCCACCGGCCGCGAGAACCGCTACAAGTTCATGCTCTGGCACCCCGACTTCCTCTTCGACCAGGACTCGGCCACGGGCAAGACCGAGAAGCAGGGCGCCCTCTCCGCCTCGCTGCCGGTCCCGCTGCTGCCGGGCGACGAACGGCCCATCGGCTTCTGCTTCGCCGGGTCGGTCGACACCAGCAAGACCACGGCCCTGGCCGAGACGATCACGCTGCTCCAGGCCTGCCGCACGATCTTCAACGCCGTCATCCCCATCTGCGGCGACGGCGTCGTGCAGGTCGGCGAGGAGTGCGACTTCCTCGCGTCCCCCGAGACCTGCACCCATTCCTGCACGATCACCGTCTGCGGCGACAGCGTGGCCGAGGTCGGCGAGGCGTGCGACGACGGCAACACCACCAGCGAGGACGGGTGCTCCGCCGCCTGCGCCGTCGAGTTCTGCGGCGACGGCGTCGTCCAGGCCGGGATGGGTGAGGAGTGCGACGACGGCAATGCCTCCAACTCCGACGCCTGCCTCACCGACTGCCGCTCCGCTCGCTGCGGCGACGGCTACCTCCGCGTCTGCGACCCCGCCACCGAGCACTGCGGCTGCGCCGGCTACGCCCACTGCCTCCAGGGCACCATGACCTTGACCTCCGGCACCGGCACGGGCGGCTACGGCGCGATGCTCGGACACGAGATCCACTACCTGATCGCCTTCGACGTGACCTCGCTCGCGATCACCGGGATGCTCAACTGGCAGTGCGTGACCGGACCGATCCACGTCGAGTTCACCGGCGATCCCTACGCTGCGGATCAGCTTGCGGCCCTGCTCGAGGGCGCCGTCTGGACCTTCAACCTCACCGGCACCGTCTCGACAAACCGGGCGCTGATCGGCAATCCGATCCGCGTGGGAACGAGCGGGGTACCGCCGGTGTACTCGCTGGACATCGATGTCCCGGCCAGCCGCGACATCACCTGGAGCTTCAACTCGGACTACTCCTTGCCGCTGCTCGACACGCTCTCCTTCACCAACGCCACCGTCGTCGCCCATCGGGACATCGGGACGGTGATGGTGCCGCGACCCGAGAACCTCACCGGAACCGGCGGCGGGCGCGTGTCGGATTCGTCGGCCGCGACCACCGGCGAAGCCTGCGACGACGGCAACGCCTCGGACCTGGACGAGTGCACCAACTCGTGCCTCCCGGCCCGCTGCGGCGACGGCATCACCCAGCCGCCCCTCGGCGAGGCCTGCGACGACGGCGCCGCCACCTCCACCTGCACCGCCGCCTGCGCCCGCATCGGCTCCGTCTGCGGCAACGGCACGCTCGAGGCCGGCGAGACCTGCGACGACGGCAATACCACCTCGGGCGACGCCTGCAGCGACCTGTGCTTCTCCGAAGGCTGCGGCGACGGCATCGTGCAGACCGGCCTGGCCGAGACCTGCGACGACGGCAACACCATCGCCGGCGACGGCTGCAACGCGACCTGCCTCGCCGAAACCTGCGGCGACGGCGTCCTCCAGGAAATGCTCGGCGAGGAGTGCGACGACGGCGCCGCCAACGCCGACACCGCCGCCTGCACCACCGCCTGCCGCATCGCGCTCTGCGGCGACGGCCTCGTCCTCGCCGGCACCGAAGCCTGCGACGACGGCAACACCTTCCCCGGCGACGGCTGCAGCGACTTGTGCGTGGTCGAGCGCTGCGGTGACGGCCTCCCGGGCCCCGACGAGGATTGCGACGACGGCAACGCCGCGCTGGAGGACGGCTGCACGCCGGAATGCGTGCGCGAGTTCTGCGGCGACGGCACCCTGCAGGTCGGGCTCGGCGAGCAGTGCGACGACCACAACTTCGCCGCGGGCGACGGCTGCAGCCGCGACTGCCAATTGGAGAACCTCGCCGCCTGCGGCGACGGCCGCCTCGACACCGGCGAGCAGTGCGACGACGGCAACACCGCCGCGGGCGACGGCTGCAGCGCGTTCTGCCAGCTCGAGAACCCCGGCCTCTGCGGCAACCGCCGCGTCGATCCCGGCGAAGCCTGCGACGACGGCAACGAGGTCGACGGCGACGGCTGCTCCGCCCGCTGCAGCGTCGAAGCCTGCGGCGACGGCATCCAGCAGGCCGGCGAGTTCTGCGACGACGGCAACACCACCGCGGGCGACGGCTGCTCCGCCGACTGCACCGCCGAGACCGCCGCGTGCGGCAACGGCGCGCACGAATACGGCGAGGAGTGCGACGACGGCAACGCGACGAGCGGTGACGGCTGCTCCGCCGACTGCGTCGTCGAGAACCCCACCTCCGTCTCCCTCGCCGGCTGCGGCGACGGCGTCCTCGACCTCGGCGAGTCCTGTGACGACGGCGGGCGCTCCGACGGCGACGGCTGCGACGAGACCTGCCACGTCGAGTCCGCGGTGTGCGGCAACGGGCGCCTGGAGCGCGGCGAGCTCTGCGACGACGGCAACAACGCCGCCGGCGACGCCTGCCCCGCCGACTGCCGCGAGCCCGTCACCCCCGTCGTCTGCGGCAACGGCGTCGTCGAATCCGGCGAAGCCTGCGACGACGGCAACACCACCGCCCTCGACGGTTGCTCCCCCACCTGCCAGCTCGAGCCCGTCCCCGTCCCCACCGCCGACGCCGGCTGCGGCTGCGCCGTCGCCGGAGCCGCCGGCGGCTCCGTCTTCTCCCTCCTCCTCCTCGCCCTGGCGGCCATCCGCCGCAAGCGCCGGTAGCACCCGCCCCCCAGCCCCGCACGTGCTATCCTTCCCCCGTGACCCCAACCAGGCCCCTGTGGCGTGTCGCCGCTCCTCTCCTCGCCTGCGCCGCCCTGCTCGCCGCCTGCACCGCCGGCACGAACCTCGCCGGCGGAGATCTCGATGCGCGCGCCGAAGGCGACGACGCTTCTCTGCGCGCCGATGCCGTCGCCGATGCCGTCGACGCGGACGGCTGGGACGGCGGCGAGCCGTGTCCCCCCCGCGTCGTGCCCGGCGCGCCCTGCTCCGCGGAGCCCCATTGCGTCCTCCCCGACCCCGCCTGCACTTCGTGCGGCAGCGGCGCCTACGTCTTCGCGGATGTCACCTGCTACTGCTCCACCGGCGCGGTCTGGCACTGCGAGCCGCCCGACGTGGACTGCTTCGGCCCCGGCGACTACTGCGATCCTGATTGCACCCTGCCGCCCGGGAGCTGCGGCGGCGACGCCGACGCCGACGCCGACGCGGATGCCGACGCCGACGTCCCCGACGTCCCCCCGTCCTGCCCGACCGAGCTCGGCGGCCCCTGCAACGTCGTCACCCAATGCGGCTGCGCCGCCGGCGAGCGCTGCATCATCGAGCTCGACGCCCCCGTGGAAGTCTGCGTGCCGCTCGGCACCGATCCGCCGCGGACCCCCTGCGCACCAACCGACGACTGCATCGCCCAGAACCAGTGCTTCGGAACCTCGGACACCGACAGGACGTGCATGCAGTTCTGCTACGAGAACGACGACTGCTCGTCCGCCGGGTGGCTCTCGCGATGCGATCTCTACATCACGAGCGTCCCCGGCTACATGCTCTGCGACTTCGGGGGGGACGACTGCGACCCGTTCACCGCGAGCTGGTGCGACCACGACGAGACGTGCGTCTTCCACGACTTCGACACGTGCGATCGACGCTGCGAACCGGCCGGCACCGGCGCCCCGGGCGACCTCTGCGAAACGACCGGCTGCCTGGTCGGCTCCGAATGCCTCTCCGTGACCGGCGGCCCACCCTACTTCTGCCACAAGTTCTGCAACCCGAGCGGCACCCCCGACTGCGCCGACGTCCCGGGCACGACCTGCACCGGCCTGGGCGCCGCCTGCCCCGAATTCGGCGTCTGCACGGCGCTCTAGCCCGGCTGCTTGAGCACCCGGCCGGCCGACGCCGAACCCCGGCTACTTCGCCGCCCCTGCGGTGCGTCGGAACACTGCAATCGCTTCGCGAAGACGACCACCGCAGCCGGAAAGCCCGGGCTGCGGCGCTGCCGGATCAACATGTACCCAGGCGGTGTCCCGCCCTTCCTCTCCCCCATGCTGCGGACGGCGAACACCGCCCGCACCGATTAGGTGCGCAGACACCACGGACTTGGGCAGGACCCAGCAATGGGCGTCGACGGGGCTGACGCCCAGGCAGATTGCGATGTCGTGTCGCTGGTTGCGGAATTGCTGGGAGCAGTAGCGGCCGTTGGCCCACAGGGTGGAGAACTTGATCTCCGTCCGGACGCCCTCGATCGGCCTGTCGCATTCGCTGTCGGGGGCACGAACGACATCGAGTCCCTTCGCCGCGCACCAACCCGCGACCAGCTTCTCGCCGATGGTTCCGCGCTGCCGGGACGGCCGGGACCTGATCCACCCGAACGGGCTCCCCTCCCACGCCAGGTCGCCGGCGTCGTAGTCGGCGCAGATCGTAGCGGCGAGCGCCGCGAGCTGCTGGACCTCGGCGTCCTGAATCCGCCGCGTCGTCGCCCCCGTCAGATCCCCAGCACCTGCTGCGCCCCGTCCAGGCGCGGCGGCTCGAATCCGATGCAGTCGGGCTCCGCGAAGGACAGCCGCCGGGCCATCACCGCGGCGGCCTCCGGGTTGTTGTCGACCACGATGAACCCTCGCCCGCCCCGGGCCGCCGCCTCGCCCGTCGTCCCGCTGCCGGCGAAAAAGTCGAGCACCGTGTCGCCGGGCCTCGAATGTACCCGGACGATCCGGTTGAGCACACCGAGCGGCTTCTGGGTCGGGTACCCGGTCTTCTCCTTGCCGTTCGTCGGGACGATCGTGTGCCACCAGACGTCGGTCGGGGTCTTGCCGCGTTCCGCCTTCTCCGCGCCGACCAGCTCCGGTGCCATGTACGGGATGCGGTCGATCTCATCGTAGTTGAACGTGTACTTGTCCGGGTCCATGACGTACCACAGGATGTTGTCGTGCTTCGCCGGCCACCGGTCCCGCGGGCGGCCGCCGTAGTCGTAGGACCACACGATCTCGTTGATGAAGTGGTCCCGCCCGAACACCTCGTCGGCCAGCACCTTGGCGTAGTGGACCTCCCGGTAGTCCAGGTGCAGGAAGAACGACCCGGCGGCGTGCAGGAGCCGCCGCGCTTGGCGAAGACGCGGTTCAAGAAACGCCGGGAAGTCGTCGAACCGATCGGCGAAGGCCCTCGTCCCGACGGCTTCGGAGCGGTATCTCCGGCCCTGGAAGCCAACCCGGTCGCCGGCGGCATCCCGAACCGTCCGAAGCTGCGTCCGTCGCTGCTGCTTGCCCGTGTTGAATGGGGGGTCGATGTAGATCAGGTTCACGCAGCCGTCGGGAAGGCCCGGCAGGACATCCATGTTGTCGGCCAGAACGATGCGGCGGGGAAGCCCCCCTTCCACGGTCCTCGTCATGCCGAGTCGCCTCTTCCACAAGGCCGAACGCCCGACCAGGCGCGCCGGCCACACCCGCCGCGACGACCAGCTTCGACCACGCCCCATCCTTCCCCCGCCCGACCGTCGCGTCAAGCATCGCGGCCACGCCGTTCGCGCCACGGGGCCGGTTGTCCCCCTCTGCGCCTCTGCGCCGAACCTGCCCTGAGCGAAGTCGAAGGGCTTGCCCCTTCCGATCCGCAGTGCGGCACGATGCCCCCAGTTGGGGGGATCCACCCTGCCGCGGCCGGGTCGTTGCGCCTGTCCGGCGTCCGTGCTGTACTCGTCGACGGTGCGGCCCCAGGAGTGGGTCGAGGTGCAGCGGAGGCAGGGGCTCGCAGCCACGGTGGCAGGCGTCATGCGGATGTTCCGGACGGTGCCGGGCCTCCTCTCGGCCGCCGCGCTCGTCGCGGGACTCGCGGCGTGCTCCTCCCGCATCTCGCTGCTCGGCGATCAGGATCTGGAAGCCGCAGGGCACGACGATGTCGCCGGGGATGTGCCCTCGCATCCCGACGATGCGGCGGACGCAGACTCCGGCCCCGACGACGGTGCGCCGGACGACGGCGATCACGACCCCGGCGCGGACATCCACGCAGGTGGCGATGCCGACGGTGGTCCCGACGCCGATGCGTTCGACGTGCCGCCGGACGGGCCGGTCGCGCACCTCGTGCCCGACGAGAGGGAGACCTTCTTCGACTTCGGTGCGTCGAATGCGGTCGCGATGCACCGCCACGAGTTCCCGGCGGCATGGTCCGGCTCCGCGTACGCCGTCTTGCTCGAGGATCGGGGCGACGACGGGGAGACTTCGGGACCGATCGCTCTCTTCCGCTTCGAGCGGGGGACCGGGGGATTGCACTGGCTCTGGATCGACGAGGCCGCGGATGCCACGGAGTACAACTCGATCTGCTGGGCCGGCGAAGCGTTCGTCGCCGTGCTTCCGACGCTCGACGTGGGGCTGCGGGTGTTGGCGGCAGACGGCTTCGGTACGCTCCTCCGCCCGCCGGAGGTCCTCGGGCCGGACTCGACCTACGTGCCGGCCGGGCACGGCGAGCCTCCCGTCCTGCTCTGTCCGGGAAGCGGCGCGTTCGTGCTCGATCCGGGCCGCGGCGCAGGCGGTGTCGACCGGTTGTACGCCATCGCGCCGGACGGCGCCGTCACCGGCGACTTCGTCGATGCCGACATCCCGACCTTCGCCCGAAATCGGGACCTCGCCGTCGTCCCCTGCGCAGTCGGCGGCGACGATGCCGCGTGCGCCACGGACGCCGGTCTCGCCTTCCTTCGCGGCGACGGTTCGCTTCGCGCGGACGATCCGCTGTCCGGCGCCGCCGTCTGCAGCGGCGCCTATGGCTGTGATGCCGCTGCCTCCGGCTCCGACGTGTTCCTCGTCGGTACCAGCGACACGACGACGTACGACTGCGATCTGCTCCTGGCGAGGTGGTCGGTCGACGGCCCGCTGACCCTTCCGCCAATCGCGGTTGCGCCTTTGGAGTTCTGCGGCCGTGAGTACACGGTCTATCTTCGCGCCGCCAGCTCGGGCTCGACCGTGTTCGCAGTCGCCTTCGGCACGCTGCTGGAACGTTTCGGCTCGGCCTCCGCCCTGCTCGTCGGACGGGAAGGCAACCCGATGGATGCCATCGTGCGGGTCGCCACCTGCGTGGGGCCGGAGGGCTCCGACCCCGGTTGCTCCCGCCACGTCTGCGTGGGCGGCGGCGCAGTGGTCTGGGAAGGGGACGCCTACGGGATCCTCTGGACCACCGCCTCCGGGGTGGCGTACCGTCGCTTCGCGGTCGCGTGGTAGCGCGCGTCACGACAGCCCGTGCGTGTCCGGCAACGGGCGCCTGGAGCGCGGCGAGCTCTGCGACGACGGCAACAACGCCGCCGGCGACGCCTGCCCCGCCGACTGCCGCGAGCCCGTCACCCCCGCCGTCTGCGGCAACGGCGCCGTCGAATCCGGCGAGGCCTGCGACGACGGCAACACCACCGCCCTCGACGGCTGCTCCCCCACCTGCCAGCTCGAGCCCGTCCCCGTCCCCACCGCCAACGCCGGCTGCGGCTGCGCCGTCGCCGGCGCCGCCGGCGGCTCCGTCTTCTCCCTCCTCCTCCTCGCCCTCGCCGCTCTCCGCCGCAAGCGCAGGTAGCGGCGCCCTGAGCGAAGTCGAAGGGCCCGCCCTGCGCCGCAAGCGCCGGTAGAACGACCGCCCGCAATTGGTGCTCCGAATCCGGTAGGGGAGCCACGTAGGCCCGAACCCGAAGGGCGAGGGCCGAGTGCTCCCGCAGGATGGCGTTTTCCGCACGCCATGCCGAGCGCGCGGGTTGACCGCGCTCTGCCTGAGGGACCTGCGCGGTCTCGATACGCTGACGTCGGTCGAGGGGTACCTCTCCATCGAAGAGAACTGCTGGCTGGCGAGCTTGACGCGGTTCGGCGGCGCCGTGTGTATCGAGGGCAACCTCGTCGACACTTGCCCCGACGACTGTTGACGTCCGGGAGCAATCCAGTCCGGGTGATCGCGCGAGTCGGAGGTCAGCGCGCGTTCTTGCCGCGCTCGTTCCGCTGGAAGCCCATCAGGACCCTCGCCACCTCGAGGCGCGAGAACGCGACCGGCAACGTCTCGCCGACGGCGAGCACGGCGCGGACCCTGGATCGGGGGGCGGGCGACCGAGGCGAACGCTGCGGAGCCCGCGGATAGGGGCGCCGCGGCTCGGCATCCCCCAAAGGTGGGGAACCCGGCCTCGCGGCGCGCTTGCTCCCGAGAGTCACGCTGCATAAAATGCCGACAGTCGGGCTCGTCGACGGGTCCTCGGGGCAATCGAAGCGGTCCCTTCCGGCCCTCGTGCCCCGGGAGGAGGAGTGGGAGGCCAGCATGAACCGGAGAACACCGTCCATCACGACGACCACCTGGTCGCGGTGCCCCCTTTCCGCGACGCTCGCCCTGGGGTTCGTCGTCGGCGCGGGAGCCTGCGGGGAATCCGACGGCCCCCCCGACGTCTACCGCGGCACGGTTCATTTCGCCGGCTTCGAGGCCGATCCGAATGACTCGGCCACCGCGGGCTACTGCGATTCGACCGGCGGGTTCGCCGACCTTCGCGGCAAGACCGCAGACGGCGACGACCTGACCATCCTGCTCAACAACTGCGCGCCGGGTTCCTACCGCCTCGTCCCGCCCGCGGACGACGACACGATCCCGGGGGTGTTTTCATGCACCTTCGAGGATGCCTCCACGGATCAACTCTTTGAAGCTCGTGCGATTCCGGCGCTCCCGGAAAGCGTCTGCAATGTGACCATCAACCGCTTCGACGCTCGGGTGGTCGGATCCGCATACGGCACCCTCGTCGAGTTCGACATCTACGGCCTGAGTCGCGACATCATCGAGTTCAGCGTCTCGTTCGACCTCGCGGTCGATCCGCCCCTCTGACGTAGACGCTCCCCGAAGAGCGCCGCGGATCGACCGCGCGGAGCGCAGCCCGTCCGGGGACCGCCACCCTGGAGCCTCACCGGAGTTCCCGGGCCTTCCCGTCCGACGAACCTGCACGCGGTCCGAACGGCGCCGTGCATCTTGCGCGCTCGTCTACTTCTCCCTCCTCCCCCTCGCCCTCGCCGCCTTCCGCCGCAAGCGCCGGTAGCGGCGCCCTGAGCCCTGAGCCCTGAGCTTGTCGAAGGGTCGAAGGGTCGAAGGGCCCGCCGGTCACTCTTCCGGCGATCGGTTGGGTTCGTACAAGCGGATGCGCCCCGGCTCTACGATCCACAGGCGACCGGCCAGCGTTTCCTGCCGCAGCCGCGGCAACGCCGCCCGAAGCGTCTCTTCGATCAGCGACAGCAGCGGGCGTGGGACCCGGACCACCACGATGCCCGCGGTCCCTCCGGGCGGGAATCGGAGCGGGTTGGCAAAATCGAGATCCAGGCTGACGAGCGTCCGCGCCTCCGCAATAGACACGTCAACACTCACTGGCCGGACGCCCCGCCGAGCCCTTCCGACGGCACGGTCGCGACGTCGGCGCCCGCGTCCCCGAGCATGGCGGCAAGCGTCGGTCCCAGGTTCTCGCCGAGCTTGAGTTTCATCCGCGGACTTCGACGCCGAGCGGCAACACCCGCTCTCGGGAAGCCGCTCGGAAGGGGGCTCAGCCCGCCGGCCGTCGCCACGGAAGGCCGGCCGTGTGCGGCAACGGCCGCCTGGAGCGCGGCGAGCTCTGCGACGACGGCAACGACGCCGCCGGCGTCGCCCGGGATTCCGTCACGGCTCAGGATCTCCGGCGCGGACTGGTTCGGTTCTTCGCCGCCTGAACTGCCTCGAGGTAGGCGAGATCGTCCTGGTCCTTGGCACGGCCGGCCGCACGCTTGTTCTTCAACAACGCCTCGAGGCCGATGTAGGAAACCTCGACGTCCTGGTCCCCCACGCGGACCGGGGTCGGAACCCGGGTCGCCCACGCTTCGTCGAAGGCCACGCCGTCGATCCTGTTGAGGAGGTCGAGCCGGTTCGGCGGCCGTCCGAACATGAAGATCGCGCCGGGTGCCCCCAGCTCGCCGGCCGATGCGATGCCGGGCACGTTGCCCGCCCAGAAATCAACAAGAGCCGCAAACAGGCGAGGGACGTTGTCCGCCGACGCATCGAAGAAGATGTCCACGTCACCCGTCAGGCGTACGTAGCCGTGGTAAATGACGGCTTCTCCGCCGACGATGAGATACCGCACGGAATGGGAAGCCAGGAGCCGGAGGAACTCCTGGACGTCGGGGGAGAACGAAGCCGGGCTCATGGACGGCCGTGGACGTCCCGTACGTCCGGGCAGTGGGGGCCGTAGACGCGATCCCGAAGTTCCTTCGCCGCCCGCTGCCGCTGCTCGGGGGTCATCGAAACGTGCTGCTCGATGTCCCAGGCGCGAGCCTCCCGGAAGTCGCGCGCCACGTGGACGATCCGCTCCATCGCGAAGAGAATACCGCCCGGCGGCCCCGCCATCAACGGCGCTCGATAGCCGTGCGGAAAACCGTGCGGAAGCGCGGGGACCCGGTCGCGCGCCGCGCGGCCCCGCGGGTGGTCCCACCCCGAAGATCGCTCGACTCGACCGGCGGTTCGGTCCCCCGCCGAAGGTCCGCTTCCGCCTCCGCAAGGAGTTCGGCATCACCCTCGGCGCAGGCCCGCACCCGCAGGCCACGAGCAACGCCGGCCTCACGTCACGGCCCGAAGTACTCCCAGGTGTCGCCCTGATTGTAGCCGGACGCGTCGCCGCCGAAGAGCACGACCGCGCCGAGCCCGGCATCGTAGGTCATCACGTGGTAGGCGCCGGCGCCGGCGCGGTCGCGGTCCGCACCCGCACCCAGTCCGTGCCGTCGTACTCCCACGTGTCGTCGAATCGGTATCCGATGGTTCCGCCGCCGATGTGGATGCCGCCGAAGAGGACGATCCGGCGACGAGCGGCATCGTACGCGGCCTGCCAGAACATGCCGCTCGGGGGCGTGCGCAGCGGCACCTCGACCCAGCCGTTCCGCGCACCGTCGGCCTCCGCGTCTTCCGCGTCGCCGCCGTCGCCCGCGTCCGGGGACGCCTCCGACTCGGAGGAGTCGGTGTCCGGCAGCTCGTCCGGCGCCGATCCGTCGTCGCCTGGGTCGGCGGCGGTCCCGTCCCCGGAGTCACCGGCGAGCATCGTCCTGCCGCCGCACCCGAGCACCAGCATCAGAATTGCCGCCGCGGCGGCCTGCACGATCCCCATCCGACCTCCCCCTTCCGCCACCCGGTGCCCCGCACGATCCCCGAGCGAGGATGGCACACGCCGTCCCGCTCGACCGGCGGAGAACCGGACCCGCCGGTCTCAACAACCGCCGGCGGCCGGCAGCCGCAGCAAGATGAAGCCCTCCTCCACCCAGACGTTGGCTACGTTGATGCCGCCTCGGCACTCCCACGCATCCCCCACGGATTCCAGCAGCCGCAGCTCGATGTCCGGCCGCGTCATGCTCGGCGTCCGTGCGACGCTACGGCGTCCCGTCCGGCGCCGGCGTCGGCGGGGTCGGCTCGACACCGTCCCCTCCGTCGGGGCACTCGTTCGCCACGCAGTCCGCGACGCATTCCGCGACAGGCGTCGCGCGGTGGTCCATCGCCCTGCAGAAGGACTCGCAACCCTCCACGCAATCTGCCCTCGCGGTCGCGGACCAGCCGCCCGCGACCAGCGCGAGCGCCAAGAAAACGATGCGCTTCATTCGACACCTCCCTCCTCAACCGGGCGCGCCGGATGATCACATGCGCCGGCTCGGCAGCGCAAGCGGACCGACACCGGGAAGGAATCCCGCGGCGAGCCGCAGCTGCCAAGAACGACAGTATCCGTGATGCATCTTGCAAAAACAACCCGTTGTTTTATGATACAGTACGATGAAACGTGGACTTGCCGACGTGATGGATGCGTGGCTTCAGGACAGCGGCCGCCGTCCCATGGTGCTGCGCGGAGCGCGACAGGTCGGGAAGACGTGGCTCGTCCGTGACCTCGCGGCCCGCTCGGGCAGGGACCTGGTGGAGCTGAACTTCGAGCGTGACCCCTCGCTCAAGCGGCACTTCGCGACCAACGATCCGCGAAACATCCTCGCCGAATTGTCCCTGGCGTCGGGTCGCGACATCCATCCGGAGACCGCCATCCTGTTCCTCGACGAAATCCAGGCCGCAAGCCCGCTCCTGGCCAAGCTCCGATGGTTCTACGAGGAGCTGCCGGCGTTGCCGGTCGTGGCCGCAGGCTCGCTCCTGGAGTTCGCCCTGGCGGCGCCGACCTTCAGCGTCCCGGTGGGGCGGATCGGCTTCCGGCACGTCGAACCGATGGGCTTCGCCGAGTACCTGGAAGCCCACGGGGCGCAGCGCCTGCTGTCGACGCTCCGGGAGTGGCGACCGGGGAAGGAACCCTCGCCCGCGGCCCACGAGAAGGCGACGGAGTGGTTCCACCGCTACGCGATGGTCGGCGGCATGCCCGCTGCCGTCAAGGCGGACGTCGAAGGCCGTCCCCCGCGCGAAGTGAGGGAGCTGCAACGCGAGCTGGTCGCGACCTACCGCGCCGACTTCGCCCGCTACTCGGGTCGGATGGACCGCGACATCCTCGACTCCGTCCTGCGAGCGGTGGCCGCGTCGCTGGGTCGGAAGTTCGTGTACGCCCACGTGGGCGAGGGGGTGAAGCAGCAGCAGGCGAAGCGCGGTCTTGACCTCCTCGTCCAGGCGCGCCTCGTCCACGAGGTCCGTCACACGGCGGCGAACGGGCTGCCGCTGGGTGCCGAGGTGAAGGACGGACGGCGCAAAGCCGTGCTCGCCGATGTGGCGCTGCTCCATGCGCTCGTCGGGACGCCGGCGGGGACGGCCTTCCCCGCGGAAACCGCCCTGGCGCCCGCGCTGCGCGGTCAGCTCGCCGAGCAGCTCGCGGCGCAACAGCTACGGCTGTTCCACGACGGCGCGGCCGACGGCCCTGAGCTGTTCTACTGGCAGCGCGAGGGCAGCAGCCCCGGGGAAATCGACTACCTCGTGCAGCTCGGCGGGCGCATCGTGCCCCTCGAGCTGAAGTCGGGAGCGGCGGGCGCGATGAAGAGCCTCCACCAGTTCGTGCACGACAAGCGCCTCGGACTTGCCGTGCGTTGCGACGCGAATCCGCCCTCGCACCAGGTCGTGGACGTGAAGACCACCCGCGGCGACCGCGTGACGTACCGCCTGCTCGGCGTGCCCCCGTATCTGCTCCATCGCGTTCCGGCGCTGCTCGAGGAGTAGACCCTCTCCCCACCTCTCCAGTCGGTCTCTCCACCTCTCCCCGTCCGGTCCGGGGAAGGCTGACGCGTCGTCAAGGCGTTGCGCGTCGACCCCACAGTTGCGCCACCCGGACCCGGTTTCGCCCGCCGGTTTCGCCCGCCGGTTCGCCCGCCGGCACCGAGGTTCCCTGACCGCGATCCGCGACCTTCTGGGCCGCGGGCCGCGCGTCCGGCAATGACCCGTGCTCGGTCGCGGTCGCGTGGGCGGGCCGCGCGGGCCGAAACGGCCCAGGTCGCCGGCTCCGCTACTGCGGGACCCGCGTCGGCCCCGCCGGCGCCGCCCGCCCGACGTCCAGCGCCACAAGCTCCAGACCCAGCTTCGCCAGCCCGGGCGACGCCTCCTCCCGGACGACGGCACTCGCCTTCACCCGGTCGGATTCCAGCTCGTCGGCCGTGAGCTGCGCCGCGACCGCCCGCAACGTGCCCTCGAGCGTCTCCCGCGCGACGCGCGCGACGTCCTCCCGGGCGCGACCCAGGAAGCGCTCCACGTAATTGGTCAGGACCATGGCGTCCCGGCTGATCGCCACGCTCGCGGCCGCCTCGAGGTCGGCGCGGCCGCCCTCGCGCGTGAACGCGCCCGGAATGCGGATGGCCAGCGTCAACACCGTCGCGTCGATGACGTCCGCACGCTCCAGGAACGGCAGGCGGATCACGCGTCCCCCCGTCACCACGCGGTACCCGACCACCCGCCCATCGGCCAATCGGTGCGGCCGGCCGCTCAGCACGAGGATCTGGCTCGGCGCCACCACGTACAGCAGCCGCCGCACCATGATCGCCAGCGCCACGAGCCCCAGCACCATGACGCCTGCCGCAATGCCGACCATCACGAGCGGATTCTGTTCCATGGCGCGATTCTCCCGCCTGCGGGCACGCACGGCAAGCGGTCGCTCCGCGGCCCGGCGCTGTTGCTCTCGACCGCGTCCCGGCCTCCCCGACGTTCCACGGAATCCTCGAGGCCCTGCCGCGGCAGGGCGCCGCCTACCGGACGAAGACGTACTCGAGCGGGTCGATGAAGCCGGGCCGGACCTTGAATCGAAGACGGACGGCGCGCCCGTCCTCCACGTCGAACGTCACGTCGCTCTCCTCGAAGATCGGATCGCTCCAGACGCACGAGAAGACGGCGCCCTCCTTCGGTACCAGCGCGCAGTCCAGGCTCCCGTGTTCGGGCACCGCCAGGACAAGGGCGCCGCCGGTCTCGCGGATCTCGGCCGGGCCGAGCGCGGGATTGACGTAGTCGCCCGCGAACTCCCCCAGCGGCAGCGGCGGCGTCCCGGCCGTCTCGGTCTCCTCCCCCGCATCCGTGGCCGGCTCCCCCACGCGTTCTTCCGCTTCGGTCTGGGCCTCCGCTTCCGCGACCAGACGCAGGTACTCGGCGCTCCAGTCGATGTCGACCGTGCCGAGCAGCTCGTCGATCACGCGGGATGCGACGGCGCCGGTCAACGCCGTCTCGGCGTTGCACATCACGACCACGCCCAGCCGCTCCTCGGGCACCAGCACCGTGATCGAGAACATCCCCGGCACTCCCCCGTCGTGGGCGACCGCCAGCCGCCCCCGGTAGTCGAACAGGAACCACCCCAGGCCGTACGCCTGCAGCCGCGTGAACGGGGCCCACGGTCTGTCCGCCTCGGCCAGCGGGATCGGAGTGTTCGGCACGCGCTGCTCCGCAAGAACCTCGGCGGGAACGATCGTCGTCCCCTCCACGGTGCCGTTCTCGAGCTGGAGCAGGACCCAACGGGCCATGTCGGCGGCGGACGAGCCGAGCGCTCCGGCAGGGGCCAGCACGTCCATGTCGAACGACGGAAGCGTGACGAGCGAGCCGTCAACCTCCATGTGCGGCGCGGCGACATTGTTCAGTGCGGCACGCTCGGCGGCATTCACGGTGGTGCGGGACATCCCGAGCGGCTCCAGGAGGCGCGAGCGGATGAAGTCGCCCCACGACACGCCGGAGATCGTCTCGATGATCCGGCCGGCGGCCGCGAACATCATGTTGGAATAGCCGAAGCGGTAGCGGAAGCCCCACGACGGCGGGATGGTCGCGGCGCGGCGAAGCACCTCGTCGAGCGGGAATCCGGAGTCGATCCAGAGGAGGTCCCCCGCGAAGGTCTCGTAGCCGTTGCGGTGGCAGAGGAGATCGCGCACGCGCAGGTCGGCCGCGGCGAACGGATCGTACATCGTGAAGCCGGGGAGGCGATCGGCGACCCTGTCGTCCCAGCCGAGCTTCCCCTCGGCGACCAGGAGGCCGACCGCCGTCGCCGTGAACGGCTTGGTCATGGACGCGATCGCGAAGACGGTGTCGCCGTCGACCGGCTCGGGCCTGCCGACCTCGCGGACGCCGAAACCCCGCACGTGCACGATGCGGCCGTCCTGGACGACGGCCAGCGCAAGGCCGGGAACGTTCCAGGCCGGCATGGCGCGCTCGACGTACTCGTCGATGGCGGTGAAGGTCTCGGGCGCCGCGGGAGAGGGTTGGCGCGGCGCCGGTGTGCCGCACGCGGCCACGAGCAGGATCGTGACGGCCGAGGGAAGGACCCGGCCCGGGCCGATGCTCATGATGTCGCTCATTCTCGTGTCCCCTGCGTCCGCACGAAGTGCGGCAGCTCCGCCGGGACCTCGAGCGACAGCTCGACGAAGCCCGCGTAGGCTCCGCCCCGCCCTCGACCCCGCTCACCATGTCCTTCAACGACACGACAATCCGACGAGGGAACGCCCCCCGGCGGCAGTTCATGTCGTGGCGCCCCCCGCACCGCCGGCCGGGACGCCCCTCCCGGAATCGATCTCGCGCTACGGGCTGCAGATCGTCATCGGCCCGCGCAGGATGATCGGCGTGTCCTCCCGCACCGTGTCGCCACGCTCGAGCGACACCGTGACGCGCAGATCGGATGCGGCCGGAACCGCGGCGGCCGACGTCAGCACGTGCGTCGCCGAGCCCCTCAGGTCGATTCGCTCCATCTGACACGACTCGGCTCGCCCCAGCTCCGCGTCGACCCCCGCCGCGAAATCGCTCGGGTCCGCGCAGTCGCCCCCGCCGCCCGCCCCCGGCCGGAACCACACCGCCCCGATGCAGTACTCGTCCGCCGCCGACCAGGCGTGCATCGT
Source organism: Deltaproteobacteria bacterium (assembly GCA_016218815.1). Classification (GTDB taxonomy): domain Bacteria; phylum Myxococcota_A; class Polyangia; order DRWM01; family JAAZOP01; genus JAAZOP01. The sequence continues at coordinate 76,157 of JACRCX010000021.1, forward strand.
CGGGGAGACCGCGACCGTCAGCTCCACACGATCATCCGCCAGCCGCAGCGCCGTCACCCCGTCAACGTCCAGCTCCACGTGGTCGCCGCAACCCGTGCCCAGGCCCGCCGCCAGTACTGCCGCCGCCGCCACACGATACAAACCCCGCATCGCCATTCCTGACCTCGCTCGCCGGCGGGCGCCCCGGCCCGTCGCACCGGCCCACTCCACCATGCCCTGACCCCCGCCGCAAGCCGCGCTGCTCCACGTCGTCCCGGACTCGGGCCCGATGGTCACCTGCATCTACCGCAACACCGTCGTTCGGCTCTGACCACCTGCCACGCAACCCCCTACGGCGTCACTGTCGGATACCCCGCCGTCCGCCACCCGTTCATCCCCCCCACCACGTTGTGCACGCACGTGTGCCCGTTCTCCACCAGGAACGCCGCCGCCGCCGGACTCCGCCCCCCGCTCGCGCAGATCACGTACAACGGCCCCCCGGGCAGCGTCGCGTGGTCCGCCCGCAATACCCCGCTCGACCACGGATACAAGAGCGCCCCCTCGATGATCCCGCTCGCCGTCTCCGACGGCTCCCGCACGTCCACCACCGTGAGCAGCTCCCCCGCCCCGATCGCGTCGTGCAAGTCCCCCACCGTGACGTCCACCACCGCCGCGCCCGCGTCGTCGGGACACGACGGCCCCGTCTCGTCCGCCGGCGCATCCTCCCCTCCGTCGTCCGGCTCCGCGTCGGCTTCCCCTCCCTCGTCCACCTCGGCCAGGCCGTCCTCGGGCGAGTCCGCCTCTTCGCTCGCCTCGCTATCCGGCTCCGCCTCTTCGCCTGCGTCGTCGCCAGTCTCGGACCAGCCCTCCGCGTCCGCGTCCGCCCCGCCGTCGGCGTCGGCGTCCGCATCCGCCCCGCCGCCGCCGTCCTCGCCCGCCGTGTCCGCGGCAACGTCGTCCCGCGCGTCGGTGTCCTCCCCGCACCCCGCCGGCCATCCCGCCGCCGCCGCGTACGTCGCAACCCACAGCAACCACCAAAGACGATTCCTCATCGGAGCCTCCCACGTCCCGGCCGGCGCGGCTCACCTTCGCGCACGCCGCCCCACGAGCCCCTCCCGCCCACCACTCTGCCACGCAAACCCGAAGCCGTGTAGTACGACTTGCCGACGGCCTTCCCGATGGACGTTCCCCTCTGCGTCTCTGCTCTGCTACCTTCAGACTCCTGCGCGTCTCGCGCAGGAACTGTCGACCCTCGACTGTCGACCGTTGACGCGCGGCCCCGCGGGCCGCGCTATTGGCACCCCGCCCCGGGCCCGACCGCGATCCGCCCCTTCCCCGCCAGCGTCGCCGACCAGGCCCACGACCCGTCCGCCGCCGCCTCGAGCATCACCCGGTACGTCCCAGTCGCCCCCAGGCCCTGCTCCCGCAACGCCGCCATCACCCCCGCCATGCTGCACGCGCCGGACATGGCCGGCCCCGCCGCCGGAACCCGCATCGCCGCCTGGCTGCGCGCCCGGACCTTCCCCCCCCCGAATACCACCGACAAACCCTGGTACTTCCCCAACGACGCCGACGCGAACAGGAACGCCGTCTCACCCCCCGCCTCCTGCCGGTAGTCCCCCGTCCCGTCCGCGCGGATCTTCTCCGCCCGCACCCCCGCCACGACCGCGTCCGCACTCCACGCCCGAGCCGTCTCCTGCGCCCAGGCCAGCACCGCCAGCGGGTCGAACCGCGACCAGTCCACGGCCAACCCCGCCGGGTCCAGCTCCAGCAGCAACGGCGTCAACAGCGTCGCCAGATCCTTCCGCGCGATCTTCGCGCCCGCCTGGATCTCCGCCTCGGTCACCGTCGCCCCGCCCGGCGCGTACGCCGCCCCTCCGCCTCCGCCGGGCAACATCCCGCCTCCCCCGAACTGCAGCATCGTCCCCGGCGCCGCCTTGATCGTCGTGATCGTCACCGCCGGCCGCTCCGGCGGCCCGTAGGTCACCGTCGAGGAGAACGGAGTCAGGGCCCGCCACAGCACCACGCCCACCGTGCCGAAGATCCCCAACACGACGACCAGCAGCACGATGATCCCCGTCCACCGTCTCCCCGCCGCCGCGTCGGCCGGCCCCTTCACCACCATCACCACCCGCTGCACGACCGTCGCCTGCGGCCGGTTCTCCGCCCCGCAGTACGTGCACCGGACCGTCTCGCCTTCCTTCCCGGCCGCAAGCGGCGCCCCACAGTTCTGGCACTTCGTCATCATGGCCCGCACACTCTACCGGCGTTCGCCCCCCCGCGCTACTCTCTCCCCCCCATGAGCCCGTCCCCCCTCGCGTTCCTGCTCCAGAGCGCCGCTCGCGCCCTCGGCGGGACTCGCCTCCTCATCGACGAACCCGTCTCCGGCATCACCCGTCTCCGCCTCTCCTCGCGCACCACGCGTTTCAACGGCATGGAGACGGCCGCGTACCTCGTGGGCCCCGTCCTCGTCGACACCGGCTTCGTCCACGCCGCCGCCCCGCTGCTCTCGTTCCTCGCGGACCGGAACCTCTCCGCCATCGTCCTCACCCACCACCACGAAGACCACGCCGGCTCGTGCGGCCCGCTCGCCGCCCGCAACCGCTGCCCCGTCTTCCTGCGCAACCCCGACCGCCGCTTCGACGAAGGTCTGGCCGACCTCAAACCCTATCGCCGCCTCTGGTGGGGCGAGCCCGAGCCCTACGCGCCCGACCCCATGCCCGCCCGGATCGAAGCCGACTCCACGACGCTGCTCCCCGTCCCCATCCCCGGCCATTCCGCAACCCACACCGCCTTGCTCGACGAAGCCACGAACGCCGTCTTCACCGGCGACCTCTACATCACCGGCGGCGCCACCGCCGTCATGTCGCACGAAAACCCCTTCGAATCGATCGCCTCGCTCCGTCGCATCGCCGATCTCGAGCCCCGCGTCATGCTCACCGGCCACGCCCTCCTCGTCGAGTCCCCCGCCGCCTCGCTGCGTCGCAAGGCCGACGCCATCGAATCCGCCGCGAATCGCGTTCTTTCCCTTCACGCCTCCGGCGCCCGGGTCGGAGAGATTGTGCGACGCGTCTTCCCCCACGGCCGCGCCAACGACCTCTTCCTCGAGTGGATCACCTCCGGCGAGTTCTCCCGCTCCTGCTTCGTCCGCGCCTGCCTGGGTTGGGCCCCGACCCCAGAACAACGAGCCGCTATGTGACCGGACTCCCGTATCCGAACCACGGGCTTCAGCTCGGGGCTGGTCCAGCCGGCCCAGCCGCGCCCTGAAGGGCGCGGTTCGGTTCCGGACAGTTAGCGGGCCGTTGACCTAGAACGCCTCCCCCGGCGCGCAGTGGTACAGGTCGATGTAGATCTCGTGGACCCCGTCGCTGCACGGCACGGGGTACAAATCGATGATCGTCCCGCACCGGCCTCCGGCACCCACGTTGCCCGCCCGCGATTCGTGCGCCGTCGTCGGATCGCGGTACGGCGGCCTCCCGTCCGGACACCGGAGCTGCATCAGCCACAGGATCTGTCCGTCCACCCCGCACACCTCCACCGGCCGCGCCGGCGAGCTCCGCACGCGCGACACCTGCCGCTCGTCGTGCATCCACCGCTCCGACGCGGCCTGCGCCGTCCACATCACCGGCCCGAACGTCCCTTCCACGAACCCCGGCGGACACGGCAGCGGCCGCGACACGTCCATGTCCTGCCACCCCATCCCCGCCCCGTCCCCCCCCGGCTCCACCGCCTCCACCCCCGCCCCCCCACACCCCGCCAACATCGCCACGATCACCCACCCCATTCCCCATTCCCTTCCCATGCCCCTTCCCTCCTTCTCTTTGCGCCCTTTGCGTCCCTTTGCGTCCCTTGCGCGAAATCCCCTTCGCGTCCTTGCCCCCCGTCTTTGCGTCCTTGGACTCAGAAGATGCAGATCACGCACTCCTGCCAGATCTCTTCCCCACCCAGACACGGGAACCTCTCCCCCCCTAGCGCCTCCAGGTAGCACGACCGCACCACGTCCGGCACCGCAGTCCCGTCCCCGGTCACCACGTCCACCACCCTCCCCGTCGCGTCAATCGCAATGCCGTACGGCACCGACCCGTCCGTCCCCGTACACGCCGGACACGGCGCCGTCCTCACCGCCGTCAACGCCCGCGAGAATTCCGCCGTCGTCTCCTCCGTCGTGCACGCCCCATCTCCCCCCCCGTCGCTCTCCACCTCTCCTCCCCCCCCGTCGCTCTCCACCTCTCCTCCCCCCCCGTCGCTCTCCACCTCTCCTCCCCCGTCCGCTTCCCCTCCCCCCTGCTCCCCGTGACTCCCGTAGCACCCCGCCGCCGGCGCCAGCAGCAGCGTGAACCCCGCCGCCAAGGCCGAACGCACCAGCAGGTTCTCCTTCCCCCGCCGCACCCGCTCCGCCCGCTCCATCCGCGCCTCGAGGCGATCGATGTGCGCCATGTACCTTGCAAGCTGTCCCCGCAGCGACGTCACGAGGCCCGCGACGGCGAGGGCCCGATCTTCCTTCGCCATCTCCGTCGCCGACAGATCGAGCGCCGACCGCCACGCCGCCAGCCGCACCGCGTTCATCTCGTCCAGCACGCCGAAGAACTCGTGCTCCAGGTCCGCGTTCCACGCCGCCAGCCCCAGCCGACGCGCCATCGCCAGGTTCACCGCCACGTCGTGCGCGAACACGCTCGCCCCGTACCGACCCGAGCCCTCCAGCCGCAGCCGGATCACCGCCGCCCGGAACCGCGAAGCCACCGGATCGCGAGGCTCGAACCTCCACCCGAACATCCCCCCCGTCACCTGCCCCGCCTCACACAACGACCGCCACGCCTCCGTCCCCGGATACACCGCCATCGCGATCGCTTCGAAGTGCACTCCCCTGAGGCCCGCCAGCCCGTCCAGCTCCGCGGAGATGCTCGCCGGCGAAGCCTGCGGGTGCACCAGCAGCGAGTTGAACAGCGTCACCACCCCCCGCCCCCGCAACCGCTCGATCGCCTCCAGGTTCCGCCCCGGATCCCCCGGCCGCCCCAACGCCCGCAACCCCTCCGCCGTCAACCCCTCCACCCCCAGCAGCACCCGGATGACCCCCAGCTCCTCGAGCGCATTGGCCACGTCTTCCGTCACGATCGCCGGGTCCGTCTGCAGGCTCCACGCGGTCTTTCCGACGCCTCTCCCCTCCAGCTCCCTCCTCACCGTCCTCAACCACTCCGCCGCCGCCTCCGCTCCCCCCGATAACAGGTTGTCGTCCAGGAGATGGAACAGCCGCACCCCCTGCCCGTGGTACAGCTCCGCCACCTCGTCCGCCACCTCGCCCGCCGAGCGCCTTCTCGTCCCCCCCACTCCCGCCCGGTGCAACGTTTCCCGATCCAATCCGCCCCGGACCCCCTCCTCCACCGCCTCACGCTGCAGCGCCGCCGGCCCGCAGTACGGACATCTCCCCGGACAACCCCGCGACGCCAGCATCCGCGCCACCGGCACCCCGAGGATCCTCGGCAATGGCGCCGGCCGCATCGGCCGCAGTCGCAACGGCGCCGGATCCGCCACCGGCGCCGGCGCCCCGTCCCCCTCCCGCGTCGACACGCCCGGGACCCCCACGCAGCTTTTCCCCTCCGCGATCCTCTCCGCCATCGCGACGATCGTCGCTTCCCCGTCGTGCCGCACGACCGTGTCCACCCCGCCGTGCTTGCCGAGGATCTCGTGCCGCACCAGGGTCGCCAAGGCCCCTCCGCACGTGACGTGTCCCCGGTACCCTCCACCCCTGAGGTACCGCACGAACGCGAGTCCGTCCACCGCGATGTCCGCGTCCGGGATCGAGATCCCCACCAGCGGCGCCCCCAGCTTCCGGATCGCCGCGGCCGCGGGCCCCAGGCTCTCCGGTCCGCACAACGGGATCACGTGCGGCCGGTGTCCCGCCTGCGCCAGCGCCGCCGCCAGGTACCGCAGCGCGAGATTCTCGTCCCCCCGCTCCTCCCGCCCCACCAACGCCACATCAATTCCCATGATGGTCCTTCCCTTCCCCCTGTTCGCCGGTTCGTCCCCTCACCCCAACGCCAACGAACACTGCGCCCCGTTTGTCGCCGCCTCCGCCGCCCTGCGCAACGCTTCCCTCTCCGGCCCCACCAGATACAGGTACTCCGTGTTCCGCACGTGGCTCACCCGCCCCACCTTCTCCCCCCGCGGGTTGTAGATCCCGATCTGCGCCCCGACATAGCGCTTGAAGTCGATCGGCACCGTCTCCACGTGCCCCCGTTCCCCCAGCATTCCCTCCATCTCCTCTCTTCTCACAAACCCTTCGTCGCTGAACGATACGATGATCCACCGCGCGCGCAAAGCGCCCAGCACCCCCTCCAGCGCCTCCCGGATCCTCCTCTTCGAGTTGAACGGCGAGTGATACTCCCGGCAGTCGACCCGCTTGCATGCGGTCCCGTATACCTCCGGCTTGTCCCAGCGCACCAGCGACTCCCACACGTGGTAGTTCCCCAGGTAGCTGTGCTGGTTGTACGGCGGATCCACGTACGCGACGTCGACCTCGAACCCCGCCGCCGCCTCCGCCGCCTCCATCCTCGTCGCGCGTCCCCCTCCCTCCAGCACTTCCGGCATCCGCAGCTCCAGGTCGTTCATCGCGCGCGCCGCCCACTTCTTGAGATACGCCATCTGCAGCCCCGTCGTGGAATCGACCCGGTCCGCGGCCTCCATCAACGACACGAGCAGCACCGCCTCCAGCTCCGGCTCCAGCCCCTTTGCCGCGATCGCTTCCCGGATCGCATCCACCCGCTCCCCGTTCCTCGGGTGGAGGTACCGGGAACGTACGCAGAACGTCGCCGTGAAGTACCCTTCGCGCCCCTTCACTTCTCGCAGCTCGCCGATCAGCTTCTCCGCCGCGCGTCCGACCTTCCCACGGTCGGCCGCCACGTAGCACCGCGCCAAAGCCTCCGCGTACGCCAGGTGGTCGTTGGCCGTCACGAGGTACCCCGCCCGCTTGAGCGCATGCCCCACCCGCGCCGTCCCGCTGAAGAGGTCCAGCACGGTGCGCACCCCGGGCAGCGCCCCCACCGCCGCCGCGATCCGGGGCACCAGCACTCGCTTGGAGCCGATGTACTTGATCATGCGCCTGCTACCACGATTCCCACGGCTGCCGGCGACGCGTCAGCGGACCGGAGGTGGAGAGGTGGTGAGGTCGACCGGAGAGGTGGGGCCGGAAAACCCCAGGCGCGGCGTCCGACGCCGCGCCTGGGACTGTCCGGACCCTCCCCCTCTCTCCAGCCGACCTCTCCACCTCTCCAATGCCGGATTCGCCCCGCCGCCCCGCCGCCCCGCCCGGTTCGTCCCTATCGGTGTCCATCGGTGTCCATCGGTGGTTTCAATTCCCCTCCCAGCGCCTCCCCTAGCGCCTCCACCGTCGGCACGATCGCCTCCGGCATCCGCACCGCGCGTTCCGCCGCCGCCACGTCCTTGAGCCCGTTTCCCGTCACCAGGACGACGACCGTCTCGTCCCGTCCCACCAGCCCCTCCCTCGCCGCCTTCCGCGCCCCCGCAATCGCCGCCGCCGCCGCCGGCTCGCAGAAGATCCCGCTCGTCCGTCCCAGGAGCGCGATCGCCTCGACGATCTCCCCGTCCGTCACGACGATGCCTCCTCCCCCGGTCTCCCGCAGCGCCCGCTTCGCCCACCTCCCCGCCGCCGGCACGCCGACCGAGATCGAATCCGCAATCGTCGTGGCCCGCGCCAGCCCCGGCACCTCCTCGCCCTCCACGTCCAGCGAGCGCACGATCGCCGCGCTCCCCTCCGCCTGCGCCGCGTACAGCCGCGGCAAGCGGTCGACGAGCCCCGCATCCCTCAAGTCGCCAAACCCCTTGTGTACTCCCGCCAGGATCACCCCGTCCCCCGTCGGCACGAGCACCGCGTCCGGCGCCTTGCGCCCGAGCTGCTCCCAGATCTCGAACGCCACGGTCTTCTTCCCGTCCACCGTGAGCGGGTTGTACGCCGTGCTGCGGTTGTACCAGCCGAAAACGCGCGTCGCCTCCAGCGACAACGCGTACGCGTCGTCGTACGTCCCTTCCACCGGCACGACCGTCGCCCCGAACACGAGCATCTGGGTCCGCTTCGCGATTGGCGCCGTCTTGGGCACCAGGATCACCGCCCGCAACCCCACCGACGCCGCCATTGCCGCCAACGCCACCGCCGCGTTCCCCGTCGATGCCGTGGTGATGGTGTCCCGCCCCAGCTCCCGCGCCTTCGCGACCACGACGCTCGACGCGCGATCCTTGAGCGACCCCGTCGGCAACACCGTGTCGTCCTTCACGACCAGTCGCGCCAGCCCCAGTTCCTTCCCCAGCCGCTCCGCCCGATGGAGCGGCGTCGGCCCCACCGGAAGCGGCGGCATCGACTCGGGCGAGCGCAGCGGCAGCAACACATGCCACCTCCGCGAATCACTGTACGACTCGTCCGGGACCGCCCCCGTCACTTTCCCGTATTCGATGCGCAACACCCCCCGCGGCGCTGTCCCCGCCGCGCCCGTTCCGGCGCATGCCGTGCACAGATACTCGACCTCCCCCTCCCGGTACTCCCTCCCGCAATCCGTGCACCGCAGCCAGTAGGTCATGCTCCTCGCCTCCGCCGCTTCCGTCCCGACGTGGTCGCAGTCGTGGACGTGCCCTTCGACGCGCTCCGCTCGCTCAGGCCGCCTTCGGCGGTCGCGGTCGCTTCATTTTCCATTTTCCATTGCCTGTTTTGCATTTTTCATTCTTCCCCAAACCCCCTTCGCCCTCTCCCTCGCCCTCTCCATCACTTCCCGCTCATCCACAGTCGTCAGTCGCCGCTCGCGCATCAGCACCTTCCCCTGCGCCACGACGGACGACACGTGCCGAGCGTCGATCCCGAACTGCAGATGCCCCCACAAATTCTCCACCCCCACCCTCGTCGGCGGATCGTAGTCCAGCACGACCAGATCCCCCGACCACCCCTTCTCCAGCCGCCCGATTTTATCCCCCAACACCCTTCCCACCACCTCCCGCGTCCCCTCCCCCGCAATCCTCCGCACCTCGTCCCACCCCTTGCGCGGGTCCCTTCCGTGATGTCGCGCGACGAGCGCCGCGACTTTCGCTTCCCGAAGGACGTCCGCCGTCATCCCGTCCGTTCCCAACCCCACCGTCACCCCTCGCCGCAACATCTCCCCCACCGGCGCGTATCCCACCGCGTTGTTCATGTTCGACTCGGGATTGTGCGCCACCAGCGTCCCCGTCCTTGCCAACAGCCCGATTTCCCGCCCGTCGACGTGTACACAATGCGCCGCCAGTGTCCGCGGCCCCAGCGCCCCGTGCCGCCGCAGCCGCATCACCGGCCTCTCCCCGTAGCGCGCCACGTTCCGCGCCACGTCCGCCCGATCCTCCGACACGTGCAAGTGCAGCCCGAGCCCTTCCTCCCTCGCCGCGGCTACGCACGCTTGCAGCGTGTCGTCGGAGACCGTGAACAGGGCGTGCACCCCCATCAGCGCCCCGACGTGCCGTGACGGCCGTGTCCTCAGTGTCCTCGCGAACCTCACACTCTCCTCGATCCCCTCCCTCCCCCCGCCATCCCGATCCGACACCTCGTAGCAGAGGCTCGCGCGCAGCCCGACCTTCTCCACCGCCCCCCGAATCACGTCCAGACTCCCCGCACACGCGTTCGGGCTGGCGTGATGGTCGATGATGGTCGTCACTCCGCAGCGCACGCACTCGACCAATCCCACCATTGCACTGGCCAGGACGTCCTCTTCCTGCAGGGCCTTGTCCAGCCGCCACCACAGCCGCTCCAGGATCTGCACGAAGTTCCGCGCCGGCGCCCCCGGCACGCTCATCCCCCGCGCCAGCGCCGAGTACAGATGCGTGTGCGCGTTGCAGAACCCCGGCAGGATGATCCCGCCCCGCGCGTCCAGCAACCTCACACCCTTCGCCCGCCGCCGCAGCTCCCCCCACTCCCCCACTCTCTCCACTCTCCCCTCCCGGATCCACACCCCTCCCCCCGGAACGCACCGTTCCGGCGTGAACACCGTCCCCGGGCCGACCAGGAGAGTTCTCGGTTCTCGGTTCTCAGTCATCGGTCCCGGACTTCCTCCCCGACGCCCGTGCCCCAGGTCGTCACGCGCGATCACGCCCTCTCCGACGGCCGTGGTCGTGCCCGCCCGTCACTTCCGGTCCCTCGTTCTCTTCCTCAGTTGTGAGGGTCATTTCCTGTTTTTGGTCTTGGATTGCGCCTGTCCGGCCCGTTGTCGGCTTGTCATCGCATGTCTTGGCATTTTCATTCTGCCCCGTCCTCCGCTCCGCTCCGCAACCGCCTCCATCCGCACGCACGCCGCCACCGGACACACCAGCCGACACAATCCGCACCCCACGCACTTCTCGTCGTCGACCACCGGCGCCCGGTCCGCTCCCGCCCCGATCGCCCGGTGCCCCCCGTCGCGGCACGCGATCACGCAATCCCCGCACCGGATGCACAGGCCCTGGTCGATTCGGGACCGCACCTTCGCCCCGCGCGGAAGCTCGTCGTGCCCCACGATGTGCGGCAGCGAGCGCCCCACCAGCTCCGTCGCCGAGCGCATCCCCACCCGGTCCAGGTAGTCCGCCATCCCCTCGACCAGCTCGTCGATGATGTCGATGCCGTGGTGCATCACCGCCGTGCAGAACTGCACGTTGCGCGCCCCCACCGCCATCAGCTCCACCGCGTCGCGCCACGTCACCGGCCCCCCCGTCCCCGTGATCGGCGCCCCCGTCCGCCGCGCGATCTCCGCGATCGTCCGCAGCGTCAGCGGCTTGATCGCCGGCCCCGACATCCCGCTGAACGTCGACTTTCCCCCCACCTGCGGATACGGGATGAACGTCGCCAGGTCGATGCCCATGAGCGACGGGATCGTGTTGCTCGCGCAGATCCCGTCCGCCCCCGCCTTCCGCACCGCCTGCGCCACCTCCACGATGTCCGCCACCATCGGCGTCAGCTTGATCACCACCGGGATCCGCCGCGCCGCCTCCTTCACCCACCCCGCCACCTTCGCCGACGCCTCCGCGTCCTGCCCCAGCATCGCCCCCGCCTTGCGCCCTAATGTTCCCTGCGGACACGAGAAGCTGCACTCGATCATGTCCGCCCCGGCCGCCTCCAGCCGGTGCACCAGCGACTGCCAATCGTGCTTCGTCGCCCCCATGATCGAGGCGATCACCACGCGGTCCGGAAACTCCCGCTTCAGGATCTCGACCCGCTCCTCCACCACGTCCACGTGATGCTCGGAAATGAGATCGATGTTCCCCAGCCCCACCACCCGCCGCCCGTCCACCTCCAACGACGACATCATCGGATACGCCAGCGACACCGGCGTCCCCTCCATCGACGTCGTCTTCAGCACCGCCCCCGCCCACCCCGCCCGGAACGCGTCCCGCACCATCTCCAGATCGTCCGTCGGCGGCGCCGCCGCCAGCACGAACGGGTTCCGGAACTTCACGCCGCAGAACGTCACCGCCAGGTCGGCTCGGGGCCCTTGGTACACTTCCCTCCCGTTGATCGTGGTCGTCCCCTTCGACTCGCGACGCTCGCTCAGGGCGCCTTCGGCGGTCGTCGTCGGTTCGGTGTCCGCCTCGCTCCCCTCCAGGAACCCCCCGATCGCCTGCGCGGCCTTCCTCCCCGCTCCCACCGCCGCCACCACGGTCGACGGCCCCGACACCACGTCGCCCCCCGCGAAGACCCACGGCATGCTCGTCCGCCCCGCTCCGTCGGTGGCCAGCCAGCCCCCTTCTCCTCCCCCCAGCCCCAATCTCCCCCGCTCCCCCGGCACCAGCCCCACCGCCGGCACGATCGTGTCCGCCTCCAGCTCCAGCGGCGCCCCCCGCGCCTCGAACTTCAGCGCCGTCCGCTCCCCGCTCTCCCACTTCACCCGCCGCAGGCGGATCCCGGTCACGTGGTCCGTGCCCAGGATCGCGTCCGGCACGCAGTGGAAGAGGAACTCCACCCCGTCCGCCAGCCCCTCCTCGACCTCCTGCCCGTACGCCGGCATCGCCGAGCGCCCCCGCCGGTACACCACCGTCGCGCGAGCCCCCAGCCGCGCCGCCGTCCGCGCCGCGTCCAGCGCCACGTCGCCCCCCCCGATCACCACCACCCGCGACCCGATCGCCGGCGACCCCGTCGCCCGCGCCTGCTCCAACAGCTCCAGCGGCGAGATCACCCCCGGCAGGTGCTCGTTCGGGATCCCCAGCTTCCGCGTCGACCACGTCCCCGTCGCCACGAAGACCGCCGCAAACCCCTCCCCCCGCAGCTCGTGCGGGTCCTTGACCTCCCGCCCCATCCGCAGCTCCACCCCCAGCGACTCCAGGATCCCGATCTCGTAGTCCACCATCTCCGCCGGCAGCCGGAACCACGGAATGACCCGCCGCATCATCCCCCCGGCCTTCGGCGCCGCGTCGAACACCACCACCCGCCGGCCCTGCAGCGCCAGCTCCGCCGCACACGACAACCCCGCCGGACCCGCCCCCACCACGGCCACCGGCCGTTTGGCCCACCGCACCGCCGGCTTCACCACCCGCAATGGGAACTGCCCCGCCTCGGCCAGCCCCCGCTCCCACTCCGCCACGTAGCGCTGCAATCCCTGGATGTCGATCGGCCGGTCCAGCTTGTCGCTGGTGCACTTGGAGACGCACGTCCGGCCGCTCGGGCACACGTACCCCGAGATGCCGTAGAAGAAGTTGCCCGCCCGCAGGAGCCGCGCCGCCCCCGTGAGGTTGCCGAACCGGATCTTGCGGATGAACGCTCGCGGGTCGACCCCCGCCGGACAGCCGCAGCGGCACGGCGCGTCATGGCAGCCCAGACACCGCAGCGCCTCCGCGCGCGCCAACGCCTCGCTCCGATACCGGGATTCCATCATGCTGATCGACTACCTTCCGCATTCGTCGCCGCAGGCGACGAAACTGTCGACTCACGACTGTCGACTGTCGACGCGCGGCCCCTGGCCGCGCCACGGTCCCTACCGGCCCCCCATCGTCAGCGCCATCACCGCTTTCGCCGTGTGCAGCCGGTTCTCGGCCTCGTCGTACACGATCGAATGCGGCCCGTCGATCACCTCGTCCGTGACTTCCTTCCCCCGGTCCGCCGGCAGGGCGTGCATGTACTTGACGTGCTTGTCGGCCAGCTTCATCCGGCGCGCGTCGCAGATCCAGCCCTTGCTCTTCTCCAGGTTCGCCTTCATCTCCTTCTTCTGCGCCTCGCTGTCCTCCCACTTGTCGAACCCGGCGAACCCGCCCCAGTTCTTCGGAATCACGATCTGCGCCCCCTCGAACCCGGCGTCCATGTCGTCCGTGAACGTGAGCTTCCCGCCGTGCTTCGCGTTCTGCTGCGCCTGCTCCACGATCGCCTTCTGCAGCGGGAACTCCTTCGGCGCCGCCACCCGCACGTCCATCCCGTACCGCGTGAACAGCAGGATCTGTGACTGCGGCACCGAGACCGGCTTGGCGTGGCTCGTCGCGTAGGCCCACGAGATGCACACCTTCAATCCCCGCAGGTCGCGCCCGAACTTCTCCTGCATCACCATCAGGTCCGCCAGCCCCTGCATCGGGTGGTACACGTCGCACTGCAGGTTGAGGATCGGGACGGTCGACCACTTCGCCAGCTCGCGCAGGTACTCGTTGCCGATGCCGTAGAAGCAGTTGCGGCAGGCGATGGCGTGGCCCATCCGCGAAAGGATGATCGCGGTGTCCTTGGCCGACTCGCCGTGCGAGAGCTGCATCTTGTCCGGCGTGAGATCGTGCGCGTGCCCCCCGAGCTGCGTGATCCCGGCCTCCATCGAGTTCCTCGTGCGCGTCGACTGCTCGAAGAACATCATGAACACGGTCTTGTCCGGCAGCAGCCGGTGCGGCTCCCCCGTCGCGAACCGCCGCTTCAGGTCGTACGCCACGTCCAGCGCCGTGTCGATCTCCTCCCGCGTCCACTCCTGCTCCGAAATGAAATGCTTGCCCCTGAAGATCGTCTGCATCGCTTGCTCCTCCTAGCGAGCGCATCCTACCGGCGCCCCCGGGCGTCGTCTAGCGTGCCCGCCATCGCAGGTGGAAGTGACCTCACGCGCCGGTCGCGCCGGCCCGCGGTCCGAGGCGGGCGGTGTCCGGCGATCCGGCGCCGAGACCCGCGGTCAGGTCCCGCAAGTCCTGCGCCAGGTAGCCGCGGCCCTCGATCGTTCGGCGGGTCTCCGGGTCGAGGGCCGGGGCGATCGCGACCTTCTGGACGCTCCAATCCCGGTAATCCGGAAAGGCGGCAAGGAACCGTCCCACATGCCCGTCGAACCGGGCCAGATCGGAGGGCAGTCGCTCGCCGGATCGCTTGCACGTCCCGAGACGGATCGTCCGGGTGTCTTCCTGGATGGCCACCACGTCGATCTCGGTATCGCGCCGATCCCAGAAACCCCGCACCTGGGCCGTCAGCGGGAAGTCCCCGATCCGCCGTCGGCTCCGCTCCTCGTAGAGCTGCCGGACCAGCCGCTCCAGGCCGTGTCCTTCGGCCTCGCGCAGCCGGGAGTCGGCGTCGGCCACCAGGACGTCCAGGGGCCGGAAGTTCACCGCGGCCGCGGCGTGGCTGATCGCGGCGAGCCACGACCGCAGGAAGTTGTCCCGAATGTAGTAGCGGCCATTGCGCTCGGTCGGACGAGCGAAGACCGGCTGCAGCCGTTCGATCATCTGGAAGCGTTCCCGCAGGATCTTCAGGTATCCGCCGACCTGGTGTTCGTCCTCCGGCGCCACCGATCGTGCATGGCCCAGGATGTCCGCGTTCGTGCAACCCGGGTGCCCGGCGATGTATTTCAGCACGAGATCGTACCGCCCCCGCAGCTCCTTGAGGAACCAGTTGTCGGCCTCGTTCCGGAGCGGCGACGAGCTGGAGAAGAACATCCGCTCCAGGACCTCGCGACGCTCGTGACCGAGCACTCCCTGCTCGTGGCAATCCCGGTAGAACTTCGGCACGCCCTCGAACAGGTTCCACAGGAAGAGCAGCCGCTCCGGCGCCGGATCGGTGTGGTCCTCCAGCATGGCGACGATCGAGCCGATGTCCAGGTGGCCGAGCTCGAAGGTGTGGGTCACGCGGTTGAACAGCGGAGCGCTCCGGTCCTCGAGCAACGCGGCCATCTCCGCGTGCAGCGACCCCAGGACGATGAGCCCACCGGTGACCCCTTCCGCGTCGGCGGCGAGACCGTCCACGACGGCCTGGAGGTGCGAGGTGAACTCCCACAACGATTGCCTGTGGAAGTACTGGAACTCGTCCAGCGCGACGACCCACCCCTGGCGAACGAGGTCGCCGATGTTCTGCGCCAGCGCCTGCAGGCTTCGCGGGCGATCCCCGGGCACCTGGAACGTCTCCATGAAGGCGTGTGCGGCCGACACCACGCCGGCGGGGTCGGAATCGGGCACCTGGATGTAGAGCACCGGCCTTCCGGTCGTTCGCGCCAGAGCCTGCTGGACCAGCGTTGTCTTTCCGATGCGCCGCCGGCCGGAGATCTTGACGAAGAACCACCGGCCGCGCGAGACGATCCCCGTGAGTTCCTCCAGCTCGACCTGCCTGCCGTAGAATTTCCAGGCCCCCGGCATCGGCGATCTCCGTCCACTAAGATAACACTCTTTACCTTGCGCCAGTCAAGGACAAAACATGTTTTAGATGCGCAATGTTACGGCGCGTAACACCGATGGAGCCTGTAGCGACACGGCGTGAATCGACACCGGTCATGGCGCT
The DNA here is from genome assembly GCA_016218815.1 of Deltaproteobacteria bacterium. Lineage (GTDB taxonomy): Bacteria > Myxococcota_A > Polyangia > DRWM01 > JAAZOP01 > JAAZOP01. Next base: position 91,842 of record JACRCX010000021.1, read on the forward strand.
CGGCTTGGCGGGCGTTCCTTCCTCGTGCATGGTCGCCGGCTCTCAGTACCACATTTCGTACCGCGTTCATGTGGCGGGGTATCATCCCGCTCGCGGCGCGCGACCGGAGCGCATGCGCGGTGGTCGCGCCCGCGGGCCGTTGCTATGCTCAACCCGTCGGGGGCGCCCTCGGGGGGGCGGCCCTTGACGCATCGGGCTCGGGGTGATACGCGACGCGCCTGATGCATGTCGATGCGAGGTCGGGCTTGCGGGGTCGAGCCCGGGGAGCGCCGATGAAGAAGTACCCGCTCATCTTCACGTTCCGCGACCTGATCCACGGCAACGGCTTCGTGGCCGGCATCACGATGGAGGGTCGCGTACTCCTGAGCGAAGAGCCCGACGGCAGCTTCTGGATGTTCGGGGTCCAGCCGGGCGGCCTCGCGGACGGCGGTCGGGATCGGGACGCTGCCTTCCGCGCGTTCAAGAACGGCTACCTCTCGGTGCTCTACGACATCGCCGCGGAGGCCCCGGGCTTCGACCTGTTCCGGGCCGAGGTGGAGGAGCTGTTCTGCCAGGTCAACGAGCCGAACAGGTCGGCCTGGGACCTCGCGCTCGCCGACGTCCGGCGGACCAACGCTTCCTTGCCGAACCTCGAGCGGCGCTTTGATGCGGAGTCGCGCGCGCCGGAGCTGCAGGTCGTGCTGGTCGACACCAGCAAGGCGACACCGGCCTCGAACAAGTTCGATGAGTTCTCTGAAGCGGCCTGAGCGGGCATGCCTTCCTCGGGCACCGTTGCGCTGCTGGCGATCTGGGCGATGCTGGACGCCTGCGCTCCGGGCCACACCCGCAGGCAGCGGGTCCACAACTGGCTCATCCGCTGGGGTGATCGAGCGTATCCGCGGCTGCCGGTCGGTGAGCACGGCCGGCGGCAGAACCCGGAGATCGAGGTCGGACACGTCAAGCAGATGGTCCGCCTGTTCGGCATCGAAGAGTGCGCGAAGCGCTTCCTCGAGCGGCTCCGTTAGCTCCCTCGGTCAGCCAAGTTCGAGTCGTCTCCACGCCTCGCGCAGGGACTCCTTGCTGCCAGCCGGAAACCGCGGACGGGTGGATGCCGTGCGGACGAGGTGCTCGGGCGAGCCGCATTGCAGCATAGCCCGACCGCGCGTAGGATAGTCCGCGTCGGAGCAATCGGTGCTCGCCGATCAAGGCAGCTGACAAGGAGGATGGCATGGCACCCCCCACCGACAAGTCCGAGGAGCGCGTCTGGCTGTCGTGGCTGGAACCAGCACGCCAGATGTCACCCCTCAAGCACGTCCAAAGGGAAGTCCGGAACCCTGTCAGTGCTGCGGCGTGCATCCAGGCAGCCCTGCTTGTAGAGGACTGCGTGGCCCTGACGCCCGACCAGGTCCTCGACCATGTGGCCGTTCGACAGTTCCTCGCAAGCGCGAATCGGGACGGACGTACCCGAACCGCCATCGGTGAACTGGGCCAGCTGGGTGCAATCAAGTTCGTCGCACGCGCGAAGACGATCGAGCAGAACGTCGCGGACAACCTACGAGACGAGCTGTACTGGTCAAGCCTGAGTCCGCAGCAGAATCGTCAGTTGCGTCAAGCGCGCCCGGCGGACCGACGTGAACTGCTCGACGCGGCGCACGTCAAGCTCTGCGGGGTGTTTGTCGCCGCCCTAAGCGAGGCCGTCGACGCCTTTGGAGGGTACTCGCCGCAAGAGGCGGGGAGCATTGCGCTGGGTCGGGCGATTCAGGAAGTCGGACTGCCCGACTACGAGCAGATCGTCCGGTCGTGGAGCGGGATCTCACGCAGCCGGTGGGACGAGTTGACGTCCCGAGTCTACGCGGCGGGTCGGTTCGATGAAGTCCGGGAGGTGCTCAAGTCGCTGCCGAAAGAGAACACGTGGTTACGTGCGTTGGTCAGCGATGTCGTCTCCGCCGGAAACTGCCATCGCAGGGCTCGACAGGCTAGCGGAGGTCTCCTGTGGCACCCCGCATCGTCGCAGCTCTACGGGATGGGGAAGGAGAGACGGGAAGAGAAGGTTCGGGTTTCCACGATCATCGCGGAGATGATTCGCAAGGCACTGCCGAAGGGCTGGGACAAGCGGCACGACCGGCTGGCACCGGTGTTGCCGTGGAACGTGATCGTCACGCTGCGGGCTGACGAGTCCGTAGGGTGGCGGGAGTTCCGGGAGTTGATGCGGGAAGAGACGGACCCTGAAGATCCCGATCAAATCCGAAGGCTGGTCGACGCAGCAGAAGCCCTTTTGGTGGCCGCCGCGGAAAAGAGCGAGTGGGGGCGTGACGAGAAGCACCAAGAGCAGACCTTCAAGCAGGCGCGACTCGTCATGCTACTCATCCTGGCGATCGCATTTGGAGTAGGAGTCCCGACGGCTGTCGCCGCGCAACTGCCGCTACTGGCGGAGGCTGCGTCGATGCTGCTGCAGGAACGCACGGCTGGAGCGCGAGGGCCCAAAGCGGCGCTGAGTCGCCGGTTGCGCATCGCCCGGCGTGATCTAGGCCTGCGTTAGGTCCGCACGTGTGCCCCGAGTGCGCGGCCATGCCCGTCGGCGACACGTGCACCGACGCACCCGACATTGACGCGATGGTCGCAAGCTGCTTCGTCACGGGCTCGACCCGCGGACAGGCGGACGACTACGCCCCGTCGTGCGCGACCGGCAGCGCCTCCCCCGACGCGGTCTTCCGGCTCCTACGTACTCACGGGACGCGGGGCCGTCACCCTCCAGACCAATGGATCCACCTTCGACACGGTGCTGACCCTCCAGGGTGATCCCTGCTCCGGCGCCAAAATCGTCGGCGACGATGACGTAGCCGCCGGCGAATCGTCTTCTCGCGTACGGGCTCTGGACGCGGGCACCTACTACGTGATCGTGGGCGGCCATGGTGACGGGACATGCGGGACGTTCGCCCTGAACGTCATCATCGCACCGGCGCAGGGCAACATTCCGGCCGATCCTCACCCTGAATCGGGGCGATCGCCGTCCTCGAACGGATTCCCCCGCTCACCCGCGCCAGGATGAACCGCCCGCGGCGCTCCGTCTTCAGCGGTCCCGCACCACCGCCCCGCGCCGGCTGCCCCCTCCTACTCGTATTGGCCGGACAGCGTGAGGTTGGGAATCCGCCCGAAGTGGGCTTGGTTGCGCGTGATCAGGATCGCGCGGTGCCGGACGCAGATGCCGGCGATGAGAGAGTCGGCCATCCCGATCGACCTCCCCGATCGCCCTAGCTCGCGCCGCACCGTGGCGGCAGAGCGCGCATCTTCGGCGTCCAGGGGCAGGATCGTCAGTGCCCCGAGCAACGTGTCGACCGCGCGCTCCCGCTTCGCCGACCCGATGGCGCCGGCCCACAGCTCGAACGCGGTCACGACCGTGGTCCGGAGGCCGTGCTCCAGCTCGAACGCGATGCGCTCGGCCTGCGGTCCCTCGCCGTGCAGGTAATCGATGAGGACGTCGGTGTCGGCGACGATCATCGCCAGTCCTCCCGCACGCGCCGGCACGCCGCCGCGAGCTGCTCCGCTTCCTTGCCCTTCAAGCTGCCTCGCATCGCCAGCGCCGCCCGGACCTCGGAGTCCCGATCCTCCCTCGTCCGCAGGTACTCCTCGAGCGCTTCCTGCACCAGCCCCGAGAACCCCTTCATCCCCCGCTTCGCCGCCAGGTGCAGCAGCTTCGCGCGCTGCTCGTCCGTCATCTCGATGGTCGTTCTCATGGCCGCACCCTAACCTGCATGCACATGCATGTCAACTTGCACTCCACCCCCCACTGCGGCACACTGCACACGTCTCGAGGTCACCACCGGAAGGGAGGGGAACGAATGGCCACGCCGCTGTCGCCGCGCACGCGCACGTTGACCGTCATCGCCCAGGATCCCAGCGTCCTGCGTCCGGACGGGAACATCCTCACCGCCCGGGTCGAGGTCCCCGCCGAACGCCTCGCCCCGGGCCCCTGGGGCCACCGCGTCCACGTCATCGACTACGACGCCTCCACCGGCCGCCTCTACCGCCCCCGCACCGACGCCGCCGACCGCGACCCCTACGAGCACGTCCGCGACGCCTCGCGACTCCTCGACGATCCCTGCTTCCACGCCCAGAACTGCTACGCCGTCGCCATGTCCACCCTCGCGCGCTTCGAACGGGCCCTCGGCCGCCGCGTGAGCTGGGGCTTCTCCGGTCACCAGCTCAAGGTCGCACCCCACGCCTTCCTCGACGCCAACGCCTTCTACTCCCGCCGCGACGAGGCCCTCATGTTCGGCTGGTTCCACTCCGACACCGGACCCGTCTACGCGTGCCTCTCGCACGACGTCGTCGCCCACGAGACCACCCACGCCGTCCTCGACGGGCTGCGCGAGCGCTACACCGATCCCTCCTCCCCCGATCAGGCCGCCTTCCACGAAGGCTTCGCCGACGTCGTCGCCCTCCTCTCCGTCTTCGCCATGCCCGAGGTCGTCGCCGTCGCACTCGGCGCCCGCCCCGGCCCCCGACGCGACGTCCTGCCCCGCAGCGCCCTCACCCCGGACGCCCTGCGCCGTTCCGCCTTGCTCGGCCTGGCCGAGCAGATGGGCCGACAGCTCCAGAACGTCCGCGGCGCCGCCCTGCGCCGCTCCGCACTCCTCGAGCCCGACCGCCGCCTCTATCGCGCCCCCGAATACCTCGAACCCCACCGCCGCGGCGAGTTGCTCGTCGCCGCGATGATGAACGCGTTCGTCCAGGTGTGGGCCGCCCGCCTCGAAGCCCTGCGCGAAATCCAGCGCGGCTGCCTCGATCGCGAACGGGTCGTCCAGGAAGGCGCCGACGTCGCCGATCGCCTCCTCACCACCGCCATCCGCGCCCTGGACTACGCCCCGCCCGTCGACCTCCAGTTCGGCGACTACCTTCGCGGCCTCCTCGCCGCCGACCGCGAAGATCAACCCGACGACCGCCGCTACCTCTGCCGCGATGCCCTCGAACGCACCTTCCGCGCCTACGGCATCGACCCGGCCGCCGAAACCAGCGCCGCCGGACGTCGCTCCTGGCTCCTCCGCCCCGGCGGCGTCGATGTCGAAGGCACCCACTTCGCCTCGATGCAGCACGAGCCCGACGAGGTCTTCCGCTTCGTCTGGCAGAACCGCGAGCTGCTCGAGCTGTCCGACGACGCCTACACCCGCGTCCTCTCCGTTCGCCCCTGCACCCGCGTCGCCGGCGACGGCTTCGTCCTGCACGAGACCGTCGCCGAGTACGTCCAGATCCTCGACCTCCAACCGGACGAGCTGCGCAGCCTCGGGATCCGCCGCCCCGCCGGCATGCCCGACGACCTGTCCGTCACCCTCTACGGCGGCGGCGTTCTCGTCTTCGACGAGTACGGACGTCTCAAGCTCCACGTCAGCAAGAGCGTCCGCGACGCCGAGGAGCAGTCCGTGCGCCTCGCGTACCTCGCCGCCCACGGCGGCCTCCGCGGCCCCGGCGCCCGCCGCTTCTCTGCACTGCACCGGCGGCGCAACCTCGCGCGGATCGAACGCCCCGCGGAAAGGTGGTGAAACCATGACCGCCAGCACCAAGCCCGGCAAGCTCGCCGTCCGCGCCTACCAGGTCGGCTTCGGCGACTGCCTCCTCCTCTCTTTCGCGTACCCCGACCGCGAGCGCCACGTCCTCGTCGACTTCGGCAGCAGCGGACTGCCCGAGAACGCCGGAGCCGGCCTCATCAAGCGCGTCGCAAACGACATCGCCGACCGCTGCCACGGGAAACTCGACGCCGTCGTCGTCTCCCATCGCCACCTCGATCACCTCAGCGGCTTCGCGACCTCGAACAACCCGAAACGTCCCGCCCCCGGCGACGTCATCCGCAGCCTCCGCCCGGCCGTCGTCGTCCAGCCCTGGACCGAGGATCCCGACGCCGCGACCGACGCGACGAAACCCACCGCCATCCTCCATCGCAAACTCGCCTTCGTCGCCGGCCTGGGCGCCATGCAGGGCTTCGCCGAGTCTCTGCTCCGGGAGCTGCACCTCCTTCGCCGCACGATGGGCAAGCGCCTGGCCGATCAGCTCGCGTTCGTCGGCGAGCAGAACCTCAAGAACCTCCCGGCCGTGCAGAACCTCATGACCATGGCCCAGGACACCCAGGCCTACGTCCACTTCGGCAGCCGCTCGGGCCTGGAAAGCGTCCTGCCCGGCGTCAAGGTGCGCGTCCTGGGCCCGCCGACCGTCGAGCAGTCCGACGAGATCCGCAGGGAGCGCGACACCGACGAGAACGAGTTCTGGCACCTCCTGGGGGCCGACGGACGGGCCGTCGCGACCCGCGGCCATGGCACGTTTCGCCGCGCCGCGAGCTGGCCGGCGGGGACCGTCCCCCGCCACGCCCGCTGGTTCAAGCGCCGCCTCGCCGCGGTGCGCAGCGACGCGCTCCTGGAGCTGGTCCGGGCCCTCGACGAGGCGATGAACAACACCAGCGTCATCCTGCTCTTCGAGGCGGGCGGGAAGAAGTTCCTCTTCCCCGGCGACGCCCAGATTGAGAACTGGGCCTACGCGCTGTCACGCCCCGACGTCTGTCAACAGCTGCGCGACGTCCTCCTCTACAAGGTCGGCCATCACGGCAGCCTCAACGCCACGCCCAAGTCGCTCTGGGCCCTCTTCCGCAACCGCTCCCCCTCCCCGCGCCCCGGCCGCCTCCAGACCATCCTGTCCACCAAGGCCGGCAAGCACGGCTCCTCCCAGAACAAGACCGAAGTCCCCCGCAAACCTCTGGTCCACGAGCTGCAATCGCAGTCCGACCTCTTCACCACCCAGTCCCTCTCGGCCAAGACTCTCTACCGCGACTTCGAGTTCGAGCTGTAGTCCGCGCCCCCGCGGGTCGGATGGCGAAGGAGCCCAGCAACATGATGAAGCCGGAGCAGCCGGACGTCGTCGCCGAACGGACGCTCGAAAACGGCATCGCCCCGGACGTCCGCTTGGCCGCTTGCGCCGCCGAAGTCCGCCTCCTCGCCCCCCGGTGGCGCGACAGGCACTTGGCGGGTAGACTTCCGGATGGGTCGCGGCGCCGCGACGTTGGGGTCCGGCGCGAAGGAGGACGAGGCCATGGGAAAGGCGAAGTGCGGTCCGGGGCGGTCGCTGGTGCTTGCGCTGCTCGCCGGCGCCGTCGGTCTGCTGGCCACGGGTGCCGCGTCCGCACAGGACGTGGACGACTCGGGCTGCTACCCCGACACGCAAGGCACGCTCATCTGCCCGGTCGAGGTCATCGGCCAGGCTCGTGACCTGCCCCAGGTGGTCGTCAACCGCGAGCCGCTTGGCGCCGGACTCGCCGACCTGCGCACCTCGTTTCTCGACGAAGTCGAGACCACCGTCCGGGACGATCCGTTCTGACCCGCGCGTCCTGTACGCCGCCCGCCCCGTTTCCGACCCTCGGTCACGAAACCGGATCACCGGACGATCGCCGGACGACCCTGGACGACTGGCGCTCCCGGTGCCACACTACCGCCGGATGCATCGCCGTGACCCGAACGCTCCCCGCAACGGGACGGTCGCCCGCCGCCCCGCGCCACGCCTTGGTGCGGCGCTCGCCGCCGTGCTCCTCCTCCCCGCATGTCTCGACAGCGCGCCGGGCGATCCCGACGCCCCACCCCCGGACGCCACGGACACCGGACGCGATGCGCTCGACACCGCAGCGGACGACGGGCCCGACGAAGTCGCCGCGCCCGACGTCGCGGATGTCATCCCCGACGCCGCCGCCGACCCCGACGCCCCGGACGTCACCCCCGGCGACGCGGCCGACGCCCGCGACGCCTGCCGTCCCGTCCATTGCGATTGCCGCTGCGCGGGAAGCAGCATCCTCGCGGGGCCGTGCTGCCAGTTCGGCCGCATCGGGCGCATCGAATACCGCTACCCGATCGGACCCGACGGCTGCCCTGGGTGCACCTGCGGCTTCGTTCCCGAACGCGACTGCGCCGAGGGCTGCACGCAGTACGGCCCCGACCGACTGCCGGCCTGCTTCGAGGACCTCCTTTCCTGGTGCGGCAACGGCTGGATCGACGAATGGGAGACCTGCGAGCCCGACCTGCGATCGTCGTGCGAGATCCCCGGTTGTCCCGTCTCCGGCCGCGTGCCCTGCGACGAGCACTGCGCCGCGGACGGGACGCGGTGCGAGCCCGCGGCGGAACGCTGCGGCAACGCCATCGACGACGACTGCGACGGGGCGACCGACGAACACCCCTGCCCCGAGGCCTGCTGCACGGACCGCGCCGACGACGACGGCGACGGCTTCGCGGACTGCGAGGACCCCGACTGCCTCGACGAGCCGTCGTGCACTCCGTGCCGCGAAGGCCCCGAGATCTGCTGGGACGACTGCGACAACGACCTGGATTGCCGCACCGACGCCGACGACTCCGACTGCCCGTGCGACCGCTGCGCCGACTGCTCCTGCCGCCCCGGCCCCGAACAGTGCGACAACTGGTGCGACGACGATCGCGACGGCGCCATCGATTGCGACGACCCCGATTGCACCGCCGCCCCCCGGTGCGCCGGTTGCAGCCCGCCTGCGCCCCCCGAGGAGGGCATCGACGCCTGCCGGAATGCGCTCGACGACGACTGCGACGGGTTCGTCGATTGCAGCGACGACTCCTGCTGCCGCAGCGAGCCGTTCTGCGACATCCCGGCGCCCGAGCACTGCTCCAACGGCATCGATGACGACTTCGACATGGAAGCGGACTGCGATGACTACGACTGCGCCTGCTGGGCCGGCTGCCTCTTCTCGCCTTGGGCACCCGAGGATTGCGCCAACGCCCTGGACGACGACCGCGACGGCCACACCGACGCCGCCGATCCCGATTGCCCCACCCCCTGCCCCTGAGCTCCCCCTCTGCGTCTCTGCGCCTCTGCGCGAGAATCCCCCCTTCTCCTCCTCCCCTCCCTCCCCCCCGATCTGTGTCCATCGGTGTTCATCGGTGGTTCCTGCTCCCTCTCCGTGTACTCCCCGACGAAGCCCGCATAGAACGCCGCCGCCTGCACCAGGTGGTCCACCGGGCACCACTCGTCCGGCGCGTGCGCCTGCTCCTCGTACCCCGGCCCGAAGCCCACGCACGGGATGCCGTGCAGCCCCATGATCGCCACCCCGTTCGTCGAGAACGTCCACTTGTCGACCACCGGCTCTCCGCCGAACAACCCGCGGTACGTCCGTTCCGCCGCCCGCACCGCCGCATGCTCCGCCGGCGTCACCCACGTCGGGTAGTACTTCTCCATCGGGAAGATCTTGCCCGTGTACGCCGGCTGCTCGTATCGCGGCACCGTCACCTTGGCCTCGACGCCGCCCAGCACCTCGCGGATCTCCGCCAGCGCCGAGTCCCTCGTCTCCCCCGCCGTCAACCGCCGGTCCAGGTACGTCCGGCACCGGTCCGCCACCGCGCACAACGACGGCCCGTCCCCCAGGATGTGCGAGACCACCACCGTCCCCTTCCCCAGGAACTCGTCCCGCCGCAGCCGCTCGTTGAGCTTCTCCAATCCCGCCACGACCGGCGCCATCTTGTAGATCGCATTGACCCCCCGCTCCGGTGCCGAGCCGTGCGCGGATCGCCCCGCCACCTCGATCTCGATCTCCATCCGCCCCCGCTGCCCGCGGTAGATCCGGCACCCCGTCGGCTCCGTGATGACGCAGACCGCGGGCCGCACGTTCTCCACCCGCACCAGGTGGTCCCAGCACAGCCCGTCACAGTCCTCCTCCATCACCGTCCCGGTGACCAGGAGCGTCCAGTCCCCCTTCGCCCCCAGTTCCTTGAGGATCCGCCCCGCCGTCACCATCGAGGCCATCCCGCCCTTCTGGTCCGCCGCGCCCCTTCCCCACACCTTCCCGTCGCGCACGTGCCCGTGGTGCGGCTCGAACGACCAGTTGGCGCGGTTCCCCACGTCCACCGTGTCGATGTGCGCGTCCATCGCGATCACGCGCTTCCCGTTGCCGATGCGCCCGATGACGCTTCCCAGGTCGTCGGTGCGCACCTCGTCGAAGCCGACCGCGCGCATCTCCGCCCCGATCCGCTCGACCACCGCGCCTTCCTGTCCCGACAGCGACGGGATCGACACGATCTCCGCCAGGAACTTCGCCGTCTCGTCGCGATACCGTTCGGCCCGCTCACGGATGCCCTTCATCATGGTCGGATGCCTTCCTTTCCTTCGTCGCCCCGATCGGGAGAAGGAAACCACAGATGAACACCGATGAACACAGCGCGGCCAGTGGCCGCAACCAAAGCGGCCCCTGGCCGCGGTCGAGGGTCGAGCGCTGAGGGTTGAGAGTCCGACCGACCCGTTACTTGTTCTGCTCCACCTTGGCGCG
>JACRCX010000020.1 GCA_016218815.1 Deltaproteobacteria bacterium
CCAACTGCATCAAGAACCGTGGGGACGTGCTGTTCCGGCTGGGAGACAACGCCGCGGCTCGCCAAGCCTACGACGCGGCCGAGGCACTCTACCAGAAGGTCGGCGACGACCTGGGGCGTGCCAACTGCATCAAGAACCGTGGGGACGTGCTGTTCCGGCTGGGAGACAACGCCGCGGCTCGCCAAGCCTACGACGCGGCCGAGGCACTCTACCAGAAGATCGGTGACGACCTGGGGCGTGCCAACTGCATCAAGAACCGTGGGGACGTGCTGTTCCGGCTGGGAGACAACGCTGCGGCTCGCCAAGCCTACGACGAGGCCGAGGCACTCTACCAGAAGGTCGGCGACGACTTGGGGCGCGCCAACTGCATCAGCAGCCGCGGAAACCTGCTGTTCAGGCTGGGAGAGATCGCCGCGGCTCGCCAAGCCTACGACGAGGCCGAGGCACTCTACCAGAAGGTCGGCGACGACTTGGGGCGCGCCAACTGTCTGTCGGATCGTGGCCGCGTCCTGGCGCGCATGGGCGAGTGGAAGCAGGGCCTTGCCGAGGTGATCGCTGCGTTGCCGCTGTCCAAGCGCGTGGAGGCGCGCCTCAACACGGCGCTCATCCTGAACGACTATCTGACCATCCTGGCGGAGGACGCACCGGAAGGCGAGTTGGGGCGACTGGCCGAGCATCTGGATGCCGTGCCCGATCTGGCGGCGATGCTGACGACGCACGAAACCTCGCGGTCCGCCTTTGTGCGACTGGCGGCCGCGGCCGCGAGGCGCCTCCCGGGCGAAGCCGCCGTAGGCGTGATCGGCTCCATGGCGGTGCGGCTTCCGGAGAATCACCAGGAGCTGCTGCGTCCCGCCCTCCTGGCAGCCCGGGTTCGTGCCGGAACCTTGGGTGCCTCCCTGCCGGCGGAGCCGGACGAGGTCCGTCGCGCCGTGCGACTCGTGCTCGGAGAAGCGAAAGGAGAACCCGGCGCGCAGCCGCGGGCCAGGAAACGATGACGGGGCCTGCTCGGCACCGTCGGGGCGAACGACGTGCCGGCCCCCACCGTAGGGTTCTCGCAAGGGCCACCCCGGGATCCGAGGCACCGATTGGCCTTTGGCCTTGACCATCGTTTCGGCCGGCCCGCCTTCCTGCTCTTTGCGTCCTTCGCGTTTCTTTGCGTCCTTTGCGCGAACCGCCGGAAGCCGTCGGCCGAAGGGAGGACCTTCGCGTACCGATTGACTCGCCGCGGGGGGCGCCGCTAGGTTGCGTCGGGTGACGAGCGAAACACGCAAGAAGCCGACTCCTTCCGCGTTGGCCGTCGGACTCGACGTCGTACGGTTCCGGGGATGACGGACGTCGTCCTCCCGGAGGGCAAACGCGGGTCCGCGACGGTGGGCATCGACATCGGGTCGACCAGCGTCAAGGCGGTCGCGCTCGACGGCGAGGGGCACGTGCTGGCGCGCGCGCTGCGGCCCATGGTCGCGGAGCTGCGTACGACGGTGCTCCAGGCGCTGGCCGAGCTGGAGCTCCCCCCGGACGCCCGCGCGGCGGTGGGCGCGACCGGCCAGGGGCGGCGGCTGCTGGCCGGCGTCGGCGGGGTGGTCGTCGACAACGAGGTGCTGAGCCTCCTGGCCGGGGTCGGCGCATTGCGGGCCCGGCCGTGCTCGGTGATCGAGATCGGCGGCCAGATTTCGCGCTGGATCCAGATCGAGCCCGCCGCGGACGGCGACATGCCGACGCTCGTGGCCTTCGCCCTCAACGACCAGTGCGCGGCCGGCGCCGGCGCCTTCCTGACGCAGCAGGCGGGCCGGCTGAAAATGGGGGTGGCCGAGTTCGCGGAGGCCGCGGCGGCAGCGACCTCGGGCGCCTCGATCGCCGGGCGCTGCGCCGTCTTCGCGAAGTCCGATATGATCCACCTGCAGCAGAAGGGCGTGGGCGTGGGGGAGATCGCCTACGGCCTGTGCCTCGCGCTGGCGCGCAACTTCGTCGGCACGGTGCTGCGGGGGCGGGAGGCGCGGCCGCCGGTGGCGCTGGCCGGCGGCGGGGCGCTCAACGCGGGGCTGGTGCGGGCGTTCGGCGAGGTGCTCGGCGCGGACGACGTTTCCGTGCGGCCCGAGCCGGTCTTCGTCGGCGCCATCGGCGCCGCGACCCTCGCGGCGCGGCGCGGCGCACCGTTGCTGCTCCGCGACGTGCTGGCGCGCCTGCGGCCGCCGTCGTCGGGGCCGGCGCGGCACGACGGGGCGGGAACGGCGGTCGGGGCGGGTCCTGCGGCGGAGCACGTCGCCGCGGGCGCGGACGACGGGACGTCCCCGGTCGAGGCGTTCCTGGGCATCGACCTGGGTTCGGTCAGCACGGACTTCGTGCTGCTCGGTCCCGACGGCACGCTCCTGCACGGCATCTACCTGGCGACCCGGGGGCGGCCGATCGAGGTCCTGGGCGAGGGGCTCGGGATGCTGCGCGAGCGTTTCGGCGCGCGGCTGCGGGTGCTGGGGCTCGGCACGACGGGGAGCGGCCGGCACCTCGCCGGACGCCTGCTGGGCGCCGACCTGGTGCAGAACGAGATCACGGCGCAGCTCCGCGGCGCGGTGTGCTTCTTCCCGGACGTCGACAGCATCTTCGAGATCGGGGGCCAGGACTCCAAGTACGTGCGCGTGGAGCGCGGTGAGGTGGCTGACTTCACGATGAACAAGGTCTGCGCGGCCGGCACGGGCTCGTTCCTCGAGGAGCAGTGCGAGAACCTCGGGCTGGACGTGAAGACGGCGTTCGCGCCGCTCGCCGCTCGGAGCGCGACGCCCGCGGAGCTGGGAGCGCGCTGCACGGTGTTCATGGAGACGGAGCTGGTCAACGCGCGGCGCGCGGGGGCGGATCTGGCCGACCTGACGGCCGGGCTGGCGCTGGCGGTGGCGCGCAACTACCTGCAGAAGGTGGTGGCCCAGCGTCCGATCGGCAGGCGGATTGTCTTCCAGGGCGGCGTGGCGAACAACGCCGCCGTGCGGCAGGCGTTCGAGAAGCTGCTCGGGCGGCCCGTGGAGGTCCATCCGCACGCCGGCCTCTCGGGAGCGATCGGGGTGGCGCTGCTGGCGCGCGACGCTCAGGGTGTCCGGCCGACGGCGTTCAAGGGGCTCGACGCGGTCGGAGGGACCTACGAGACGAAGACGTTCGAGTGCGGGCACTGCGAGAACCGGTGCGACGTGACGGTGGTGCACGTCGGCGGCAGGCGGGCGCACTTCGGGGACACGTGCGAGCGGTACACGGTGCTGGACGCGGGGCACGACCCGCAGGCGCGGCCGGTCCCGGATCTGTTCGCGGAGCGCGAGGCGCTGCTGCGCACGTTCGTCGAGGACGACGCGAGCGGGGCGGCGGACGCGAACCGGCGGGTGGTGGGGTTGGCGCGCGCGTCGATCGTGCACGAGTACCTGCCCTTCTGGGCGACGCTGCTGCGGGAGCTGGGGTTCCGGATCCAGCTCTCGCCGCCGTCGAACTCGCGCACGCTGGCCCTGGGCAACCGCCACCTGCCGGCGGAGACGTGCCTGCCGATCAAGCTTGTTTTCGGGCACGTGGCGGCGCTGCGGGACGCGGGCGTGGACCATATCGTCGTGCCGGCGGTGGTCACGCTCGACGATCCCACGCGCGGGACGGGGCAGGTCTGCCCCTTCACCAGTGCCGTGCCCTTCATGGCGCGGGCCGCCATCGACACGACCATCCTCACCCCGTCCCTCGTGCTCGGGAAGAAGTACAGCCACTTCGCCGAGGAGATGGGGGCGACGCTCGAGGCGCTGGGCGTGCCGGCGGCGCGGCTGCGAGGCGCGTACGACAAGGCTCTCGAGGCGCAGGCCTCGTTCCGCGCGAAGCTGCGGCGGCGGGGCGAGGAGCTGCTGGCCTCGGACTTCGCCCACGCGATGGTGGTCGTGGGGCGGCCGTACAACCTCTTCGACTCGTACGTGAACCTCAACCTCGGCCGGCATCTCGCGCGGCTCGGCGTCCTGGCCTTCCCGCAGGGGTTCCTGCCGGCGGACGAGGTGGACCTGACGGACCGCGGCGAGCGGTTGACGTGGCGGTTCCCGCGCGACGCGATGCGGGCGGCGGTGTTCTCGCTGCGCGATCCGCGGCTGCACACGATCCTGGTGACGAACTTCGCGTGCGGCCCCGACTCGTTCGTGCAGAAGTACATGCTGGACGCGCTGTCGGACCGTCCGCCGCTGGTGCTGGAGTTCGACGAGCATCGCGGCGAGGCGGGGATGGTGACGCGCGTCGAGGCGTACCTCGATCAGATCCGGCGGCAGCCTCCGGCGCGTCCCCGGCGGCCGGTGCGGATGGCCAAGCCGCCCCCGCGGCTGGACCAGGGTCCGTTCTACATCCCGTACGTCGCCGAGCACTCCCACGCCTTCGCGGGGGCGCTGCGCTTCCTGGGCGCGCACGCGGAGGTGCTGCCGCCGCCGGACGCCGAGAGCGTGGCGCTGGGCGAGGCGGCGGTCACGGGGAAGGAGTGTCACGCCTACGCGATGGTCGCCGGCGACCTGCTGCGCTTCGCCGCGCAGCGCGACCCGGCGCGGCGGGCGACGTTCCTCTTCCCCAGCTCCACGGCGCCGTGCCTGCTGACGCAGTGGGGCGAGGGCTACCGCATGACGCTGGCGGAGCACGGCTACGGCCACGTGCGCGTGCTCGACACGGGCGGCACGCAGCCGACGGTCGACCTGCTCGGCCTGCGCGGGGTCGTTCCGCTCTGGCGCGGCCTCGTCTCCGCCGACCTGCTGGTGCGCTGGCTGTGCGAGCACCGCCCGTACGAGGTCAAGGCGGGCGCGGCAGACGCGGTCCACGCGGCGAACCTGCGCGACCTGGAAGACTCCGTAGCCGGCGACGACATGGCCGGCTTCATCTCGCGGTCCCTGGAGCGGATGGACACGGTGGAGGTGGACCGCTCCGTGCCGCGGCCGCTGGTAGGGATTTCGGGGGACATCTACACGCGCATCAACCCGGCGGCGAACCTGCAGCTCTTCCGGACGCTGGAGGAGATGGGGTGCGAGGTCTGGCCGGCGCCTTTCCTGACCGATGCCGCCCACTTCGGCATGGCCAACTCGGTGGTCCGGGGGTGGCGCGAGAGCGTGTACCACGAGGCCGCGGCCGTCTTCGCGCTCACGCTGCGCAAGGACCTCGAGGCGTGGCGCGTTTCGCGGAAGCTGTCGTCGCGCCTCCGTCGCGGCGGCGAGCCGGGCTACCGGGAGATCCTGCGGCTCACGGCCCCCTACGTGAGCAACCGTTCGGTGGAGGCGTTGATCCTGGACGTGGGGAAGATGGCCGACTTCGCCAACCGCGGCGCGGACGGCATCGTGCACGCGATCTGCCTGAACTGCATGCTCGGCACGGCGGCCGCGGCGCTCCTGGGCCGGCTGCGCCACGACTACCACGTGCCGACGGTGAGCCTGGTCTACGGCTCGGGCGAGAGCCCGGCGTTGCGCACGCGGCTGGAGGCGTTCGTGCACCAGGTGCACGAGCATTTCCGGGCGCGGCGAGCGGCGGGGGTGCCGGCCGGCGGGGCGCGCGCGTCGGCGCGGGGCTGGCTGTTCGGGCGCTGAGCGAAGGGGAGGGGAGGGGAGGACACGGAGAGCCGACTTACCGCTGAGACGCTGAGGACGCCGAGCCAAACGCTGAGAAGGCAGGGGAAGCGCAGGCACGAGCGACCCCTGATGGAGGTGCGGGGTGTCGATGCCGTGACGCGGCGAGACGCCGCGCCACGGACTCCTCCGCCGCCGGGTAGAACAGTGGACGGTTTCCGGACAAGGCGACACGCGCGAATCTCGGTGCGGTTTCGCCGGTGCCGCGTCAGGCCGCCTTGCGGCCGCGCAGCGCTCCAGGCCTGGCTCCAGGCTCCGCGCACGTCGTCTTCACGCAACGCGATCATGTCGCGCGCCCCTTCGGTGCTCCAAGGCATTGCTGCCTGCCGCAGCCGGCCAGGGTAGGGGGTTCGCGGCGAAGAAGTCCCAGAGGGGGCCGCTGACCGGAGCGGCTGACGGTCCGCGCGCGGCTCCTCGACCAGGCGAGTCCGCGCCGGATGTCCGAGGCAACGCGACGGCGGGTGCGCTCACGGCAGTCGGGGACCGGTCAGTTCGAGCAACGACGTGTTCTCCCCGAACGCGGCGATCCCGCGGAGCGGGACGAAGGTCGTGGACTCCAGCGGGAGATCGGCGGGGGCGGCCGAGGGTGCGACGAGGGCGGCGGTGCCGGGAGTGGCGAGGAAGCCGGCGCACGTCCCGTCGAACGAGCCGTCGGGGCGGAGCTTGGCGATCCACGAGCCGCAGCAGCCGCCGGAGAGGGCGAGAAAGCCGCCGTCGCGGAGGCACGCCCGGCCGCCCTGCCGCCGAGCAGGAACCCGCCAGCGATGGTCGCCAGCGCCTCGATCCGCTGGGCTCCGCCGTACTTGCCTCCCGGTCGTGGGGGCAATCGGGGCCGCCTACTCGGCCGAAGTCGAAATGGGGTCGGATGGACTGCGCTCTGCAGACGAGGTCCCAGGCAGTCAGACCGGCGGCTCGTCACGGCGTCAGGCAGCACCGGAACCCGATGTGCGTTACGTCCGCCACGGACATCCACCAGGTTTCACTCGAGCATCCATCCGACCAGTGGCCGTAATAGGGCGATCCCACGGCCAAGGCCAACTCACCACCCGCATCTTCCTGGTACCGGCTCGAATCGGTCCACTCCGCGAGGTTGCCGATCATGTCGAAGAGCCCCGGGTAGCCTCCCTCGCAGCGTTCGAACGTCGCCGTCGGGAAGAGGATCGGCTCTCCCGCGTCGTAGTCGACGTGGGCGATGTTGCAGTAGTCCGTCAGAGCTGCCGGTCCGTACGGGTAGTCGAAGTCCATCGGGCCGCGACAGGCGGCCCGCCACTCGTCCGGCAGGCACAAGCGCTTCCCGGCGCGGGCGCAGGCAGCCCCGGCATCCCGCCAACCGATGCGATTCCAGGGCATGACGCCCGCCAGGGAGGCAGGGACGTCGCCCTCGGTGTGCGATGCCTCGAAGCGATCGATACAGATCCCCAGGGACCCCACGAGGACCATCTCCGGCGGACAGGCGGTCACCTCGCCGTCGGCGCCGCCGTCTCCATCCGGCGGACGAGCGTCGTCCGAGGCATCGATTCCGCCATCCCCGCCGCTGTCGGTGCAAGGCGCGTCTCCGCACCTGTGTGCGCTGCTGCTCGGGCACGCGCCCAGGCCGGCGAACAAGACGAAAAGGAGGGCACCCGGAACGCGCATCCCCCGTGCTGGCACCGAACCGTCCACGACCATGGCCTGGGTGTGGGCGCCGCGCACGCCGAAGATCGTAGGTCTGGTCGCACGCATGTTGTTCCTCCTACCTTCCCGAACCGCCACCCAGTCCGCTGGGAGTCGGCTCCTGGGTGGACGGGAGCCTGCAGCTCTGTGGCGGCGAGTAGGCGCAAACCGGCGTCGGACTCGGCGGGATGCAGTCCGTGCAGGGCCGGAGCTTCCTGCACATCTCACCGGCCGGCAACGACCAGTCGTCGAAGTCGAGCAGCGTGGCGTTCACCACGCCGTCCGCGAGCGGCCGGAACTCGAGCTGTCTGGCATTCGGACAGTTGCACGTCGTCTTGTCCGCGGCGCCCCAGCCGTCGACATGACCGCAGGCTGTTCGGCCGCCGGATGCGTCCGGTCGCGTTCCGAGGTGGCAATCGCAGCCGGCGCACACCCCGGACGGGTCGTTTTGAAGTTCTGCCGCGAAGATCGGCGATTCGTACGACCCGATCGCGGCGGCCACCTCCCCATCTCCGAACCTCGCCAGTCTCGTTGCCCCGCGGTAGTCGGCGGTCCACTGGTCCCGCATGAACGAACCATTGGAGTGAACGTCGCCGGTCGAGTCCCGCCAGGAGAAGTGGCCCCAGGGGTTCGTCCATTCCCGCCACCGCGGGAACGGGTCGACGGGGTCGCCGGTGTCGTGGCTCACTTCCAGCCGGATCGCGAAAGGCAGCCCGACCCCCGTCGCGACGACTCCCGGCTGGGTGACGGAGATCACGGGCTCCGCGAACACGTCGGCGTCCTCCAGCCAGTTTGCCCCCGCAATCCACCGGAGTTGATGGACGACATCCACGGCGTCCACGTAGTACGCGTAGAGGGTCGGATCGACCCAGAGCAATGCGGGGTCCCTGCCCAGCAGCCCGCTCGCCGCGACCGGCGCCCCTCCCACCGTGATCTGGTCGTCCGCGGCGTTCGAAAGGCCGTGATCGAGGAGGACCTGGTGGAGGGTGCCGTCGGTGTGCCGGTACAGGATCATGATCCATGCCGGCAGGTCGACGATCGAGGGATCCGCAACCGTGAACTCCGTTGGATCCGTATAGGGCGGGGTATTGGCGAATGTCGCCGGCCTGGGCGCGGAAAGCTCTGCCTCGGCCCTCGCCAGCGATCGGTCCATGCTCATGATCCTGTACCGCGCCGCGCCGCCGCGTCCGGCGCCGTACACGCCAATCAGTCGGTCCCCATCCAGGCCATCCGCGGCGGAACAATACCGGCAGTGCATGAACATCGGCGACGACGAGAGGGCGGCAGGCAGGATGGAAGGTCCCGCCATCACCGTACAGAATTTCGTCGGGTCATCCGGCGGTCCGCATCTTCGCAGGTCTCCTCCCAGGCTTGCGAGCGGGGTGAACCGAACGTAGCCGAGGTCATCGCCGTCGTTGTGCCAGTAGAACACCCAGATCTTCCCGTCGTAGCTCACGATGCTCGGAGACTTGTCCGGGAAGGCGTTTGCGGTGTTGACGATCTCCTTGTGGGACTCGAGCGAGCCGCAGCTCGGTCCCGGCGCCCACCTCGGATAGCCGTACTGGTGGACGCCGCTGGTGTCCGCCGTCCCGTCGCGGTTCCAGTCGAGCGCCTGACCGAGGGACGCGAAGTCCCAGATCCCCGTCATGTAGCTCGGATCCGGGCCGACGCCGTCCGACTCCACGAGGTCGGCTGCGTTGAGCGCCGGACGAGTGCCGTCGGAGAACTTGCGCGACCCGCCGAAGGCGTAGTTCATGACGCTCTCGTAGTTCGGCTTGCAGTTGTAGTCGCCCTGCGGAAAGCCCCCGCCTCCGTGCTGGAAGCCGATCAGGTGACCCCACTCGTGGGCGAGCGCATCGACGGTGGCGCCACCGGGGGCACCCGCGCCGAACCCTACCGACTTGTCCACGCAGCATTGACCGCCTCCACCCGGTGCCGACGCGATGGCCATGGTGAATACTCCGCGGCGCTCGTCCGCGAAATACGCCGGATCGGGATACACCTCATGACCGAGCACCCCTGCAGGAATGACGCTGTGCCCTCCCCAATCGCCGTGGATCGTCGTGCACGGCACCCCGGGGACCGTGCACCCGGAAACGCCGAGGTCGAAGTGCAGGGCGACGCCGTTGAGCCGGTCCGGGTTCCGCAACTTCTCCCACGGGCCGCCGCGGTAGATCGTTGCGATCGTCTCCGCGTCGGCCGTTGTCAGGTTCGGCGCGCCCGCGTAGTTGTCGACCTCGATGAACGCATCCTTGTGGAGCGGGTCCGCCCCCCACCGGGCCAAGGGAAGCGAGGGCGGCAACCCGAACAACTCCCAGTCGTCGTGCAGCCCGTCGCCGTCCGAGTCGATCCCGTTCGGTACCGTGAACGGCAACGAGCAATTCGCATCCCCGGCCACACCGGAGCAGGTGAGGATCCGCGCTTCGAGATCGTCACCCAGCGTGTCGGCATCGGAGTCCGTCGTCGGGTCGTTGACGTACAGGGTCACCGGGCCGGTCGCCATCCCGGGGAGGCCCCCGACGACGAACCAGCCTTCCCGGGAGCCGTAGGTGTCGCTGGCCGGGCCCAGGTCAAGGCGGCACCCGCCCATCCATCGACCCTCCCTGTCCCAGGCGATGACGTCGAGGTCGTTCCGATCACCCGGCGTCACGACCAGGGCCAGACATACCGCCCGATCGGGTCCGTCCAGATCGGAGACCGAGACCGCCACGTCGTTCCGCGTCCACCCCACGGCGTCGACCGGATCCCTGAACGATGCACCCCCGAACACGAGATTGTCGTAGCGCCACGTCGCCCCACCCGCCGCCGCCACCACCAGGCTCCCGGACGATTGGCTGCTCTCGCCGAACGCGTGAACCACGATTGTGTGGTTCTGACGGCGCAGCGGCGTGTACGTGATGCACGAGCCGTGGTCGCCCAACGCAGCTCCGGGGCACTCGTCGTTCGACGCCACCCAATTGCCCAGGGCGTCGAAAAGGTGCATGACCGTGTCCGGCGCCACCCCGGTCAACCCATCCGTTCGGATGGTGTACGTCACTCCACGCTGCAGCAGGCGGGTCTGGACCGCCACGGGCGTCGTCCCGCTACTCGTGAATACCCGTTGATAGCAGCCCACCGCGAGCAGTACGATGCTCAGGCAGGCAGGCAGGCAGGCAGGCAGGCAGGCAGGCAGGCAGGCAGGCAGGCAGGCAGGCAGGCAGGCAGGCAGGCAGGCAGGCAGGCAGGCAGGCAGGTCTTCGCTTCATGCTTCCCTCCTTGCTCGTTCGAGTCCCGAAATCCTGCAAGGCACCTTGCCACGAAGGCGGCGCCGACGCAACCTGTTGTCGTGGTTCAGCAGGGGGGAGTGTGGGATGGGCGGGGAGAGCGGGGAGCAGGAGGGCGGCCGGACCGTGGCGCGCCGGCCGGGTCTTCTGGCCCGGCGGCGCGCGTGGTACGGTCCGGCGGTGGCCGGAGCGCCGCGGGAGAAGGAGGGAACGATGTCCCAACGGATGGTCGACCAGTTCCTGGAGATGGTGCGCATCGATTCCGAGTCGGGGAACGAGGCGCGGATCATGCAGTACCTGCTGGGCGCGGTGCGCGAGGCGGGCGGCGAGGCGGCGCTGGACGCGTACGGGAACCTGATCGGGAAATTCCCGGAGCGCGGGTGCAAGGGGAAGGCGCCGTTGCTGCTCTCGTGCCACGGAGACACGGTGAAGCCGGGGGTGGGAATCGAGCCGGTGATCAAGGACGGCGTGGTCCGGTCGAGCGGGAAGACGATCCTCGGCGCGGACGACAAGGCGGGGATCGCCGAGGTGCTGGAGACGATGCGGACGTCGCAGGTCCGCCCGCCGATCGAGTTCGCGGTGAGCCGGCAGGAGGAGGTCGGGCTGCACGGGGTGAAGAACCTCGACTTCTCCCGGCTCGCGGCGCGGCGCGGGATCCTGATGGACAACGACACGCTGGACACGATCGTCATCGGCGGGCCGTCGTACTTCGCGATCGACGTTGAGCTCACGGGCCGCTCGGCGCACGCGGGAATGGAGCCGGAGAAGGGGATCAACGCGATCCAGGCCGCGGCCAAGGCGATCGCCGCGCTGGAGCTGGGACGCCTGGACCACCAGACCACCGCCAACGTCGGGGTGATCGAGGGCGGTCTCATCCGCAACGGCGTGCCGGACCGCACGAAGTTCCTCGCCGAGTGCCGCTCGGCGGACCACGAGAAGGGCGTGGCGCTGGCGGCGCGGATGGCGCAGACGATCCGCGAGCAGGGGGCCGCGAACGGGGCGACGGTCAAGGTCGAGGTCAACAACCTGTGCCGCGCGGTGCGCATCCCGGAGGATTCGTGGACGGTGAAGCTGGCCAAGCGCGGGCTGGCCGAGGTCGGCATCGACGCGAAATGCGTGTTCATCACGGGTTTCACGGACGCCTCGATCTACAACAACCAGGGGATCGAGATGGCCGTGGTGGGCATCGGGGCGCAGGGGGAGCACACGACCGCGGAGTGCGTGGCGATCGCGGACATGGAGAAGGCGGTGCTCGCGCTCACCGCGATGCTGCGCTTCGCCGCGGAGTAGACGGGGGCGCGCGATGACGGTGGACGTCGAGCGGTACTCGCGGCAGATCCTCTTCGAGAAGATCGGCGAGGAGGGGCAGGAGAAGCTTGCCCGCGGCTCGGCGCTGGTCGTGGGCTGCGGGGCGCTGGGCGCGGCGGCGGCCTCGCTGCTCGTGCGCGCGGGGGTCGGCGCGGTGCGACTGGTCGACCGCGACGTGGTCGAGGCGTCGAACCTGCACCGGCAGATCCTGTTCGACGAGGCGGACGCGGCGGCGCGGCTGCCGAAGGCCGAGGCGGCGGCGCGGCACTTGCGGGCGATGAACGCGGCATGCCGCATCGAGGCCTTTACGGTAGACGTGACGCCGCGCAACGTGGAGCGGCTGGTCGCGGGGGTGGGCGTCGTCGTCGACGGGCTCGACAATTTCGAGGCGCGCTACCTCGTCAACGACGCGTGCGTGTCGGCAGGCGTGCCGTGGGTCTACGGCGGGGTGCTGGGCGCGGTGGGCGTGACGATGACGATCCTGCCGGGGGACGGGCCGTGCCTGCGGTGCGTCTTTCCGGAGCCGCCGGCGCCGGGGACGCTGCCGACGTGCGACACGCAGGGGGTGATCGGCCCCGCGCCGGTGGCGATCGGCGCGCTGGAGGCGGTCGAGGCGTGCAAGGTGCTGATGGGCTCGGGCGAGGTGCGGCGCGAGCTGGCGTACCTGGACGTGTGGGAGGGCTCGCTGCGCACGGTGCGGGTGGCGCGGTCGCCGTCGTGTCCCGCGTGCGGGGAGCGGCGTTTCGAGTTCCTGTCGGCGAAGGCGCACTCGACGGCGGCGGCGCTGTGCGGGCGGAACTCGGTGCAGATCACGCCGGCGACGGAGGCGGCGATCCCGCTGGAGCGGCTGGCGCAGGAGCTGGCGCGCGCGGGGAGCGTCTCGTTCAACGGGTTCGTGCTGGAGTTCCGGGCCGAGGGATACGAGCTGCTGTTGTTCCCGGACGGGCGGGCAATCGTGAAGGGGACGAGCGAGGCGGACGTGGCGCGCGGGGTGTATGCCCGGTACGTGGGGAGCTGACGGGCGAGGGTGGTTCTCCGTTCGCAGTGCTCGGTTTTCGGTTTTCGGTTTTCAGTTTTCAGTTTTCAGTTCTCGGTTTTCAGTTTTCGGTTTTCGGACGGGAAGGGCGGGGGTGCGGCGGCTATCGGGTCGGCAGCCGGATGGAGCCGTCCCGATCGGTGACGACGGGTTTCGCGGTGCGGTGCCAGATCACGCGGTCGGGCTGGAGCGAGAGGACGACGCCGTCGAGGAAGGGGGGCCAAGGGAAGCGGGGGGCGGTCGGGTCGAGAATCAGTGCGAGGAGGGTGATCAGCGTCAGGTCGTGGGTGATGTGCAGGTGCAGCTCGTCGGGGGGGGCGGGGGATCGAAGGTCGACGAGAGTCCGGAGGACGTGGCGGCCGGCGGCGCAGGGCTCCTGGATGAGATCGGCGCCGAGTGCTCCGGAGCACCAGTCGCGGACGAAGGTACGCCTGCCGCGGACGGCGAAGGAGCGCAGGACAACGGAGGCGTCGCGGACGTACTCGGCACCGAGGGCGTCGAGGTCACCGCCGTCGCGGGCCGTCCCGCCGGCGGCGCGGAAGCCCTCGGCGATTCGCGCGGCGGTGTCGGCGCAGCGGGGGACGGGGCTGTGGAAGTGGACGAGGCGGAGGTCCGTGGGGAGGAGGGCTCCGAGGGCCGCGGCGTCCTCGCGCCCGGCGTCGGTGAGCGGCGTGCGGTAGGCCTGTTCCATGTCGGCGGCGGCGATCTCGTGGCGCGCGGCGTGGCGGATGACGGCGAGGGTGGGGCCGTCGCGGCGGGCGCGGCGCAACCGTTCGATGAGCGAGCCGGCGAGCATGGCGGAGGGTCTAGTCGCGAACGGGGCGGGGCTCAAGAGGGGGGGGGAAGGAACCACCGATGGACACGGATGGGGGGGATGAAGAAACCACCGATGGACACCGATGGACACCGATAGGGGGGAGCGGGAGGGAGCGGCGCGGGTCAGTCCCACGCGGGGCGGCATTCGCCCGGAGTGGCGCAGTACTGGTCCCCGGCGCACTGGAGCTCCGAGGGCGAGGCGGGAGGGCCGCAGAACCGGTCGGCACATGCGGTTTTCCAGCAGAGCAGCTCGACGTCGGACCCGGGCTCGACCGAACCGCGGTGATCGCAACACCCGAGCGGCACCGAGCTGTCCAGGACGAGCCGCGGGCAATGGTTCGGGGCGAGGTCCGGGGGGAGGTAGTACCAGCCATCGGCTACGGGCGGCCCGCAGGCACCGTCGGTGGCCGGGCGGTCGGCTTGGCGGAGCAGGCACTGGCGGTGTGATGAGCCGTCGGGGAGATGGACGGTTCCGAGGTCGCGCTTGTGGGGGGTGCATGCGCGACCGGTTACGGGATCGACGCAGGGCGGCGGGGCCGCGGCGGCGCCCGCGTTCGCGGGTGGACACCAGGACGGCGGACAGTCAGGAGTCCGCGGGCAGGGGCGATCGTCGGCGAGCGTTTCGACGAGGACGCAGGATGTCCGGCAGGTGTCGGGATCGAACGGCAGTTGCCTGGGGAAGCAGTCGCTGGGGAGGGTGTGGACGAACAGCGGCGAGAGCAGATCGAGGAGCATCGGTTCCCAGGAATCAGGAGCGCAGATCGAGGTCACCCGGGCGCTGCTGGAGAGGCGCTGAGCGAGGTCGACGAACCGGCGCGCGGGCTCGGCACGACCTGCCACCGAGTTGCAGGCCGGGATGATGGTCTGCGGGCGCGTCGGATCGACCTGCACGGTCATTTCCGACGCTCCAAGGCAGGCATAGAGGTGGTCGCCAGAGCCGGTGCAGACCGGCGAGTCGTACGGCACGCCGACGATCAGGCCGACCATGAGGCGCGCGGGGTCGGGCAACGCCAGTGCCTCGAATCCGTCGGCCAGCTCGGCCATGTCGCGGAGCAGCTCGGGATGAAGCGCCGAGCGGAGGGGGAGCGGACCGAGGTCGGAGCGGTCCGGGGCGAGCAGCTCGGGGTGGGCCGGGTCGAGCGAGCCGTCATCCTCGTCGGTGACGAAGATCAGGGCGAGCGGCACCTCCGGGCGGCGGAAGCCGCGGTTGCACCCTTCGTCGCCCGCCTGGACGGTCAGCGCGCGCAGGGCGGCGGCGAGGGGTTGTTCGATGCCGCATCCTGCGGCGCCCGCGGCGGCGAGGCAGGTGAAGTCCGCGATGAGTCGTTCGGGCGGGTAGGTCTCGAGCTCCGAGCGGTCCAGTGCCAGGAATGGCGGAAGGGCGGCGGGGCAGTCGGGAGCAGCCGGGGCGGGGGCGAGCCGGAAGCAGGCCTCGTCGCCGCCGACGTCGTCGTTGCAGCCGGGCAGGCCGAGGCCGTCGCTGCCCAGGTTCGGAGTGACGACGGCGAGATGCAGGTCGTCGAGCACGACGTGCTCGGGACACGTGTCGCCGTCGGGATCGGACTCGACGAGGAGGTCGCGCAGCACCTCCGGGAATTGCTCGAGGAACGCCTGTCGCTCGCCGTCCATCGATGGGGAGTCGTCGAGGACGACGAGCATGTCGAGGCGCGGGGCAGGCAGGACGTCCACGGAAACGGAGAACTCGGTCGTGGTGCACGTGCCGCCCGGGTCCTCGTCGAGCTGCGAGCAGTCTGACCCTGCCGCCAGGGTGGCGGCAAGGGCGAGCGCGCAGCGGCGGTATGGGTCCACGGGGGAGTGCGATGCAACGGGCGGACCGGAACGCTCGGCAAGGCGCCGGGGGGGCCGGCACGTGCGGTCGATCGTCGATGATTGGCGATTCCGGCGGGTTGGCCGGGCATGGTGCGCGCCGGGCGCGGCGACTCGAAGATTCCCGCCGCCAACGGCGTTGACGGTGGTGCAAGCCGTTGACGTGGGTGACGAGCGCGTGGCCGGGAAATGCGACGGTTCGAGGTGCGACTTCGTGACGCTGCCGACCTTCTTCGGCAATGCGGCGATCCAGGCTTCGGCCGTGGCGGAGGCCGTGCTCGGGACGGTTTGCTCCCGTCGTGCCCGTCCTGCTCAGCCCGACGGGTCCCAGACATCGAACGTGAAGCCGATTCCGGCTTCGAGGGCAAAGCCCTGGTTCTGATCGAGGTCATTCGCGTAGACACCCCAGAGGTAGGCCACCCAGAGCCGGAAGAGATCGAGCGGAGCCGCCTGGATGCCGAGCGAAAGCAGGTTCCACACCGTCGGGGGAACGCCCTCGGCTCCGGCTCCGGCCACGCGGTCGCGGAAAAACACGGAGAACCACGAGAAATGGAGGGCGAGCCCGACTCCCAGGTAGCCGCCGCCCGCGGCACGATCCACCCAGTCGCGTCCGTCCGGCTGGCCGTCCGGCGGACACCCGCCGTTCGCGCCCTGCCCGTTGTCGCACCGCTCGCCGCCGACCCCTGCGGCACCGCCGGCGTCGAATTCCAGGACGATGCGGGCGTCCCGACTGCCGGAGTTGGCAACCTGGAAACGCAATCCGGTCCACGCCAGGGCCCATTCGCGGCTGGCCCAGTTCGCCCCGACCTCCGCCGCCAGCCAGTTCGTGACCTGGACGGATACCCCGCCATCCAGGGCGGGCGCGGCCGAGGGCATCGTGACGCTGACGATGACCCCCATGCGCCCGGCTTCCAGAGGCATCGGGGACCCGGCCGTGCCCACGCGCGGCACCGGCGCGAAGGTCGGCGCGCACCCGAGCAGACAGGCTGCAAGGGCGAGCAGCACCCAACGTCGCGTGCAGGACATCCGGCGGCCTCCACTGCCGACGAACAGCGTAGTATGCGGACCGTGCGGCCGCCACCCTGGCGCGTCGCGCGCGAATCCCGCCGCTGCCGGCGGACCGGACGGCCGGACACGCTCAGCGCTGCAACTACCATGTTTCCGCGAGCAGCTCGCCCAAGGCTTCGAGGATGTCGGGGACGGCGCGGGGGCCGAGGGAGTTGGTTTCCTCGTAGTGGTCGCCCGGGGCGTCATCGATGTACGGCTGGGTGGGGTGGAGCTGGTAGTCGTAGGGGGGCAGCAGGTAGCCGACCTCGTCCTGGGCCAGGCCGATCAGCCACTGGAAGCGGCTGCCGTCGGCCGCGACCAGGTCGCGCAAGTAGGGGCCGGCGGGCGCGGCGGAGATGTCCGGGGGATTGGGGTTGTCGGGCTGGACCAGCGGATAGCCGCCGGCGAAGGCGCCGTCGTAGCCGCCGAGGAACAGCTCCGGCGTCGACTCCCCCGGCACGGTGATCATCGAGGACTCGCCGACCCGGAGGTAGACCACCTCACTGACGATGTCGGGGACGTTGTTGTCGTCGAAGGGGTAGTCGGGGTCGTAGTCGTAAAGCGCGCGGCCGAAGACGCCGAGCAGGAACGCGGCCTGGAAGGCGTAGTTGTCCACACGCAGCAGCAGCTCGCGACTGCGGAAGCGCAGCTCGGGGTCGGCTTCGGCGACGGCGCCGTTGGCGGGGTCGAGCGCGTCCAAGGCGAAGCGGGCCAGGACCTGGCCCAGGGCCTCGGCGCCCTCGAAGGTGTTGGGCTCGGTCTCCGCTCCGTCGAGCGTGAGCGGCCGGACGTGCCGCGGCCCGATCAGCCCGCCGCAGGTCGACTGGACGTAGAGGCAGACTCCGCCGAGGCCGTCGAAGTGGCCGGGCACTCCGTCCTCGACGGCCTGGCGCAGGTAGTGGGGGAAGTCGGCCGTGAGCTGCATGTTGCTGCCCCACAGCTCCTCGGGGTGGGAGCCGTAGTTGACGACGGTGGCGATTGTGGTGGCGCCGTCCGCGGCGACGAGCCGCAGGACGTTCAGGAAGGGGTTGATGACGACCGGGTCGCGAGTGTCTTCGAGCAGGTGTTCCTGGGAGCCGGCCGGTCCCTCGGCGCGGATCGAGCCGTGGACGAGGGTGGCGGGCTCGAGGCGGGCGAGCGCGTCGGCGATACCGGCGGCGACGCGGTCCTGGATCCAGCTCACGTAGTCGGGGTCCCGGCCGGAGTGCGTCTCGTCCGGTCCCCACATGCCGAGGAAATCGGGGGCCTCGTGGTTGTGGGTCGAGCTCCACAGCAGGAGGTCGACCTCGGCGGAGACGGCGGGGTCGAGGCGCTCGCGGAGCTCGAGGATGTCGTCGTGGAAGAAACCCATGACGTCGGCGGTGACGAGCACGACGGTGGTGTCGTTGCGGGAGAGCGCGAGGACGCGGGCCTCGAGCGGGTCGTGGACGCCCATGGCGGGGCGGCCGTAGTCGAAGCCGGCGATCCAGAGGGCGTCGAAGCGGCCGTCGCCGTCGGCGTCGGTGAAGGAGTCGAAGCGGCGCTCGTACATGGCGTTGCCGTCGGCGTCGACGAACGAGGGGCCCTCCAGGAGGTCGAGGGGCGTGATGTCGACGACCGCGGCGGCGGCGCGGAAAACGCGGTCGCCGTCTCCGGGGCAGGACGGGTCGCCGGGACACTCGCGGCGGGCGAGGGGGACGGCGCCGGCGTCGGCGGTATCGCCGCCGTCGGCGGCGGCGGGGGTGTCGCCGGCGCAGGAGCAGGCGGAGAGCGACAGGGCGATCAGGGCGGGAGCAAGGGTGGAGTTGCGGAGGGTTTCCTGCACGCCTGCATTCGAGCACGGCGCGGGCGGCAAGGGAAGGGTGGGGGCGCCGACGATCGCGGTGTTCGCGGACGGCAACGAGGACATCGCGACGTCGTACCTGCGGGCGGCGGGCATTCCGCCAGCTCGACGGGACGTTCGGGACCGTGGGCGGCAGCGAGCCGGCGTACGACCTGGCGACGGACATGCCGTTGTCGGCGAACCCCGACTCGCAGGGGACACGGCTGTTCCTGAACGCGCTGTTCAAGGCGGACTGCGTGACGACGACGGGACAGCCCAGCCTGGCAGTCACGCTGGCCGGGCCGAACACGCTCTCCATTTCGGCGGCGCAGGGGTCGTACGTGGTCGGGTACGCGAACGCCGGCATCGGCACGGCGCTCGAAGGGGAGCTGGTGCTGGAGCTGCCGGCGGGGGTCACGGTCGACGACGCGGGGGGCGGGACGCTCGCGGGCCCGACGGTGACGTTCGCGGTGGGCTCGATCGGGGCGAGCGGGACGGTCTTGCCGCCTCCCGCGTCCGGGAGCCGGACGGTGGTGTTGTCGTTCGCGGGCGAGGGCGTCTACACGCTGACGGCACGGTTGGGCTACCGGGTGGGCGTGACCGAGCTGACGGCCGGTCCCGCGCTGCTCGACGTCGGCGTGGGGGTGACTCCGCCGCCGCGGGACGGCGGGGCGGACGCCGACGGCGGAGGAGGAGGCGACGGCGGCGACGCGGGCGGGGACGGGGGCGGGGGAGGAGGGGACGGCGGGGGCTCGGGGTGCGGATGCCGGGCGATCCCGTCGGCGGGGGGGACGGCGTTCGTTCTGGGGCTGGCGGGAGTGCTCGTGGTGTTGCGCCGTCGGGGACGCGGAGAGGGAAGAAAGAAACCACCGATGGACACCGATAGAGGAGGCAGTCCGTCGGGCACATGCGGGTCGGGTCTTCCGCGCCATGCGGGCACGAGCGCCGAGGCTCCGCGTGCACCGCGCGGCGCAACGGTCGGGTCCGAATCGGGACCGCGCCGGACGTGACGGCGGGGTTCGGGACCTCCTTGCCGCCGGGCGTCCGAGGCGTTAGGTGTCGACCATGCGACCATCTCGGGGAGCGGCCCTGATCGGTTCGGTCCTGGCGATGGCGGCTCCGGCGACGGTCTGGGCCGCGGAGGGCTCGACACCGTCGGAAGGGGGGTTGGCGGCGTTCCTGCACGCGCACGTGCCCGAGGTGCTGCAGCGCGTGGGGCCGTTCGAGCTGTTCTGGTGGCAGTGGATCGCGTTGGGGCTCACGGCGGCACTGGCGGCGGTCGGCGGAGTGCTGCTGCGACGGTTGACGCTGGCGGTGCTGGCGCGGGTGGTGCGTCGGACGAGCGCAGGGTGGGACGACGCGCTGGCCTCCCGACTGCCGGGGCCGGTGTGGATGGCCTGGACGATCGGGCTCGCCGCGTTTCTCGTGCCGTGGCTGGAGCTGCGCTCGGCGGCCGATGCGTGGCTGGGCGAGGTCCTCGTCGGCGCGCTCCTGGTCCCGGCGTTCTGGGCGCTGTACCGCGGGTTGGACGTGGTGCGCGATGTCGTCGACGACTCGCCGAAGGTGAAGGAGCGGGCGGACATCCGGACCGTGATCCGGCTGTTGACGCGGGTGGCGAAGGTGTTCGTGCTGGCGGTCGGTCTGATCACGCTGCTGGCGGCGCTGGGCTACCCGGTCGCGGGCCTGGTCGCCGGCCTGGGACTGGGCGGACTGGCGCTGGCGCTGGCGGCGCAGAAGACGGTGGAGAACCTCTTCGGGTCGGTGTCGCTGGGGCTGGACCAGCCGTTCCGCGTGGGCGACTTCGTGCGCGTGGAGGACTTCGTCGGCACGGTCGAGGCCATCGGCCTGCGCTCGACGCGGATCCGGACGTTGGACCGGACGGTGATCACGATCCCCAACGGCCGATTGTCGGAGATGCGGCTGGAGAGCTACACGGCGCGCGACCGGATGCGGCTGGCCTGCACGCTCGGGCTCACGTACTCGACGACGGCGGAGCAGCTGCGACGGGTGCTGGAGGGGCTGGAGCAGGTCCTGCGCGCGCATCCGAAGATCTGGCCGGACGTGGTGACGGTGCGTTTCGTCGCGCTGGCCGCATCGTCGTTGAGCGTGGAGGTGATGGCGTGGTTCCGGACGGCGGATTGGAACGAGTTCCAGTCGATCCGGCAGGACGTGCTGCTGCGGTTCATGGAGGTGGTCGAGACCGCGGGGGCGAGATTCGCGTTCCCGACGCAAATGGTCCATCTGGTGGACGAGCGGGGACAGGAAGAGCAGAAGCCACCAATGAACACGGATAGGGGGGGGAAGTAGAAACCACCGATGGACACCGATGGACACCGATGGGGGGAGGGACGGGGGGGAAAGAAACCACCGATGGGATGCTCGGGGTTCGGCGCATGGCGTTGGCGAGCGGAGCCGGCGGCGGTGCTGGGCTTCGACAAGGCGGCGGGAGCCACGATGCTGGTGGACCTGTCCGGCGCGGCACGGCGGCTCGCCGCGGCGCCGGACGAGGGTCTGCGTTGGGCCGCGGCTGCCGGGCCGTGGCAGGAGCGGCGAGCGGCGAGAAGGATTGCTGGAGGGAGTCGTGATGGTTCAGTGGCGGGGCCATGAGATCGACGGCTCGGACACGACGTTCCAGGTCGACCTGCACGGTCGCGGCACCGCGGCGCAGGCAGCGCTGACGGCGCTCGCGTTGCCGCTGTGGCGGCGGGATGACGACGTGATCGTCCAACCGAACCAGGAATGGGCGCCGCACCGTTCCGTGGGAGAGCGGCCGACTCGACTTCCATTCCCCGAGACATTGGCGCGACTCGGAGCAGGGGCGCTCGCCGGATGCGACCTGGTGGTGAACGCGCGTCATCCTGACGAGGTGGAGCCGGAGCTGCTGGCGCGACTGGCGGGGCATTCCGCGGGTCGCGAGCCCAACGAGCCGGCGTTTCTTCTGGCCCGGCGCCCGGAGCTTCTCCCCGACGGGGTGTGGTTCAGTCCCAACGTGGGTTTCGCGATTCCGGGGCCGCTTCGCGCACCGGACGAGCGCCCGCTGGCCGCGCAGCTCCTGGATACGGAGCGTCTGCAGATCACGCTGGGTCCGACGGTCCTCTACGAGTAAAGGTGCCGCTGGCCGGCGCGTCGGACGACGCCGTGGCGCGGTTGTTCGGGGACGAACGCATCAGCCGGCCGTTCCTGAAAGGCGGATACCACGGCTCGAGGTGGTGGAAAGTCGAGCGGCTGCCGCCGGCAAAGGACATCGCCCTGGCCCGCTCCTGCGCTGCGCAGCTCGAGTACCTCCGAGTCAGTCCGGCGGGCGCGCTGACGCCGCTCATCGAGCAGGCAGTGAACGGAGGCGACCAGTTCTGCGCGGCAGACTACGCGGCCTGGTGCCGAGTCGTGCTCGGGGAGGCGCTCACGCCGCGGCGGCGTCGCGACCTGACGCTGGCCTATCTCTGCCTGCCGGAACCGGTTCGCCCCGCAGAACCGGATCGCCTGGCTGGGACTCGACCCCGACCACGAGGATCGGATGTCGGTGTGGTGCCGCCCGACCTTGGCGCACGTGGCACAGTCGTTGCTCGGGTGACGCGAGAAGGGGAGGCGGCGCGCGAGAACCTCGCAACGAGAGAGTCCCTGGCGCGGCGTTCCGCCGCGCCAGGGCATTCACACCCGGCTCCTCCACCACGGGCTTCCCCCCGCCTCGCCCTTTCTTCCCTCTCAGCGTTTGTCTCAGCGCCCTCAGCGTCTCAGTGGTGAGTCGGGTCCCGCGCCCTCCCCTCCCCTCAGCGCTCTCCCCCCGAACGGAAGGAAGAGACCCAGGGGGGAGGGGGCGGGGCGTCGTCGCTCGCCAGCACGGTGCGCCACTTCTCGTCGGTGAGGCGATCGGTCAGCGGCCAGCGGAACTCGTAGTAGGTGAGGACGGGGCCGGCGGCCAGGACGACGTCGTCGCGGCCCGGCACGCGGACGGCGGCCACGAGGGCCTCGATCGATCCCGTGCCCTCCTCGAGCACCTCGCCGGCCTGGACGTTGGTCATCACGTCGGCGACCAGCGTCGTGCGCGTGTCCACGGCGCTCTCGCCGCGGGAGTACATCTCCGCTGAGGTATCCGGCGGGACGTTGAGGGCGGCAATGCGATCGACGAGAGCGGCGCAGCGCTCGCCGAAGGAGCCGAGGAACTCGTTGGCGCGCTCGTCGATCGCACGGTCCTCGAGTTCGCCGATCGCGAGGTCGCGCAGCGTTCCGAGCACGTCGCCGAAGTCGCGCAGCACCTCGCCGGCGGCCTCGGGGAGCACGCCGAGGTCCTCGAGCCCGGCGCGGGTCATCTCGTTGAGCGAAACCAGCCGCGCGAACAGCTCGGGGTGCGGCTCGACGAAGCCTTTCGGCGGAGGAGGAGGGGGAGGTTCCCGGGGCACCGACGTGGTCATCACGACGTAGGGCTGCTTGGTGTAGAGGATGGTGTCGTGGCGGAGCTGGGCCCAGGAGGCGAGCGCGGCGGTGAGCGTGCGATCGGCCCACGCCTCGGACAGCTCGAACGGCTGCGTCGGCTGCGCCCGCGGCGCGACGTAGTCGCGCAGGGCTTCGAGCCACGAGGCGTAGAGGCTCTCGTGCCACGCGGCGCCTGCGGCAGGCAGGACGGCGCAGGCGGCGGCGAGGGCGTCGTCGAACTGCTCGTAGGCGCCGTCGCGCAGCTCGTCGAGGATGGGACGCGCGCGGGGGGCGCCGAGGACGGCGAAGAGATCGAGGCCGCGGGAGAAGCCGCGGATGGGGCCCGAGTCGGTGGAGACGAGGGTGAAGGGGGCGGGGTCGGCGAGCGCGGTCGGGCGGCCGACGCCGGGGAAGGTAAGGTGCGACATGACGTCGGTGTCGAAGGCGTAGCGCTGGCCCATGAGGCGCATGCCGACGGTGCCGGCGACGACCTCGAGAAGGGCGGCCGGGTCGCCGGCGCGCGAAACATCGATGCCGACGGCCCCCGAGGCCGTCCCGGAGTAGATGCGCGGGTCGCGCAGCGCCGCCATGCGGGCGCGAAGGAGGTCCACCTGCGCGTCGTCGTCCAGGAGCTGCCGGGCGTTGCCGGCGCCCAGGAAGTCGCGGACGACCGGCAGGACCTCCTCGGGCGTGAGGTCGTCGGAGAATCCGGCGAAGAAGGCGGTGACGCGGTAGATGACGCTCCACATGTCGCGCGCGGAGCGGGGATCGGAAACGTTGTCCGACGAGGCGGACCGGCCTTCGTCGAGCCACTCGGCGAGGAGCGCGGCCATGCGGGCGTGGCGGCGCGCGGTCTCGGCTCCGACGACGCCCGGCGGCTCGGGATCCGTCGTCGCCTTGAAGAGGTAGCTCATGCGGCCGATCCACATCATGGCCTTGAAGTAGCGGGTGAGCGCGGGGGTGCGGGTGTAGTGGCCGCGCGGGATGTACTGGGAGTAGTCCTCGTCGTAGCCGAAGATCGGGCTCGTGGCCACGCCGGCGCGGCCCTCGATGAGGGCGACTTCCGCCTCGACCAGGTCGGCCGAATGGGCGTCGGCGGGCGGGGACTCGCCGAGAAGGCGGAGGACGACGTCGCAGACGGCGATGACCCCATCGGCGGCCTCGGCCATTGCGTCCAGGTCGCGGACCGGGACGAGGGCGGCCTGGGCCCGGACGAGCTGCATCATTTCGACGAGGAGGGGGACGAGCTTCTGCTCCTCGATGGTCATGAGCAGGGTGTCGAAGGCGAGGTGGTACAGGTGCAGGGCGGTGTCGGCGGTGACGAAGATCGGGAGGTCGCGCTGCTGGAGCGCCTGGTAGACCTCGGGGATCTTGTCCTGTCCGGCGACGGCGGGGCCGTTGACGACGACGAAGCCGTTGCGCGCGAGGACGTCCTTCGCGGCGGCGTCGAGGCCGTACTCGGCGAGCGAGTCCGGGACGGCGACTTCGTCGAGCGCGACGGGCAGGGACGGTGCGGGTCCGGCGGGGGTGTAGGCCGGGGGTTCGTACGCGTAGAAGCGGTCGAAGCCGGAGGAGCCGCCGCCGTGACCCGCGGGCTGGATGCCCTCGCAGGCGGCAGGCGGCGGGGCGGGCATCGTGCCTCCGGAGGAGCCGCCGCCGTCGATGGTCACGCCGCCGGCGGAGGGGCGAGAGGGGCCGGGGGGGCAACCGAGAAGCGGCAGGGCGAGCAGGACGAGGGCGGATGGCCTGATGGTGTTGATCATCGGTACCTCCTGGTGGGGATGGCTTACGTGCCGCGAAGCCGCGTGGTCTGCCATTCCGAGCCGGCCTCGATGAAGATGTAGCGCGCGATCGGGGTGTCGGTGCGCACGCGCTTCTCGATCTCGTCGATCGTTGCTTCGACCTGCGGTACCTGGAACGCGTCCGAGAACTCGACCTTCGCGGCCAGGAGGATCGTCTCGGGGCCCAGGTACATCGTGCGCAGGTGGACGAGACGCACCACGCCGGGCACGCCGCCGATGAGCTCCGCCAGCCGTCGGGCGCGCGCCGGGCCCACGCCCTCGCCCAGGAGCAGCATGCGGGTGCGCCAGGCCAGGACGACGGCGACGGTGCAGAGCAGCACGCCAATGGCGATCGAGGCGACGCCGTCCCACAGCGTCGTGCCGGTCGCGTGTGCCAGGAGGATACCGCCGATGGCGAACACCAGGCCGAGGAGCGCGGCGGCGTCCTCGAACAGCACCAGCGGCACCGTGGGGTCCTTGGTCTCGCGCATCGTCCGGGCGATGTTCGCGTTCCCGTGCAACGCCCGCCAGCTACGCCAGGCGACCGTGAACGAGAACAGCTCGAGGGCGATCGAGACGCCGAGGACGACGTAGGCGACCATCGCCTCGCCGGGCGGGCCGGGTGCAAACACCTTGTGGAACCCCTCCCACAGCGCGATGCAGCCGCCGACGAAGAACATCGTGACGGCGACGATGAAGGCCCAGAAGTACCGCTCCCTGTCGAAGCCGAAGGGATGCGAGGCGGTAGGCGCCCGCCGGGCCAGGCGCATGCCGAGCAGCAGCAGCACCTGATTGCCCGTGTCCGCGACCGAGTGGAACGCCTCGGCCAGCATCGCGGCGCTGCCGCTGAAGGCGGCGGCGACGAACTTGGCCACGGCGATTCCGAGGTTCCCGCAAAGCGCGGCAATCACCACCTTCTTGGACTCGTGCGCGGCCATGGAAGGGAGCATACACGAGGTGAGGGAGGGCGCGGAGAGGGAAGGGGAAAACGGGTGCATCCCCCCAACTGGGGGTGAATCGCGGCGCCGCCCGTCGCGCCGGGCTTCCGGCAGGGGACCGAATCTCGCGCAGAGCCGCAGAGCCGCAGAGGGGCTACGGCGGGGGTGGCGTCCGACGGCACTGATCCTGAAGGTTGGCGGGCCGCGGGCGGCGGCGTTTGCTGTGGAGGCGGCTC
Source organism: Deltaproteobacteria bacterium (assembly GCA_016218815.1). GTDB lineage: Bacteria > Myxococcota_A > Polyangia > DRWM01 > JAAZOP01 > JAAZOP01. Next base: position 25,708 of record JACRCX010000020.1, read on the forward strand.
AGGCTGCCTTCCGGCCGCACAGCGCCTCGGCTTGGCTCCAGGCTCCGCGCACGTAGTACTCGCGCAGCGCGATCATGTGGCGCGCCCCGTGGGTGCTCCACCGCATTCCGGCTTGCCGCATTCGTACGTGCACGACCTGACGATGGCAGCTTTCCACCGAGCCGCTGCCCACGCTCAGCCCGAGAGCGAGGTAGCGCGGGTAGTCCATGCGCGAGGTATGCGTTCGGTAGTAGGTGATGAGCTTCTGGACCACCTGCTGTCGCGTGGCCGGTGCCCCCTCGCGCACCAGTTGCGCCAGCAACTGCTCCAGGTCGACCACCACGTCGGCGACCTTGCCCTGCTTCACCCGTCGCACGAGCGCGCGGGCCCAACGCCGCGTTTCCGCCGTTCCTTGCCCCCACAGGCCGGCGGCGCAGCCCCAGGCGTGTTCCGCCGCGTGCCACAAGTCGAGGATCTCGATCCGCCGGACGAACAGTTTGGCCCGCTCCCAGATCCACTCCGCCCCGTCCCCCAGCACGACCACCGTCGTCTGCGGGCCGAGCAAGCTGCCGAGGATCAGGCTGGCCCACAACCGCTTCGCCAGGTCGTCGGCCGTGCCCATCACGCTGACCAAGCCCCGGCGGATGGTCCGCCGCTCCTTGCCGTCCTTCATCGGCAGGGTGATCACCGCCGTCTTGACCTCGCGCGCGCCGCACCGCTTTTTCGGCCTCTGTCCCTCGCGTTGTTGTTCCAGCTGGTCATCCACCGGATCCGTCCCCTCCTCCTTGCGCGATGGGCCTCCTTCGCCCGGGCGCATCAACGCCATCGCTCCGTCCATGGCGACCTGCACCGTCGACGGGGCGCGCCGCTCCGAAACCTCGGGACACGTGTGCACCGTGTGGCACGCCTCAGCCTCGAGGTCTTGTTGCATCCGCAGCATCCGGCCCGCCCGCTGCGTCGCGTTCCACAGCGCATGGCGACCGAGCCCCATCCCCCAGAAGTCGAGCAGCAACTGCCGGGCCTGCTCGAAGGGCATGAGGATCGTGAGCAGCACGGACCGCATCAGGGTCAGCGGACTGAGCGGTTCGCGCGTGCGCAGGCCGAGTTCCTCATCCGCGGGATAGCGCGTCACCTTGTGCGTGGCGCAGTACCACCGATCCCGTTGGAAGCGGAAGTCTCCGTGTACCGTCTTGACCGGCCGCGAACTGCGACCCTTGCGCTCCATCGCACAGCCGCCCTTCGGGCAGCACACCGGCCGTCGGGCATCCACTTCGTCCGCGCGCTTCTGGAAGCGCCGTCGCGTCTCCTCCGTCAGTTGCGGTCCGAACTGCTCTTCCACGTCGCGCTCGATTCCGAACGCTGCGCCACGCTCCGCAGGGACCAGCGCCGCAGCCAACACCGCCGGGTCAGGGCTCCCGTCCGCAGGCTTCCTGACCTTCCCCTTGATCCTCTTCGGCTCCTCCTTCCCCGGCTGAACCCGAATTCGCCGCCCCAACCCGCCCGCCAAACCCGCGTGGATCTGCATCCCCCACCACCCCTTCGCCCATCCGTCCACCCAGATCCTCGACCACAACTACTCCTGCCCCACCGACCCACCAACTTCTTCGCCTTCCTCGGCCGGGCGTGCATACTCACCGCATGCCTGCCGCCACGACGGTCCGGCAGCTCCGCCAGGCGCTCGAAGAGCAGCGCCGCAACACCCTCGGCCTGCTCAAGGCGCTCGACCGCCTCGGCGTCTCGCCCACACAACTTCCCGCCGCGACGATGCTGGAATATGCCGAACGAGACGCCGACTGCGTCGGCTGGCTGGTCCGTCTGGTCGAGTTGGACCCGCGCAGCCCGGCAGCGGACCACGCCGCTGAAGTCGAGCCCCTGACTCGTCGGCTCAACGAACTCGAGTTCTCCATCGTTGATGCGCTGCCGGCAAGCCTTCACCAGCGCGTCCGCATGGCTCAGGACGTCGGCGCATCGATCGTCGACATGAATGAGATCTACGAGGGGCACCCGCGCCGCCGGCGGCGCTGACCGCCACGCCGCTCGCGCCACCGTGCCAGTTGTCCCTCTCTGCGTCTCTGCGTCTCTGCGCGAAAATTCCTCTTCCGGTCCGCAGAGCGGCACGTTACCCCCAGTTGGGGGGATGCACCCGGGGAAAACCACCGATGGACACCGATGGACACCGATAGGGGGGAGGGAAAGGGCGGACGGATCCCCGACCACGACGACGACTACGACGACGGCGGAACGGAGAGGCCCAGGGTGTCCACGATGGCGGCGACGGTGGAGCGGACGACGAGGGTGGCGAACTCGGGGTCGAGGGCGTCGGGGGAGTCCGGGGCCGCGGCGCAGTGGTAGCGGGCGTAGCGGTAGTCGGCGGTGTCGGTGATCAGGATGCCGGGGTAGCCGTGCTCCCAGAAGGAGGCGTGGTCGGAGCGGAAGAGCGGCTCGGCCAGCGGCGTCGCCAGGAGGAGGGTGGGGATCTCGACGACGAGCGTGGGCAGTCCCAGCTCGGCGGCGCGGGTCTCGAGCCGATTGACCGCCCAGTATGAGCCGGTGTCGGCGACGACGGCGATGAAGTCGCCGCGGTTCTGGCGTTGGCGGAGCCATTCGACCTGGGCGGGGAAGACGAGATCGACGCCGGGGGGAAGGCGCTGGGTGTCCGGCTGATCGGTGCGGTAGCCGATCATCTCGAAGACGAAGGAGGCGAGGATCGGCTCGTCGCGGTCCGACGCGCGCGCGGTCCAGGCGCGCGAGCCGACGAGGCCGTTCTCCTCGTCGTCCCAGCAGGCGACGACGAGCGTGCCTGCGTAGCGGCCGGCGGCCAGGACGCGGGCGGCCTCGAGCACGCCGGCGACGCCCGAGGCGTTGTCGTCGGCGGCCGGGCAGGCCTCGACGCCGTCGTAGTGCGCGGAGAGGACGACCTGGTCCGCGGATGTCCCCGGCAGGATGCCGATGACGTTCACGCCGGTGTCGTACTGGTGCCGTTCGACGGTGTAGCCCAGCTCGGCGAAGCGGGAGGCGCAGAGGTCCTGGGCGATCTGCCAGTGCTTGCTGCCGGGGGGGCGGGGGCCTGCGGCGAGGACGGCGAGGTCGCGGGACCAGCGGGCGGTGGAAACGCATGGGATGAGGGTCTCGACGCTCGAGGGGTCGCAGGGTGATTCGGCCGTTTGCTCGGACTGCGGGGTGGTCGGGTCCGCGGGGCGGCAGGAGGAGGAGAGGAATAGAAGGAAGAAACCACCGATGGACACCGATGGACACCGATGGCGGAGGCGCATTGGGGCACGGTAGCCTGGGCGGGCGGGTGGCCGCAATCAGGCGCGGGTGGGGGATTCGGCGGGGACGATGGGGAGCTCGAGGCGTTCGGTGTGGCGGAGGACGGTGAGGCGGGAGGGGCGGCCGAGGAGATCCTCGGTGAGGAGGCGATGGAGGTCGTCGACGACGGCGACGGGGCGGTCGTCGAGGGCGACGACGATATCGCGGGGGCGGAGGCCGGCGCGGCCGGCGGGGCCGTCGTTCTCGACGTCGACGACGAGGACGGCGGCGTCGCGATCCAGGCCGTGGAAGCGGGCGAGGCGGCGGGGCAGGTCCATGTTCTGCGCGGCGACGCCGATCCAACTGCGGCGGACGCGGCCCTGGCGGATGAGCTGGGAGACGACGAACTGCGCCGTGCGGCTGGGGACGGCGAAGCAGAGGTTCTGCGCGTGGAGGATCATCGCGGTGTTGATGCCGATGACCTCGCCGCGGCCGTCGAGCAGCGGGCCGCCGGAGTTGCCGGGGTTGAGGGCGGCGTCGGTCTGGATGACGTTGTCGATGAGGCGCCCGGACTTGGACCGCAGCGAGCGGCCCATGGCGCTGATCACGCCGGCGGTGACGGTGGCCTGGAAGCCGTAGGGGTTGCCCAGGGCGACGACGAGCTGGCCGACGCGGAGGCGGCGCGAGTCGCCCAGGCCGAGCGACATGAGACCCGGGGCATCGATGCGGATGACGGCAAGATCGGTGTCGGGGTCGTCGCCGACGGGCTCGCCGTGCACGGTGGAACCGCCGGGCAGGGTGACGTCGATGCGTGCGGCGCCGTGGACGACGTGGCTGTTGGTGAGGACGAAGCCGTCGGGGGTGAGGACGAAGCCGGACCCGTTGCCCTGCTGGGGGTCGCGTCCCCGGACCGGCCTGTCCTGCGAGCCGAAGGCGACCTCGATGCTGACCACGCCCGGGCCGGCGCGTTCGACGACGCGGGTGACGGCGCGGGAGTAGGCGTCCAGGGCGTCCACATCCGGGTCGGGCTCGGCGGTCGGGGGTAGCGCATGAAGGGCCACTGCGGCCGGCGTGCGCGGCGGCGGGGCGATGGGGGACTCGGTGGCGACTGCTTCGGGTGGCATTGGTGTCGTCTCCGGCGGAGAAGGTGCGCACGGCACGACGGGGCGTCAACGAGTGAAGGTTCCGGAGTCGCGCGGGCTGCGAAAGGGGATTTCGCGCAAAGGACGCCAAGAACCGCAAAGGGGCGCAAAGGGGGGCGGCTGGCCGCGGACCGGTTTGTTGCCCCGGGCCGCGACATGCTCCACGATCGCGCCTGCAACGATCGAGGGTGCCCGGGACCAGCCAACGGGATTGGCGATCGGGAGGGGGCGATGGGAACGGGCGAGGACAAGTGGCGCGAGCGGATCGCGGCCGTCGAGACCGCCTGGCGCGACGCTGCCGCGCAGGCGGCGGAGGCCGCGGAGGCCGCGAGGGTCGCCGATACCGCTCGTCGGGCGGCGAACACGGAAGTGGAGCGGCGACAGGCGGCCGCCCAGGCAGCCACGCAGGCCGCGAACGACGCCGTCGCGGCCTGGCGCGCGGCCGTGGCCGAAGCGGCCGTCGAGGACAAGGCCGCCGCCGAGGCCTCGCGCCGGGCGCAGGTCGTTGCCGCCCGGGCCCTTGTCGTGGAGGCCTGGCGCAACGCCGCTCTCGATGCGGTCGCCGCGGCGCAGGAGGCCGAGTCCGCCGGCGCCGCCCTGCGGCAGGCCGCCGCCGATGCGGCCGACGCCGCGGCCAACGCCTCCGCGGCGTGGCGGAAGGCCAAGTCCCCCGCCGCGTCCTGGCACAAGGCCGCGGTGTCCGCCGCCTCCGAGACGAGCGCCGCCAGGTACCGCCAGGCCGCCGCTGCGCGGCCCGCGGCCGACGCCGCGGAATCCTGGTGCGCGGCCATCGCCGCTGCGGAGGCGGGTACGAGCGCCGCGGCCAAGGCCTGGCGCAAGGTCTGCACCAAGCCCAACGCCGAGACCACGCGCGCCGCCGGCGCCGCGACCGCGGAAGCCTGGCGAGTGACCGCGGAGATTGCGGAGGCCTGGCGCCAGGCCGTCGCCGCGGCCGACGCCTGGCGGAGAATCGACCCCGCCGCCGCCGAGCCCTGGCGCAAGGTCCACGCCGCCGCGACGGTGGCCAACGCCGCCGCCGCGGAAGCCGTCCGCAAGGCGGCCGCCGCCGATGCCGTGGTCGCCGCCCACGTCGAAGCCGCCTGGCGCCAGGAGACCGCGGAGGCCGCGGCAGAAGCCGCGAAGACGTGAGGACCCGCCCGAGGGCCCGCTCGAAGATCTTTCCGGCTTCGAGGGGTGTACCTGCCCCCCTATCGGTGTCCATCGGTGTCCATCGGTGGTTCCTTCCCCCCGGACGGTGTCTATCGGTGGTTCACTTCGCGACGCGGAGGCGGACGTCCGCGACGCGGGTGCGGGCGCCGTCGGGGAAGGCGAGGACGGGGTTCAGGTCCATCTCGGCGATCACGGGGTGGTCGGCGACGAGACGGCCGACGCGGAGGAGCACGTCGCGGAGCTTCGCCTGGTCGACGCCGGGCTTGCCGCGGAACGGGCCGAGCAGCTTGCCGAACTTGAGGCGACGGATCATGCTTTCGGCGCCGAGGTCGGTGAGCGGGGCGAGGCCGAATCGCACGTCGTGCAGCGCCTCGATGTAGATGCCGCCCAGGCCGAACATCACCGTCGCGCCCAGGCCCTCGGCACGCACGGCGCCGACCGCCACCTCGGTGCCGCCCGCCACGAATTCCTGCACCTGGAACGCATCCACCTTGCCGATCGACTTCGTCATGCCGTCGAGCGCGGCGCGCAGCGCCTTCTCGTCGCCGAGATTCACGGCGACGGCGCCGGCCTCGGTCTTGTGCACCAGGGCGGTGGCGTGGGCCTTGAGCACGACGGGGTACCCGATCTCCTTCGCGGCGGCGGGCACGGCGTCGGCGGAGGCGCACCACTTCTCGCGGGCGACGGGCAAGCCGTAGAGGCGCAGCACTTCGGATGCCTTCTCGGCGGGGAGGAAGCCGTCGGGGGCGGCGGCGAGCAGCTTGGCGACCGCGTCGCGATCGACCTTCAGCTCGGGGACCTTGCCCTTGGCGCGGGCCTTGAGGTCGGCCATGTCGGCCAGGGCGGCGGCGGCGCGCGCGGCGCTCTCGGGGAAGTAGTAGGTGGGCAGACCGGCGTCCGCGAGGATCTTGCGGGTCTTCTCCCACAGCGGGTTCGTCATGAGGCAGACGAGGAACGGCAGCTCGGGGTTCTCGCGGTGGATCCTGGCCAGCTCGCGCGCGACACCTTCGCAATCGACGAAGAACGGTGTGATGAAGCTCGTGGTCACGATGTCGTACGTCCCGTCCTTGACCACGGCCTCGACGGCCGTGGCCCAGTTCTCCGGGGTGGCGGTGGCCATCATGTCGACGGGGTTGTGCACGCTGGAGGTGGCGAAGAGTTTTTCGCGCAGGAGGGTCTGGGTCTTCTCGGTCGGGTCGGGGAGCGCGAGGCCGAGCGGGACGGCTTCGTCGGTGGCGAGGATGGCGGGGGAGCCGGCGTTGGTCACGATGCCGAGCTTGCGGCCTTTGGGCAGCGGCTGGTTGGCGAAAGCGATCGCGGCCTCGCACAGCTCCTGGGCGGTGCGGAAGCGCAGCACGCCGCACTCGTCGAAGAGGATGTCGGTGATCGTGTCCTCGGCCATGAGGCGGCCGGTGTGCGAGGCGACGGCGCGGGCGCCCTCGGGGGTCGTCCCGGACTTCATGCCGAGGATGGGCTTCTTGATCTTCGAGACGACGTCGAGGAACGCCTTGGGGTCGGCGAAGCTCTCGAGGTGGAGGACCATGACGTGGGTTTCGGGGTCGGCGTCCCAGTACTCGAGGATTTCGGGGATGGAGACGTCGCAGGCGTTGCCGTTGCTGGCGTACATGCGGATGCCGACGCCGGCCTCGGAGAGGTAGGAGTTGAGGACTTCGGCGACGCCGCCGCCCTGGGCGAGGATGGAGATATGACCGGGCTTGATGCGGGCGAAGGTGAAGTTGGAGTAGAGGGGGTGGTCGAGGTCGGTGTTCATCATGCCCTGGCAGTTGGGGCCGAAGACGCGGACGCCGAGGGAGCGGCCGAGGTCGCGGAGTTCGTCTTCGAGCTTCTTGCCTTCGGGACCGGTCTCGGAGAAGCCGCTGGTGTTGACGACGACGCCCTTGACGCCCTTCTTGGCGCAGTCGCGGATCGTCGCGGGGACGAGGTCGCGGCGGAGGATGATGTGGGCGAGGTCGACGGGGCCCGGGGTATCGAGGATGGAGGGGAAGGCGGGCAGCTCCTTGACGACCTTCTCCTTGGGGTGGACGGGGTAGATGGGGCCCTTGAAGCCGTAGGCCTGGAGGTTGCTGATGATCCGGTAGGGGATGGTCAGCTCCTTGTTGTTGGCGCCGATGACGGCGATGGCATTGGGCTTGAAGAACATGTCCAGGTTCGCCATGGGTAGCCTCCTGCGATCCCCCGCGGGTGGATCCCTCGGGGGGGGACTCGTAGTACAAGCGAGGCCGCGAGCGAAGGGGGATTTCGCGCAGAGGGCGCAAAGAGGCAAAGGGCGCAAAGAGGGAACCACCGATGGACACCGATGGACACCGATGGCGAAGGTGGGAGGCGCGCGGGGGCGATGCGTGCCGGGTCATCCTGGTCGGAGTGCTGGGAGCGCTGGCGGCCTGTTCACGGGCGGCGGTCGGACCGGGGGACGGGTCGCGGACCGGGCCGGCGGCCGCGGCGGCCGTCACGGTCATGCCGGCGAAGGCGCCGGCCGCGGCGGCGACGGTCTCCGGCCCGGGCAGGGCCGGCGGCCCTGACGGTGGAGTGGCGCCCGACGGTCCGCGGCAGGTCGTGACGCATGTCGTCGGCGCGGGCCTTGACATCGAGGTGACGAACACGGAGGAGCCGCGGACGATGCACCTGGCCGACCGGGTCGTGGTCCGCGCCGGCGATCGGCTCGTGGCCTGGGTCAGCGACGTGCCGGGCGGGCGGCTCGCGCCGCTCGTGGAGCGCGTGGTCGACCTGGGGAATGGCCGGGCGCTCCTGCTGGGTTGGTCGTCGCAGGGCGGCGGGATGCAATCGCTCCACGCGACGATCCTCGACGTCGCGACGCTGGCCGTCGTCGACTGGCTGCGTGCGGACCTGCGGCGCGGCAACGCGGCGCTGGTGCTCGAGGGTACCGGTCGGCTGGGAGTCACGTCCGCGGACCCAGGTCCGGACGGAGGGATCGAGACGACCGGCGCGTGGATTCCGCCGGAGGCGCTGGGGTTGCTGGCGACCGCAGCCGCCAACAGCGAGCGGGACGTCTACGCTCCGCCATTCGGCGGGAACGGGGCGGGGAGCGGGCCGATGGCGTTCTTCGCGATCGGCACGGACGGGTTCGGGCTGGAGAGTCCGTGCACCGACCCGCGTGTGGCGGCCGCGCGGATCTTCGGACCGGCCGCCGGGACGCTGGACGAGCGGGAGGCGGATCTCGACGGGGACGGCGACCAGGAACTCGCGGTGAGCGCGAGCGGGTTCAGCGGAAGCGGCGGCAGCCTGTGGCAGGTCTTCGCGCGGGACGGCGATTGTCTGCGATGGGCGGGGACGCTGGACGGGGACTTCGGGACCGGGGCGGGCGGGGCGATCGTCGTCGAGTCGCGCGCGGGGAGCTGCGACGTGCTCGAGCGTCGCGCGGTGCTGGCGCGGGGTCTGATGCGGGAGCGCGAGGCGCGTGATTGCGGGTGCGCGGTCGAGGGGGAGTCGGAGCAGCCGTGCACGGCTTGGGTTCCGGCGTGGGTGGACGACCCGAGCAAGGCGTGCGCGCTTGCGCTGCGTCCGGGCGATCCCCGGTCATTGTGGGTGGTCCCCGGCCTGACCGACGAGGTGGCGATCCTCGACGCGGCGGGGCTGGTGGCGGCGATCCTGCCGTACGAGGGAGTAGCGGACGAGGGGACCTGTGGGGCCGTGGTCGAGGATTACGACGGCGACGGGTCTCTCGACGTGGGGGTGTTGTGGGCCGAGGGGGCGTACCAGGTGCAGCGCCGGGTGTGGCTGTGGGATCCGACGGCGGCGGAGTTCTGGACCGACGAACTGCTCCTGGGGTTCGAGCCGCACGCGGGAGGGCAGCGTGACGTTGTGGAGTTCTCGGAACGGGCCGCGGCCTACGGGCCGTTCTTCGAGCGGACGGTGCGGGTGGAGGGGCGGCAAGTGAGCCTGGTGTCGGAGCGCGAGGTGGAGTGACGCTGGGGATTCGCGCAGAGGGCGCGTGTCAGTACTGCCGACCGATGGAGATCCGGGACGCCTTCCGTGGCTGCGGAGAGCGGATGACGAGCGCCTCGCGTCGACGCCCTAGAACTCGACGATGAACAGTTCCGAGACGGCGGCCTTCGTCTGGTAGTCGCCCGCTGCCGACATCTGCCAGATGGTGAGGTCACCCTGTGCGACGTGTGAGCCGAGCAACTCGGCGAGGTTGATCGTGGACGGCGGTTGCGGAACCGACAGCGAGGTTGCGTCGTCGGGCGTCACGATCGTCCACACGTAGGCTCCGTCACGCACGAGATGGAGCGCCACGTGGACTCCGTGGTCGAAGATCTGCCACGTGAAGCCGCCGAACAGCGGACGCCGTGTGGAGGGTGTCCCTGGCGGCACGAGGGTCGGAGCGTCGAGCAGACCGGGGTCGTGGGCCCCAGCGGTCGGCCACCCCTCCTCGCAGGCCACGGACCTGGCCGAGTCGCTGGCGCCGTTCCGGTTGACCAGGTAGCAGGTCATCGGCCGCGTGATCCCGGCCGGCTGCAGGTACTCCAGCCCGAATTCGAGCGCCGTGCCGTCGGCGTTGATGTCCAGCATCGTCGTGAGGCCGATGGCGCCCGACTGTTTCGAATCCGCTGAGGTAACCCAGAGCCACCCGTAGGACGCGGGCCCGTGCAACCTGCTTTCCTCACGTACGGGCAGCAGGTAGGACCCGGCGACCGTCGTCGGCGTCGCGGCGTTCGCGACAAAGTCGATCGAGACGACCGTTGGGCCGTCGACGGCGGGCTGGTCCACCATCGCCCACCCGTCGATGATCTGATCGAAGCCGCGGCCCGACGGACGGGCGGTCGATCGCCGCGCCGACGCGATGAGCTTGCACGGTGTGGACGGCGGGACCATGACGCTCCAATCGGCGCCGGGCGACAGGTAGTCGCTACCGAAGAAGGTGCTCGGCACGGTCGCGGATACCGTCAACGCATCTTCTTCGTACGGTATGCTCGTCACGGTTCCCGAAAGCTCGACGAAGCCGACAGGATTGCCGAGCCGCCACAACTCGAGACCGACTTCGCCGTCCGCGGCGGTGATCCCGACGCGACTCACCAGCTGGCGGTCCTCCGCCCAGGCGGTGACCGACGCCGTCCCGGCCGACCAGTCGGCCACGTCGAAGCTCACGCGCCCGTCCGCGCCGGTCGGAGCTTCGGAGCGCGTGCCGTCGGGCGCGTCGAAGGCGACGACCACGCCGGGCGCGGCCACCGGATCGCCCGGCCAGTCCACGAAACGCACGAGGACCGAAACCGCGCCGGCCGTCCCGTCGGCTTCGGGTTCCGCGTCGCCGTCGGGCGCCGCATCGTCGGGCGGCCCGTCCCCACCCTCCGCGGCGTCCTCCACGCCGCCCTCGGCGTCCATGTCTCCGAGCGGGGTCTCCCCCCCGCTGCATGCGGCGAGCGCGAGTACGATCCAACCCACCATCGCAAACGGAAGTCTGGACAAGCTCATTTTCTGCCCTCCTGGCATCCGCGACCGACGACGGTTCGCTGCCCTCGCGACACCAGTCGCATCTCGACGCCCAAACCGATCACTGCTCCGGCGCGGTCGGATCTCCGAGCGGGTCGAGCATGTCGAAAGAGAAGGTCAAGAGCGCCAGCGGGCGCACGGGCCAGGGTTCGAGGACGATGCGCTTCTCGGTGTCCTGGAGTGCGACGTAGGTGCGGTGCTGCCCGTCGATGTCGCAGCCGACGGCGGCCAGCAGCGCGAAGGAGCCGCCCAGGGTCGCGCGAAGGCCGACGGCGGCACGCAGCACGCCGAAGAAGGCCGTGGAGGGGACCTCGAGTTGCCCGGTGGCGCCGGCGGCGAGACGCGGCTCGGTCCAGACGACGTCGAGGCCTCCGCCCAGCAGCACGACGAAGCCGAGGCCGGAGACGAGCGGCGCGTCGATCGACACCAGCAGGCGGAAGACAGCATGGTCGAGGCGCGCGCCGAACGGGTCCGCCGGCACCTCGAGCGGCACGCGGTACTGCATCGTGAGCCAGATCGCCGGGCGCAGCCAGGCCCGGCGGAGCGCCAGCTCCAGCGTGAGGAGCGGGCCGTGCGAGACCGCGGCCTCGTTCGCGAAGCCGGTCAGCTCGTAGCCGAGGCCCAGGTCGAGCGCCAGGGAGGGGGGCCCGGGCACGGGCGGCTCGACCGGGGGCGGTTCCGGCGGTTCGGGTGGGGGAGGCGGGGGAGGCTCCGGCTGCGGCGGCGGCTCGGGCGGCGGTTCGGCGGGCGGCAGGCCAAGATCGCTGCGGACCTCGTCGCGGGACTGGTCGAGCGGCCGGCCCTCGAGGACTCCCTCGACGCCGGAAGCCACGATGTGCGCCAGCTCCTCGCGCGCGACCTCGTCCACACCGGCGACCAGCGTGACGCGGCGGATGCGGATCCGCTCCCACGACCCGTCGGCGACATAGACCGCGGCCTGCGCGACGCCATCAGGGCCGGGCGGCGCGAGGAGGTCGATCCAGACGCGCGCCACGGCGGGCGGGGCGGCCGGGTCGAGCGTCGCGACGACGGCGACGTCGAGCCACTCGACCCGTGCCGGCCGGAGGCGCAGCTCGAAGCGGCGCAGCAGCTCGCCGACGACCTCGGCGATCGCCACCGCGTCCTCCGGGACTCCAGCGACCACGAGATCGACGGCGGGCTCGAGGGGAGGAGGCGGCTCGGCGCGGGCGGCGGGGGCAAGAGCGCAAAGGAGGCAAAGGGCGCAGAGGGGATTTCGCGCGAAGGGCGCAAAGAGGCAAAGGACGCCAAGGGGGAAAGGGGGCGGCGGGGGACACACAGACACGCTTACGCCCTACCGCAATTCTTCGAGGCGCCGGCGCGCGCGATCGGCGCGGCTGGAATCGGGGAAGCGGTCGAGCAACACATCCCACGCGGCCTGCTCCTCAGCGGTGCGGCCCAGGCGGCCCAGGGCCTCGGCGCGACCTACCAGCGCCTCTTCGGCCAGCGTGCCGCCGGGCGCGTCGGCGAGGTAGGAGTCGAAGAGGCCGAGCGCGCGTTGCGGCTGGCCGAGCACCTCGAGCAGCAGGGTGCCGAAGGTGGCGCGGGAGAGGACTTCCTCGCGAGAGCCGGGGTAGCGGCGGCGCAGCTCCTCGTAGGCCCGCACGGCGGCCCCGAACTCGCCGACGCGTCGAGCCGTGTTGGCACGGGAGAAGATGGTCGGCGCGGTGTCGCCGGCCGGCGGCGGGGGAGGAGCGTGAGGCGCCGGCGGCCGAAGGACGTGCGGGGAGACCGGGGACGGCGGCGCGTTCGAGGCGACCGGAGGAGGCGGCTCGGGCACCGCTTCCGGCGGCGACTCGGGGACGGCGGACGGCGCCGGTGGGCGGGGCGCGAGCACAGGGGGCGCAACCGGCTCGCAGGCGGGCGCGTCGACCGTGGTCGCGGTGCCGGACGCATCCGCAGCGGGCGGCCGGCGATCGTCCGGGGCGTTCGCCCGAGTCAGCGACACGGCGAACCAGACGCCCGAAGCCGTGGCGATCCCGGTGCCGAGCACGATGGCGGCGACGAGCAGACCGCGGGACAGCGGCCGGGCGGCGGGGCGCCCGATCGTTCCCGCAGCCGCGATCGCCTTCACTCGCGGATCGGTGAGCGCGCCGGCGATCGCCCTGGCGGCGGCGGCGCGAGCCCCGGTGTCCTCGCGCTCGAGGGCCGCACCGAAATCGCGCGCGACGGCCTGCTCGAACGAGCAGGCGTCGCACTGGGCCACGTGCTCCTCCAGGCGTGCCTGGTCCGCGGCGGTCGGCGTCCGGCCGTTGCGCGCGGCGTGGAGCAGTTCTTCGGGATGGAGGTCGACGCGACTCATGCCGTGTCCCTCAGGAGGTCGGTCATCAGCGGGTCGCGCGCGATGCGCCGCTGGAGCGCCTCCTTGGCCAGCCGCAGCCGGCTGCGGACCGTGTTTTCCGAAACGCCCGTGGCGTCCGCGACCTCGCGCAGCGAGTAGTCGAGGACGAAGCGGAGGGCGAGCGCTTCGGCCTGGGGTTCGGGCAGGGTGTCGAGCAGGGCGCGCACGGTGTCGCGGCGCCGGCGCGCGATCAGCTCGTCGTCGGAGCAAGAGGCGGCGCCGGCGGACCCGGGCGCCTCGTCGCGGAACGCCGCCAACGTGGAGCCCGTCGCCGCGGCCCTGCGGCGCGCGCTGATCGACACGTTCAGCGCGACGCGGCAGGCGTAGTGCAGCACGCCCGAGTCGCCGCGGAAACGCTCCAGCGAGGTGGCGAAGGCCACGAGACTCTCCTGGGCGGCGTCGCAGGCCTCGGCATTGGACACGCCGAGGATCGTCCGCGCCACCCGATGGACGGCGGGGCCGACGGCAGCCAGGAGCCGGCCCATCGCGTCGGCATCCCCCCGGGATGCCTCGCGTGCGAGGCCGAGCAACGGGTCCCGTGCCGCCATTTCCCCTCATCCTACCAGTCGCACGCCGAGGGCGAAACCGATCAAGGGATTTCGCGCAAAGGGCGCAAAGAGGCAAAGGACGCAAAGAGGGGGGGAAATGGGATCAGGGGCGGCCGGTGGCGAGGCCGGCGCGGCAGAGGGCGTGGTAGGTGAGCGCGCCCCGGCGGCGCTGCTGGAACTCGAGCTGCATGTCGACCATGGCGCGGAAGGGGGCGAGGAGGGGGCGGAGGTCGAGGGAATCGGGCTCGAGCAGGCGGAGGGAGTGGAAGAGGGCCTCGATGGTGCAGACGAAGTCGAGCTGGGGCTCGGGCCGGATGCGGTAGTCGCTGGGGGGCGGGGAGGTCAGGGCGAAGCGGGGGAGCTCCTGGAGGGAGGGGTTGTGGCGCAGGAGCCAGCGCGCCTGGGACCAGGTGCCGTCGATGACGACGAGGGTCACGGGGCCCGGGGGCGGCTCGGTCTCCAGCGGACGCGCCTGGGGGCCGGGGTAGAGGAGCACGGCGGGTGCGGCGGGGTCGTGAAGGGCGGCCTGGACTCCGGGGTCGCGATCGAAGTCGGTGCCGACGTGCAGCGTGGAGCGGACGAGCCCGTGGTGGGCCATGCGGGCGGTGCCGATGGGCATGCTGCGTTCCCTGGGGTGCTGGAGGATGACGACGCGGGTGCGGGTGTCGAGGGGCGTGACCCAGCGGCACCAGCAGACGACGGCGGGGCGCCCGCAACGGAGGCATTCGGCGCGCGGCTCACGAGCGACGACGGGGGAGCGCGACATCGGCGCGGAGTATCCGCCGGGCGGGAGCGGTTGTCACGCTGGGACGGGGGGAGGGGAGGAACCACCGATGGACACCGATGGACACCGATGGGGGAAGGAGCGGCGGGGGGCTAGGTCCGTCCGGAGGCCCAGGTGCAGTCGCCGCCGCAGCCGTCGGCGCCGTCGCACTCCTCGCCCGTGTCGACCACGCCGTCGCCGCAGCGGGGCAGGAGGCAGTCGGTGCGGCAGGCGGCGTCGGGGGTGTCGGCGTTGGCGCCGGCAGCATCGCATTCTTCGCCGAGCTGGGTGGTGCCGTCGCCACACCGGGTGAGGTCCTGGTAGCAGTCGTAGCGGCAGTCGTCGCCGTCGTCGTTGTTCCCGTCGTCGCAGACCTCGGTGGGAAGCATCCCGCCGCTGCGGACGAAGCCGTCGCCGCAGACGTTGTAGCGGCACAGGGTGGTGCATTCGTCGGTGTTGACGGTGTTGCCGTCGTCGCATTGCTCGCCGGTCTCGACGGTGCCGTTGCCGCAGTAGGGGATGCGGCAGGCGGTGGAGCAGGCGGAGCCGGGCGCGTCGGAGTTGGCGGCGCCGAGGTCGCACTGTTCGCCGTGGGCGACGTCGATCACGCCGTCGCCGCAGACCGGGTCGGTGCAATCCGTGCGGCAGGCGTCGGGGAGGGTATCGGAGTTGCGGGCGTAGCCGTCGTCGCACTGCTCACCGGTATCGGCGACGCCGTCGCCGCAGGACGGATTGGTACAGTCGCTGCGGCAGGCGTCGGGCGCCAGATCGCTGTTCTCGCTGCCGTCGTCGCACTCCTCGGTCCACGGATCCCAGCAGGCGTCGCCGCAGATCGTGTCGCAATGGATGCGGCAGGAGTAGTCGCAGTACAGGCCGTCGCACGAAGGGCCGATGCCCCAGGCGGCGCAGGTGCCGGCCGGAAAATCCTCGAAGCTCCGGTCGCACTGTTCGCCGGCGTCGACGCGGCCGTTGCCGCACTGGGCGCCGGCATCCGGGGCGGCCGCGCAGAGGATCCCGGCGACGGCCAGCGCGGCCAGCACGGACGGCGTTCCGAGGAGACGCGTCCTCGCGAGATTGCTCTTCATGGTCGCCTCCTACAGCCCCACCGGCTCGACCGGATAGGGAAGATGTCGTGCGCTGGTTCCGCCGCCGACCTGGCCCTCGACGTTGCGGCCCCAGCAGCGCAGCGTGCCGTCCAGGAGGCGGGCGCAGATGTGGGACGCGCCCGCGCTGAGCTGCACGGCGTCGGCCACGTCGAGGACTTCCGCCGTGGTGTACCGCGAGAGCTGCGTCCCGTCGCCGAGCTGGCCGAAGGAATTGCCGCCCCAGCAGAGCACCGATCCTGGTGCGGCGGGGAGGGAGCAGGTGAACGTGTCGCCGCCCTCCAAGGCGGCCGGGCAGCCGATGGCGATGTGCGTCGGGGCGAGCGCGTCGGGGCTCGGCGCGACACCGAGCTGGCCGTAGGCGTTGTTGCCCCAGCAGTAGAGACCCTGGGCGGAGGGCGGCCAGGCGGGCATCATGATGCAGGCGCAGCCGTGGTAGCTGCCGACGCCGAACGCCCGGGCGCCGCCGGTGACCGGCCGTTCCGGGAGGTCGTGCCAGTTCCGATCGTTGCCGCCGACCTGACCGACGTCGTTGCGGCCCCAGCACGAGACGCCGCCGGAGGCGGCGACGCAGGTGTGCTGGGCGCCGGCCGCGATCGTGGTCACGCCGCCGAGCCCGGTCACCGCCTGCGGCATCGCCGCGCGCGCGGGGTGGGTGCCGTTGCCGAGGTTGCCGAAGTCCGAGCGGCCCCAGCACGAGGCGGTGCCGTCGCCGAGCACCGCGCAGGTGTGGTGGGCGCCCGCGGCTAGGGCCGTCACGCCCGCCAGCTCGGTCACGACGGCGGGCGGCCACACGCGGGCCGCCACCGAGCGACACTCGCCGAAGCCCGAGCGGCCCCAGCAGGAGACCGTCCCGTCCTCGTGCAGCACGCAGGTGTGCCCCTCGCCGGCCGCGACCTTCGTCGCATCGTCGATGCCGGGCACGCGCACCGGGCGGAGCACGTCGCCCACGCCGCCGAGTTGATGACCGGCGTGCGCGCCCCAGCAGCGCACGCTGCCGTCGGCGAGCACGGCGCAGGTGTGCACCGTGGCGGCGCTGACATCGACCACCGCGCATTCGGCCGCGCAGGTGAGCGGGGTCTCCCCGGCCTCGCACCGCCCGTCGCCACACGCCGCGCACCCGGCGGTGTCGTAGCGGCAGTCGTCGGCGCAGGCGAGCGTTCCCGGGGTACGGCCAAGGCTCGCGCAGGTGGCCCCGCCGAACGCCGTGAGGTCGCACTCCTCGCCCGGCTCGAGCGCGCCGTTGCCGCAGACCGCCGCGGCGACCTCGGAGTCGGCGTCGGCAGCGGCGTCTGCGCCGCCGTCCGCGTCCGCGTCCGCGCCACCCTCCCCTTCGACGCCCCCGCCGTCGTCGCTGCCCGCGTCGAGGGTCGGGCAGTTCGGCGCGCTTTCGCCGCAGGCCGCCGCCCACGGCAGGGCCAGGCCGAGCGCGAGCAGCACCGCGCGCGGGCCGAGCCTGCGCCTCGTCGTATCGTGGATCGCCATCGCGTCCCTCTCTCTCCATCCCGCATCCGGGCGCGGCGCTCTTACCAGGGCGCGGCGGAGGGAGTCAAAGAAAGCGGGCGGGGGGCTACGCCTTCGGGGTGAGGATGGGCAGGACGGTGGAGCCCAGCGGCATGAGCCAGGTGCGGAGGTTCGGGCCCTTCTCGCGGGCGACGAGGGCCTGGGCTTCCTCCACCGTCTTGACGGCGCGGATCCTGGTGCGCTTGAGGAGTGCGGGGTCGAGCGAGGTGACGGCGATGATGTCGTAGTTCTCGGCGGCGGTGCACATGTAGCAGGAGACGTAGCCGGGGACGGAGAACTCCTGGCGCACGCGTCCCTCGCGGTCGGCGACCCCGTCGTAGCAGGTGAACATCTCGTTGGCGTCCAGGGGGCCGAGTCCTTCGCGGCATTCGCTGAGGACGATGAGGGTTCCGCCGGGCTTGACGGAGTCGAGGGCGTGATAGAAGGCCTTGCCGGTCTGGTAGAACTCGATGTCCTTGGGGAAGCCGCCCTGCGAGGCGATGGTGAGATCGGACAGCTCGGGGATGGGGACACCGTAGAGATCGGGGATCATCGCGCAGGCCTGCTCATGGGCCTTGTCCCAGGCGCCGGCGACGGCGTGGGCGATCTTGCCGGTGGGCCCCATGATGACGTTGACGAGGAACGAGGGGTGGACGATGGCGCCAGCGTCCATCATGTCCTCGTGGACGGGGTTGCCGGCGGTGTTGCCGTTGCGGGCCTCGTGGCGCTGGCCGCCGCCGGCGGTGTCGCCGAGGACCCAGTGGTGGTTGGCCTGGATGGTCTCGAAGCCGGCGATGCCGGGGAGGAGGGACTTCTTGCCGCCGCTGAAGCCGACGAAGGGGTGGTAGGTGCAGGCGCCGGTCAAGATCAGGTGGTCGGCCTCCATCGCGGTCTTGTTCATCCAGACGGGGGTGCCGCGCTTGGTGGTTCCGAGGAACTTGAGCTGCTCGCGGTTCTGGCAGTCGTGGTCGAGGATCTCGAAGCGCCGGGCGAGCGGCTCGCCGATGATGCGGACGTGTTCCTCGCGGGTGAGGCCGCGGTGGTAGCCCAGGGCGCAGATGAGGCGGATGTTCTTGTCCGGGATGCCGGCGTCGTTGAGGCGCTGCAGGAGGAGGGGGAGGTAGACGGGGAGGCGCTGCCAGGCGCGGGTGACGTCGGAGACGACGATGGCGGCCGTCTGGCCCGGATGTACGAGGTCTTCGATGCGGGGCGAAGCGATGGGATGATCGAGGGCCTCCTGGATGACCTGTTCTTCGGGGACGGGAGCGGTGGCGACGTTCTTCTCGATCACGCCGAGCAAGCCTGCTTCGGGCACGGAGACCTCGAGCGTGCCCTGGCCGTACTTCATCTTGACCGTCTTCATCGCGGATGCTCCAGCTTCCCCCCGGCCTGAGATCCGTATAGTCGAGAACGGCGGGAGGGAGGGGGGAAAAAGCAACCACAGATGGACACAGATGAACACAGCGCGGCCAGTGGCCGCAACCAAAGCGGCCCCTGGCCGCGGTCGAGGGTCGAGCGCTGAGGGTTGAGAGTCCGACCGACCCGTTACTTGTTCTGCTCCACCTTGGCGCGCAGGGCATGGAGCATGC
>JACRCX010000028.1 GCA_016218815.1 Deltaproteobacteria bacterium
CTTCAAGCGCTCGATGATGGAGAAGGTGAACTTCTCGCCCTTCTGGAGCTGGTCGGTCTTGCGCGGGCCGAACTTGAGGGGCCGGGCGGCGCGCTGGCCGCGCAGGACGTCGTAGCTGATCTGGCGAAGGAACTGCTCGCCGGCGACGCGCACGCGCTCGGTGCGGTAGAACATCTCGAGGACGTTCTCGTCGCTGTAGCCCAGGGCCTTGAGCAGGACGGTTACGGGGAGCTTATTGCGGCGATCGATGCGGACGTAGAGGATGTCCTTGTGGTCGAACTCGATGTCGAGCCAGCTTCCGCGGCCGGGGATGATGCGAGCGGAGTAGAGGATCTTGCTGGAGGCGTGGCTCTTGCCCTTGTCGTCGTCGAAGATGACGCCTGGGGAGCGATGGAGCTGGGTGACGACGACGCGTTCGGTCCCGTTGATGATGAAGGTGCCCTTGTCGGTCATCAGCGGGATTTCGCCGAAGTAGACTTCCTGCTCCTTGGTGTAGCGGAGCTGTCGCTGCTGGCCGGCGCCGGCGGGGGGGTCGAAGAGGGCGAGCTCGACGTTGACCTTGATGGGAGCGGCGTAGGTGGTGCCGCGCTGCCGGCACTCGTCCGGCTCATACTTCGGCTTCTCGATGGAGTAGCCCTTGAAGACCAGGTCGGCGGTGCCGTTGAAGTCGCGGATGGGGAAGACGGACTGGAAGACGGCCTGGAGTCCGAGGTTCTCGCGTTCCAGGGGCGGAACGGTGGCCTGGAGGAAGCGGTCGTAGGACCGCTTCTGGATGTCGATCAGGTTCGGGATGTCGAGGATCTTGCGGATTTTGCGGAAGCTCCGCCGGATCCTGTAGTTGCTGGCCCCAATGTTCGGCATGGGTCCTCCCGCCCGTCAAGACGCTCGCGCCGCGGGCCGTGAAAACACGACGAGGGCGCGATGCGGGCCGGCTTCCGCCGGGCCCGCCGCCCAACGAGCAACAAACCTAACCACCCGCAAATGCAACGGGCGGTCCCCCACTACTTCACGGTCACCTTCCCGCCGGCGTCTTCCAGGGCCTTCTTCGCGGCTTCGGCATCTGCCTTGGACACGCCCTGCTTGATCACGCTGGGAGCGTTGTCCGCGAGATCCTTGGCTTCCTTCAGGCTGACCTGGGTCAAGGCGCGGATGGCCTTGACGACCTCGATCTTCTTCTCGCCGGAACTGGCCAGTTCCACCGTGAACTCGGTCTGCTCCTCCTTCTTGGCTTCTTCGGCGGCGGGGGCCGCGACGGCTCCCACGGCGGCGATCGGGGCGGCGGAGACGCCCCACTTCTGCTCGAGCGTCTTGGTGAGCTGGGCGATCTCCATCACCGTCAGCTTGCTCAAGTAATCGACCACGCTTTCCTGGTTCAACTCTGCCATTTGCGACCTCTCTTTCTTCCGGATCCGATTCGTTTCCCGGTCCTGGAATCAATCAGCCTGCCGCGCGCCTCTTGGCGTCGAGCAGGTAGACGAAGTTCTGGGGAGCCGCGGCCAGCGTGCGAACGAACTGGGCGGCGGGTGCCTGGAACGTGGCGAGGAGCTGGGCGCGGAGCTGGTCCTTGCCCGGCATGCGGGCCAGGACGCCGACGTCGGCCGCCTCCAGGACGCGTCCGTCGAGCAACGCGCACTTGACCTTCACCTTCTCGTGCTTCTTGGCGAAGGTGGTGATCACCTTGGCGGCCGCGGTGGGATCCTCGTACGACCAGGCGACGACGGTCATGCCGCGCAGGTGTGGGCGGATGGTGTCCTGGTAGGGGGTACCCTTGGCGACCTCGCGCAGGTAGGTGTTCTTGACGACGCGCAGCTCGACCGCGGCGTCGCGGCAGACGTCGCGCAGACCGCCGGCCTCCTTGACGGTGAGTCCGCGGTAGTCGGAGAGCACGGCGACGGCCATGCGGCCGAACCGGTCGCGCAGCGTCTGGATCTCTTTTGCCTTCGTCTCGCGGTTCATCGATGCACCTTCCGTCTACTTCGCGAACGGGAGCGTCAGGGGGTCGACGCGTACCCCGGGCCCGTGCGTCGTGGACAGGGTAATGGTCTGCATGTAGGTGCCCTTGGCGGTCGAGGGCTTGGCGCGCTGGAGCGCCTCGAGCAGCGCCATGGCGTTGTCGTTCAGGCGGGCGGCGTCGAAGCCGACCTTGCCGATGGGGGCGTGGATGATGCCGGCCTTGTCGACACGGTACTCGACCTTGCCGGCCTTGGCCGCGCGGACGGCGCCGCCGATGTCGTTGGTCACGGTGCCGGTCTTGGGGTTGGGCATCAGGCCGCGGGTACCGAGGATCTTGCCCAGCTTTCCGACCTGGCCCATGAGGGAGGGCAGGGCGATGGCCGTGTCGAAATCGAGCCATCCGCCGGTGATCTTTTCGATCAGGTCCTCGGCCCCGACGAAGTCGGCGCCGGCCTCGTGGGCCTCCTTCTCCTTGTCGCCCTTGGCGAAGACCAGGACGCGGACGGTCTTGCCCAGGCCTCCGGGCATGACGACGGCGCCGCGGACCATCTGGTCGGAGTACTTGGGGTTGACCCCGAGCCGGACGGCGATGTCGACGGTCTCGTCGAACTTGGTGAATTTCTTGCCGATGGCCAGGGTGAGCTTGATCGCCTCCTCCAGCGCGTAGCGCTTGGCGCGATCAACCATCGCCAGGGATGCGGCTCGCCGCTTGCTGAGCTTCTTCATCTTCCACCTCTCCGGCCCCCTTCGACTCGCCCTCGATCCCTCGCTTCGCTCGGGACTCGGGGTTCGCTCAGGGAGCCTCCCACGGTCCGGCACCCGGGACGGCGGCGGACCGTGGTGCAACGATGGCGGCGGAACGACTCCCGCCGCTCTCCGGCGTTACCCGACCACGTCGATGCCCATCGAGCGAGCCGTGCCGCGGACCATGCGCACGGCGGCCTCGAGGCTCTTGGTGTTGAGGTCGGGCATCTTGAGGGTCGCGATCTCCTGCACCTGCCTGGCCGTGACCTTTCCGACCTTGGCGCGGTTGGGCTCGCCCGAGCCCTTCTCGAGCCCGGCCGCCTTGAGCAGGAGGATGGAGGCGGGCGGGGTCTTGGTGATGAAGGTGAACGAGCGATCGGCGAAGATGGAGATGACGACGGGGATGATCAGGCCTTCCTGCTTGGCGGTCTTGGCGTTGAAGGCCTTGCAGAAGTCCATGATGTTGACGCCGTGCTGGCCGAGCGCGGGACCGATCGGCGGGGACGGGTTGGCCTTGCCGGCGGGGATCTGGAGCTTCACTTCGGCGACGAGCTTCTTCATGACGACCACCTCACGGGAGCTTCTCGACCTGGTGGTACTCGAGGTCCACCGGCGTGGCGCGCCCGAAAATCGATACCAGCACGCGGACGACCTGCTTGACGGGGTTGATCGTGGAGACGGTGCCGGTCATGTTCATGAACGGTCCGCCGCTCACGCGGATCCGATCGCCCTCGCTGAACGCGACCTCGGGTTTGACCTTGATCGCGCCCTCGCTGATCTGCCGCTGGATCTCCGCGATCTGCTCGGTGGGCACCGGGGTCGGCTTCTGGTTGCCGACGAAGTTGGTGACTCGGGGAGTGCCCTTGACCAGGGTCCAGGTGATCTCGTTCATGACCATCTGGACGAAGATGTAGCCGGGGAAGAAGCTGCGGCCGGCGGCCTTCTTCTTGCCTTCGGGCGGCGCTTCGGAGGGGACGAGCACGTCGCCGAAGAGGTGGACGTGGACCGACTTCTTGATCCGCTCCTCGAGCGCCTGGCGGGCCTTGTTCTCGAAGCCGGAGTACGTCGTGACGACGTACCACTTCATTTCCTCCGGCTTGCTGTCCTCGGCCAGCGTCTCCGTCGGACCGGCCTCGGGCAGGGAGATGGTGCTGGAGGCCGGGGTCGCAGGGGAGGGGAGTTCCTGGTCCTTGGTTCTTGGTTCTTGGTCCGGGCGGGGCAGTGCCTCGACCGGAGCCGCCGGCTCCGGCTCGGCGACCGCCGCGCTCGGCGTGGAGACGACCGGTTCCGGCGTCGCGGCCTCGATCGGGGTGGGAGCGGGCGTGCCGGCGTCCGGCTTCGGCGAGGCCTCGTCGGACGGAGCCGTGGGCGGCGCCGTGGAATCGGCCTGGGGCTCCCCGTTTTTCAAGTCTTCGGACATCGCACCCGCCTCGATCCATCTCCCGGCGCGTCCGGTTCCGCCAGCGGCGGGACCTGCGCGGCGCGGGGGTCAGTAGATGATGCTCGTCAACCAGCTCCAGAACGTATCGAAGAGCCCCAGGACGATCGCCAGGATGATCGAGGTGACGATCACCACGACGGTCGCGGCGCCGAGTTCCTTGCGGGTCGGCCAGCTGACCCGCGACAGCTCGCCGATCGTTTCCTGGGCGAGCTGGCGGGTCCGTTCGTGCCGCCAGAGGTAGAGGCCCAGGCCGCCGCCGACGACGACGGCGAGGCCGAAGAGCATGGGGAAGCTGGGCTCGGGGTTGAAGCGGACCCAGATGTTGTTGATGATCTCGTAGGCCAGGTAGGCGGCGAGGAGTCCGCCGAAGATGAACAGGATGTGGACGTAGCGCGTGAGATCGAGTTGCGCTCCGGCCGTGCCTTTCGCCGTCATCATGGCTGGTTCTCCACCGCTCCCAACGGGGCTCTTCCGCCTCGCCATCGCGGGCCGGGGCTCGGCCGGCCGCCGTTCCAGCAGGCCAAGAGGGACTCGAACCCCCAACCTACGGATTTGGAATCCGTTGCTCTACCACTTGAGCTATTGGCCTCCACCCGTCACGCCTTGACCTCCTTGTGAGGTTTGTGGGCGCGGCAGAAGGGGCAGAATTTCTTGATCTCGAGCTTTCCGCCGGCAGTGCGCTTGTTCTTGGTGGTCGCGTAATTCTTGCGCTTGCACGCGGTGCACTGGAGCTGGATGATGTCGCGGTTGCCTGCCATGGGTCACGCCTCTTCTCGCGGCGCCGCAGCGCCGCGTCGGGCTACTCGACGATCTCGGTCACGACGCCGGCGCCGACGGTCTTGCCGCCTTCGCGGATGGCGAAGCGCATTTCCTTCTCCAGGGCGACCGGGGTGATCAGCTCGACGAGCATGGTCACGTTGTCTCCGGGCATCACCATCTTGACGGTCTCGGGCAGGGTGACGGAGCCGGTGACGTCCGTGGTGCGGACGTAGAACTGCGGGCGGTAGTTGTTGAAGAACGGCTTGTGGCGCCCGCCCTCTTCCTTGGAGAGGACGTAGACGCGGCAATTGAACTTCTTGTGGGGAGTGATGGAGCCCGGCTTGGCCAGGACCTGGCCGCGCTCGATCGACTCCTTGTCGATGCCGCGCAGGAGGACGCCGACGTTGTCGCCGGCCTGGCCGGAGTCGAGGATCTTGCGGAACATCTCGACGCCGGTCGCGACGGTCTTGCGGGTCTCGACGAAGCCGACGATCTCCAGCTCCTCGCCGACCTTGACCATGCCGCGCTCGATGCGGCCGGTGGCGACGGTGCCGCGGCCCTTGATCGAGAAGACGTCCTCGACGGGGAGCAGGAACGGCTTGTCGGTCTCGCGCACCGGCAGGGGGATGAACGAGTCGATGGCGTCCATCAGCTTGAGGATGGAGCCCTCGCCCTGTTCGCCGGTGTCACCGCGGAGCGCCTTGAGCGCCGAGCCGCGGATGCACGGGGTCGTGTCGCCCGGGAACTCGTACTTCTTCAGCAGCTCGCGGACCTCGGCCTCGACCAGGTCGAGGAATTCCGGATCCTCGACGGTGTCGACCTTGTTGATGTAGACGACGATCGCGGGGACGTTGACCTGGCGGGCGAGCAGCACGTGCTCGCGCGTCTGGGGCATGGGGCCGTCGGCACCGTCCACGACGAGGATCGCGCCGTCCATCTGGGCCGCGCCCGTGATCATGTTCTTGATGTAGTCGGCATGGCCCGGGCAGTCGACGTGGGCATAGTGGCGGTTCTTCGTCGAGTACTCGACGTGAGCCGTGGCGATCGTGAGGATCTTGGTTTCGTCACGGCGGCCGTGCGCGGCGCTGGCCTTGGCCACGTCGTCGTAGCTGATGAACTTGGCGAGGCCGGCCTTCTCCGCCACCTTCGTGATCGCCGCGGTCAGCGTCGTCTTGCCGTGATCGATGTGACCGATCGTGCCGACGTTCACGTGGGGCTTGCTGCGATCGAACTTTTCCTTGGCCATGTCCGTTCCTCCCTACATCCCCTCGTAGGGCGAGCATCGTCTTGGCTCGCCCATTACCTGCCGAACCTCCCCGGTCCGAACCGGGCTCCGGAACGCGACCGTCGCATTCCAGCCCCGGGGCGGGCCCGAGAGCCCACGACCGGGATCGAACCGGTGACCTCCTCCTTACCAAGGAGGTGCTCTACCAACTGAGCTACGTGGGCAACTCCTCCCCTTCCCGTTGATACCCAACGATCCCGTTCCCGGAGCGGGAGACGGGAATCGAACCCGCGACGTTCAGCTTGGAAGGCTGATGCTCTACCAATTGAGCTACTCCCGCCGAGCTCCGACAGTGGAGGGAGGAGGATTCGAACCTCCGCAGGCGCAAGGCCGGCAGATTTACAGTCTGCTCCCTTTGGCCACTCGGGAATCCCTCCAGAACCGAAACCACGTCACACCTCCCGGGACGCCGCACGCCCCGTTGCACTCCACTCGCTCGGCGAGAGCTGGCGGTGGGAGTCGAACCCGCAACCTGCTGATTACAAATCAGCTGCTCTTCCGGTTGAGCTACGCCAGCCCGGCAACTCCCAAACCGCCGTCCGGCCCGGCGCCTCGACTCCTTCCTCGTCCCGCGGCCACACCTTGCTCCCCCCGACCGCAAAGGCAACGTACCCTATACGGGTGGTTCCGTTGTGTCAAGACTTTTTGGCGGGTAGGAGATGGGGGGCGATGGAGGGGGTTTGACCACCCCGGGACCGGCGCTTCCGGCGCCTGAAGGCGCCCGCTAGACCACGAAGCCCGCTGCGCGGGCTGCAACGGTGAACCGGGAGCAAGGGGCTGCCTAGGGCGCGGGAGCGCCTTCGCCGCCGATCTCCAGGCCCAGGCGTTCCAGCACGGGAGCCAGCGGATCGGACTCGCCCTGCGCTTCCACGTACTGTTCGGCTTCCTCGTCGATCGCGGTCCGGCGCTGCGCCCGCCCTTCCAGTATCCCCTGCACCCGCGCCATTCCCTCGGCGGTGAGGTCGACGGCTTCGCCGCGCACCCCGGCCCGCTCCGCCCGCACGAGGTTCTGTTCCCACGCCTCGAGCGCGTTGGCCAGCAGGATCCGCGTCCGCGCCCGCAACAACGCCTCGTACGCCTCCCGCTGTTCCTCGGTCAGGGCGGTCGGCACCGGCGCGTCGAAGAACATGTCGTAGATCTGCACGTACAGCGCCCCGACCCGGTAGCCGGCCTCCACTGCCCAGAACGCGCTTCCCCCCAGGATCGCGGCCCGGAGCCGTTCGAACGCGTCGCCGAAGATCGCCGCCAGCTTCTCGACCTGCCGCCGCAGCTCGGCCGGGTCCGGCGAGTCCAGGTGCACCTCGGAGAAACGCTCGGCCTCCAGCATCCCCAGCCGCAGCTCGGCCTCCGCCGCCGGCGCCGGGTGCACCGGCCCGCCCGCGGTCGAGGCCGCGACGGACTGCTCGATGACCTGCTCGAACATCGGCTGAGCCACGTCCGGCTCGCCCCGTTCGAGCGTCACCACCGCCAGCCGGACGGTCGCCGCGCGGCGGTCGCCGTCGGACAGCGCGTCGCACGCCAGGAGACCCTCGTAGGCGGCCGCCGCGTCGTTCCACAGCTCCAGACGCTCGGCCAGGAGCCCGGCATGGATCAGCGCAGGCAGCGCCTCGCCGTCCGGGTCCGGCCCGGGGGCCAGCGCGAGGCAGGCTCGGAAGGACAGCAGGGCCCCGGTCCAGTCCTCGGCCCACTCGAGGCACACGCCCTTGCGGTAGAGCGCTTCTTTCTCAGCCGGCGTTCCGGCGAAGCGCGCGGCGACCTCGTCGTAGATCGTCACCGCGTCGAGCCACTCGCCGGCGTCCGCGAGCGCGGCGGCCCGTTCCAGCAGCTCGCCGGCGTCGATCTCCTCGATCTCCACCCCGCCAGCGGTCCGCTCGGCGAGCAGGAGCAGCGGATCGGCCTCCACTTCGGCGACCGGGGGCTGGGGCGTGACGAGCGGCGGAAGCGAAGGACATCCCAGCAGGAGGGTGCAGAACCCCAAACCCGGTCGTGCTACGCCGAAGGAACGCATGTCACCCACACCTCGCGGCGGCGGGGGCCGTCCAGCTCGAGGAAGAAGATGCCCTGCCACGTACCCAGCGCCACCTTCCCGCCCTCGACCGGCAGCGTCACGCCGCAGCCGGCGAAGCTCGACAAGATGTGCGCCTGCGAGTTCCCCTCGGCGTGCCGATATCCCCCGTCGCGCGGCACCAGCCGGGCCCACGCCTCGAGGATGTCGCGCACGACGTCGGGATCGGCCGCCTCGTTGACGACGATCGATCCCGTCGTGTGCGGACAGTGCAGGTGCAGGAGGCCGCTCGAAATGCCGAGCTTCGCGACGGCCTGCTGCACCTCCCGGGTGATGTTCACCGCGTCGAAATGGTCGTTGGTCTTGATTTCGAATCGGAGCATGGGAGGGGGAGTATACCCTACAACCGCAGCGCGACGGCGCACTACGCGTCGTTCGCCGGACGTTCACCGGACGGTCACGGTGCACTGGTCGCGGGTGAACTCGTTACCGTCGACGGGCGGGGCCCTCTCGTACCCTCACTCCCACCTGCAGCCGACCTGCCTGTGGCACTCGAGTTCGAGGAGACCCGTGCACGGGGTTGCCCCTACCGGTCGTGTTTCGACGCATACCAAGTCATGGTAGTTGTACCCGCATCCCCCCTGCAGCTCGCATCCCATGATGTCGTGGAACGAGTCGCAAGCAGCCGGTGGGCCGGTGCAGCGTCCGGAATCTGCCGACATCTCGTCCGCGTCGTCCGATGCGTCCCGTGCCGGCGGGGATGTCCCGTCGCAGCCCGAGAACAGGATCGCCATGATCAGAACCGGCAATCGGCGTGCCGGGGGGCCCGCCGCGCCGCCCCTCGCGCAAGAACGACTGGACCACATCATTCCGCCTCTTCCCAGCGTTCGAACGCGCCGGGAAGGAACTCGTGGATGCAGCCGTCGTTATCGGTGGATACCGAGGCAGTCCGCAGGCTTCCGGTGTCGCCCTTTGCGCTACTCCCAGGTGCAGCCTGCCTGTCGTCGGCATTCATCCTCATAGACGGCCGCCTCGCAGGGAACCGCTCCTCCCGGTCGGGTGGCGATGCAGTCCAGGTCGTGGTAGTTCCACCCGCAGCCGAGTTGGGAATCACATGCGGTCATCTGGACGATCTCCTCACAAGGAGTCGCGGTGCCTGTGCATCGCCCTGCCTCGCTGGTCGCCTCGCCCTCGATGGAATCGCCGCCGGCATCGGCTGACGGGTTGGAGGATCCGTAGCAGCTGACCAGCAACCCGGCCATCATGGGGGCGGAGAACGACCACCATCCCACGCAGCGAATGACGCGGGGAAACCAGGAAGCCCGCTTGGGCGAGGTCGTCATTGGCCTTGCTCTTCTGCGCGTTCGAACGCGCCTGGAAGGAACTCGTGGATGCACCCGTCGTTGTTGCACTGGTCGCGGGTGAACTCGTTGCCGTCGTCGCACTTGATCCGCCGGCCGACGCAAGCGCCGTCGACGTCGTGATCGAACACCGTGCAGGGATCCGCGTCATCGCACGCCGACCCGGACCCCGGAGACGTCCGCGAGGGTGCGACGGGAGCCACGGGCTGGAGCACCGCCCTACGCTCCGCTTCCTGCGTCCCGGAATCATCCCCGGAGACGACAGCAGAGGCCGTGACCGGCGGGGACTCGCGGGACTCGCGGGACGCGCCTTCCGCCGACCGGCGGTCGTGCCGAACCGCCGACAGCGGCGGCGCCTCCTCCGACGCCGCCGGCTCGGCCTCGCCGCGCATGCCGGACAGCAACCAACAGAGGCCCGCCACCCCGCCTGCGGCGAGGATCGCCCCGACGACTCGGGCTGATTTCGTCTGCACGACGCCGCCTCAAAGATGGTCGCAGGAAGCGACCGCGACGACGTCGAGCAGGCGCGTCTCGGAACCGAACTCCCCTCGACCGCACGACGCAAGACAGCCGGGCCAGTCCCCCTCTTCCTCCGGCCCGTTGCACCGCCGAAGAAGGAGGCAGTAGTCGTAGCAGCCGTCCTCCGACACGCGTGCCGCCTCCGCTGTTCCTCGAGCGGCATCTGGGGCGTGTTCTGATCCCCGAGCGACCGCCTTCCGGAACGGCACGTTGTCCCCGGCCCACGCCAGCCGCCGCCGCAACTCGGCACGCTCGGCACGCTCGTACTCGGCCCCCGCCGCTTCGAGCCGCCTGCGCTGCGACGCCGCGAACGCCTCGTTCGTCACGTCCTCCGCGTGCGACGGGCGGACCTGAAGGTCGCCGATCAGCAGCCCGGCCCGGTGAGCGAGCGCCGCCAACTCCTCGTCCGTGACGGTGTCGGCCCGCATCTCGTTCCCTCCCCTGGTCCCCCAACCTGCCGACGACCCGCGAACCGCCCACCCGACCCACTGCCGGCCCGTGCCGGGCCACGGCGGAACACGGTGCGCTGACCGACCGCCGCGACGCCGCATCCCCCCTGCTCAGGCCCAAACTCGAGCCCAGCAGAACATCGACGAGAAAATGTGTCAACCGGGATGGGGGGGAGGACCTTGTAGGTCCCCACGATGCCCGGGCCGGAGCAAGGGGGCTGCGTGGCGTCCGGGGCAGGGGCCCGGTCTGGCGGTACGTCTGCCGAGAATTTGCCAAGGGCCCCCCTTCTGCCGAATACCGCTGATTGAAGCGATCGGTCAGCGCGCTGACGGACAGAAAGGAGGCACCGTGGATGAAGAGGCTACGGTGGATCAGGACGTCTGTCCAGAAATGGGCACGGCGGGCAACCGACCGAGCTCAGCGGCTGACGCGCGACGTCGTGGTCGGGATGGTGCTCAGTGGAAGCGTTGTGCTGTGCGAGATCGGCCGTGCACTCAACCCGCTGAAGCGGGCCTTCGAGACGATCCTGCATCGGCTGAGCACGAACCTGGGTGACGAGTACGTTGCGGGCGAGGTGGCGCTGGTCGCGCGTGACTATCTCGCCGATGCGGGACGCGTGACCTGGGCCGAGTACGAGTTCGTGCTCGTCGACCCGACGGACATCAGCAAGAAGTACGGCCGGTGCATGCCCTGGCTGTGCACGGTTCGGGACGCGAGCGAAAGTCGGCGGGGGGCGCCCAAGTTGGAACGCGGCTGGTGGAGTTGCGACATCGTGGCGACGACGGAGGACCACCGTGTCGTGCCGCTGCATCGCCCGATCTGGTCGACCGAGCATCCGAGCTTCCGCAGCGAGACCGACGAACTGCGCAAGGCCATGACGTGGGTCCGCCCTTTCGTCTCGCCCGACGTGACCTGGTTGATGGATCGCGGTGGTGATGGTGATCAGCGAATCGCGCTGTTCGATGAACTCTGCCGCCGCTGGACGATCCGGATGCGCGGAGATCGCAACGTCTGGCGACCCGGAGCCGAGGACGACGGTCCCTTCAACATGCTCGAGGTGGCGCGGGCGATGGCCAAGCCGCACAAGGCCTGGTGCTGGGTCAGCCGCGACAACAAGCTGGTCCGGGTCCGGCGGCGCTTCGGCTGCTTGACCGTTCGGCTCGATCGCGGAGGGAAGTGCTACACGCTCGTCGCCGTCGAGCGCGACGAGGACGTCCGGGACGATGAACCTCACCGCCCGCTGATGCTGCTCACGAACATCGTACCGCTCTCCTCGCGCGAAGCTGCGCGGCTCGTCTCCGCCTACACCCGCCGCTGGGGAGTGGAGGACGATACGAGGGCCGGAAAGCAGTGCCTCGAGTTGGAGAACATCCGGGTCCTCAACTGGCCGGCGATCGTCTCCCTGTTCCTCCTCTCCGTCATCGCCCAGGGCTTGGTTGCTCTTCAAGAGGCGCGGGCCCCGCGGCGTGCGGCGCGCCTCGCCGCCCAAGCGCCGATCGTGGATCCGATCCCACCCTATCGCCCCTACCGGCTCTGGATGCCGGTCCAGCAATTGCTGTTGGAACTCGCCGTCCGTCTGCGCCGTCGGCGCCAGCCGCGCGGTGGACTCTTGCAACGGCTCGTCGCCGTAGGAGGACTGGCGGCCCGATCCTGACCCGGGGCGCTCCGGCCATCGCCCCATTCGGTCGCCGCGTCAAGCCGGCGCGATGCGGCGATCAGACATCACCGGCCGCTTCGACCTCGTTCCGCACGGGGGAAAGGGGGCCGTTCGCCGCCAGCCCCCACCGACCGCGAAGCACGGTCCACCCCGCTCCGCCCTCCGGGCGCAACGCCTTGGGGACCTACAAGGTCCTCGGATGGGGGGCAGCCGTGGCAGGCGCCCGGCGCCCACCAGATCTACAACCGCAGCGCCACCGCCACGTTCGGTATCGGCTGGTCGAGCCAGAAGACCGCGCCCAGGTCCAGGCCGAGGCAGCGGGCGGGATCGTTGAACGACAACCCGACGCGTATCGCGGCGAGCGCCGGCGCGTCGAGGTCGGCTTCGGCGCCCACCCGCAGCACGACGCGGTCGCCGCCGGAGCGCAGCACGACGTCGCCGCCCAGGCCGTGGCGCACCACCCGAAGACCCGACGGCATGGTCGCCAAGCGCTCCTCCCACGGCAGGAATGCGGTCGCACCGGCGATGGCGTCGTCGAGCCACGTGTACCGCACGAGCAGCTCGACCGGACCGCCGGCGTCGAGCACGGCGTCGGCGGCGGCGGCGATCGGAGCGCCGTCGCCGTCCATGGCGAAGCGGGCGCCCAGGTCGAGCCACGGAGCCGCAACGTCGAGCCGCGCGCCGAAGGTCGCGGCATCGCCCGACCACCCGTCCAGCCGGCGCAGCTCGATCCAGGCATCGCCGGAAAGCACCGCATCCCCCAGGCGAAGGACCTGCGGGAAACCGACGCGCAGCAGGTCGGGGCCCGGCCCGAGGAGCGCCTCCTCGCCGATCGCATCGGCGTCGACCGGAAGGATCCGGGCGTAGCGCAGCTCGATGCCGAAGCGGTGATACGCCTCGCCGCCGTCCCACGAACGCTCCGCGGCAAGCAGCGCACGTGCGCCGGCCGCAAGCCAGACGAAGTCGTGCGCCGCGCCGCCGGCGACGTCCCGGCGACCCGCGGAGGCGACGAACGGGCGAAGGTCGAGGCCGGGAATTCCCGGAAGGGCCACTTCGATCGACTGCCGCCAGTCGAGAGCCAGGACGTTCGAGGTATCGCCCTGCACGATCAAGAGGCCGCCCAGGGGACGCCACAGGCCGAGGCGCGCGGCGCCGGGGAAGCACAGCGCGTCGTCGAGCGCCCCGGGCGACCAGCCGAAACGGAGTCGGGGCAGCGCGGTCTCACCGGCTTCGACGACACCGTCGACCGCGCGCTGCCAGGTCGTCAGGCCGACGGCCGCGGTCCAGAAGTCGCCGCCGAGCATCGCGAAGCGGTCGGCGCGGAGGGACGGGAAGCGCGTGGAGGACGTGGAGTCCGTGGAGAGCGTGGGGCCCGTGAAGCCGGTCGGGGCGGAGAGGCGGCTCGTCTCCACCACACCGGCCGGACGGAAGCCGGGCTGGCCCCAGATCCCGCGGCTGATGATCGCGCCCAGCGTGCCGATCGGCTTGGCGACGTCGGTCCGCAAGAACCCGTGCGGACCGATGATCGTATCGGCGACGCCGAGGTCGATCCGCCCGTAGGGCCCGAGCCAGCTCGCCGCGACGTCGACGTCGTCCATCGGAAAGCCGGTGACGGCCAGCTCGAAGTCGCCCAGCGACCCGGCCGGAAGGACCGCGGCGACCCGCAGGAACGGCCCGCGGCGCTCGCGCGCCCCGACCTCCAGCGGCCGCAGGCCGGGCAGGCGACCGAAGCGGAGCAGGGCCCACGGGGAGCCGAACACGGGGATCTCTCCGATCCTCAGCACGGCGGAGCGGACGACGACATCGCCGTTCGCCTCGGCGCACGCCTCGCCGAACTCGAGCCGCCAGCCGGCGGTCTCGAGCGGGCAGCGGGAGAGAGCGCCGTCGCGCGCCGTCGCGCCGCCGTCGTCGACTTCCAGCTCCTCCGCGGCGCCGTGGACGGCCGGAATCTCCGGCAGCTCGAGGCGCAAGCGGACGCCGAGCAGGCGGTACCGGCCGGCCTCGAGCTCGGCGAACGCCTCGTCGGCGGCGAGCGCGACGCCGGGGGCAGTCAGGGACACGTCACGGGCGTCCAGGGTGCCGTCGTCGAGATCGAGAGTCAGGCGATCGGCGGAAAGCTGCAGCTCGGCGGGTAGGGGCGGGAAGTCGGCGGCGGCGTCCGCGGCAACGCGGGCGGCCCAGAGCTGGGCGAGGAGGGCGATGGGAAGGACGCGCACGAGGCGGGCACGATACTACGAGGGGAGGGAGCCGAGCGAGTCGGGCGCGGCGGGTCGGCGAAGGGAACGGCGGGCGGGGGCGGGGAATGGGAACAGAGAATTACATGCCGCCGGGGTAGTTCGAGGGGATGTTCGGGGTGGGAGGTGGGGCGGGAGCGGGAGCGGGAGCGGGAGCGGGAGCGGGGGCGGGGGTCGTTCCGGCGGGGCCGCCGGTGGTGCCGGCGGGAGCGGGCTGCGTGGTCGTGGTGGTCGTCGTGGTGGTGGTCGTCGTGCCCGGGGTCGAGGTCCCGGCGGCCGCCTGCTCGGCCTGGTCCGCCTGCTCGGGCGTGGACAGGGTACGGCTGCGCCCGGCGCGCACGCCGCTGGACGGGCCCAGATTGATCGACCTGGGCCCGGAGACCTCGACCGACGTCGGCAGCTCGGACGCGGGCGTCAAGTACTGGCCGGCCGGGAAGTCGACGAACAGGTAGTAGTAGCCGTCGTGGTCGGGCTGCGTGCTCACCGACGCCACCGTCGTCGCCTTGACCTCGATGACCAGGTTCACATCATGCCCGTGCCGCTCCAGCGAGGCGCGGGAAACAGGGGTCTGCGAAAAGTACTCGGTGACCAGGGGGTTGCGGTTGTTGCGCAGGTCGATCTTCGCATCCTGGATGACGATGACGATCTTGCCGCCGGTGTCGTTGCGGCTCCACTGGATGGCGCGGGTGGACTGGACGAAGATGCGGGAGCCGCCGTCGGTGAGCTGGAAACCGGGCCAGGTGACGACGGCGCGGCGCTCGCGGGAGGCCCGACGGGCGGCCGGCGGGTCGTGGTTCTCGCCCGGAACGACGCCGGGGTAGTCCTCCTCGACCGTGGTTTCCGCGGTCGCGGTGGACTGGCCCGTCTGCTGGGCGAGCGCGTGCCCGGGGACGGCGATGGCGGCAAGGAGGAACGCGAACGACACGATCAACGCGGTGCGCATGGGGGCACCTCCGCGTAGGATTATCGCAGGTCGCGGGGGGAAGCGGCAAATTTGGCTGGTGGCTCGTGGCGAACCACGAACTACGAGCTGCCAGCTACGAGCTGCCGGTCGAGCTTCCGCGGATGAACTGCAGGGTGGCGTGGCCGATGCCGAACTCCGTGCGGAGGTAGGGTTCGAGGCGCCCGGCCAGCTCGCAGCACTCGTCGAGCGATTCCAGGCGGACCTCGACGCGCGCGGTCATCGCGACCAAGCCGGACGTGACGGTCCAGACGTGGACGTCGTGCAGCGCGACGACCTCGGGGAAGCATGCGCCGATGCCCGCACGGACGTTCTGGATCGACATGCCGTACGGGGCGGCCTCGAGCAGGACGCGCACGGCGTCGCGGATCAGGCCGGCGGACCAGATCAGGATCAGCACGCAGATGCCGAGGGACAGGGCGGGGTCGATCCACAGCCAACCGGTGCCCTCGATGACGATGGCGCCGGCGACGACGGCGACCGAGGAGACGGTGTCGCCGAGCATGTGCAGGAAGGCGCTGCGAACGTTGAGGTCGTGCTTGCCGACGTCGTGCAGGAGCCAGGCGGTGAACAGGTTCACGCCGAGGCCGACGGCGGCGACCACGAGCATCGGGGTCTCGAGGATCGGCGCGGGCTGCCGGAAACGCCGGACCGCTTCCCAGGTGATCCAGACGGAGGCGGCCAGGAGCACGACGCCGTTGAGCAGCGCCGCGAGGATCTCGACGCGATGGAAGCCGAAGGAGCGCTCGGCGGTGGCGGCGCGGGCGGCGAGGACGATGGCGGTGAGGGAGACGCCGAGCGCGAAGGCGTGGGTGAGCATGTGGCCGGCATCGGAGACGAGGGCGAGGGAGCCGACCCACAGGCCGCCGAGCAACTCGCCGACCATCGCCACGGCGGTGATGGCAATCGCCCACCCCAGCCGCCGGCGCTCCTTCCGCCGCCCCGGGGAGGACGACCCCGCCATCGGACAGCTCATGAGGTCCGCGCGGGCCACTCCGGCATGCCCGTGTTCGTGATGGCCTGCCCCGAGCCCGGTCGAGGGGTGGTCGTGGTGGTGGTCGTGATTCATTGCAGGTAGCCCAGGGCGCGGAGCCGCTCCGCCATCTGGGTATCATAACGCGCCGGGGCCGGGGCGTACTCGCGGGCACCGGTTTCCACGACCGTCCCCGCCCGCCAGTCGCGGCGGGACGGGGCGCCCAGGAACTGTCCCAGGAGGATGC
Organism: Deltaproteobacteria bacterium; assembly: GCA_016218815.1. Taxonomy (GTDB): domain Bacteria; phylum Myxococcota_A; class Polyangia; order DRWM01; family JAAZOP01; genus JAAZOP01. The sequence goes on from JACRCX010000028.1 coordinate 16,590, forward strand.
GCAGGTAGCGGACGGTGATCGGGTGTTCGCGGGCAAGCGGGCGCAGGGCGTCCCAATCCCACTTGCCGTCGGGCAGCAGCGGCAGGTCCTCGAGCGTGTCGCCGGAGAGGGCGAAGAGCGCGGACTGGGTCGGACCGTACATGATCAGTTTCCAGGCCCCCGCGAGGACGGCCATCCGTTCGCCCTGATGGTTGGAGAACGCGGCGTCGGGACCGGCCGCGCGCTGACCCAACAGGTACGGCAAGAGGCTGTTGCCCTCGACGGCGCGACCCATGGCGTCGGCGGCGGGGCCGAGGTTGAAGAGGTCGACGATGGTGGGGGCGATGTCGACCAGGCTGACGAGCTGCGGAACGCGGCGGGGGGCGGGAAGGCCGGGGAAGCGGATAATGAGGGGAACGTGGAGCAGCTCCTGGAACAGCGAGTGCCCGTGGCCGACCTTGCCGTGCTCCTCGAACTCCTCCCCGTGATCGGCCGTGACGATGAGCAGCGTGTCTTCCTGCAGGCCGGCGGCGCCCAGCTCCTTCCAGAAGCGTCCGAGCGCGTCGTCGTGGTACGTCACCTCGCCCTCGTACAGGGCGTGCAAGCGGACGAGGTCGCGCTCGGAGAGGACGACCTGGCCTGCCTTGACGCGCTCCAGCAGCGTCGGCGTGTCACGACCCTGTACGGGGCCGCCGTAGGCGGCTGCATCGTACATCTGGAGGTACTCGTCGGGAGGGTCGTACGGCACGTGCGGATCGACGGTGTGCACGTAGAGGAAGAAGGGCGAACCCTTGTTGGCACGCACCCAGGCCAGCGCATCGCCCAGGACGGCGTCGGCCTGGTTGGGCTGTCCCTCCTTGACGTAGTTCTTGAAGGTGTCCCAGCCGCGGTCGAAGCCCGCGGGGGCGGAGACGTGCCCGTTGGCCACGAAGGCGCCGGTCTTGAACCCCTGCTTCTGCAGAAACAGCGAGATCAGGAGCACCTCGGGCGACAGCGCGTCGCGCTCGTGCTGGGCCCCATGGGTGATCGGGTACAGGCCGGTGAGCACCGAGGCCGTGCAGGGCAGGGTCCAGTTCTCCGGCGCGATCGCGGCGTCGAACACGACGCCTTCGTCGGCCAGCGCCCGCAGCGTCGGGGACTTCACGTCCAGACCGCGGTAGGGCAGCCGGTCGCGCAGGCTGGGGACCTCGTAGGGCTCGAGGTGGTCGGCGCGCTGCGTGTCGATCAGCACCAGGACGACGTTGCGCGGCGTGCGGTCGAGGTGGGGCGCGGCGCCGGGCGCCTGGCTGATCAGGAGGGTCGGAGCGCCCCAGACGGCGCGGAAGCCGTCGAGCGGCCGGCCGCGGACGGAGAAGTCGACGCGGACGACCTGGCCGCCGAACGAGCCCAGGGCGCCGCTGGAGGCGACCATCCAGCGGCCCTGCCGTTCGGGACCGACGTCGCGGCTCCAGACCACCCGTCGCAGCCCGTCCTCCCCCGTGACCCCGACCTCGAACGTCACCGCCGACGCCTGCCCGGTCGGCGCCGCGCGCGTGCCGTAGGCGAAGCCGATGTACGGGTCGGTGGGGGCCTCCTGGGAGCCGAGCGGAACCTCGAGGTAGTACTGCGCGGAGGCGGGGAGCGGCAGCGCGAGCGACGGGCGGGTGACCTCCACGCCGTCGTCCCCGCGCAGCGCGATCTCCCGCAGGACCTCGCCGTCCGTCGGTTGGACCTCGGGCGAGCCTTCCGCCGGCAGCTCGGTGCGCAGCCAGACCCAATCGACCTGGAAGTAGCCCTTGCGGTCGCCGAGGTCGTCCGCCGGCCCGCGATCCTCGTAGAGCTGGAGGTAGTTCTCGCCCTCGCGAATCGCCTCGACCGGGAACGTCACCTGGGCGACCTGCCAGTCGCCGGTCTGCAGGGTGAGCCGGAAGCCGTGGACGCCGTTCAAGTTGCCGGTGACGGCACGGCGGTAGGCGGTGCGGTAGCGCATCTGGAAGGTGAGTTCCTTCGCGCGCGTGAGGAAGAAGTAGAGGCGATGGTTGGCGTTGGGCGAGCCGTCGCGAGGGTCGTCGACGGCCCAGGTGAAGGTCTCGCGACCGTCGCGCACGTCGCCCGACCAGCCCATGGCCCAGTTGCCCAGCGTGTACTTGAAACGGTGGGCGGTGCCGAAGTCGATGAACACGCCGTGGTGGTCGACGTCGGCCATGTGGAAGCGGTTGACGAAGCCGAACCACGGGAAGGCGGCGCGGAACCGTTCGGGGAGCGCGGAGGCCGAGCCTTCCTCGACTCCCGGCGGCGCCGGGTTGTCGGGTCGAAACAACGGGGCCTGTTCGAAGATGCGCGGGGGCGGCGGCCCCGTGGTGGTCGCGTGGGGGACGGGCGGCCCGCTGCCCGGCGCCGGCTCCGAATCGGCCTCCCCCGACCGCGTGCGCCGCGGGCAGGCCGGCAGCACGAGGAAGAGCAGCAAGAGGGCGCGAGAGACGACCATCGAGTCCGCCGGTCAGGTCCCCAGGTGGAGATCGTCGAAGTAGACCACGGAATGGAGGCGGGGAGGGTTCTGCACATCGACGTTGTCCCAGCGGACCTCGAAGAGGACGCGCACGTGCGAGAACTGATCGGGCGGAGCGCCCCACAGCGCGATGAAGTCGTCCTCCAGATTGCGCTCGAAATGAATCCACCGGCCGACGACCGGCTCCTCGCGAGTGACGTAGAAGAACTTGGCGTTCTGGATATCGAACGGCGGGTGGTCGATGCCGGCAAGAAGGTAGCGGATCTGGATGTTCTCCATCGGACCGCCGGCCATGGCGGCGCCGGCCACGATGACGACGAACTGGATGTACTGGTCGACGGTCCCGCGCTCCCAGGTCTCGACGTAGTAGTTGCCGCTCACGATCGTGGGGAAGACGGGCGTCGAGATGTCTTGGATCACGCCGCGGATGTGCGCCTTGTCGGGCGGCGGGTGCGACTCGTCGCACAGGAGCTCGAGACGCGCGGCCCAGCGTCCCTCCGCGGCGCGAGCGGTGGAGACCGTGAAGCCGCCCCAGTGCGCCCGATCCGGGAAGTACCACCACGGCTCCGTCCCGTCCTCGAAGCCGGGGTTCATCAGCATGTTGAAGCCTTGCCCGGAGGGCGATGCGGTCAGCTCGACCGGCGGGGGCGCATGGAACTCGGTGCCGGGGACCCAGGCCGAGGGGATGGGAGGGATCAGCTCGAGGACTTCCGGCGGGCCTTCCGCGAGGGGCGCGTCGGATGCGGCGGGCGCCTCGGGTCCCGCGGCGAGGGTGCCCGCGGCAGCGGCAGCGGCGTCCGGGGCGGCGGCGCGCCCGCGGCAACCGGCGAGGGCGGCGCCGACGGCCGCAATCGCGAGGATCGGCCGGAAGGTGAGGCGATAGCGGCGACGCCACATGGGCGCATTAGAGCACAGATGAAGTTGTTGGCTACCGGCTATCGATCGCCGGGCCCTCGCGTGGGGAGGGCGCTTGGATCCGTGGTACCGTCGCGGTCGCGGAGGAGGGATGGCGAGCGGCGTACTCATTCCGGACCGGATGCGGGGCGAGCTGACCGATCGGGCGATCTCGGTGATCCACCGCCTGTCGGAGATGATCATCACGCTGGAGGCGCACTTCGACGGGCGCCTGGACCCGGACCGGCTGACCCGCGCGGTGGAGCTGGTGCTCGACGCGGAGCCGGTACTCGGCTGCCGCTTCGTGTACGACCGCTGGCGCCCGTACTGGGAGCGCCTGCCGCTGCCGATCAACGACGCGTTCCTGGTGGCCGCGGACGCCGCGTCGTTCGAGGCCTTCGCGTGTGAGCCGCTGGATCCCGGTCGCGGGCCGCAGCTCCTGGTCTGCCTGTGGCCGGCGCCGGAGGGCGACCGGCTGCTGGTAAAGGTCGGGCACTACGCCGCGGACGCGGGGGCCGTGAAGGAGGCGATCGAGCGGTTGGCGGAGACCTACCGGCGGCTGGCGACCGAGCCGGGATACGAGCCGGAGCCGAACGTGGGCGGCTCGCGGAGCATGGGCCAGGTGATGCGGCACATCCCCTGGAGCGCCCGGCCGAGGATCACGGGCAACTACCTGCGCGCGATGCGCGGCGTGGCGGGCGGTGCACCGCCGACCCGCTTCCCGTTGACGAGCGAGAGGAGGGAGGGGCCTCCGCGCTATGCGTTGCGTCACCTGGCGAGGGAACAGGTGGCGGCGGTGGCGGAGTACGGCCGGCGCCGCCAGGCGACGATCAACGACGTCGTGGTGACGGCCGTGCTGCGGGCGCTCTCCGTGCTGGCGGACCGCTCGCGGCCGACCGAGCTGCGGCTGCTCGTGACCGCCGACCTGAGGCGGCACCTGCCGGGCGGGCGGGGGGCCGGGCTGTGCAACATGAGCGGCATCGATCCGATGTCGCTCGGGGTGCCTCCCGACCTGGACGAGGGGTTCGACGGCCTGCTGGCGCGGGTGACGAGGCACACGCGGGCGCGCAAGGCGTCGTGGATCGGCCTGAACGACTACGTCGCGATGCTGCCCGTGATCGGCTGGATGCCCATGTCCTGGCTGCACGGGTTCTTCGGCATGCTGATCCGCGCGACGAACCGTTGGCGGCGCATGCCCAACGGCCTGACGAACATGGGGCCGATCCGGCGGGAGACGGTGGATTTCGACGCGGCGCCGCGGAGGGCGTTCCTGCGTGTGCCGCCGACCTTTCCGCCGAACTTCGTCCTGGGGATGAGCGGGTACGGGGGAGAGCTGAGCTTGTCGGCGGGCTGGTACCCGGGGAGCGCGCCGGAGGCGCTGGTCGAGCGGTTCTTCGATCTGGTGGTGGAGGAGCTGAGGGGGGTGGAGGGCACGGAGGGGAGGAGAGGGCGAGGAGATCCGACTTGCCGCTGAGACGTTGAACGACCAGTCCCGCGGTTCGTGACGGCGCCAGCCTTTTCCGGACCGGATGAGGGGAGATGGAGAGACCGGCTGGAGAGGTGGGGAAGGTCCGGGTGCAGATGCCCGTCGCGCGGCGGGTCGCCGCGCCACGGACTCTCCCGCCGCCGGGTAGAACAGTGGACGGTTTCCGGACAGGACGACACCCGCGAACCTCGCGGCGAGGTGGGTCGACCGGGTCCCCGGCGGCCAGTTGGCGTGCTACCCTGCGGTGCAGGGAGGAACCGATGCGCCGCTTGCGCTCGATCCTGATCGGCGGGTTCGCGTTCGTTGCCGGGTGCCCCGCGGGGTCCGACGACTCCGCGGGCACGGACGTGCCGGCCGAGTCGGCCGACGAAGACGGCGGGGCGTGTGAGGCCCTGCGGTGCCATGCCGACTGCATTTCGCACGGCTACGCAGGAGGAAGCTGCGCCGGAGCGATGTGCAACTGCCACGGGGATCCCGGCGACGGCGGAGCGGATGCCGACGGCGATGCCGAAACAGCGATGGAGGCGGAAGCGGAGGCGGACGCCGTCGTCGACGCGGGGGAGTGCAGCGGGCGCGGGACGATGCGTACATGGGGTTCGGTGCGCGTTTGCGCCTGCGATCCCGGGTTCACGCCGTCGACCTCGGCTGGTCTGGACTGCGTTCCGACGAGCACCGTCTGCACCGGCGGCGCGATCGCGTACGACGTGGACGGCGACGGTGTGAACGAGACGCGCTTCGACCCCTCGGCGCAGGAATGCCGGATGTACGAGCTGGTCAACTTGACGCGGGCGACGCACGACGACGAGGGGACGCCCGAGTGCCACACGCCTCTTTCGTACAGCGTCGAGTGGTCGGCGCACGGCCGGAACCACTCGCGGCAGATGTACGAGCGTGGCGGCCTCTATCACGAGGACTACCCGTGGGGGCAGAACTGTGCCTACGGCTGCGACCCGGCGTGCGAGATCGACATGTACATGACCGGGCCGAGCGAGCCGCACTGCGAGGCGATCTCGCACCACTGCAACATCATGCGCTGCGGCTTCTCCGCCGTCGGCATCGGCTACTGGCCCCCGGAGGACGGGACGTACAACACGCAGAACTTCCTGTAAGGGAGGGCGGCGGCTCCCGCGGCCCCCACGGGGACGCGAAGGTCAGCGGATCGGGTGACGCCACCGACGTTGCCGCCGCCGCTCGTTCCGGTCACGTCGCCGACTGCTTGCCGAAAAACCTCCGCCAAAGGCTCGGTTTCCGCAAGGCCAGCGCCTCGTCGATCATCCCAATCGCCCGCTTGGCGTCCCGGTGTCTCGCGTCCCGGCCGAGGACCCATTGCATCTCAGCGCGCGCCTCCTCAAGTCGGCCGACGAGCGCCAGGGCGCGACCGCGATTGTATCTCGCGCGCGGATGCTCCGGCGCGAGACGGACGGCCTCCTGCGCGGCGGCCAGCGCCTCTTCGCCACGGTCCTGCTCGGCGAAAATGAACGCCCGATCCTCGAAGAGGCGGGCGCGCTCCTCGACGCTCACTTCCAACCCCAGGCTCGCATCGATCGCGGCCACCGCCTGGTCCCACTCCTTCCGCCTGATGCACAGATGGATCAGGTTCAGCCGGTGCGAAAGCAGGCCGGGTTGCCGTGAGATCGCCTCGTCGTACAGGACCCTCGCCTCCTCGTCGCGACCCAGGGCGGCCAGCGAGTTCGCCTTGTTGGCCAGCACGGCCGCCGTCCAATCGTCCGCGGGACCGACAAGGTAGCGATCGTGGACCGCGAGCGATTGCTCGAACAGCTTCGCGTCGTACAACTCGCAGCCGTAGGAAACGAGCAGTGGTCGCGGCAGCCCCGCGTCGAACGCCGCGCCCATCATCTCGAGGATCGCTTCGCGCATTCCCAACTCGCGCAGGATGCGGTACTTCATCGTCCAGGCGTCCGCTCGCGCGATGTCGGAGACGAGCGCGTGATTGGCGACCGCCAGCGCGCTCCGGATAAGGCCCCGCCGCACGAGATCGATGACGGTCGCCTTGAACGCCTCGGGCCCGGGAAACGGTCCCAGCCACTCGATCGACTCGGTCCGTCGCATTCCGCAACCCGGACAACGGGGGTCCATCTCGTCGGCCGGAAACCCGCCGCCGCAGTTGAGGCAGGTCCGGGCCGAAGGTACCAGCGGGCCGACGGGGCACAGGTCCAGCGAAAGTCCGTCGCACCGCGGGCAGCGCCAGCCGACGCCGAACGTCGAGGCCGAGGTGCCGGGGAAGCGTCCCGCACGCTCGAACGTGCACTCGACGTCGCATTTCTTGCAGCGCAGCGGCTCAACGGACATCCATCGGACGATCGACCGTCGCCGCCGCGTTGTCAACGCCTTCGCGGGTCGAAAACCGCCGTCACGGCCCGCACAGCACGCCAGTGCTCGGCCGAGCCTCTTGCTCCCCGTCGTCGACCTTGATGCGCCTTGCCGCCCGGTCGTAGGCTGGTGCATCAGGAACGGCCGCCCATCCCGGTGGAGGACGCAATGAAGGGAGTCGGAGTGTGGATCCTGCTGCTCGCCGTACTTGCCACCCTGGGATGCTGCCCGTCCGCACAACGCCCCGCGGGTCCCGGGCCCACGACCGTCGCCGGACCCATCGGCTCCGGCCTGGATCGTACCGGTCCGCCCGACCGCCGCGAGGTCTTCGCCGTCCTGGCCCGCGCATCGGGCGTTTCGCTCGCCGGCAACCCCTCGTGCGACGGCGTTGTCCCGGAGGTTGCCGCGCCGACGCTGGCCGACTGGGTGGACTACAATCTGTCGGTGCTCGAGGGCGACCAGATCCAGATCGGCGCCGAGTGCGTCGCCGCCGATGCGGCGGGCGAGTGGCAGTGCGACGTCACGTTCCACGCCGACTTCGCCGACTCCCCCGACCCCTGGACTTGGGGCGTCCGCTTCCGCCTCCGCGACTCCGACCGCTCGCTTGTCGAGGACTCGATCCTGTGCACCGGTGCGGGCTGACGTCCCAGGGGCCAAGAGCCAGAAACCAAAGTTTTCTCAGCGTTTGTCTCAGCGTCCTCAGCGTCTCAGCGGTAAGTCGGATCTCCGCGCCCTCTTCTCCCCTCCGCGCCCTCTTCTCCCCTCCGCCCCCTCCCCTCCCCTCCGCGCCCTCCCACGTCACACTTTGCTTGCACGCGGCCCCCAACCCGGTACGATGGGCGCGACGGCATTGGCCATGGACATGGAACGGGACGGGGAGATCGCGGCGGCCATCCGCGATCGGACGCACCACCGGGCGCTGGCGATGATGAGTCGGGAGTTCGGCCCGGCCCTGGGCAGGTTCTGCACGGCGTTCCTCGGCAACTCGGCCGAGGCCGAGGAAGCCGCGCAGGATTCGCTCATCGAAGCGCTGCGGGCGATGCCCGGGTTTCGCGGGGAATCCGCCGTGAAGACGTGGCTCTTCGCCATCGCCAGGCGGATCTGCATCCGGCGCCGCAAGCGCCGGCAACACCGCGAGGCGCTCCTCCGCGTGGTGTCCGTGACCGACGTGCCTGCGCCCGACACTCCGCTGGACGAAGCCGCGCGCACCGAGCTGGTGCGCCGCCTGCAAGCCGCGGTGGCCTCGCTCCCCGAAGAGGAGCGCGAGGTCCTGGCACTGCGGTACCAGGCGGACCTCACCTACGAGGAAGCGGCCGAGGTGTGCGGCATCAAGCCCGACGCGGCGCGCAAGCGCGCCAGCCGGGCCTTCGCCGCCCTGCGCGAGAAGTTGGGAGGCCGGTCATGAGCGAAGCGCGATGCAAGGAAGTGGACGATCGTCTGGCCGAGCTGGTCGACGGCGAGCCGGCGGCGGTGCAGGAGTTCTCGTCCCATCTGGCGACGTGCCGCGAGTGCGCCGCGAAGCTGGAAGGGGCGAAACGCACCGCGGCGTGGCTGCGGCGAGCGGTCGACGAAGTCTCGCCGAAGTCGCTGGAGGCCGACGCGATTTTTCGCCTGGCCCAGGAGCGCGCCAGGGCCCGCACCCGTCGCACCGCCGCCTGGATCGGCGGGGCCGCGGCCCTGGCCGCTTCCGTCGCCGCCGTCGTCTACTTCTCGATCGGGACGGGCGAGGGGACGGACTCGCAGCCGCAGGGCCCGGCACCGGTCGCGGCGGCACACGACGCTGCGGCGCCACAGGCACCGGTGGAGCCCCAGGCCCCCTTGCCGAACGGCGTCCGGGCCCGGCTCGTCGCCGTGCTCGCGCCCGAAGGCGCCGCCGTCGAGGTGAAGACGGCGGATGGGTCGCAGAGCCTGGCCAAGGGTGCAGGACCGGTCGACCTGCCGGCCGGCGCGACGGTGACCACCGACGCCCGGACCCTCGCCACCCTCACCATGTCCGACGGCACGACCCTGAGCCTGGACCGCGCGACGTCGCTCACCTTCGACCTGGACGACGAGGATCTGCTGCGGGTCGGGTCGGGACAGGTGCTGGCGGACGTGATTCCGCGCGAGGCGGGGCGTCCCAGGCTGCGCGTGGCGCTGCCCACGGGCGAGCTCAGCGTGCTGGGCACGAAGTTCTCGGTGCGGGCGGAGGACGACGAATCGCGGGTCGACGTGGCGCGCGGCGTGGTCGAGGTCCGCGGCGGCTCGGGTGAGCCGGTGCGGGCCGCGGCGGGCCAGGAGGCAGTGATCCCGCGCGAGGGCGTGCCGATCGTCGCGCAGGTCCGCGACCTCTCCGCTGTGCTGGCGTGGGCCGACGACCTGGACGAGGGCGAGAAGGCGCCGCGGGGACTGGGGTCGCTGTCCGCGAACCCGCCCGGGCGCCCGGAACGGCAGCGCGACCTCGACCTGGCCAGCCACAAGGTGACCGTGCGCATCCAAGGGCCGGTGGCGCGGACCGAGGTCGAAGAGGTCTTCCAGAACGACACCGGCGAGCGGCTGGAGGGCGTGTACAAGTTCCCGTTGCCGCCCGGCGCGTCGATCGCGCGCCTGGCGCTCGAGGTGAACGGCAAGCTGGAGGAGGGGGCGTTCGTCGAGTCCGAGCGCGCGACGCGCATCTGGCGCGGCGTGATCCGCCACGCGACGCCGCAGCCGGTACGCCGCCCGCACGAGGAGTACATCTGGGTGCCGGGACCGTGGCGCGACCCGGCGCTCCTGCAGTGGCAGAAGGGCAACGAGTTCGAGCTGCGCATCTTCCCCATCGAGCCGCACGCCTCGCGACGCGTGATCATCGCCTACACCGAAGTGCTGCGCCCGGTGGGCACGCACCGCCGCTACGTCTATCCGCTGCCCTTCGACGAGGGCGGCTCGACGAAGTCCGGCGAGTTCTCCTTCGACGCGCGCATCGGCGGCGCGGACGAGGGGACCAAGGTCCGCAGCCTGGGCTACGACGTCGCCGTCACCGTCAAGGACGGCGCGCCCGAGGCGACTTTTTCCAAGAGCGACTTCGCGCCCACCGGCGACCTGGTCCTCGACTACGCACTCCCGGCGAAAGAGGCCGGCCTCTCCGCCGTCACCTACAAGGCGGGTGAGGAGGAAGCGAGCGGACGAGCGGACGAGCGGACGAGCGGACGAGCGGATGAGGAGGGGGGCGACGCGGCGGGCTACGTCCTCCTCACGATCCGCCCCGATCTGCCGATCAAGGGCGATCCGAAGCCGCGCGACGTGCTCTACGTCATCGACTCGTCGTACTCGGCGTTCGGCGACCGTTACCAGTGGCAGGTGAAGCTGGTGCGGTCGATGATCGAGCAGATGGACCATCGCGACCGTTTCCAGGTGCTCGCGTGCGACCTCGACTGCACCGCCCTGTGGGACTCGTTCCAGGAGCCGACGGCGCGCAACGCGGAGGAGGCGTCGACGCGGCTCGGGCGGATCGAGCCCGGACAGGCGACCGACGTGGGCGCGGCGTTCGCGGCGGCGGCGCGCGAGATGCGCGAGCGCGGGAGCGGCGCGGGGGAGCGGGACGCGCGGATCGTGTACCTGGGCGACGGCGTGGCGTCCGCGGGCGAGCTCGACGCGGGACGGTTGGCCGTGGAGGCGCTGGGCGAGCTGGAAGGGGCGAGCGTCCGGGTGTCGACGATCGGCACGGGCGCCGAGGCCGACGAGCTGGTGCTTTCGACGCTGGCGCGTCGCGGCGGGGGCTCGTACTTCGCGTTCACGCCGGGCCGTTCCGTCCGTTCGCTGGCGCTGGCGGCCTTGTCGGCGCAGTACGGGGCCGCGCTGGAGGACGCGCAGCTCAGCCTGCCCGCGGGGCTCTCGGAGGCGCAGCCGCGGGACCTGCCTGCCGTGCGCGCCGGCGACGAGCTGATCGTCGTGGCACGGATGGACGACCACGTGCAGGGCGAGGTCGTGCTCAAGGGCAAGGTGGGCGGGGAAGACTACGAGCAGCGCTACCCGATCGACCTCGAGGTCACGAGCGCGAAAGGCAACTCCTTCGTGCCCCGGCTGTGGGCCGAGGCGAAGATCGCCGACCTGACGCTGGCGGACGCCGAGGCGAACAAGGACAAGATCGTCGAATTGTCCCAGGAGCACCGCGCGCTCTCGCGCTTCACGTCGCTGCTCGTGCTGGAGAGCGAGGCGATGTACGAGGCGTACGACATCGATCGTCCGGAGCTGGCCGAAGACTGGACCGGGGAGGAGGCGATCGCCGAGCAGAGCTTCGGCGGGGCGGTCGAGCACTCGCTGGCGGCCGGCGCGAGCGGCGGCGGTGGGGACGAGGGTGAGATGGACGCGCTGGACGGCGCCGGCCGGGCGGGCGGACGAACGGCGCGCGCCTCGGGCCCGGCGCCGGCGGCCCCGGCGGTGGGAACGATCGTGCTCGACGCCGGCACGCCGCTCGAACGGCGAGTGCCGGACACCGGGGCCGATCGGGAGCGAGCGAGGGCGGAGGAGATGCCGGCCCCGCGGTCCGGCGGGCAGTGGATGCGGCGCACCTGGCAGCGTCGGGCGACCATCGAAGGGCCGGTCTCCGTGCGCAACTGGGAGGAGCGGCGGCTCGAGGAGCTGAAGACGGCGCTGGAGGAGAAGCCCGACTCCCGCGATCGCACCAAGGCGCTGTACCTGGCGCTGTCGCGGGCCGGGAAGATCGAGGAAGCGCTGGATCTGGCCGAGACGTGGTGGGCGAAGGACCGGCTGGATCCGGAGGCGCTGGAGCGGATGGCGCTGTCGGAGCAGTCGCTGGGGCATGGCGGGCGCGCCTTGCGGCTCCTGGGCAGCATGGCGGACCTGCGCCCCAGGGACGTGGAGCTGCAGAAGCGGCTGGCCGGCGCGTACGAGGCGGCAGGAGAGTACTCCGACGCGTGCGCGCACCGCCGCGCGGTCGCCTCGATCGTGCCCGACGACGCCGAAGCGGCGAAGGCGGCCTACCGCTGCCTGTCGTGGTTGGGGCGCAGCGAAAAGGCCGATTCGCTCATCGAGCGCTTCGGCAACGAGATGACGCGCTCGCGACTGCGCTCGCAGCTCGACACGTCCGAGCCCGTGGCGCCGGACGTGCGCGGCGACCTGCGGATCGAGGCGAGCTGGGACGAGTCCGCGGATCTCGACCTCGTCCTGGTGCACCCCGACGGCCGGCGGTCCTCCTGGACGGGCGGCGTGACCGGCACCATGGCGAAGTACGCCGACGACGACCGCCGCGAGAACCTCGGCTTCCGCCGCCTCCAGACCGGTCTGTACCGCATCGAGATCGTGCGGCACGGCGCGGCGAAGGCGGTGGACGAGCCCGACGAGGCGAGCGACGAAGAAGGGGAGCGAGCGGTCGAGCGGTCGAGCGGTCGAGCGGTCACGGCGGAGGATGTGCGGGGCGAGGTGACCATCCGCGCGATGGGCACGACGCGCCGCCTGTCGTTCTCGCTGGGCGACGACGACGTCCGCGTGCCGGTCGCGTCGGTGGAGGTCGAGCGATTCGAGGTCATGGTCCCGGTCGACGGCCCGCCCGAACCCACCCGCTGGATCGAGTAGCACGTCCCGCACTTCCTGCTTCGGAGGCCGGGAACCGAATCTCGCGCAGAGACGCAGAGACGCAGAGACGCAGAGGGGGACGACTGGCCCGGCGGCGTGGCGGTCGGGGGGGCCCTCGTGCGACAATGCCCATCGCGAGGAGGCGGCCATGTACCTGGACAAGAAGGCGGTGATCGTCGTGGGAGCGTTCGCGGCGGTCGTGATCGGACTGCTGGCGTGGAACATCGTCGCGACGGGGGGGGCGACGCGGGCCGCGGAGGAAGCGACGGCGGCCGTCGCGGCGACGACGAAGCAGTGCTCGACGTGCGGCGGGTCGCTGACGCGCAAGGACGTGGACGACGCGCTGGCGCAGCTCCGGAGCGACGTCGCGACCAACGTGGTCATGACGCGCGGCGTGCGCGACGACACGCTGGCCATCCGCTCGGCGCAGCCCGACCTCGAGCCGATCGTGCACTTCCTCCGCTTCTCGGACGCCTACACGGAGATGCTGCTCGAGGAGCTGGCGCGGCGCGCGCGGGTCGACATCGGCGCCGCGCGCGCGGAGGTGGACAAGATGTTCGAGGGGCACGGGGGGAAGCCGGCGGGCTGGTTCTGGGGGCCCGTTCCCGCGTCGCCGTAGGCTGGCTCGTGACCCGGTGCGCTCCCATCAACCCTCCCATCCGCTCGCGACGCGCCGGCTACGACAGCTCGACCGCGTCCGCCGTCACGGACACCTCGCGGCCGTCGTCCCCGCGCAGGACCAACGCTCCGTCCGCGGCCAGGCGGAGCAGCGTCCCATCGACCCCGCCCGCACGGGCCCTCCGCCCCCACAGGTCGGATCGCGCCGACCACGCCGGGACCACCCAGCCCAGTCCCTCGCGGCGGAACGAGTCCACCGCGGGCTCGAGACCAGCGAGCAGCGCCGCAAGCGCGTCGTCCAGGGAGACCACGAGGCCCGTTTCGACGGCGATCGACGAGGCGATCGGCGCCAGGTCGGGCGGAAACCCCGACTGCGCCGCGTTGAGGCCGATGCCGACGATTGCGGCGCCGGACGGCGACGGCTCGGGCGGACGGCGGCCTCCCGGCGGGCGCGGCGCGCCGGGACCTCTCTCCCCCACCCACTCCGTGAGGATCCCGGCGAGCTTGCGCGCCCCCGCAAGCACGTCGTTGGGCCACTTGAGCGTCGCGCGAGAAACCCCCAGTGCGCGGACCGCGTCGAGCGTTCCGACGCCCACCGCGAGCGTGAGCCCGGTCGCCGCCGCGGCGCTCTCGAAACCTCGCAGGAGGAAGGAAACGTAGAGCCCTCCGTCGTCGGAGGAGTGCCACGCACGCCCGACGCGCCCGCGGCCCGCGGACTGACGGCGCGCGACGACGACGTATCCGTCCGGCGCCCCCGCGCGCAACGCCGCCGCGCACTCCTCCATCGTCGAGCCCACGACGTCCCGGCGATCCAGGGAGCGGCCGAGCCATACAGGGAAGCTCACAGCGTCAGATGCCGGTGATGTCGAGCTGGAAGGTGCCGCAGGCCGTCGCGTCGGCGCGGGCCTGGTCGACGAAGACGTAGTAGATGCCCTCGCCCAGCGACTGGGAGAGGCGGGAAGCGCCGGGCACGGAGCCGGTCGTACAGCTCGGATCGTTGTCGTTGCAGGCAATCTGGGAGGCGGAGGAGGTGCAATCCGTGCGGAGGTGGAGGACGGTGTCGGCGCCGAGGCCGAAGTTGCAGGTGGAGAGGGTGACGGTGCGGGTCTCGCCCAGTGCGAAGTAGTAGACTGCTTCGCCGCCGGCACCGCCGCAGCCGCCCGTGTACTCGTTGGAGAAGGTGCACGTCGAGCCGCTCGCCGACCAGGCGCCGGGGTCAATGCGGATCGGGCTGCCGCAGCGATCGCCGGCCGTGTCAGTGGGCGTGATGTAGACGTGGAGCGCGTACGGGCCGTAGGAGTAGGAGGAGTAGCCGTCGAGCGTGATGTAGTAGCGGCCAGGGGCGAGGGCGCGCGCGGACACCGCCGAGGTGTTGACGAACGAGCCGGTCGGTCCGCCCACGGGGTTGACGTCGTCGTTGCAGCCGAGGGTCCCGCCGCCGCAGGTGGTGCCGAGGTACAACACCGAATCGAGGTAGTAGTCGCTGCCCACGGTGTTGATGAACACGTCGGACGTGACGCTCAGGTCGAAGTAGAAGTAGGCGTCCGGAGCCTCGTAGGGCGGCGTGACGGTGACGCAAGAGGCCGGCGGGAGGGTGTTGTTCACGTACCCCGTCGTGTCGCCGGTGAAAGTGCCGCCGCCGGAGACGTTGAGCGGCGAGGCGCAGGTGTCGTTGCTTCCCCCGCAGCCCTCGTCGGTCGCGCCGTCGCAGTCGTCGTCCACGCCGTTGGCGCACGTCTCGGCCGGGGGCGTGCAGGCCGACGGGAGCGTGCAGGTGCCGGAGCAGGTCCGGGTGCCGGTGGTGCCGCAGGTCGTGGTGCAGCGGCTGGCCGAACCCGCGACGCAGGCAAAGCCGTTGTCGGGAAAGCCGTCGCAGTCGTCGTCCACGCCGTTGCAGGTCTCGTGCGGCGGGACGCACGCCCCGGGCACGCAAGTCGCGGAGCAGCTCGCGGTCCCGGTGCTGCCGCAGGTGGTGGTGCAGTAGTCGGTGCGGCCGGCGCAGCAGCCGAAGCCGTCGTCGCAGATCCAGTTGCAGTCGTCGTCGGCGCCGTTGCACGTCTCCGCCGGCGGGACGCAGATCTCGGGGGGCGGGAGGGCGCAGCCCGGCTGGCAGTAGCCCCAGCCGGAATTGCCGCAGATTGTCGTGCAGCCGACCGTCGAGCCGAGCAGGCAGGGGAAACCCTCATCGGTCGCGCCGTCGCAATCGTCGTCGCGCCCGTTGCACACCTCGGGCGGGCTCGGCACGCAGCCACCGTCCCCGTCCGCGTCCGCGTCCGCATCCGCGTCGGCATCCGCGTCGCCATCCGCATCCGCGTCGGCATCCGCGTCGCCATCCGCATCCGCGTCGGCATCCGCGTCGGCGTCGGCGTCCGCGTCGGCGTCCGCGTCGGCATCCGCGTCGGCGTCCGCGTCGGCATCCGCGGCGGCGTCCGCGGCGACATCCGCGTCGGCATCCGCGTCGGGGCCGTCAGGCGAGTGGTCGGCGGTCCCGTCGGTCGTGTCATCGCCGCCGTCGAGGTCCGGGACGCAGGCCCCGAGGAAGCAGGTGAAGCCCGGCTCGCATCCGCCGGCGCAGTCCTCGGTGCCGCCGCCGCAGGCGGCGGCGGAGGCAAGAGTAAGCGCGACGACGATGGTTCCCGAGAGCATGGAGCAGCTTCTCGATCCCGTTTGCATGCACGTCCTCCCGATCCTCCGGCAGACGATCCCCTTTTCAGGCGGCCCTTAGTCGCCCCGACGGCTCCCAGCATTCAACGGGGGGGGTGATCCCGCAAGTTGTTTCGCGGAATTGTGTGCGATGCCGAACGCGGCTCAGGTTTCGAATTCGAGCGAGATGTCGGCGGCGGCGGCCGAATGCGTGAGGGCGCCTGCGGAAATGAAGTCGACGCCGGCGCGCGCCAGCGCCGGAACGTCCTCTGGACGGATGCCCCCGGACGCCTCGATCACGGCGCGGCCGGCCACTCGCCCGACCGCCTCGGCCACACGCTCGGGTGCCATGTTGTCCAGGAGAACCGCGCGGGCGCCGGCGGCCAGTGCCTCGTCGAGCTGTTCGAGCGTGGTGACTTCCACCTCCACGCGCTGCGTCGGCCCGGCGCCGCGCAGGGCACGCCGCACCGCCTCGCCGACGGCGCCGCAGGCGGCGATGTGGTTGTCCTTGATCAGGATGCCGCCGCCAAGGTCGCTGCGGTGGTTGAGGCCGCCGCCGCAGCGGACGGCGTAGCGTTCGAGCGCGCGCAGGCCGGGGGTCGTCTTGCGGGTGTCGAGGATGCGTGTGGAGAGGCCGCGGGGCACGGCGTCGACGAAGCGGCGCGTGAGGGTCGCGATGCCGGACAACCGCTGCAGGAAGTTCAGCGCGGTGCGCTCCGCGGCGAGCACCGCCCGCGCGGGGCCTTCGACGACGGCGAGGACGGCTCCCGCGGACGCGCGCTCGGCGTCCGCCGCGACCGGACGGACGTCGATGCCGCCGTCGAGGCGCAGGAAGGCGGCGCGGAAGGCCTCCAGCCCGGCGACGACCAGTTCGCTCTTGGCCACGGCGGCGGCACGCGCGCGGCGGTCGGCGTCCACGGTCAGGTTGCCGGTGACGTCGCCCACGCCGAGATCCTCGGCCAGCGCGACGTCGATGATCCGCTCGAGCACCGCGCGCGGGATTCCGATCATCCGCTGATCCTTTCCGCCGGTCGCCGCCGGCCGGGCGCCTTCGCCGTGCGGGTCGTCGCGCTCGTCCAGATCCCCGCCCATCGCCTACGTCATATACCCGAAGTACAGGGCGTCGCCCAGGACGTTGCTGGCGCCGTGGAAGAGGATGGGGGCCAGGAGCGAGCCGGTCCAGTGACGCAGGACCCCGAAGACGAGCGAGGGGAAGAAGACGGCGAGGCGCGCGGGATCGGGGATGACCACGAAGTGCAGCAGCGCGAAGGCGAGGCTGGTCAGCGGAACGGCCCAGCCGAGCGGAATCCCGCGCCAGGTGCGGGACGGCAGGCGGCGTTCCACCCGGGTCTGGAGGTAGCCGCGGAACAGGGCTTCCTCGGGCAGCGCCACGACCAGGAACTGCGCGAGCGCGATGTTCCAGTAGGCGTCGGGGAGCCGGTCGAACAGAAATGCGTGCGGCGGCTTCCACCACCATTCGAAGCCGACGATGAACGCCGGGAAGACGACGAGCATCAGGGCCACGGCAGCGGCGACGGCGCGCCAGGGGCGCTGCAGATGGAACCCGTAGTCCTCGATCCGCTCGCCCCGCCGCTCGACCACCCAGAACGGGACCATCAGGAAGAGCAGCTCGGCCAGCTCCTGCGCGTGAGGGCCGAGCACGGGGATGCGGCCGAGGCCCTGCACGGTGGCCACGGCGCCGAGCGCGCAGCCCAGGAAGACGAGGATCTCCTCGCGCAGGCCCCACCAGCGCGGATCGCGCGGGACGAGCGAGGGGCGGGCGGCGGCGGGTTCGGGCATGGGGGGGCGATCGTAGGACACTCGGGCGCCGCGCGTCGACGGAGAAGGACGACCTGCGGTAGCCTGCACGTATGGCGACTTGGTGTCGGGCGTCGGGCGAGGGGACGCTGTTGGATGTGGTGGTGCAGCCGAAGGCTTCGCGCGAGGGGATCGGGCCGGTGCAGGGGGAGCGGCTCAAGGTGCGGGTGCACGCGCCGCCGGCGGACAACGAGGCGAACGAGGCGGTGGTGGCGCTTGTTGCGAAGCGGGTCGGCGTGCCGAAGTCGGCGGTCACGATCGCCAGCGGGCGGACAGGACGGCGCAAGACCCTGCTCGTGCGCGGCCTGGCGCCCGGTGTCGTACTCGCGCGCCTCGGCGAGGGTGCCGGGCCACCCGTCGGTTAGATGATTCCCGTGGTAGCGGCCAGGCGCAGGCCCGAGCGAGCGAAGCGAGTCGAGGGCCAAGCCCGCCGATCCGCCTGTCGGATGCGGCGACGCCGCGACGGGTCAGCGTCGGGCGGCATGGGCGGAGGCGCCCGCCAGAGCACGGAAGCGGGTGGCGCGCCAGTCGTCGCCGACGCGCCGCAAGGCCAGATCGACGGGGATCGACTGGTCGGGATCGCCGTCGCGCCGGAGGACGAGGCGGAAGTAGGCATGGGCGCGTCCACCGTCGATTTCGATCGTGGGCGACTCCAGCCGGAGGCTGGCGTCGCGCATCCAATCGGTCGCGTCCGACAGCCGTTCCTGGAGCAGCTCGACGTCGTCGGCAGCGAAGCGATCGTGGTCGGCACCGACGTCGATCTGGAACCCGTCGCCGTCGAGGTCGAGCAGGGGGACGAGGCGATCGGCGTCGCTGGTGGCGGCGGCGGAGCGAATCTCGTCCAGGACCTTCTCGATCCGTTCCTCGTCGGTCTCGACGAGGAGGTCGATGCCGAGCGCGACGGCGCCGCCGGCGAGGGCGAGGACGACGGCGTAGATGGTGATTCGTCTCATCAACATGGGATTCAGCAAGGGGCATGCCACCCCGAGGCACCTCGAAATCACAGGGAGATCCGTCGGCCCGGCGGCGAAGGCGCGGGGCAGGGTGACGCGGGCGTCCGTTGCGCCCCGTCGCCGGTGACTTTCTGTCAATCGGTGCTTTGACACGCCGCGCGGGGCGCGCGAAACTCGGGGCGATGGCGGAGTTGATTCCGTTCGCGAAGTACGAGGGGCTGGGCAACGACTTCGTCCTGATCGACGACCCGCTGGACCGGCTGGCGATCTCGGCGGAGCTGGCGGCCGCGATCTGCGATCGTCGGCTGGGGATCGGCGCCGACGGATTGCTGGTGGTGGCGGCCCCGCGCCTGGCGGAGGCAGCGGCGCGGATGCGCTACTGGAACCAGGACGGGAGTCCCTCCGCGATGTGCGGCAACGGAGTCCGCTGCATCGCCAAGCACGTACGCGATCGCCACGGCGTGCCGTTGGGCCCGTTCGTCATCGACACGGACGCGGGTCCGGTGCGCTGCCGGATCGCGAGCGAGGGGGAGGGGTTGTCGCGGGTGGAGGTCGAGCTGGTGGCGCCGCGGCTGGACCCGACGGCGGTGCCGGTCGTGCTTCCCGCCGGGGCCTCGGAGATCGTCCGCGAGTCGAACGGTCGCGGGGTGCGTTTCCTGCCGCTATCGATGGGCAACCCGCACGCGGTGACGTTCGACGTGTCCGACGAGGGGGAACGGCGGTGGCTGGGTCCGGCGATGGAATCGGATGCGGCATTCCCGGAGCGGGTGAACGTCGGCTTCGCGCAGCTCGTGGGCGAGGCGGAGCTCCGCCTGGACGTCTACGAGCGGGGGTGCGGGTTCACGCGCGCGTGCGGCAGCGGCGCGGCGGCGGCCGTGGTGGCGGCCGGTGCGACGGGTCGCATCCCCTGGGGCACCTCGACCGTCGTCCACCTGCCCGGGGGCGAGCTGCGCCTGACGGCACCGGGACCCGACCGGCCCGTGCTGATGGAGGGACCCGCGCGTCGCGTGTTCGAGGGCACCTTCGTGATGCGGCACCTGGTGCCGGGGAGCCGCGGGTAGGGCTCGTCGGGGGCGGCGGCTGCGGCCAGCCGATTGACCCGTCCGGGCGACGAGCCTAGGCTGGTCCACGATGGGTGGGGAATCGTCGGTCGTCCGTAGCCCGCCGGTGCGACCGGACTGCGCGCGGCCGTGAACGTCCTCTCCGTCGCGTCGCTGTTCGCCACGTACTTCTACGTCTACTGCCTGGGGTACGTCCTGTCGCTTTCCGGCCCGCGCCTGCTGCGCGTCTCCTTCGCCGCGCTGAGTCTGCTGTTCGCCGCGTGGGCCTTCCCCTACGTGTTCATGCTGTCGGCGTCGACGAAGGCCGAATACTTCGCATGGCTTCCGGCATCAGAGATGGCCGGAGCGGCGATCCCGGGGCTGGTGTTGTATTTCCTGCTCGTGCTCTCCGGCATGCCGCGGCGCAGGCTGCGCCTGATCGCACCGGTGTTGATCGTCGTGACCGCGGTCTTCGTCGCGCGCGCGGCGACGGGCACGCTGTTCGCGGCCGACGCGGTGCGCGGCCCGTTGGGATGGGTCGAGACGTCGGACTTCGGGTCGCCGTGGACGGTGGCCGTGAACCTCTGGTACCTGCTCTGCGCGGGGGGCGGACTCTGGCACTGCCGGAGCTGGGGCCGGCGGACGTCGAGTGCCCGCGAGAAGGCGCAGGCCACCATCATCCTCCGCACCGGCGTCGCGATGCTCGCGCTGATTGGCCTCTCGGTGACCGTGCTCCCGGCGCTCGGCGACAACCACGTGCCGTCCACGGCGCACCTGGCCGCCGCGATCTGGGTCGTCGGCATCTTCCGCGCGATCACGCGGCACGGCCTGATGACGTTGACCGCGGGGCGGGCGGTGGAAGCAATGGTCCGGTCGATGCCGGACGGGCTGCTGCTGCTCGACCTGCGCGGACGTGTGGTCGCGGCCAACGAGTCCGCGTTGCGCATGGTCGGGTGGTCGAACCCAGAGGCGCACGGGAAGCGCTGGGTGGACCTCCTGGCGCCGGGACGGGGGGACGCCGAGCGCCTGACGGCGGCCGTGGGGGGCGGTCCGGTCCCCCATTTCGAGACGGAGGTGCGGCGCAAGGACGGCGCGGTGGTTCCCGTGGTGTTGTCGGTATCGGTGGCTCGCGATCATTTCGGCGACCCTCGGGGAATCGTCGCCGTGGTCCGCGACGAGACGGAGCGGCTGCGGGCGGAAGAGCGGCTGCGGCACATGGCGCACCACGACGCGCTGACCGGGCTGCCCAACCGGCTGCTGTTCCGCGACCGGCTGGAGCAGGGGGTGGTCCGCGCGCGACGCTACGACCACGCCGTCGGCGTCCTCGCGCTCGACTTCGACCGCCTGAAGGAGGTCAACGACCGGCTGGGGCACGAGGCCGGGGACGAACTGCTGCGGGGCGCCGCCGCGCGGCTGGGGGAAGGGCTGGGCGCCGGCGACACGCTCGCGCGGACGGGAGGCGACGAGTTCGCCCTCGTCTGTGCCGAGCTCGCCGGCGTCTCCGAGGCGGAAGCGATCGCGCGGCGGATTCTCGAGTCGTTCGTGCGGCCGTTCACGGTCGGCGGCCGGGAGTGGCGGGCGAGCGCCAGCGTCGGCGTCGCGGTCTTTCCGGATCACGGGCGCGACGGCGACGAGTTGCTGCGCCGCGCCGACCTCGCGCTGTACGAGGCCAAGGGCGCGGGGCGGAACGGGTTCCGAGTCTGGTCGCCGACCCTGGGCCGGATCGCACAGGCGGGCCGCAAGCTCGGGGAGCGACTGCGCCGGGCGCTGGCGGAGAAGCAGTTCCTCCTGCACTACCAGCCGCAGGTGGATCTGGCGTCGGGGGAGGTCGTCGCCGTCGAGGCCCTCGTACGTTGGCTCGATCCCGAGCGCGGGCTCGTGGCAGCGGCCGAGTTTCTGCCGGTGGCGGAGGAGACGGGACTGATCGAGCCGCTCGGGGAGTGGGTGCTGCGCACGGCGTGCGCGCAGAACGCGGCCTGGCGCGCGGCCGGGCTGCCGCGGGTCCCGGTGACGGTGAACATCTCGCCGCGGCAACTCCTGGCCCCCGGCCTCGTCGAGCGGATCCGCGAGGCGCTGGAGCGGACGCGGCTGGCGCCGGAGGATCTCGAGGTCGAGGTGACCGAGGACGCGGCGCGCCAGGACGCGAGGCAGGCGGCCGAGACGCTCCGCGGCTTGCGGGACCTCGGAGTGGGGCTGGCCATCGACGATCTGGGGACCGGCCGCACGTCGCTCCTGTTCCTCACGGCCTGGCCGGGCCGGACGCTGAAGATCGGCCAGGCGCTGGTCCGCGACCTCGGGACGGCACCGGAGAACCGGACGATCGTCGAAGGGATCCTCGCGCTGGCGCGGGCGGTGGGCGTGGAACGCGTCGTGGCGGAAGGAGTGGAGTCCGCGGCGCAGGCGGATCTGCTGCGCACGCTCGGCTGCCGGGCGGCGCAGGGCTACTACTTCGCACGGCCCGCGACGGCTCAGGCGTGCGCGACGTTCCTGGCGCGGAAGGCGGAGGCGGGGCGATGAGCGTCTTCGCCCTGCTCAACCTGACGGCCGGCGTGTTCCACGTGCTGCGCGGGATCGAGGTCGTGCAGCTCGACCCGCGCTCGCGGACCAACCGCCTCTGCCTGTATTCCTGCGTGCTCCTGGGGTGGTGGGCGTTCGCGTACGCCTTCGCGCAGAGCTCGGAGACGGCAGCGGGCTACTGGGCCTGGTACCGGGCCGGCAGCGTCGGTTGGATCCTGGTCCCGGCGATGCTCCTCGACTTCTTCCTGCTGCTCGCCTATCCGCCGGGGTCGCGCGCCCACACGCCGTGGCGCTGGCTGGTGCACGTCCCGGCGCTGATCTTCCTCGTGCGCGGCCTGTCCGGCATGCCGCTCGTCGCCGGCCGGATCACCCGCGGCCCGCTCGGCTGGGTCGAGTATCCGGCGACGGACTCGCTGTGGCCGGTCCTCTTCTCCGTCTACTTCATCGGCTGCCTGCTGGCCGGAGCGGCCGTGGCGGTGCTGTGGGGGCGGCGGACGCGCCTTCGGCGCGAGAGGCGGCAGGCGTTCTACATCGCGGGATTCGGCGCGCTCACCGTGATGCTCATCGCCTTCGTCGAGCTGGTGCTGCCGGAGTTCGGCCATCCCCTGCCGGTCATTTCGCCGGCGATCGCGATCCTGTGGGTCGTGGGCATCTGGTGGGGCGTGGCCCGGCACGGATTGCTCAAGCTCACCGCAGGACTGGCCGCGGAGGACATCCTGGCGACGATGACCGACCCGGTCGTCCTGCTGGACGAGCACGGCACAATCGTGCGCGTCAACGGTGCCTGCAGCCGCGTTTTCGGGGGCGTCGAAACCGACTGGGTCGGGCGGACGCTGGAGCAACTGCTCGCCGAAGGTCGCGCCGCGGACGCGGCGCGTCTGGAACGCCTCGTCGCCGGCGGCCCGGTGCCCCATTTCGAGACGGAGGTTCGCCGAGCGGACGACTCGACGTTTCCCGCGTTTCTCTCGGCTGCCCAGGTCCTGGATCACGCGGGCGGGGCGTTCGGCACGGCGGTGGTCCTGCGCGACGCGTCCGAGTATGCGCGGACGGAGGATCGCCTGGACCATCTGGCGCACCACGACCCGTTGACCGACCTGCCCAATCGCTTCCTGTTCGGCGACCGCCTGGACCACGCCCTGGGGCGTGCGCGGCGCCGAAACGAGGCGCTGGCGGTGATGATGCTGGACCTGGACCATTTCAAGGAGGTCAACGACACCCTGGGCCACGAGGCCGGGGACCTGCTGCTGCGGGCGGTCGCCGAACGGCTCACGGGCTGCATCCGCCGGAGCGACACGGTGGCACGGATGGGCGGCGACGAGTTCGTCTTCGTGTTGCCCGACCTGAAGCAGGCCGCCGACGTGCGGGTGGTCGCCGAGCGGATCGTCGCGGCGCTCGCCAGGCCGGTGGACGTCGCCGGCTCCGCTCTGACGGTCGCCGCGAGCATCGGCATCGCGTTGTTCCCGGCGCACGGCCGGGACGCCGCCGCGCTGCTGACGTGCGCGGACGCGGCGATGTACCGGGTGAAGGCGACGGGGCGCCGCGCGTGGCGGGTGTTCGACCCGGCGGCGGGCGACACGACGACGGCGAGACCGGAGGAACCCGGCCGAATCCGGGAGGCGCTGGAGCGCGGCGAGCTGGTGCTGCACTACCAGCCGCAGCGGGAGCCTGCGACGGGGCGGGTCGCGGCGGTGGAGGCGCTGCTGCGCTGGCAGCATCCGGAGCGCGGGCTGCTGCCGCCGACGGCGTTCCTGCCGGCGGCGGCGGAGTCGGGGGCCGTCGGGGAGATCTGCGGTTGGGCGACGCGGGCGGCGGCGGCGCAGGCCCAGGCGTGGCGCGTCGCGGGGCTTGCCGTGCCGCGTCTCGCGGTCAATCTCGGCCCGCAGGAGCTGCTGGTTCCCGACCTGCCCGAGCGGCTGCGCCGGGCATTGGAGTCGACCGGGTTGCCGGCGGAAGCGCTGGAACTGGAGATCACCGAGGACGTCGCGGCGCAGGACGAGACCATGCTGCGCACGCTGGAGCGGGTGCGGCAGCTCGGCGTGCGCATCGCCGTGGACGCCTTCGGCACCGGTCCGACCTCGCTCGTCTTCCTCGCACGCTTCCCGGTGCAGACGCTGAAGATCGCGCCCGCGTTCGTGCGCGGGGTTCCGGAGCACGCGGAGCGTGCGGCGGTGGTGCGGGCGATCATCGCGCTGGCCCGCGCGCTGCACGTCGAACGCGTGGTGGCGGAGGGGGTAGAGACTTCCGAGCAGCTCGAATTCCTGCGCTCCGTCGGCATCGACGCCGTCCAGGGGCATTTCATCGGCCGCCCCGCCTCCGCGCAGGAGACCGCGACGCTCCTGGCGACTCGCGCGTGACGTGGCGGCGCGCGGCAAGGCATTGCCGGGAGCCCGGCAGTCGCGCGCGTCGGGGACCAACGGCGACCGTCGCTGCCCTCTCAGAACATCGCCTTCTGGCCGCCCTTCCTGGGCGGGATCTTGAGGTGCTCGAGGACGCGCGGGGTGCTGACGCGACCGCGGGGCGTCTTCTGGATCCAGCCGCCCTGGAGGAGGAAGGGCTCGTAGACGTCCTCGAGCGTGTCGCGGGGCTCGCCGAGGACCGCGGCCAGGGTCTCGATGCCGACCGGGCCGCCG
This sequence comes from Deltaproteobacteria bacterium, assembly GCA_016218815.1. Classification (GTDB taxonomy): domain Bacteria; phylum Myxococcota_A; class Polyangia; order DRWM01; family JAAZOP01; genus JAAZOP01. The sequence continues at coordinate 41,540 of JACRCX010000028.1, forward strand.
TCGTGCGAATCCGCGATGCAGCGCAGGTACTTGCGGTCCATCTCGTCCAGGCCCTGGTCGTCCACGCCGAGGCGGCCCAGCGCCTCGTCGGCAACCTCGCGCGTGATCCGGCCGTCGTGGAGCACCTGGGCGAAGTCCCGCGCCCGGGCGAGGTAGCGGTTGGCCAGGCGCGGGGTGCCGCGCGAGCGCCGGCCAAGCTCGGCCGAGGCGTCTTGGGAAAGCTCCACCCCGAGCAACCGCGCGCTGCGCCGCACGATCGTCGCCAGATCCTCCGCCGGGTAGTAGTCCAGGCGGACCTCGATGCCGAAGCGCGTGCGCAGCGGGGACGTGATGAGGCCGGTGCGCGTGGTGGCGCCGACGAGCGTGAAGGGTTTCAGCGGCAACTTGAGCGTGGTGGCATGCGGGCCGTCGCCGGTGACCAGATCGATGAAGCCGTCCTCCATCGCGGGATAGAGGTGCTCCTCGACGGCGGGGTTGAGACGGTGGATTTCGTCGATGAAGAGCACGTCGCGTGGTCCGAGCTTGGTGAGCAAGCCGGCCAGGACGCCCTTGTGCTCGATCGCCGGGCCGCTGGTGGAGTGCAGCGTGACGCCCATCTCGTGGGCCAGGATGTGGGCCAGCGTGGTCTTTCCCAGGCCGGGGGGGCCGCAGAGGATCACGTGATCGAGCGGCTCGCGGCGCTTGCGGGCGGCATCGATGAACACGCGCAGGTTGGCGCGGTGGTTGGCGTGGCCGACGAACTCGTCGAGCCGTTCGGGCCGCAGCGAGATCTCGGTGGCGACGTCCGCGTCGTCGGCGGCGGCGTCGGAAACACCGCGGTGGATCGTGTCCTTGGCCACTGCCGTCACCCCATCGCGTCCTGGAGCGCCTGGCGCATCAGGGTCTCGAAGTCCGCCTCGGCTCCGAGCCTGGCGCGGGCGACCTCGACCGCGCGCATCGCCTGCGCGGGACGATACCCCAGACCGCTGAGGGCGGCGACGGCCTTCTCGTCGTCGGCGCGCGGCCCGGTGGAGGCGGCCCGCGGCGTCTCCGCCGCCCAGGCCAACGCCTTGTCCTTCAGCTCCAGCAGCAGCCGCGCGGCGAGCTTCTGGCCGACGCCGCTCACCTTGAGCAGCGCCTTGCGATCCTCGCGCAAAATCGCGTCGCGCAGCTCCGCCACCGTCAGCACGGAGAACACGCCCATCGCCGTACGCGGCCCGACGCCGGAGATGCCGATCACCTGCCGGAACACGTCGCGCTCGGCCGCCGAGGCGAACCCGAACGCCTCCTGCCGGTCCTCCGCGTAGACGACGTGCGTGTGGACCACGACACGTTCCGCAGCCAGCGGAAACCGTTCCGCATCGCGCACCGGAACCAGTACCTGGTAGCCGACGCCCTGCACGTCGAGCACGATGCGCCCCGGCTGCGCCGCGACCACCGTTCCCGCCAGCCGATCAATCATCCGCCTTCCCCTCGTCGCTCTCCGGGAAGCCACCCATCAACAGGTTCCCAAACCAAGAACCAACAACCAAGAACCGACAACTCCTCACTTCGCCCCCTCCGGGTGCATGGCATGGCACAGCGCCACGGCGAGCGCGTCGGCCGCGTCGGCGGCGGGAGGCGTCGAGAGGCCGAGGATGACGCTGACCATGCGCGTGACCTGCGGCTTGTCGGCGCGCCCGCTGCCGGTGACGGCGCGTTTGACGACGGCCGGGGGGTAGCTGGCGATGGTCAGTCCGGCCTCCGCGAGCGTCACCAGGGCGACGCCGCGGGCCTGGGCGAGCTTCACGACCGATGGCACGCTGTGGCCGTAGAACACGTCCTCCATCGCGGCCGCGTCCGGCCGGTGTTCGGCGAGCAGCTCGGCCAGGCGGGCGCGGATGCGGACGAGGCGATCGGCCATGTCGCCGTCGGCGCGAATGACCTCCTGGTGGACGAGCCGGTAGCGGGTGCCGTCGCGAGCGACGATGCCGACGCCGGTGCGCGACGATCCGGGATCGATGCCGAGCACGAGGGGAAGGGGGCGGTCGGTCACGAGCCTCCGTTCGTGGGAACGGACTATTCGAGTCCTTCCATCACGTCGTCCGGGATGTCGAAGTTCGCCCAGACCGCCTGGACGTCGTCGTGCTCCTCGAGCGCCTCGTAGAGCTTGAGCATGGTCTCGGCCGGGCGGCCCTCGAGGCGCACGGTGGTCTGGGGGATCTTCTCGAACTTCGCCTCGGTCACCTCGATGTCGACGGCGACGAGCGCCTTCTTCACCACATCGATCTTGTCGGGGGCGGTCTGGACCTCCCAGTTCTCGCCCTGGTCGATGATCTCCTCGATGCCGGCGTCCAGGCCGACCTCCATCAGGCGATCCTCGGTGGCCTTCGGCTTGGGGACCGTGAGTATGCCGCGCTTGTTGAACATCCAGCCGACGCAGCCGCTCTCGCCCATGTTCCCGTTGTGCCGCGTGAAGAGCTGCCGGATCTCGCCGACGGTGCGGTTCTTGGAGTCGGTGAGCGTGTCGACGAGGATGGCGACGCCGCCCGGTCCGTAGCCTTCGTAGACGATCTCCTCGTAGTTGACGCCTTCCAGCTCGCCCGTGCCGCGTTTGATCGCGCGCGTCACGGTGTCGCTGGGCATGTTGTTGGCGCGGGCGGAATCGAGGGCGCGACGGAGGCGGGGGTTGGAGTCGGCGTCGGCGCCGCCCATGCGCGCGGCGACGGTCAGCTCCTTGATCACCTTCGTGAACACCTTGCCGCGCTTGGCGTCGGCGGCGCCCTTCTTGTGCTTGATGGTGCTCCACCTGCTGTGGCCGGACATCGTTCGTTCTCCTCGCGGGCGCCGGGACTCGTGCCCCGGCGGAAACAGCCGTCGCGACCGGAAGCGATCCTCCGCCGGTCGACCGGTCGGAATCTACGTCCGCGACGCCGCGAGGGTCAAGGTGGGGTCGTGGTTGGTTGATCGGGTAGAGTTGTTGGTTGGTCAAGTGGGACGAGTTCTTGGTCCGGAGGTGCTTGGCCGTTGGACGCGGACCGCCGGGATCCGAACCGCGGGCTGCTCGGCGGCAGAGCCGCCGAGTCCCTTCGGGGCCAGCCCGCGGCTTGACTTGAACCGACCCGGAACGCTCATCCTGTGGCCGGGAAGGAGGGACGCATGCGAACGATCGGATTTGGAATGTTCATGCTGGTGCTGGCCGCGGGGTGTCCGCGGGGAACGACGACGCACGCGGAGACGGCGACGCCCGAGGGCGACGCGGGGACCGCCGCGACCGAGGCGACCGCCACACCGTCCTCGACCGGGTGCGTGGAGCCGACCGCGGCGAACAGCATCGGGTCGGCCACGATGGAGGCCGACGGGACGATCGTGCTGATGCTGCGCGCGGAAGGCGAAGGAGGCTTGGTCGGCGACGCGATGTTCTCCTATCCGCCCGACCACGCGGAGTACCAGAGCGTCCTCGATCATCTGTGCGGGCTGGAGCCGGGCCAGAGCAAGCCCGTGCCGCCCTGGCCGGAGGAATAGCCCCCTGCACTGCTGGGTCGAGCCCTTCTCCTGATGGCAGCCCGGGAACAACCCGGCTTCGTCTGGCGCGCGCGGCCGGGCGCAAGTATCATCGAACGACGTTGGCACGACGCGCCGTCATCACCGGGGCCTTCAGCTACATCGGCGCCGCAGCCGCGCGAGAGCTGCGCCGGCGCGGGTGGACCGTCCACACCCTGACCAACCGCCGCACGCCGCCGCACTCCCGCCACGTCACGTTCGCGAAACTCCTCTTCCACCCCGATCATCTCGCGGCCGAGCTGCGCGGCGCGGACGTCTTCGTCAACACCTACTGGATCCGCCTGCCCCACGCCGGCGACGACTTCCATACCGCCGTGCGCAACAATCGCATGCTCGTCGATGCCGCCGTCCGAGCCCGCGTCGGGCGGCTCGTGCACGTCAGCGTCAGCAACGCCTCGCTCGACTCGCGCCTCGGGTACTACCGCGGCAAGGCCGAGGTCGACGCCGCGGTGCGCGCATGCGGACTCCCGCATGCCATCGTCCGCCCCACCTTGGTCGTCGGCCCCGCCGACGTGCTGACCTCGAACATCGCCTGGTTCCTCCGCCGCTTCCCCGTATTCCCCGTGCCCGACGGAGGAGGGTACCGCCTCCAGCCCGTGACCCTGGACGACACCGGACGGATCGTCGCCGACGCCGCCGAGTCCTCCGCCGACCTCGACGTCGATGCTGCCGGCCAGGACATCGTCACGTTCCGCGAGTACGTCGAGCTGGTCGCGCGCGCCTGCCATGTGAAGTGCGCCATCATCGGCGCGCCGGGCCGGCTCGCGCTCGCCGGAATCCGCCTCGTCGAGCTGTTCCTGGGTGATACCGTCCTCGCGCGCGAGGAGCTGGCCGGACTCGAGCAGGAGCTGCTGGTTTCGCGCGCGCCGCCGCTGGGCACCGAGCGCGTCGATGCCTGGCTGCTCGCGCACGGCGCCGCGCTCGGTCGCTCGTACGTCAACGATCGGCGCCGCCACTTCGGCGACCTGGCCTCCCAGCCCATCGCTTCGCCGTAGCGCGACCCGGGTTCCCTCCCCCGGCCCCTACTCCGCCACCGGATCGAGCCCGCCGGGGAAGACCGGACCCGAAACCGCCGGCATCGGTCCCCTCACGAACAGCAGACCCGGATCGTCGCTCAGCCCGAGCCGCACCGCCAGCGCGACGGCCCGGCGGACCCACTCGTTCGATGCGCCGACCGCCCGGGCGAACGCCGTTGCGCCTACCACCCCACCCGATGCAGCGGTGCCGTCTCCGAGCAGGTAGTTCCGAACCATCGTCTCGATCGTGACGCTGTCCTCCACCACGACCTGCCGGACGCCCTCGTCGATCTCCTCCAGCCGGTCGCGCAACGTTCCCTCCCCTACCGCGGTGTCAAGCCACTCGGCCGGCAGCCGCTCGGAGAGCGTCGAGAGATTCCGCACCACGAGGTACCACACGAAGGCGATGCGGAAGCGCGCCGCGGTCCCCCCGGTCGGCGCCACCGGGTAGTCGCGCACGATCCGGAGGCAACCGGCCGTGAGGTCCTTGGCCCGTCGCACCAACTCGTCCTTGAACTCCATGAGGTCGTCGCCGAACGTGGGCACGCTTCGGCGCCGGAACTGGAGCCGAGCCAGCTCGTCGAAGTCCGATTCCAGTGCCTCGGAGGCTGGCTTGGCAAGTGCATCCTCGACGTCGAGCACGAGTTGGAGCTCGGCGGGTCCGAGGTCCGCACCGGCGACGCCTTTCTCCGCGTCGGTCAGGTTTTCGTAGGCGCCTTGCAGCCGGCGAAGCGCCCGCGTCTGCGCCCGTGCGTCGCCCTCTCGCTCGGCGTCCTGGTGCAGAAACCACCTCACGCGCAGCACGTCGAGCCGCCGATCCGCATCGCCTTCGTACTCGTCCAGGAAGTCCTTCGCGGCGCGCCGCATGTCGCTCCACGCGGAGGCGCGGCGGTAGAATTCGACGACGTCCATCTTCATCCGGGCCGCATCCTCGACCGACCGGGTGAAGCCTTCGTCGAGAATGCGCTTGGTCACTCTCGCCGCCTCGGCCCAATCGGCCCGCAGCCGCGCGATGGCTGCCTGCGCGCGGACGGACTCGGCGATGTACTCACCGTCGGTGCAGGAGTTGACCGCCAGGCCGATGCACTCGGCCACGGGCCGCAACACCTCGCCCCGAGCGCGACGCCCGACCGCCTGCTCCAACTCGCAGAAGCTCCGCGCGGCCTGCTCAAGATCGAAGGTCTGCATCGCGTACGACGCAACGAAGAAGTGCGCCTCCGCCAGCCGGACGCGGTTCGGGTCGCCCGGCCCATCGGCTTCGCATGCCGCCAGATGGGTGCTCGGTGGCGAGCAGAACTCGATCAACTTCTTCCAGGTCTCCCCGGCCAACACCGGTTCGTGCGCCTGACCGAATGCGACGGCGGCGACGCGGATGGCCGCCGGGGAGTCCCGGGCGTCAGGGCAATTGCTGGCGATTTCCAGCAGTATCCTCGCCGCTTCCCCGTACCCCTCCGGATCGTCGGCGTCGCGTGCCGCCTCGTACAAGTCCCATGCTGCGGCGAAGTACTCGTGGAGTTGCGCGGAGACGATGAGCTCGGACTCCCCTCCGCACGGATGGCGGCGACGCGGAAACAGCCGGTCTGCGGTCACAGCGGGAAAGCACCCGTCGACGCCCGCCTCATCCCGCAAGGTCTGTATTCGCTCCCGGTCCCCGGAAAGTGCGGCCAAGGTGCGCAGGAACTGCCAAGCTTCCAACGCCGTGGTTTCCTGCGTCGGATCCCCGCAGTAGTCGTCGAAGATCGCCTGGTACATCCGCTCCGCTTCGTCCCAATGACCTAGGAAGAAGAGTTGGCCGGCGATCGAGTGGCGGTACCCGAGCGACTCCGGGTCCTCGGGGTACCGTTCCACCCAGCGAAGCATGGCGGCGTGCCAGCGAGCGATCAGTGGCGGGAGAGGCACCGGGTCGGCGATCGTTCGCTCGGTACCGTCCTCCACCACTTCCACGTGCGTCGGCGGCTCCTCGGGAATCAGACTCTGCCCCTCTCGCGCGAACCAATTCCCCAGGATCGTGATCTGGTTGGCCAATGCGTCCCGCTCGTGCGCGCTGCCCAGCGGCGAATCCTCCACCGCCCGGTACTCCTCCAGCGCCTCGTCCTCCCATCCGGCGAAGTACAGCGCCGTCGCGAGATTGAACATGCAATCGTACGCGTGCGGCCCCATCGGGTCCTCGGCCAGAACGAACCGGTACCCGGCGATCAACTGGTCCCAGGTCGCCGGCAAATCGTCGCAGGCGTCAACATCCCCGCTGTCGCACGCGGCCTGCAGGGTCTCCGCGCGCGCATGAAGCGCGGACACATCCTCCACCGACTCCACGCCCAGCACCGGACCTACCGCCGCCGGCTCGACCGCGGCCGTCTGCGCCGCCGCCCCCCCCGCCAGCCCCGCCATGAGGGAAACGGTCGCGAGCATCGCGTTGCGTCGGCCCGCCAAACCTGCGGAAGTTCGGTCGTCGTTCACGGGATCGCGCATATGACCCCCGGTCCGGCATCGGCACCGCGCACGAAGCGTGACCCGAGGTGGAAGCGGAGTCAACGGGCGTCTGGGTCCGGGGACTCGGGCCCAGGCGCGGCCGTCGTTTGGACGGTTGCCCTTGCCGCTTCCCGGCTACTGGCCATAATGTGGGGCGATGGACGTGCTGGTACGCATCAAGCGGCTCGTGGTCCGGGGGGCCGTTCGATTCACGGAAAAGGCGCGAACGGAATTGGACGCCGAAGGACTCGAGCCCGAGGATGCCCTGGAAGCCATCCTGTCGGCCCCGGGGATCCACAAGAGCCTGCGATCGCGCTCGACCCGCAGGCTTGCGAGGCGCGAGACGCTCTACGTGATCGTCGGCGTGAGTTTCCGCGGGATTCCGATCTACACCAAGGGAGTCATCCGCAAGGAACAGGGTCGCGACGTCCTGTACATCCTGGTGTCGTCCAAGAGGAGCCTGCCATGAAGACCTCGTGCCTGAAGATCGCCTGCCCGACGTGCGGCCGGACCACGGTGTGCCGGGTACGGCGCACGGTGCGGGTCAAGGTCGGACACCGCGAAATCGCGGTCCGGCAGGTCGCGCTGGAGGAGTGCTCGAGCTGCGGCGAACGCATGTACGACCTCGCGGCGCTCGCCCGCATTCGCGAAGCCCGCGAACGGGCCCGGCGGTCCCACGCCGCCTGACGCGTCGCCGGGGAGCGGTTGCTGACGAGCCTCCAATCCTTGTCCCCGCGACGCGGATGTGGCCTCATCCTTCCCGAGCGGGGGGATGAAAGGGCTGGGGTGTCCGATGCGCTACCTGACCTTGTCCATACTGTGCGGGTTCCTGGCCATCGGCGCGACATGCCGCAGCTCGACCCGCTCGCCGGACGCCGACGGCCCCGCCGCCGGGGACACCTCGCCGGGGGCCGACGGCACGTCGGCCACCCAACGGGAGGCTGCGACCGCCGTCGCGGAAACCTCCCACGACTTCCCCGTCATGCCCGGCATGACCCACGCCTGCGGCCAATCCGTCCTCTCCGCCGACGGCACCGAGATCCTCTGGGACATCTTCGCAACGACGGCCTCCCCGGAAGACGTGGCGGCCTACTACAAGCAGCAGCTCGGCACGGCCGGCCTCGAGGAGTCCGACGGCGAATGGACGTGGCGCGCGCCTCCCGGCCAGGAACAGCCGGACCGCGTGCTCGGCATCAGCAGCGCCTCGGCCTGGCACCCCGACTGCCCCGGCCTCCCCGCCGACGCCGCCACGCTCGGCAACTTCTCCAACATGCTCCGCCGGTAGTAGCGGCCTCGGGTCAGCCGCGGGCTGAAGCCCGCGGTTCGGATGCGGGAGGCGGGCAGCACAGCGGCGCGCCGCGCTCACGGCCGAACTGCAACGCAGGCGTTGCCGTTTCAGCCGCGCTTTCCCTTCCTCTCATCGGTGTCCATCGGTGTCCATCGGTGGTTTCTTTCTTCCGGCCTACCCGCCGCCCGCCACGCGCTGGACGTGCGCGCCGAGCCCCGCGAGCTTGGCGATCACGTCCTCGTACCCGCGATCGATGTGGTAGACGCGCAGGAGGCGCGTCTCGCCCTCGGCGACCAGTCCGGCGATGACCAGCGCCGCCGAAGCGCGCAGGTCGCTGCACATCACCTGCGCACCCGAGAGCCGCTGCACGCCCCGCACCACGGCCGACCGCCCCCGGATCTCCACATCCGCTCCCATGCGGCACAGCTCGGGCACGTGCATGAAACGGTTCTCGAAGACCGTCTCGGTGACGACGCTCTCGCCCTGGGCCAGGCACATGAGCACCATGAACTGCGCCTGCATGTCGGTCGGGAAGCCGGGGTAGGGCAGCGTCGTCACGTCGCACGCCCGGAACGGCCGCTTCCCGCGCACGCGCACGCCCTGCCCTTCCGCCGAGACCTCGGCGCCCGCCTGCGCGATCTTCGCCGCGACCGATTCCAGGTGATCGAGGCGGCAGTTGTGCAGCAGGACGTCGCCGCCGGTGGCGGCGGCGGCGGCCATGTACGTCCCGGCCTCGATGCGGTCGGGGATGATCGCATGGTCGACGGGCCGCAGCTCGCGCACGCCCTCAATGTGGATCGTGTCCGTGCCGGCGCCCTGGACGTTCGCGCCCATCTTGTTCAGCACCCGCGCCAACTCCTCGATCTCGGGCTCCTTGGCGCAGTTGAGCATCGTCGTGCGCCCTTCGGCCAGCACGGCCGCCATCATGAGGTTCTCGGTGCCGCCGACGGTCTGGAGGTCGAACACGATCTCGGCGCCGCGGAGCCGCTTGGCCCTGGCGAGCACGAACCCGTGCTCGATGCGGATCTCGGCGCCGAGCGCCTCGAGACCCTTCAGGTGCTGATCGATCGGCCGTGCGCCGATGGCGCAGCCGCCGGGCAGCGAGACGCGCGCCTCGCCGAAACGCGCCAGGAGCGGGCCGAGCACCAGGACCGAGGCGCGCATCTTCTTGACCAGCTCGTACGGCGCGTCGAAGCGATCGATGCTCGCCGTCGACACCTTGAGCACGGGCGCCGTTCCTTCGACCTCGGCGCCCATGTGCCGGACGAGGTCGATCGTCGTATCGATGTCGTTGAGGCGCGGCACGTTGCGGAAGAAGTGCACGCCCTCGGCCAGCATCGAGACGCAGAGGATGGGCAGCGCCGCGTTCTTCGCGCCGCTGATCTCCACCGTGCCGCGCAACGGAACGCCGCCGCGAATGACGAACGAGTCCATGGCGAAACTCTCCCTGCTACGCCAGCGCCAGCCCCGCGGCCCAGGCCGCCAGCCCGCAGACGACGACGCCCCCGGCCCACAGCGCCGGAGCGAGGCGCAACTTGCACTGGTCGTCGAGCCCGCGCAAGGCGAAGCCGATCACGCCCCCCACCCAACCCAGGAGCCCCGCGGTCGCCAGCAAGGCAAACCACGGATTCGGATCCTCGGGAGCGCGCAGCAGCGCGAGGTGCCGCCGCTCGCGCTCCGTCCCGGACAGTACCTCCTCGCCCGGGGCCGGCGGCCTCTCGAGTCGCGCCGAGACGCGCGCGATCGCCGCGTTCGCCCGCCCCAGCGTCTCCTCGTCTCCGAGCCCGAATCCGCGCGTGCCGAGGACCGCGGAGCGCGCGGCACGGTAGGCGTACACGGCCAGGCGGTCGTCCGCGGCCTGCTCGGCCCGCTGGCCGATGACCAGGAGCCGCTCGAGCGACCGGCGGCCGTAGGGATTGCCCGGGAGGTACCACAGCGCCGCCGCCCGGAAGCGAAGGACGGCGTCCCGCAGCAGGGCCGCCCGCCGTCGGCGTTCCTCCGGCGCCGGGTCCGCGCCGGGCGCCGCGGCGGTCCGGTTGTACTCGGCGACCAGCGCCTCCCCCGCCTGCCACTCCGCTCGCGACGCGAACCAGACGCGGACGACGACCAGCGCGAGCGCGAGGACGACGACAATCAGGCCGACGGCAACCACGCGGTGCATGGGCGGAGGGCATCGTCGCATTGTGGAGGGTTGTGGTCAAAAGTGGGGTTTCGCGCCAGGGGCGCAAAGAGGCAAAGGACGCCAAGGGGGAAGGCTACTTCGATAGGCACCCACCTTGCCCGCCGCCCGCGGACGGGGCGCCGCGGATGCCGGCGACGCCGGGGGGAATCTCCATCTGGGGCGCGGGGGGCGGGATTTCGGGCGGCTGCCGGCCGTGCTCGTCGTAGGTCCATTCCTCGAAGGTCGGCACGTCGCATTCGGCCCCGACCGTCTGGCGCAGGAACCAGCCGCCGCCGTCGCGCGGCAGGACCGTCGCGGCGAAGAGCGTGAAGCGCCAGGCGACGAAGGCGGGTTCCCCTCCGCAGCGCACGGGCAGCCACTGGTAGTAGAAGCCGCCGATCTCCTCGTCGGTGGTCACGAAGATCGCGCCGGGCGGCAGGGCACAGAGCGGATGCACCTCGGGCAGCGGCGGGCACGGCTCGTCGCCGCCGAAGTCCCGGCAGCCGACCGAGGCGGAGAAGCCCTCGGCGTCGGCGGGAGAGAACGCCGGCACGGCCTCGCCGTCCTGGATGCGCACGACCCGGCGGCCGCTCCCTCGTTCCCAGGCGTTCCACGCCTCTTCGCCCTGAAGCAGCGGCATGACCTGGGCCTGCGGGAAGGAAGTCGAGGTCCGTTCGCGCCAGGCCTGGGCCTGCTCCAGCGTCTCGAACTGGCCCAGCACCACGACGATGCCGTCGTGCGGCGGTCCGGCCAGGGCCAGCTCGTCGGTGTGCACGGCCATGGGATACCCGGGCGGCAGGGCGCCGGCGGGCACGGCGGCGACGGCGCGCTCGGCCGACGCGGCGTCGCCGTAGACGTCGAGCACGACGACGGCCGCCGGCGCCGGACAGTCCCAGCACGTGGCGTAATTGTGCCCGCTGGTCCAGTCGCCCGCCGGGAGCAGAGGTCCCGAGAGATCCACGCCGCTGAACTCGCCGACAGGCAGCTCGGGCCCGGGCGAAGCCGCAGGAGCGGGACCACCGCCCCCGCACGCGCCAATCGCCAACGTCATCCAAGCCACCGCCAACTCCGCACGCATCGCAATGCTCCCTCGTCAGGCCGCGGAATCCGAACCGCGGGCTTCAGCCCGCGGCTGCCCTCCCGCGGAAGCCACGCTCCGAAGAGCGGGTCCGGGTCCGGTTCCTGCCAGCCCCCGACCCCCGACCCCCAGCCCCCTCTTGTCCCCCCTCCCCCCCCTCCCCAGCCCCCCCCTCCTACACCACGTCCTTCCGGCGGAAGATCAGCACGGCGAGGATGACCAGGCAGGCGGCATAAGCGAGGCCGTAGGCGACGGAGTAGCCGACGTAGTCCAGCGGCACGAAGCCGCGGTGCAGGTTCACGTAGCGGTCCTCGAACATCTCGCCGCTGGGGTAGAACAGGTAGAGGTTCGGCGTGAGATCGACGAGCAGCGAGAGCACGGTGCCGGTGAAACCTCCGGTCTTGCGCGAGGCCAGCTCGGCCAGGACGTCGCCGTTGCGGCCGATGACGAAGACGCCGAAGGTGAAGATGCCGCTCATGAAGGGGGTGGCGAAGGAGGAGAAGAACACGGCGACCGCCGTGACGACGACGGCCTCCACGGCAATCAGAGCCAGGAAGTAGGGCATCGCCGCCGGGATGGCCATGTCCTTGAAGGACAGGATGAAGACGAGCACCAGTCCCATGAGGCCGAGCGCCAGGAGGATGGTGACGGCGAGCCCGGCGAACTTGCCGAGGAGGAACTGCCAGCGGGCGATGGGCTTGGAGAGGACGGTGAAGAGCGTCTTGCGGTCCAGCTCCTTGTACAGGAGGTTGACGCCGGCGATCGTGGCCGCAATGACGGTGAACAGCGAGATGCCGGCCAGGCCCACATCGACCACGACGCGCTGTTCCTCGTGCAGCGACAGCTCGCCGAGCACCAGGCCGAAGAAGAGCATCGCGACGGCGAAGAACAGGATGCCGTAGAGCAGGCGGTCGCGGACGGCCTGGCGGAAGGTGCTCCGCGCGATGGCCCAGAGCGCGTTCATCACGGGGGAGCATAGCTCACCCGCGCCCTGCGATGAAACTGCCGGGGGGCCGGAACCGAAAACTGAAAACTGAAAACTGAAAACCCCTCAACCGGCCGTGTCGGCCACCCTGTAGACCTCGCCCTCGACGAAGAGGCGGACGAGGTCGGCGTCGAGGTGGCGGTCCTTGGTCTCGAGCCAGAGGATGTCGAGGGCGCGGGGGGTGGGGACGGCGCGCTTGTACGGCCGGTCCGAAGCGGTCAGGGCGTCGTAGATGTCGGCGACGGCCATCATCTTGGACTGGATCGGGATGTCATCGGCGTGCAGGCCGCGAGGATAGCCGGTGCCGTCGATCTTCTCGTGGTGCGAGGCGGCGATGAGCGGCAGACGGTAGAAGCGGCGGCCCCAGGGGATCCGCGAGAGGAAGTCGAAGGTGTGCTGGGCGTGCGACTGGATCTCGCGCACCTCGGCGGCGTTGAGGCTGCCGCGCGCGATCTGCAGGCTCTCCATCTCGCCCGGCAGGAGGAGCGGCCGTCGCCCTCCCTCCGGCGTCAGGTAGGTCATCGCCGCGACCTCGGTCAGCCGTCCCGCGTCGCCTTGCGCCAGCACGGTCGGCTCGTTCGCGGCCTTGATCAGGCGGAGCGACTCGTCGAGCAGGCGCACCTGCTCGGCCAGCTCGGCCTCCAGCGTCTCGACCTCGGCGCGCGACGCGCCGCGTTCCAGCAACTCGAGCTTCCGGCGGTACATGTCGACCTCCGCGGACTGCCGCGCGTACTGGAAGCGGGCGAGGATCAGCTCGAGCGTCCCGGGGTAGAGCTTCTTGGCCTTGAGCAGCACTTCCTCGCGGACGCCGACCTTGCCGAAGTCGTGCAGCAGGGCGGCGTAGCGCAGCTCCTGCAGGTCGTCCGGACCGAAGCGGACGGCGTCGAGCCAGCCGCGATCGCAGGCGTCGACCTTGCGCGCCAGCTCGACGGTGAGCGAAGCGACGCGGACGGAGTGGCCCATCGTCGTCGGGTCGCGCTGTTCGATGGCGTGCACGGACGCCTGGACGAAGCCGTCGAACGCCCTGGCCATGTCCTCGTAGAGCATGGCGTTCTCGATGGCCACGGCGGCCTGGGCGGAAAGGGCGGAGAGGAGCTGCTCGCTGCGACGGTCGAAGGGCACGACGCGGGTCTCGAAGTCGGCCGGGGCGGCGAGCGGCCCGTCGCCGAGCTTGCGGTTGATGAGCTGCAGGACGCCGATCAGCTCGTCGGCGTGGGAGAGCATGGGCCAGACGAGCATGGAGCGGCTCTTGTAGCCGAAGCGCGTGTCGAAGGAGCGGTCCATGTGGAACGGCGCGTCGGCGGGCGGGTTGTAGGCGTCGGGGAGGTTGAGCGGCCGGCGGGAGACGGCGACGGAGCCGGCCACCGAGGTCATCGAGATGGGGACGGTGAACTCGCCGGTGGCCGGGAGCTGCACGGAGTCGTTGCGCGCCAGCTTGAAACGCAGCGTCGTCGGCGGTTGCCCGCGCTCGGGCCGTTCCACCACGTACAGCGATGCGGCGTCGGCGCCGGTGATGCGGCAGGCCTGGGCGACGATCCGCGCCAACAGCACGGAAAGGTCGCGCTCGGCCGAAAGCGCGACGCCGATCGCGACGAGGTCGGCGACCTCCGCCTCCCGCCGGGCCAGCTCGGCCTCCAGCTCGCGCACGCGGGGCGCGGGATCGTGGTCGGCGTCGGTCACTTGCCTTCCCCTTCCGTGCGCGGCGGCACGGCCTGGGTGCGCTCGCGTTCGTAGGCGAGGATGATCTTCTGCACCAGCGGGTGCCGGACCACGTCCTTCTCCGTGAAGGTGCAGATGCGGATGCCCTGCACCTCGGCCAGCAGCTCGCGCGCCTCGACCAGCCCGGAGCACATGCCGACAGGCAGGTCGATCTGCGTGACGTCCCCGGTGACGACGGCCTGGGAGTTGTAGCCCAGGCGGGTGAGGAACATCTTCATCTGCTCGTGGGTGGTGTTCTGGGCCTCGTCGAGGATGATGAACGAGTTGTTGAGGGTGCGGCCGCGCATGAACGCCAGCGGCGCGACCTCGATGAAGCCGCGCCCCATCATCTCCTGCACCCGCTCGATGCCCATCATGTCGTGCAGCGCGTCGTAGAGCGGGCGGAGATAGGGATTGACCTTCTCCACCAGGTCGCCCGGCAGGAAACCGAGCCGCTCGCCGGCCTCGACCGCGGGCCGCGTGAGCACGATGCGCTGGTAGCGCTTGGCCTGGAAGGCGGCGATCGCGGCGGCCATGGCGAGGTAGGTCTTGCCGGTGCCGGCGGGACCGACGGCGAGCACGAGGTCGTGGGTGCGGAGGGCCTCGAGGTAGCGCTGCTGGTTGGCGCCACGGGGCGTCACGGCACGACGGCCCGGCGTGACCAGAACGACGTCGGCGTGCAGGGCGCGCAGCCGGACCGGCTCGCCCTGGGACACGAGCGAGACCGCCTGCTCGACCTCCTGCGCGCGCAGGGGCGCGCCGGTCGCGGCCAGCTCGAGGAGCTGGAGCAGCGCGCGACGCGCCTGGTCGACCGCGTCGTCGGTGCCCTGGAGCTGGATCCGGTCACCGCGCGTGCCGGCCAGCGCGCCGAACGAGGCCGCGACGTGGCGCAGGTTGCGGCACTGCGGGCCCAGCACCTTGCGCAGGGTCTCCGGGTCCTCGACGGCAATCTCCGTCACCGGCAGCCCGGGCTCCAGCCCGCCGTTGCCGCTCGAAGCCGTCCCGCTTCCCCCGTTGCACGATCCCGACTGACGCTCCTCGACGGGTTCCCTCATCTGGCCCGCAACATAGCCCATCGGAGGGGCGTGGACAACGAGAGAGCAGGGCGCGGAGGGGAGGGGAAGGGGGCGAGAGTCTCCCGACGCCGATGCCGGCTTGACGGTCGGGTGGGGCGGCTCTACGGTGGGCCGATGGGCGGGGGAGATGCGAGACTGGTGGCGGTCACCGGCTCGACGGGATTGATCGGGCGGTCACTCTGCGCGCGGCTGGTGGGTGGCGGATTCCGCGTCCGACGCCTGGTGCGGCGAGCGGCGAGACGCGCCGACGAGACGTCCTGGGATCCATCAGCCGCAAGGCTCGACTCCGCGGTGTTCGACGGCGTGGACGCGGTGGTCCACTTGGCGGGCGAGAACCTCTCGGCCGGACGATGGACGCGGCTGCGCAAGGAGTCGCTCCTGCGAAGTCGCGTGGAGGGAACCGGACTCTTGGCCCGCACCCTGGCCGCCCTCCCCCGCCCGCCGGGCGTGCTGCTCTCGGCGTCGGCCGTCGGCTGGTACGGCGACCGCGGCGACGAGGAACTCGACGAGTCGTCCGCGCCGGGCTCGGGCTTCCTGGCCGACGTCTGCGCCCGCTGGGAAGCCGCGACGGAGCCCGCACGCGATACCGGGATTCGTGTCGTGCTCCTGCGGTCGGGCGTGGTCCTCTCGGGGGACGGCGGCGCGCTGCCGCGGATGGCGCGGCCGTTCCGGCTGTTCGCCGGCGGGCGCGTCGGCTCCGGACGCCAGTGGGTGAGTTGGATCGCGCGCGAGGACGCGGTCGGGGCCATCCTGCACCTGCTGTCCGCGGGGGAGGTGAGCGGCCCCGTCAATCTCGTGGCGCCGCAGCCCACGACCAACGCCGAGCTGTCGCGCGCGATCGGCCGCGCGCTGCACCGGCCGTGCTGGCTGCCTGTCCCCCGCTTCGCCCTGCGCCTGGCCTTCGGCGAGATGGCTGACGTCGTCCTGGGCAGCACACGGGTCCTCCCCCGCCGCCTCACCGCCTCGGGGTACGCCTTTCGCTGCCCAAACCTCGCAGCGACGCTCGCCACCGAGCTGGGATGAGCGCGCCGCGGACGCATCCGCGGCCTGCACCAATCCATGAAAAACGCGGTTGATGTTCGTATCCGTCAGGGTTATTATCGGATTGTGGATCGTGATCTTCAGGCTTCGTTGCTGAAGGACAATCCGTGGATCTCTGCCCCGGATACCCTCGACGCTTGGCTCCACCGCCGCCTGCCGGATGCCTTCGTCCCCCGACTCCAGCTCGCCAGCGCCGCCGAACGCTGGAGCCAGGCCGATCAGGCGCACCTCGTCGTCGGTCCCCGCCAGTGCGGCAAGTCCACCGCGATCTGGTCGTGGCTCGCTCGACGCGCCAAACCCGTGCTCTACGTGGACTGCGAGCTGTCGCCCGTACGCGAGTGGTGCCGCTCGCCACCCCTCTTCCTCGCCGACCTCGAACGACTCGCGCCCGCCGGCACTCCCGTCTTCTTCGACGAGATCCAGCACCTGGACGAAGCCGCCCTCTTCCTCAAGGGACTCGTCGACCGGCGCCCCGGCATGCCCCTCCTGGTCACCGGCAGCAGCTCCTTCCAACTCCGATCGCGCACGCGCGAATCGCTCGCCGGACGCGCCAGCCGCACCCGGCTCTTCCCCTTCTCCCTCGCCGAAGCGTGCGGTGACGCCCCGCTAGCGCCCCCCGCCGCGCGGGCGGCGACGATCCGGGACCGCTTCGAACGGCACGTCATCTTCGGCGGCTACCCCCGCGCATGGCTCGCCGATCGTCCGGAGCAGGTGCTTCTCGATCTCGTCGAGGCGATCCTCTCGCGGGACGCGAGCGACCTGGGCCGCATCGCGCGGCCCGAGGCGTTCCGCCGCCTGCTGCGCCTCGCGGCCGGCCAGGCCGGGAACCTCGTGAACTTCGCCGAGTGGTCGGGCCTCCTCGGCATCAGCCGCGACACCGTCGCCGCCTATGTCGAGATCCTCGAGTCGGTCCACATCCTCGTGCAACTGCCCCCCTTCGCCGGCGGCAAACGCTCCGAGCTGACCGGACGGCCGAAGATCTTCCTCGTGGATAACGGCCTCCGCAACCACCTCACGGGCGACTTCCGCCGGCTGGCCGACCGCGTCGATGCCGGCGCCGTGCTGGAGAACTGGGCGTTCGGCGAGCTGTGGAAGGCATTGCCGGCCGGCGCCACGCTGCACTACTGGCGCAGCAGCTCCAAGGCCGAGGTCGACTTCGTCGTGCTCACCCCCGGCGGCCCGATCGGCGTCGAAGTGAAGGCGCACGCGATGGATCGACCGCGCCTCGAGCGCTCCTCGCGCAGCTTCCTCGACGCCTATCGGCCCCCCCGCTTCGTCGTCCTGAACCTCGAATTGGAGCACCGCGAGACGCTCGACGGCGTCGAAGTGCGCTGGACGACGCCCGAACACCTCGCGTCCGCCGTGCTCGCGCCTCCCCCACGGCCGTCAAGACGCTGATGGCCCGCCTCGCCCGCGATGACGTGAGTCCTCGCCGCACTCCGTCGTGACGTCCGCGCGCGCGTGAGCCGCATCAGCCTGGAAGAGAAGGCACACGACGGACGTCGTGAAGCACGGGGCGGAGCCGGCCGCGAGGATCTTCCGCGCTCTCAGGATCTTGCGTCAGTTCTCTGGTGGCGAGAGGGACATCTGCTATCCGGCTGCCTGCCGCGCGACGCTCTGGCCCGTGCATGTCGAGGTGTAGTACCCCACGCCGCGAGGTTGACCCCGAACGCCGTGGCCGCCAAGTCCTCGACACCGCTCGCCAGCCGCGAGTCGTTCTTGCGCCGGACTGCACCGTGACGTAGAAGATACCTCATGCTTCCTCCGCTCGTTCCCGCAGGGCGACCGCTCCGGTCCCCGCCGGCTTCGCCCGTGGGGTGCAGGTTCCACGCAAGAACGCGCTTCGACCAACCACCATCCCAAGGTCGCGCTGTAGGCTGCTGCCCGTCGAGGTTGGGGCGGATGGAATCGCGGCGCCTGGTTGTCCTGGCCACGTGCGTCAACTGCGCGTGGGCGGCGTGCGGCGGCTCGACATCGACGCGAGATGCCGCCGGCGAAAACGGAGACCCGTTCGACGTGCCGGCCGGGGATGTCCCGCTGGAGGCCGACGTTCCCGATCGCGACGACGGAACGTTCATGGAGGACGACGGTGTGGTCGACGGAGTCGACGCGGTCGACGGCATCGACGGCACCGAGGACGCCGGCGATGCCGAGGCCGCCGGCCCGGTCTGCGGCGACGGACGGCTCGACGACGGCGAGGACTGCGACGACGGCAACCTCGACGACACGGACGGGTGCGTCGCGGGCTGTCGCCTGGCCCGCTGCGGAGATGGCCATGTCCGCACGGGCGTCGAGGCATGCGACCGGGACGCCGAGCGAAGCTGCACAACCCCGTGCGACTCGATCGGCGGGCAGGATTGCACGTCGAGCTGCACCTGGGGAGAGTGCGTCCCGCCCACGGAGACGTGCAACGGACGGGACGACGACTGCGACGGGGCACCGGACAACGGCTTCGAGTGCGCGAGCGGAGCGTCGGCGACGTGCGAGACGGCGTGCGCCACAGGCGGTACGCGAACGTGCTCGGACGCGTGCACCTGGTCCTTCTGCGACGGCGATTGTGTCTGCAACCCCGACGGATTCTGTTGGTTGAACCCGCTGCCGCAGGGCGCCACCCTGCTGAATGCGTGGGGTTCGGGTCCCTCCGACATCTGGGCCGTCGGCGAGGTCGGGACCGCCCTGCACTGGGACGGCACGCGTTGGTCGCTCTTTGCGACGGGGACCCGGAACAGCCTCGAGGCCGTCCGCGGCACGGGGCCGGCCGACGTCTGGGCCGTCGGCCGGGGCGGCACCATCCTGCACTGGGATGGGACGAACTGGACCGACACTCCCTCTGGGACCACCCTGGATCTTCTCGGGGTCTTCGCCCTCGGTCCCGCCGACGTGTGGGCCGTGGGCGGCGAGTGGATGTCGCCGGCCGTGGGAATCACGCTCCACTGGGACGGCGCGACCTGGACGAACGTTTCATCCGGGGTGCGCCAGCAACTCCTCGCGGTGTGGGCCTTCTCGGCCTCCGACGCGTGGGCCGCCGGCATGGACGGGAACGTCATCCGTTGGGACGGCGCTCGCTGGTCGAGCGCGCCGGGCGTCGGATTCACCGTCTTCTCCCTGTGGGCCTTCGGGACCTCCGATCTGTGGGTCGCCGGCCACTATGGTGCGTTCGCCCATTGGGACGGGGCGGCCTGGACGTCGAGCGTTCTGCCCGCCTTCGCTGGATGCAACGTCGAGCGGCTCGGCGGAACGGGGCCTTCCGATCTCTGGGCCTTGGCGGAATCCTGTGGCGTGGGGCACTGGGACGGCTCCGGCTGGACGACGACGCATACCGGGAACGAAGCGTTGGGTCTGTGGCTCTCGTCGACCACGGATGGATGGATCGTCGGTGACCGCGGCAGCATGTACCGCTGGAACGGTTCCGCCTGGAACCCTGCTTCGTCCGGCTACCGCGGGGGCTACATCTTTGAGGACGTCTGGGCGGCGGGCACCGACGACGTGTGGGCCGTGGGGCTCTGGTACAGCCCGGGCGGCAGTGCGATCCTGCACTGGGACGGGGCGAGGTGGGCCGCGATCGACCTCGGTTCGAGCACCTACCTCAGGTCGGTCTGGGGCGCCACGTCCTCCCAGGTGTGGGCCGCGGGGGATGGGGGAACGGTGCTCCGATCGGACGGCAGCGCTTGGTCGCCCGTCCCCGTGGGAACCACCGCCAACTTCACGGGCCTCTGGGGTGCTTCGGCGTCGGACGTGTGGGCGGTGGGTGAGGCAGCGTTCCCGGTCTTCCACTGGGACGGGAGCAACTGGACGCCGGTGTACGCGTCCGACGACCCTGGGGTCTTCGCTGCGACGGGCGTCTGGGGCGCGGCTTCGTCCGACGTGTGGACCGTCGGCTGGAATGGCGCCGACGCCGGGGCATTCCACTGGGATGGAACGACATGGGCACAGGTTGCGGTCCCCGCCGCTTGGCACGACTTCGTCAGGGCGGTCTCAGGCAGCGGCCCGGATGACGTGTGGGCTCTCGGGGGCTATCGCTACGGCTGGGACAGCGATGATGGCGTGCCCTACGTATTCCACTGGGACGGCGGGAGTTGGTCCGAGCTGGCATCGCCGATCGCGGCGGAGTTCGATGCGGTCTGGGCCTCGGCTCCCGACGACGCGTGGGCGGTCGGCTGCGGAGCCATCATTCATTGGGACGGGACCGGCTGGACCGAGATGTCCTCGCCGGCCGCGGACTGCCTGCTCGGAGTCGCCGGGGTCGACGCCTCCGACGTGTGGGTCGTCGGCGGCGCCGGGACGATCCTGCGGCGACGCCGCTGAAGAGTCGGGGGGCTCCAGGGGACCCGCACTTGCCCTGCTGCGTGCCGCATCCCGAACGGAGCGTCTTGCCCCCTCCGCGGGCCGTCGACCCCGGAAGCAGCAGCCGCCCGGCTGCCCGTCCGCGTCTCTGCATCTCTGCGCGAGATTCGGTCCCCCGCCGGAAGCCCTGCACGTCGCGCGTGCACCTCGGCCCCCCTACCCCCGGAACCGCCCCAGGAACGACACCCCCAGCGCCAGCGGGATGTTGATCGCCGCCACGAAGGAGAGCAGGAGGCCGGTGGAGAGGCCGGCCGTCCACGCCAGCGAGGCGAGCCGCGGGCCGGCGCCCGCCGCCACCGCGATCCCCCCACCCACGATCAACAGCGCAAACACCGCCAGTCCCCCCACCAGACTCCCCTTGAAATCCTGCGGGCTCGGCGACACGTGGCTGCCCACGCACAACGAGAGGTAGAGGAAGACCCACAGCCGCCAGCCGCCGACGTTCTCGGCGGTGAACATGGTGCGCAGGGTGTGGTGCAGCGCGTCGCCTAGGCCTTGGCCCAGCGCCGCCCACCCCGCCGAGTCCCCCGGTCCCGCCGGCAACGCCACCTGCGGCACCGCCAGCGCGCCGGGCACCAGCACGTGCAGCAACACCAGGATCACCGCGGCGCCCCCCAGCAACGGCGCCATCCCGATGAAGAAGGCGCCCACGACGTGCAGCGGGTTCTTGCGGTTCCAGGAGTGGTTGACGTAGCCGAGCGTCCCCGTCTCGGGATCGGGATGGAACAGCACGAGCTTCTCGATGCGGTGACGGAAGATGACGCACATCAGGGCGTGCGACAGCTCGTGGATCGGCACCCCGAGCCAACCCGTGATCAGCACCGCCCAGCGGCCCGCGATGCGCATCAGGCCGCCGGTCATCCGGCGCTCCGTCCAGTGCAGGACGACGCTGGCGACGGCCGGCGGGCCGAACAACAGGCCGATCGCCGTCAGGACGGTCAGCGCGCCCGTGAAGATGCTGTCGGCCATCAGCGCTTCCGCGTCCGGAAGGGGTTGTCGAACACCAGCGTCTCCGCGCGGCGCGGCCCCACCGACAACAGCGCCACCGGCACCCCGACGAACTTCTCCACCGCCGACAGATACCGCCGCGCGGCCACGGGCAGGTCCTCCGCCGACCGCACGTCGCGCAGGTCGTCCGAAATCCCCCTGACCGTCTCGAAGACCGGCCGCGCACGGTCCAGTCGGTCCAGCGGAATCTCGGACTCGACCGCGCCGTCAACCTCATAACCGTTGCACACCTTGAGCTCCGGGCCGAACACCGAGAGGACGTCGAGCTTCGTGAGGGCAAGCGACGTAATGCCGTTGACCCGCACCGCGTACCGCACCGCCGCGGCGTCGAACCAGCCGCAGCGCCGCGGACGCCCGGTCGTCGCGCCGAACTCGCCCCCCGCCTGCCGGATCTTCTCCGCGAGCGGCGGATCGGCCTCGGTGGGGAACGGGCCGTTGCCCACGCGCGTGGTGTAGGCCTTGCACACGCCGACCACGCCGTCGATGGACGACGGGGCGATGCCGCTGCCGGCGCAGGCGCCGGCGGCGGTGGTGGTCGAGGAGGTCACGAAGGGATACGTGCCGTGATCGAGGTCAAGCAACGTGCCCTGGGCGCCCTCGAAGAGCACGTGCCGGCCGCGCCGCACCTCGTCGTGGATCAGGCGCGCCGTGTCCGCGACGTGCGGCCCGAGCCGCTCCCACGCGGCCCGCAGGTCGTCGCAGGTCCGCGCGACGTCCGGCACCGCGACGTCCTGGGCCTCGAGCAGCGGGCGCCGGTACGCGGTGGCATCCTCGACCAGCTCCCGCAGCCGGGCGGCGTCTCCCAGATCGCCGAAGCGCACGCCGCGGCGCGCGCTCTTGTCCTCGTAGCACGGGCCGATGCCGCGACGAGTCGTGCCAATGCCGCGGGCGCCGCGCCGTTTCTCCTCGGCCTCGTCCGCCGCAAGGTGCAGCGGCAGCACGACGTGGGCGCGGGTCGAGATCGCCAGGTGCGCGGGGTCGATGGGATAGCCGCGCCGGGCCAGCGCGTCGATCTCGGCGACGACGTTCTCCGGCCGCACGACCATCCCCTGGGCCAGGACGCAACGGGTGTCGCGGCGCAGGACGCCGGAAGGAATGAGGTGCAGGACGATCTTGTCGTCGCCGACGATGACCGTGTGCCCGGCGTTGTCGCCGCCCTGGAAGCGGACGACGACGTCGGCGAACTCCGTGAGGATATCGACGACCTTTCCCTTGCCTTCGTCCCCCCACTGGGCTCCGACTACGATGATTGCGGGCATGGCAGGCTCAACCGTTCGACCTTCCGGCGCGGGGCGCCTGCTGCGGGCGTTGGCTGTTGCGCTTGGCGACGCCGAGGAGGTCCTCCAGCGTGAACGTCGCCCCGAGGGACGGCTCGAACACCGGCACGCCGCAGCGCTCCTCGACGGTGTGCCGGAAGGCGGCGAGATCGACGGGCCGCGTGAGCGGCGGGCACCAGTCGTCGTGATGGTGGGCCAGGACGACCCGCGGCCGCAGGAGGAGGATCAGCCCGACCGCGTCGTCGAGCCACCACTCGGAGTTCTCGGTCAACGGCAGGGCCAGGACATCGACCGACAGCGGCTGCTCGGGCAAGTCGCGGACCTGGCGGGTGAGGCCGCCGAGGAAGAAGATCGAAGCGCCCGTCGCGGCGTGGGTGATGTGCAGGCCGACGTTCTCGGTAAGCGGGTGGGTGGCGGTGAGGCGGACCGCCTCGGCCAGGCCGCGCACGGTGAGCCGGCGACGCAGCGCCTGGCGGGCGGCGCGGCGCAGCCAGCGCGCCTGCCGCTCCTCGCGGTGCAGGGGATACGCCTCGACCACGAGTCCGCCCAGCTCGACCCGACCGCGGCGCGTCCAGGGTCGCCAGCGCGCCTCTTCGTCGTTGCGGCCGGTCAGCCGCAACAGCAGGCTGCGCTGCGCGTGCAGGTCCTCCGGCAGGTACACGGTCGCCCCCAGCCGCTGCGCCAGCTCGGGCACGTCGCCGAAGTGGTCGTGGTGCCCGTGAGTCACGAGGATCGCGTCGGCGTGCGCGGGCCTCCAGGCGCCGCCCGGCATCGGCGGTTGCGCGTCGGGCGGGCGCGAGACGAAGGGATCGAGCAGCAGCACGCGGCCGGCGTGCGTGACCTCGAACGAGGCCACGCCGAACCACCTGAGCGCCACTCCCTCGCTGATTGCCCCGATATTCCGCAACTCGCTCATCATCCTCCCCCCTGCTCTCCCCCCTGTCCGGCCGGTCCCGTCCGGGCCGGCCCCAGGATACCGGGGCCGCAGCGGGGTTGACAAGCCCACTTCCTTCCACTACGCGGAGGCCGTCCGCAGGGGGCGTGACCACAGGAGGAGGAGGAGCAGATGGCTTCCAAGTACGTAACCGATCTCATGGCCGAGGTGAAGGCGAAGAATCCGGCGGAGCCGGAGTTCCACCAGGCGGTCCAGGAAGTCGTCGACTCCCTGGCGGTGGTGTTGGACAAGCACCCGGAGTACCGCACCGCGAAGATCATGGAGCGGATCGTGGAGCCCGAGCGGCTGATCATGTTCCGCGTGCCGTGGGTCGATGACCAGGGCGCGGTCCGCGTCAACCGCGGCTTCCGCATCGAGATGAACAGCGCGATCGGCCCGTACAAGGGCGGCTTGCGGTTCCACCCCAGCGTGAACCTGGGGATCCTGAAGTTCCTGGCCTTCGAGCAGGTGTTCAAGAACAGCCTGACCACGCTGCCGATGGGCGGCGGCAAGGGCGGCTCGGACTTCGACCCCAAGGGCAAGAGCGACAACGAGGTCATGGCGTTCTGCCAGTCGTTCATGAGCGAGCTGTTCCGCCACATCGGCGCCGACACCGACGTCCCGGCCGGCGACATCGGCGTCGGCGGCCGCGAGATCGGCTTCCTGTTCGGGATGTACCGCAAGCTGCGCAACGAGTTCACCGGCGTCCTGACGGGCAAGGGCCTCAACTGGGGCGGCTCGCTCGTCCGGCCCGAGGCCACCGGCTACGGCGCGACGTACTTCGCGGCCGAAATGCTCGGCACCCGCGGCGAGTCCCTGCAGGGCAAGACCTGCCTCGTCTCCGGCTCCGGCAACGTCGCCCAGTACACCGTCGAGAAGATCACGCAGCTCGGCGGCAAGGCGATCACGCTTTCCGATTCGAACGGCATCATCCACGACCCGGCCGGCATCACCCCCGAGAAGCTCGCCTGGGCAATGGAGCTGAAGAACAAGCGGCGCGGACGCATCAAGGAGTACGCCGACCACTTCAAGGGCGTCGAGTACATCCCGGTCGATCCCAAGGCGGACGCGAACCCGCTGTGGAACATCAAGGCGCAGTGCGCCTTCCCCAGCGCGACGCAGAACGAGATCAACGGCAAGGACGCACAGAACCTCGTCAAGAACGGCGTGTACGTCGTCTCCGAGGGCGCGAACATGCCCAGCACGCCGGACGCCGTACACCACTTCATCGAGCACAAGGTCCTCTACGGGCCGGGCAAGGCCGCCAACGCCGGCGGCGTCGCCACCTCGGGCCTCGAGATGTCGCAGAACTCGATGCGCCTCTCCTGGTCGCGCGAGGAGGTCGACTCCAAGCTCCACGAC
>JACRCX010000024.1 GCA_016218815.1 Deltaproteobacteria bacterium
ACTTCGGTCCACTGAAGGCCCCTCGGAGACTACGAGGTTGATAGGCGGGAGGTGAATGCTGACCCGTACTAATCGGCCGTGAGGCTTGACCGTATTTCTATGGCGACTACCGATGTCGCGACCGGAACTCCGCGACGGAGCACCGGTAGGCACCGGTCGCCTGGTGCGCCTCGCAAGGATGTCTTCGACTTTCCGGTGACCATGGCGGAGGGGCCACACCCGATCCCATCCCGAACTCGGAAGTTAAGCCCTCCAGCGCCGATGGTACTGCACGGGAAGCCGTGTGGGAGAGTAGGACGTCGCCGGATTTTTCTTGGTGAAGGGCCCCGCAGAGTTGTTCTGCGGGGCCCTTCGCGTTTGAAGGGCTCGACTTCGATCGCAGGGCGAGGGGAATTCTCGCGCAGAGACGCAGAGACGCAGAACCGCACCGGGGAATACGGGCCTGCGAGGCGGCGTTGACCGCGACACCGACCGTTGGTAGCTTGCGCGCGATGAGCCAGGCCAAGACGAAGAACCTCATGCCCGCCGCCGCGCTGCTCGCCTACACCGCGCTCGTCGCCGCACCGCTCGGCGTACTGTTCATGCGCGTGGCGCTCGATCGCCGCGCGACGCACGAGCCGAGTCCCTTGCCCCCGGCCGCCGCCGCTGCACCGTCGTCGCCGGCCCCGTCGGAGATGCGGGTGGAGGGGCTGCCGCCCTTCGATGCCTACGGGCCGGACGAAGCGGCCCCGTTCCCCGACCTGCTCTTGGCTTCCGTGGACGGGGGAGCTTCGCAGCGGCTCTCCGCCCTGCGCAGCGGTCCGACCGTCGTGCACCTCTGGAGCTTCGCGTGCGAGACCTGCGCGGACGAGTGGCCGGTGCAGCGCGCCTTCGTGGCCGAGCACATGGGGGCGGGGCGCGAGTTCCCTCCCGTCGTCTCGGTGCTCGTCGCCGCCGACTCCGGCGGCAAGCCGGGCGAGGCGGGCCGCGCCGCGGTGCAGAACGCGCGGAGCGAGGGGTGGTTCGGGCGGCCGGTCCCGGACATCGCGGTGAGTTGGGCGGTGGCCGAGGAGGACGTGCTGGCGAGCGGCGGCGGGATGCCGACGCCGGATCGTCCGATCACCGGCTACCCCGAGACGTTCGTCCTGGACGGGCGCGGCCGCACGCGCCTCCGTCTGGTCGGCCCCGTGACGTGGGATCTCCCGACCTGGCGGAGGTTGATGGCGATGTTGCCCGATCTGGTTCCCGCCGCGGCTGCCGTGCCGATGCCCCCGGGGCATCCTGCTCTTCCGGTCGAGGAGCCTGCTCCGTAGAGCGCTCTCAATCGCACTCGGGAACGGCGGGGTGGCAGTTGAGGCAGAGGCCGGGGGCCGTGTCCTCCATGGTGGAACACCGGCCGCCCCTCCAGGTGTCGCCGTGGGGGCTGACGCCCTGGTGGCAGGCGAAGCAGTCGCCCTGCGTGTGGCAGGAGACGCACGAGCCGAGGTTGCGGCGCGCTTCGCGGCGATGGCCGGACTCGTCGAAGGCCCAGCCCGCCGGATGGTAGCGCCCCGCGCCGTCAGGGACCGCCGAGTCGGGCGAGCCGTAGGCGACGCCGGCGCGGCGATGGCAGGACAGGCAGGTGCTCTGCTCGTCGTGACAGACGGTGCAGTCGAGGTCGGAGGAGCGGCTCGAGGGTCCGTGCGTCGTGATCCAGCCGGCGCCGTGGAAGCGGCGCTCGCCGGACACGCCCAGGTGGCAGGCCTCGCAGAAGGTCTGTTCGTGGCAATTGCGGCACATCGGACCGTCGGAGCCGGCCGCGCGGCCGTGCGACGTCTCCCAGTCCTCGACATGGGAGATGGCGCCCCACCAGGCGGCGGGCACCAGCCGCGTTCCGTCGGGCAGGTCGGTCAGGAGCAGCCCGCGCGCATCGTGCAGGTGGCAGGACGAGCACCCTCCGGTCGCGGCGTTCTCGTGGCACATCAGGCAGGTCTTCATCGCCGGGGGCTGTCCGGAGTCGACCTGGGCGAGCGTATGGCAGGCGTCGCAGGGCGCGCCGCTGCGCTCCTCGTGTTCGGCGTGGCGGAGCGTGAGGACGTGAGGTGTCGGTTCGCCGAGCGCGGGGAGGTCGACGCGGCCGGCGTCATCCACCGGGTGGCAGAGGCCGCACACGGCCGGGTCGGGCCCGCTGGTCGCGGACGACGCCTGCATCGGGGCGCTCGTCGGGTGGCACATCAGGCACATGTCGTCGGTGCGTCCCTCGTGATCGGCCGGGATCGGGCGCAGCCCCTGGGCCTTGTGGCAGCTCGTGCAGCCGGGCAGGCCGTCGGTCATGTGGGGAACCGTGGTCGGACCACTCGTGGTCGTGGTCGTGGTCGTGGTCGTCTCCGCGGCTGCCGGAGTATGGCACATCCGGCACATGTCGTTGGTGCGGCCTTCGTGATCGGCGGGTGCGGGCTTCATGCCGGAGCCCGGGGCGTGGCACATGAGGCAATCGTCGCGGCCTTCCAGCTCGTGCGGGATTTCCGGCGGGCCAGACGGCGCCGGCGGGGGTTCCATCCCCTCGACTTCGCTCGGGGCAGGCGCGGCGGCTGCGTGGCACATCCGGCACATGTCGTTGGTGCGGCCTTCGTGATCGGCGGGTGCGGGCTTCATGCCGGAGCCGGGCGCGTGGCACATGAGGCAGTCGTCGCGACCTTCCAGTTCGTGCGGAATGGCGGGTTGCTTGGCGGCGGCGAGGGGATCGCGGGAGCCGCCGGCGCGGCCGGCCCGCGCGAGCGCGTCGCAAGCGGGTGGCGGGGACGCCGCCGGAACGGAGCGCGAGGCCGTGGACGGCACGGACGTCTCGAGCGGGGAGAGGGAGCCCTCGGGGAGTGGATGGCAGAAGCACATCGCCTCGATCGGGCGGGCGAAGTCGAGCCGCGCACTTTCGTCGCCGGCCTCCGGGGCCGGAGCGGGGCGATGGCAGAAGGTGCAGTCGGGCAGGTGAGCGGCGTGGCGCCGGTGGTCGAAGCGGACGCGGGCGGCCGGATCGGCGGCGTCGCGCTGGGCGGGAGCGATGCCGGCGACGAGCGCGACGAGGGCGAGGAGAAGGACGGCGAGGCGGTTCATAGCACCACCCCCAGATCGAGCCAGAGGAATCCGGCGAAGGTGGTTCCCTCCCGCGGATCGTACGCGGCCTGGAACTCGCCGTCGATCCCGACGACGTCCGCGACGATGTCGAAGGAGGCGCCGAGACGTCCGGCGCCGCCGAGGCCGTGGTAGGCGTCGCGCAGGCGATCCTCGTACTGCCAGATGGAGCCGATCGCGTAGAGGTCCCACCAATCGTAGAGCGTCACGCGGCCGGAGAGGTCGAAAGCGGCGAGGTTCGTGGCCGAGCCGCGCATGATCTTCCATTTGGCGGAGAGGTCCCAGAGGGGACGGCGGAGGGCGAGACCCAGGCCGCCGCCGACGTCGGTGAACGGCGTGGCAACGGGCTCGGCATCGCCCTTGCCCTGGGGGTCCTCGACGCGCCGCAGGGTGGTCCAGACGGAGCCGGAGAGCGCACCGACGAGCGGGAAGCGATAGCGCGCGGTGACCTCGTGGAAGGGGTCGCTGGCGAAGACCCAGAAGATCGAATCGAGGTCGAACGTCGGGCGGAAGTAGTCGTACTGCAGGCCGATGCGGTGTTGGCCGTTGCCGAGGCGGACGTCGACGGAGGCATCGGCATCGGAGACGGCGGCGCCGCCGATGTCGGCGCGCAGGGAGGTGGAAAGGAAGACGGGGTCGATGTCGCCGTCGAGGCGAACGCCGACAAGCTGCTGGGCGGCGTCGCCGCCGAAGGAGAGCCAGGTGTGGCGGTAGCCGACCTCGTAGCCGACGGGGCCGACGACGCCGTCGGCCGTGGCCTGGACCGTGGGACGGGCCTGGGGGTCGTGCGGCGTGAGCTGGCCGCCGTTCGCGTTGGTGTGCTGGTAGCGCTGCGCCCCCGCGCCGTTCTCCTGCCAGCGCTCGACACCCTCGGGGGCGAACGGCGAGGCGGAGAGGAAGTCGAAGCCGGGGATGTTCTCGAGGCCGCCGACGAGCTGGAGGTGGAAATAGTCCTCGTATCCGAGGCGGATCAGGGCGCCGTCGTCGCTGCGCCAGCCCAGGACGGTGGTGTGGATGAGGCGCCCGGCGCGGACGGCGTCGATCCATCCGCCGGCGAGGTTGGTCGCCTCGAAAAAGGCGAACTGGATTTCCGGGGAGAGGGCGTCCACGCCCGGGACGAAGTCGGGGTTCGTGGGATCGGTGGTGGCGGAGGAGATGCCGAAGTTGCCGAAGAGGCGGACGGAGAGGTCGAAGGCGAGGTCGGGGGCCAGGAGCGGATCGGCGGCATCGGACTCGACCGGGAGAAGATCATCGATCCGGAGGCGCAGCCGGGTCTGGAGCACCTGGTCGTTCACCTCGGTGATGCCGTCGCGCCCGATGATCGGGTAGAGCAGGGCCGAGGTGCGGCTATCGATGCGATAGCGCGCGGCGGAGGCGGGGAGCGGCGCCAGAAGGAGGGCAGCGAGAACGGCAGGGGCGACTAATCGAAGACGATGGCCGGAAATCATGGGGCGGATGGTATCGGGCAGGCGCTGGAACTGTCAACGTGGGAGGAGAGGACGGTGAGGTCGGTTACAGCGCAGAGGAGAGGGGGGGAGGTCGGCTGGAGAGGCGGGGAGTCCGGTCAGGGTTGGCCGAGGAAGGAGCGGGGGACGACGAAGTCGCCCTGGCCGAGGAAGGTCATGAGGTGGCAGGAGTCGCACTTGGTGGCGATGGCGATGGGGCGGGGGCCGGAGGTCATGGTCATGCGGTCGTTATGGCAGCGGAAGCAGCCGGGGAACCCGCGATCCGCGGTGCCGACGGGGGCGTGGCAAGCGAGGCAGCTGGTGTCGGCGGCGGCGACGTGCGGGATGGTGGTCGGGGAATCGGGCGGGGAGGCGGTGGAGTGGCACATGAGGCAGGTGTCGTTGGTGCGCCCTTCGTGATCGTCGGGGACCGCGACGGCGTGAGGGTGGCCGACGTTGTCGGGGTAGGTGCCCCAGGTGATCTTCATGTCGGGGAAGACGTTCCGGGCCCAGACGTCGCCGACGACGCGGATGGCGGTGCGGACGTCGTCGGCGCGACTCTCGGCGAGCTTGGGGTAGCTCAGGCGGTAGAACGCGAGGAGCGCGCTCTCGATGCGGCGGCGGGCTTCGGACTCGCTGGTGTAGTTCCCGCTGACGACGGCGAGGGCCTCGCGCTTGAGGAAGGGGAGGGTGGGATCGAGACGACCGAGGGCGAGGGCCTCGTCCAGGGCGTCGCTGGGGAGCTTGAAACCGTGGGTCGGCTGGTTGTGGCAGGTCACGCAGTCCATGACGCGCAGCTCGGCGCCGGGCGGCGGTGGGTGGTCGGCGTTGGTGAACTCGAAGACCTCGCCGCCCGGCGTGCGGTAGCGGACGAAGGCCATGCTCTGCTGGCGGGCGTCGGCGGGAACGAAGCGGATCTGGTGCTGGCCCTCCATGTGGAACCAGTGGATGCCGCCGTGCAGGCCGAGCTTGGGGTCGCCGCCGCCGGTCTTGACGAGCAGGGCGGTGCGGTCGTGGGTGTTGGCCTCGTCGGAGGCGAAGTGGGTGCGGATGAGGAAGCGATCGCCGTAGAACTTCTGGGGCCAGTGGCAGGCCTCGCAGGTTTCGCGTGCGGGCCGCAGGTTCTCGACGGGGGTGGGGATGGGCCGCGAGTACGAGCCGGTGGCGACGGCCCAGACCTGGCGCAGGCCGCTGAGCTTGGCCTGGACGAACCACGACGCGCCGGCGCCGATGTGGCAGTCGACGCACGGGACGCGGGCGTGGGGCGAGTCGGCGTGCGAGACGCGCTGCGGGTTCATGACGCTGTGGCACAAGTCGCCGCAGAACTCGACGGAGTCGGTGTATTCGAGGCCCTTGTAGGCGGCCACGCCCAGGATGGCGATGTTGAGGAAGGTCAGGCCGATGACGATCGACCACGTGAGCCGGACGCGTCGGTCGTTGAAGTCGATGATCGGGTAGGGCTGGAGTCGCTCGTCGGCGCGCACCCTGGCGCGGTGGAGGCGCGTGCGCCAGATGCCGATGGGGATGAGGGCGAGACCGGCGACGAAGGCGCCGGGAAGAAGCAGGTAGACGACGAGGCTCGCGTAGCGGTTGGTGAAGCCCCAGATGACGTCCACGGTGAAGTAGACGACCAGCGACACCGCGGCGGCGGTGACGATCATCGCCCCGACGACGGTGACAATGTTCTGCGCGTCGCGGAACAGGCGACCCCAGACCGAGTGCGGCGCGGCGGGACCGGCGGGCGTCGGCCCGGGTGCAGGTGCCGGCGGCGTGTCGATCTTCTCGCCGTCGTCCGGCTCGGGGACGATGGGCTTCGTGGCGTCCTTCACGTCGTCGATCTTGTCCGCTCCGCTCATCGATTCCGCTCCTCCGCTTCCGACGTTTTTGCGTGAACCCACGTGGCGCGCGGTCCGACCCCCCCCAGGCGAGGATCGGATCATACAGCACAACGGCGGGGGGGGGACAAGCGCGCGACGCGTCGGCGGAGGTCTTGTCTTCGGCGTCCGACCCGTTATGCTGTGGGACGAGTCGGCCCGTTCCGCGGCCGCGCGCCAACGAGCGTCGCGGCCACCGGGGATTGGCCCCGTGGGGGTGAGTGAATTGGGCGGCGAGGACGACCGGCGCCTCGAGGCGCGTCTGGCGGATCTGGAGCAACGACTGCGGCTGCTGGAGGAGCGGCTCCGCGAGGTCGAGGTATCGGCGGCGGGGACGGGCGGCGGGCGCGCGACGGCGGGGCTCGCGGCGAGCGCCGAGCCGACGGCGACGAAGGCGGCGGAGTCCTCGACGGTCGCCGCGGCGTCGGCGGAGGGGCACGGTTCGCGGCTGAGCCGCGCGTTCGAGCTGGTGGCGGTCCTGTTCGGGGTGC
Organism: Deltaproteobacteria bacterium; assembly: GCA_016218815.1. Classification (GTDB taxonomy): domain Bacteria; phylum Myxococcota_A; class Polyangia; order DRWM01; family JAAZOP01; genus JAAZOP01. The sequence continues at coordinate 6,898 of JACRCX010000024.1, forward strand.
TGGCGGTGGCACTGCTGCTGCGGACGCTGGCCGAGCAGCACTGGCTGGCCCGGTCGCCGGCGGCGACGCTGGGTCTGGCGTACTGCAGCGCACTGATTGCGGTCGGCGGGGCGACGGCGGCGCGCCGGAGGGCGACGGGTTTGATTCTGGCCGGCGCGGGGTGCGTGCTGGCGCAAGCGGTGGTGGTGGAGGGGCATCATCGCTACGGGTTTCCCGGGCCGATCGCGGCCTGGGTCGTGCTGGGCGCCGTGGCGCTCGCGGCGGTGGGGACGGGGCGGCGGGCGCGCTCGCCGGGGTTGGGGGCGGTGGGCTTCGTCGGGAGCCTGATCCTCGCGGCGCTCCTGGACGCGGGCGGGTCGTCCTTCGCGATTCCGGCGGGGTGGTTGTGCGGGGCGCTCCTGCTGGGATGGGCGGCGAGCGGGGCACCGCGCTGGGGCTGGGCCTGGTGGACGGCACAGCTCGGGCTGGGCGGGCTGCTGCTGGCGTGGGCGGGCACGCGGGCGGGCGTCGGGGGAGGCGCGGGGGGTGTCGCCGGGCTGCCGGTGTTCCTGGCTGCGTTCGCGGCGCTGTCGGCGGCGCCGGCCGCGGTCCGTGTGGTCCGCGGCGGCGGGGGGACGGGACGGGAAGCGGCGGCGCTGCCGTTGGGGTGGACGGCGGCGGGGATGGCGGCCGCGTGGGCCTTCGGGTCGTCGGCCGCGGCGCCGTTCGGGGCGTTCGCGGCGGCGGCAGCGTTCGCGGCGGCGGCAGCGGCGAAGCGTCCGGGCCGGGTCCCGGTCGCGGCGGCGGCGACCGGGACGCTGCTGGCGGTGTGGTGGGTCCCGCTCCTTGTGCCGCATCCCGCAGTGCAGCTCGCGGTCCTCGGGGGTTCGGCGCTGGCGCTGTTGTGGACGGGGACCGCGGCGCGCTCGCGCGGCATGCGGTTCGTGGCGCACCTGGCGATGCTCGCGGGAGGCGTGCGCGTGGTGACGCTCGTAGCGGTCGGCGGGCGTGCGACGTCGGGGGGCGCCGACGGGTTGCTCGCCGGGCTCGTGCTGGGTGCCGCGGCGCTGTTCCAGTACGAATGGAGTCGTCGCCGGCCGCCCGCGGGGGAGGGGCCGCTGGCCGAGTGGGACCCGCGGGAGGGAGTGCGGGCCGCGAGCCTGGCGTCCGCGATCGGAGGGGCGTACCTGTCGATCCGCGCGGCGAGCGTGATGTGGTCCGGGAGCGTCGAGCTGGAGGTGGCGGTGCAGACGGTCGCGGCCTCGGTGCTGGCGGCGGCGTTCGTATGGGCGGGGGTACGTCGGGGTCTGGTCGACTGGCTGGCGATGGGCGCCGTCGTGCTGGTCGGGCTGGCGGCGAAAGCGGTGTTGTACGACGCGTTCGTGCTGCCGGCGGGGCTGGCGATGATCTCGGTGGCGGCGGCGGGGGCGGGGCTGGCGGTGGTGGCGATCGGGCTGAGGCGGGCGGGGATCAGTGCAGGTCGGCCTGGCTGGGGGCGGGGCGCTCGGCGGGGGTAGTGGGGCGCATCGCTTCGGGCGGGAAAAGCGGCACGAAGCGGTGGAAGACGTAGAGCAGGCCGAAGGGGATGGTGAAGATCACGACGGCGACGGCGAGACCTTCGCGTTCGAAGACGCCGGGCATGTAGCTGGTGAACCCGCGGTAGCTCTTGGAGACGAGCTGGCCGCCGATGACGACGTTCCAGCGCATGAGGAGGACCTGGACGAGGAGCATGACGGAGGCGATCCAGAGGATCGCGTTGGAGACGGCGTCGCGGAAGCGGAAGAGGGCGTTGAGGCCGAGGAGGAGGAACGGGACGAGGGAGAAGACGAGGAACTGGAGGATGATGTACGAGAAGAAGAGACGGTCCTCGATCAGCCGGGCGAGAATTTCCCATTCCTCGGACTGCTTGTAGGCGATGGAGACGACCTCGAGCACCTCGAGGCTGACCGCGATGATCATGAAGCCCCAGAGGAAGCGGCCGAGGGAGCGGACGCAGGCCTGGTCGATCTTCCAGCGGTTGATGCGGGCGATGAGCATGTAGTGGAAGATGAGGACGGCGATGCCGGAGACGATGGCCGAGAAGATGAAGATGACGAACATGAGGGGGGTGGACCACCAGGGGTTGGCCTTGATCGAGCCGAAGAGGAAGCCGACATAGCCGTGCAGGAGGCAGGCCATGGGGATTCCCAGGCCGGCGAGGAAGCGGATGATGCGGCGGTCGGTGGCGTGGGAGGCCTCGGTGGCGCGGAGGTCGTTCAGGAGGGCGACGCGGGCGACGAGGCGCCAGAAGCCGCGGCCGTCGGCACGACGGATCATGTCGTCGCGGAAGATGAACCAGATCTCGATGCCGACGAGGAGGAGGTAGGCGGTGTAGATGTAGCCGAAGCCGGCCATGGCGGAGGAGAAGTTGGGGGTGATCATGATGTTGAAGGCGCGTTCCGGGTGGCCGAGGTGGACGAGGAGGGGGAGGGGGGCGAAGAGGAGGAACACGAAGGCAGCGCCCAGGGAGAAGCGGGCGACGGGGCGGATCTCGTCGCGGCCGAAGAGGTGGTAGAGGGAGGAGACGACGAAGGCGCCGGCGACCAGGCCGGTGATGTAGGGGTACAGGACGATCATCACCGTCCAGACGACGTTCTGTTCGTTGGGGAAGACGAAGCCTTCCACTAGACCACCTCCAGGTCGAGTCCGAGGTAGTAGCACTTGGGATTGGTTCCCAGCTCGGGCTTGAGCAGCATGTAGCGCCGGCGGTGGAGGATGGCCTGCAGCTCGTCCTTGCGGTCCTTCAAGTTGCCGTACATCCGGGCCTTGGTGGGGCAGACCAGGACGCAGGCGGGTGGGAGGCCGACGGTGATGCGGTGGTAGCAGAAGGTGCACTTGTCGGCGACGTGCTTGTGGGGGTTGATGAAACGGGTCGCGTAGGGGCAGGCCTGGACGCAGTAGGCGCAGCCGACGCAGTGCTGTTCATCGACGAGCACGACGCCGTCCTTGGTCTGGTAGGAGGCGCCGACGGGGCAGACCTGGCTGCAGACCGAGTTCTTGCAGTGGTTGCAGAGCTTGGGGACGAAGAAGGCCTTCCGGCGTCCGGCGGCCGGGGGTAGGGCGTCGCGGTCGAAGCTGGCGGAGCGGCCGAGCGCGATGTCGACGTGGGCCTTGTCGTCGGCGTCGATCTCGTAGCGTTCGACCCACGTGCGGTAGAAGCCTTCCGGGACGAGGTTCTCGGTGCGGCAGGCGCGCATGCAGGAGCCGCAGCCGATGCAGCGGTCGGTATCGACGGCGTAGGCCCAGTAGAACTTGTTCCAGTCGTAGGCCGTGCCGCCGGGCGGGGCGGGGGGGCCGCCGTCCTCGGCGTCGGCGAGGCAGCCGGCGAAGAAGAAGCCGCCGGCGGACTGGACGACGATGCGCAGGAAGCGGCGCCGATCGGAGGGATCGTCGGGCGGGCGGCTCACGAGGCACCTCCAGTCGCGGCGGCGGTGGTCATGCCGCGGGCGTGGATGCGGTCCATGTGGCAGTCGATGCAGGGCATGTCGTCGGGCAGCGGCGGCGGGGGGTTCTGCGGATTCCGCTCGGGATGTGCCGGCCAGGCGATCGTCGGCAGTCCGACGGGCTCGCGCAACGGGAAGTCCCGGTGGCAGAGCAGGCAGAACTCCGGGCCGTGGGAGCGGACGATGCGTGTCGCGGTCTCGGACTCGCGGTGCGCCTGGTGGCAGCGGCCGCAGGGCAGCTCCCGGTGGGACCGTCCGGCGAAGTCGGCGGCGAGATCGGCGTGGCAGTAGCGGCACTCGAACACGACGGGGTGGTCGTCGGGCCGCGGCGCGGCGGCATCGACGTCGCCCGCATGGCAATCGCGGCACTGCTGGATCACGGGATGCAGGCGCGCCTCCCGGAGCGGCCTGGTCAGGAACAGCGGTTCGTGGGGGTTGTGGCAGCGCATGCAGGGCGTCTCCAGATCGGCGACCGCGAACCCTCGCAGGTGCTCCTGGGGATCGATCTGCGGAAACGACGAGGGGCGCGCCGCGAGGCGGCGATGGCACCACAGGCACGGCTCCTGGGTGCGGGGGACGACGACGGGGACGTGCTCGGTCTTGCCGTCGGCGCGCGCGGCGACGGAGGCGACGTGCTCGCCGCCTGCGCCGTGGCACGACTCGCACTGGATGCCGGAGTGGAAATCCTTCGCGTGCAGCCGGCCCTCGGTCTCGTGGCATCCCGCGCACACGTCGCGGCCCTGGTGGGACGGCCGGCGTGCGACCATCGCGTCGCGTACGGCGTCGCCGCGGAAGTAGCCGTAGGCGCCGTAGGAGTCGGGGACGAGCGCCGCGCGGGCGACGATCGCGGCGCCGCCGATCACGAGCAGGGCGACGCCGAGGCGCAGGACGTGGGACCAGGAGCCCCTGACCTGGGAGAGGTCCTCGCGGCGCCGGCGTGCGGCGAGCAGGCCGCCCAGGCCGACGGCGAGGGCGAGGACGGTACCGGCCGCGGCGAGCACGATCGTGGCCAGGCCGAAGACGGGCCGGCGGGCCAACGCGTCGGCGCGGGCCATGATCAGGACGGTAGCGAGGAGGACCGCGGCGAAGACGAAGGCGATCAGGGAGCGTCGATTCTGCGGATCGGCCATGTGCAGCGGGGCTTCCCTCCGCGCCCGACCCGTCGGTCTCTTGCCGCGCTGGAACACTCAGCGGCGGGCCCCCCCGGCAGGCGGCAGAACGCTAGCGCGACGGCGCGGAATCGTCAACCGTAGCGGTCGTCGTTCCGCGCTTGCCCGCGCGCGCGGAATCCGGCATCGTGTCGCGCCGTGGAGACCCTGGGTACCGCGATCCTGTCCTTCGCCGCGATCTTCGCGGGCGCGGCCGTGCTGTTCGGCGTGACCGCGGCCCGGGGGCCCGGGCGGCTGCGTGCCGCGCACTTCTCGCTCCACACCGCCAGCCTGCTGCTCGTCGCGGCCGTCGCGGCACTGGCCTACGCCTTCCTGTCTCACGATCTTTCCCTGCGCTACGTCGTCGACTACTCCGACAGCCGGACCTCGCTGGCCTACCTCCTGGCCGGGACGTGGGCCGGACAGAACGGCTCGCTGCTGCTGTGGGCGGCGTGCGTGGCCGTTGCCGGATCCATCTTCCTCGCCTGGCGGCACCGCTCGGGCGCGTCGGCGCCGGGCGAGGGCTGGCCGGCCGCGCTGGCCGGCCTGTTCGTGCTGGCGATGGTGTTCATCGTCCTGGCGTTCTCCAACCCCTTCCAGCCGATCCTCCGCTCGCACCCGGTGGACGGGGTGGGACTGAACGGCCTCTTGCGGAACCCGCTCATGGCGGTGCACCCGCCGGTGCTGTTCGCGGCCTACGCGTTGACCGTGGTGCCGGCCGTGCTGGCGGCGAGCGCGCTCATCCGCGGCGAGGGGAGCGCGGCCTGGATCCGCGAGGCGCGGCCGTACGCGCTGGCGGCCTGGGGCTTTCTCAGCCTGGGCAACCTGCTCGGGATGCTCTGGGCGTACGAGGAGCTGGGATGGGGCGGCTACTGGGGCTGGGACCCGGTCGAGAACGCGTCGCTCTTCCCGTGGCTGGTCTCCACGGCCTACCTGCACGTGGCGGCGGTGGCCGAGCGGCGGGGCCTATTGCGCCGGACAGCCGTGGTGCTCGTGTTCCTGACGGCGATCCTCCCGCTCTTCGGCACCTACCTCACGCGCTCGGGCATCGTGGCCAGCCAGCACGCGTTCGCCGAATCGCCGGCGTCGGGCTCGTTCCTGGTGCTGCTCTGCGTGCTGACGGCGAGCGGGGCGGCGCTGCTCGTGTGGCGCTGGCGTTCGCTGGGGGACAAGGAGTCGTACATCGAGTCGCCGTTCTCGCGCGAGGCCGGGGCGCTGGTGACGGCGATCCTGTTCGTGCTGATCACGGTGGCGATGACGGCGGCGACGATGGCGCCGCTGCTGGGGCGCGTGTTCGGGGACGACGCGGTGCAGATCGAGCCTTCGGGCTACGTGCGGTTCATGGCGCCGGCGGGCCTGGCGGTGCTGTTCCTGACCTCGGTCTGCCCGCTCCTGGCCTACCGCTGGACCTCGGGGAAGCGCTTCCTGTCGGTGATCGGGCTGCCCGCACTCGCCGCCGCCGCGACGCTCATCGCCCAGCTCGCGGCCGGGGACGAGGCGGGGTTCCCCGCGTGGATCGGCGACAGGCTGAACTGGTTCGCGCTCTCGACCTTCCCGCTGGCGGCGTTCGTGATCGTCGCCGCGCTGTCGGACCTGGCGCGCGGAGTCCTGGTGCGCTCGCGCGCGGCGAAGGAGGACGTGGCGACCGCGGCGGCCTGGCTCGTCCGCTCGGGACGCCGGCGCATGGGGAGCGACCTGGTGCACGTGGGCGCGGCACTGATGTTCGCGGGGTTCGCGGGCGCCTCCTACCAGCAGACGGCGGAGGGCATGCTGCAGCCCTCGACGCGCGCGGGCGCCGAGGGGTCGTCGCTGAAGATCGGCGGCTGGCGGCTGACGTACCTGGGCGCGCGCGACGTGACGGGCTCGGAGTACGACGAGACGCAGGCGCTGGTGCAGATCGATGCCCCGGACGGGACCTCGAGCCTGGCGACGCCCTCGCTGCGCGAGTACCACTCGGGCTCGGTGCGCAACACGGCGGAGGTGGCCATCATCACCGGCGTGGTCGAGGACTTCTACCTCGAGGTACGGCAGTTCCTGGGCGGGTCGTCGGGGGCCTCGCCCGCGTTTCTGCGCGTGCACGTGAACCCGCTGACGTGGTTCGTCTGGGCGGGGTCGCTGGTGCTCTTCGCCGGGACACTCGTGGCGCTGTGGCCGTCGCGGCGGCGCGAGCAGGGGACGGAGTGGGGAAGAGGCCTGCGACGGGCGCGTTCGTTCGCGCTCTTGTCGCTGATCTTCGTCGCGCTGGTGGCGGCGTTCGAGAGCGCGGCGCAAGGCGCGCTGGTCGCGGCGGGCGCCCTGCTGGTGGCGGCGCTGTGGGCGGGAGCCCAGGCCGTGCGCGCGGCGACCGCGGGCGGCGCCACGGGGAGGGGGGACGGCGGCGGGGAGGGCGGAGGAGGGGGCTCGGGCGGCGCGAGCGACCGGGTCGACGGCGAGATCGAGGTGGAGAAGATGATGGGGCGGTGGGGGGAGGGGTAGGATGGGACGAGGGAACGTGGTTCTCGGTTTTCAGTTTTCAGTTTTCAGAAGGGAAGGGGAGCGACCACTCGGCCGGAGACCGAGAACCGAGAACAGAGAACCTGCCGTGGCTCCGAGGACACCCCTGCGGCTCTTGTCGCTCCTGGCGGCGGCGGTCGCGGTGGCCCGCCCCGCGCGGGCGGCGGGGGGGGTGCGGGCGAGCGTGTCGCAGTCGGTGATGGTGGACGAGGACCGGCTGTGGGTGACGGAGTTCGTCGATCTCGTGCCGGAGGGTGAGGGGAGCGCGACGCTGGCGTCGGAGGCGCGGCGCTACGGGGTGCCGCCGGAGGCGGGCAAGGCGGACAAAGGTGGCCTGCGCATCGGCGGCGGTCCGATGGGCGAGGTGAAGCTGGTCGACGGGGCGGTGCTGCTGCCCGAGACGGTGCCGGCCGAGGGCATTTCCGCGGCGCTCGAGTACTCGATCAAGGCGCCCGGGGAGACTGCGGCGCTCACCTTGCGCCACCCGTTCCCGCTGGCGGACGTGAGCGTGTCGGCGACGGCGCGCGTGGGCGGCGTCCGCGTGTCCATCGCGGGGGCGCCGCCGGGCGTGACGGCGGCGGAAGGGCCGTCGAACTGGTCGGCTTCGGCGCAGCGCACGACGCCGGCCGCGGCGGGCAGCCCGGTCCGTGTCGTGTTCTCGGGACTGCCGGCCTACCACCTGCCGTTGTGGTCGAAAGGCGCGCTCGTGCTCGCGTTTCACCTCGCGGGCTTGGCGCTCTTGAACCTCGGGCGCAAGCGCGTGACGGCGATCTGGCGCGACAGGAAGAAGACGGCGTAGGCGCAGATCCGGTCATTCCGAACGGCAGGTCGAATTGCAGCCGTCGCCGGTGACGCTGTTACCGTCGTCGCAGGTCTCGGCGATGGGCGGGAAGCGGACGTCGTCGATCGAGTAGGCGTCGGCTCCGACGTCGGCGGAGCCGTCCTTGGTGTACTCCCAGCGGAAGGTGTGCGCGCCGGGCGTCGGGACGTCGAAGCACGCCTCCGTCCAGGTGGTGTGCGAGCCGGCGACGTGGACGAGCTGCGTGCCGTCGAGGGCGAAGTTGAAGTAGTCGTAGCCGGACTCGGACTCGCCGCGATACCAGAAGCAGACGCGCCCGGCGGCGACGGTGGTGAGCGGAAGCTCGACCCAGCCGGTGGAGCCGGCGCGGCCGTTGTTCTGGCTGACCAGGCCGTACTGGCCGCCGTAAGCGGTCGCGGGCGCGCGCACGACCGCCCAGCCGTCGGTGGTCGCCCCGGCGGACCACGGGAGCTGCGTCAGGTCGCCGGTCTCGAAGCCGTCGGAGGCCGGTGACCAGTTGACGTTGTGGTCGCCGCAGAAGGCGTTGCGGCAGGAGGCGGTGCAGGCGTCGTCCGAGTCGAGGTCGCCGTCGTCGCATTCCTCGCCGGGGTCGAGCCAGCCGTTGCCGCATTCCTCGCGCAGGCAGGTCGGGCCGCAGCCGTCGCCGGCGGTGGTGTTGCCGTCGTCGCAGGACTCGACGCGCGGGATGGGCAGGCTGAGGTCATCGACGTACCAGGCGTCCCAGCCGGTGTCGCCGGAGCCGTCCTTCTGATAGGACCAAGCGAGGTCGTGGTCGCCGGCGGCGACGTCGGAGCAGAACTCGGTCCAAGTGGTGGAGGAGCCCGCGGTGGTGACGAGGTTGGTGCCGTCCAGGCTGAAGCGGAAATAGTCGTAGCCGGATTCCGATTCGCCGGCGTACCAGAAGCAGAAGCGGCCGCCGAACGACTGGCGCAGCGTGAGGGAAGCGGTCGAGGTCCCGACGCCGACGTTCTGGGGGCCGAGGGCGGAGGAGCCGGTCCGGGCGTGCGCGGTGGCGGGGAGCCAGCCGTACGGGGTTCCCGCCGTCCATCCGGCGCCGGGGAGCGAGGAGCCTTCGAAGCCGAAGGTGGAGCCGTAGATCGTGCCGACGGCGCCGTCGCCGCAGGTCTCCAGGGCGCACGTCGCGGAGCATCCGTCGAGCGCGGCGGTGTTGCCGTCATCGCAGGCCTCGGCGACGTCGAGGACTCCGTTGCCGCAGATCTCGCGGCGGCAGACCGCGGAGCAGCCGTCGCCGCCCGTGGTATCGCCGTCGTCGCACTCCTCGACGCTGCCGCTCGACAGGCGGACGTCGTCGACGAAGAACGCATCCCAGCCCGTATCGACCGAGCCATCCTTCTGGTACTCGAAGGCGAAGTCGTGGAAGCCCGGGGTGACGTCGGCGCAGAATTCGGTCCACGTGGTGTGCGTCCCGGCGGTCTCCAGGGCGGCCGTACCGTCGACCAGGAAGCGGAAGTCGTCGCAGCAGCTCTCGGACTCGCCCGCGTACCAGAAGCAGGCGCGGCCGTCGCTGACGGCGCGGAGCGTGACGCGGGCGGTGGTGGAGGCGCGAGCGGCGTTCTGCGAGCCGAGGGCGTAGGTGCCGCCGTGGACGTGCGCGGTGGAGGCGGCGAAGCCGTAAGGCGTGCCGGCGACCCAGGGCAGGGCGGAGAGATCGCCGGACTCGAGATCGTCGGCGACGAGGAGGTTCGTGCCGGTGACGCCGTCGCCGCAGTATTCGACGGTGCAGGTCGGCGAGCACCCGTCGGCGGCGGTGGTGTTGCCGTCGTCGCACTCCTCGGAGCCCGCGAGCGAGCCGTCGCCGCAGACGGCGGGCGAGGTTTCTTCCGGGGCGTCCGCGTCGTCGGGGGAGTCGCCGTCGTCCCGGGCCTCGGCGTCCCCGGCGTCGTCGCGCGCGTCGTCCGCCGCATCGTCGGCGGCTTCGCCGTCGGGCTCGGCTTCGCCGTCCGTCGCGTCGCCATCGATTGCGGTGTCGACGTCGGACGAGTCCGGAACGTCGGTGCCGCCGTCGTCGCGGACGACCTCGCGGAGTTCGATGCCCCCGTCCTCGGCGAGATCCTCGACCGTGGCGCAGGCGGTCGAGGCGAGGAGCGCTGCGAGCGAGAGGATGGCGCGACGCATGGGCCCTCCGGCTCCGTCCGGTCATGGGAGAAGGCCGACGGAACTGCGGATGAGGTTACGCGACGGGGGGGTGGGCGGCAAGGTGGAGTTGGAGGAGTTGTTGGTGGGTCGTGTGGGGGGAGTTGTTGGTTTCGGGGACGGCATTGGTGGTGCGGCGGGCGCCGGCGTCTCGATGGCGGCGGCTGGTGGTGCCGCGTCCGCCCGAGGGCGCCGTGGGGCGGGGGGGCGTGGGTCCTGCGGGCGCGGCGCTGCGAACGCGTCCGTTGCTTCGCCTTCGGGGCCGAACGTCCGGACCGGGGGGACATCCGGACCGGCGACGGCGGCAAGGCAGGGAGCCGCCGCAGGGCTTTCGGCCTGGGACCATGAGTCGCGGGTGCGGCCGTCGCCGTGGCTCCCCGGGCGCGAGGTGTCGGTGGGCGGGCCCGCCGCGGCGGGCGGGCAGGCCCCCCAACAACGTCTCCTGTCGGCAAGCGTGCGTGAAGTCGGCAGCGACGCCGGGGTAGCGTCCTGACCTGCAGTGGGGGGAGCAGGAGGACGACGCGGATGGCGAGCACGAAGGTGCCGGCGCTGGATCACGGAGGGGGGAAAGTAGCGGGGGAAAGGAACCACCGATGGACACCGATGAACACAGCGCGGCCAGTGGCCGCAACCAAAGCGGCCCCTGGCCGCGGTCGAGGGTCGAGCGCTGAGGGTTGAGAGTCCGACCGACCCGTTACTTGTTCTGCTCCACCTTGGCGCGCAGGG
>JACRCX010000026.1 GCA_016218815.1 Deltaproteobacteria bacterium
CCTGCCCGGAGCGAGCGACGCGAGTCGAAGGGCCTCGCCCTCCGACGATTCAGCGACAACCGCACGAGCACGCACCCACCGCAACCGGCTTCTTCGACTACGGGGAAGTCTGACCGACAGCGGCGAGAGCGTCAAGCGTCCAGGGCGCGGAGGATCGCCGGTAGCACCTCGGTCGCGGAGCGGCCGACGAGGGCCAGGTCGGCGATGCGGGAAAGGGAAGTCTCCTCGAGGTTGATCTCGATGAGGCGCGCGCCTGCCGTCTTGGCCAGCATCGGCAGCAGGGACGCGGGCGCCACCGTGGCGGAGGTGCCGACGACGAGCATCGTGCGGCACTTCTGCGCGACCTCGGACGCCTCGACGAACGCGCCGGGCGGGATCGGCTCGCCGAAGAAGACGACCATCGGGCGCAAGACGCCGCCGCAGGCGCAGCGGGGTGCGCAGACGCCGTCGGGCGGAGGAGGGGCGGCCGGGCGCTCGCCGCACCTCGCGCAGCGGATGTCGCGGGCGTTGCCGTGGAACTCGATGACGCGCTTCGCCCCGGCGGCCTGGTGCAGATCGTCGACGTTCTGGGTGATGACGGCGTCGAGGTGTCCGCGGGCCTCGAGCTGCGCGAGGGCGAGGTGGCCGGCGTTGGGGCGCGCGGCATCGATCAGGTCGCCCATCTCGCGCAGCATGCGCCAGACGCGATCGGGGTCCTGCCGGAACGCCTCGATCGTCGCGTACTGCGACGGCTCGTAGCGCTCCCACAAGCCGCCCGCGGAACGGAAGTCGGGAATGCCGCTGTCGACGGAAATGCCCGCGCCGGTCAGGGCCGCGACGCCGCCGTCGCGGATCCACCGCGCGGCAGTCTCTACGGAGGGAGCCTCCACGTCACACCAGGCCGAGCTTGCGGCGGCGGATGGCGCACTCCAGGACGCGGCCGATGAGGTCGCGGTAGCCGATGCCGGCGGCCTCGGCGATCATGACGAGGTCGGAGAAGGCGGGGGTCATGCCGGGCAGGGGGTTCAGCTCGATGACGAACGGCCGGCCGCGGCGGTCGGTGCGGAAATCGACGCGGGCGACGTCGCGGCAGCCGAAGACGGCGAAGGCGTCGAGGGCCAGCCGGCGCATGAGCCGCGAGGCGTCGCGGGGAATGCGCGCGGGGCACACGTACTCCAGCTTGCCGTCCCAGTTCTGCTTGAGGGAGAACTCGTAGACGGTGCGGGCCTGGGGCTGGAGGAAGACGACTTCCATCGGCTCCATGGCGCGGGGCTTGGGCCAGCCGAGGACCCCCACGGTGAACTCGCGGCCGGCGGCGGGCGTCGGACCGTGGCGCTCGCTCGCGGCGCCGTCGCCGCGCACGTGGCGCTCGCTGGCCGGAGCGGCACGTCGCGCCCGGCGGTCGGCGCTGGACCCTGCCGGTCCCGTGGGCCTGTTCCTGCTGGCGTCGCTGGTCGTGGTCGTGGTCGCGGCGATGGACTGCGGGCTGTTCGGCGACGTCGAGGCGTGGATCGTGGTCGGAGCGGACGCGGCGCTGCTGCTCCTGCCGCCGTTCCTGGCGGCGTCGGAGCGGGCGCTGCCGCCGATCCTGCCGGCCGAGGCGGGGGTGGCGTTGGACCGGGTGCGTCGTTCGGTGCTGCGGCGCGGCGCGGGTCGTGGTTTCGAGGTGTCGTTCCTCGTGCAGGACGACGAGGCGGGGAGGCCGGCGGAGCTGCGGATGCGCGTGCGGCGCGCCGCGGCGAAGTTCGCGCGTTCGGCGGAAGTGGCGGTGGAGTGGCGCCTCACGCGCTGGGGCTGGCACGCGACATACGCGCTGCTGATGGACCTTCCGGCCGGCAGTCGCTTGAGGGCGGGAGCGGCCTTCCCCTCCGATGCGAGCTGCCGCCTGGCGGAAGGCCTGGAGCGGGAGACCTGGGTCCTGCGCGCGCCGACGCCGCGCTCCGCGGCCCGGCGGCTGCTGCGGACCATGGAGGCGGCGGAGGGGGAGTGCGGGAAGAGCGCGGAGAGCGTGGAGAGCCGGGAGTCGCGGGGGGGCGTGGGGGCTTCGCGGGCAGCGTAGGGGACAAGACGGTGCCCAGCGGCGATCGTTCGGTTCCTGGTCCGTCCACGCAACCGAATGTGCGGGGGGTATCAGGAGGGCGCATGGGCGCGAGCTTGCCCCGTCGATCACTGCTGGCGGCCCGTCCAGGCGAATCGCGTCGCCCCGTCGTCAACCGAGGCCGTGCACAATGCAGGAACGACAGGTGACTCGCTTCCCGGAATGGCGCAAGAGTACCCGACATCCTGGTATTCCGCGTCGTCGCGACGGCCAAGGCAACACCGCCCTCGTACAGACCGAAGCCGGCAATCATCGACTGTCTGCACCAGATCAACTTCCCGGTGGGATTAGATCGGGTTCGGGTTATGGGTGTCGCCACGCTCAACCCATGCTTCCTGCCGGCCGTTCGCCGCTGGGCGCTGCGGCTGCAACTGGTCCTCCGGGTCGGACGCGTCGTTCTGCACCATGTCGATTTCGACCCCTGACCGCCGAGCCGGCGCATCGGCCCGTCGGCTCGGTGCGCACTCCCCCGTCATCTCGAAGTGGAAATACACCAACACCTCATTGCTGACAGCCACCGGAAGCCCGCCACTGCCATCAACAACGTCCCACGGCCAGAGAGTGTCGAAACCAGTGATCGCTTTGAGCGCCGACGTGTCGAACTCGACCCACTCCGGGCCGTTCACCGCGGTTGTGCGTTCACCGTGCAGCCCCGCGAGCATGTCCAGCCAGGCCGCGTCGACCGGCGACCCCTCGGGGAATACCCCCATGCGCCCCGGTCGCGACTGTTCGCCTACGACCATCTTTGCTCGCAGTAGGTACCAGCCGTCGATTGGAGTAATCCGTCCAGTCGGAAAACTCCACGCCATGTCCGTCGGGGCGGCGGTGCCCGGCGCCCCCCATTCGCATGGCTGAACAAGTGGTACCGCGACCTGCTGTTCCGACGCGACGTCCACCGGACAGAACGCGCTACGGTGAAGTGAAACCGCTTCGCAAACGGGCGTCAAGCCTCCCAGCGGCGGACCGGCCCCAATGGCTTCGGCGTCGAGACCCAGGGTCACCCCGACTTCCGCCGTTACCCAGTACGGGAGCGGACCGCAGTTCTTCAACGTAACGATGAACTCCGGCACCTCCCAACCACGACACTCCGGGTCCGGCACCAGGTGGATGCAGTCACAGGACGTCGCCAGACGCAACTGCAGCCCCGATTCACAATCGGACTCCGGTCGTTCTGACAATGCCGGCCTCCACCTGGCCGCACGGCTGGCTTGTTGCGAATCGCAACACGCGTCGGCCGCCGGCACGCGGGGCAAGCAGTGTTGGGCGGTGGTTGGGGGCGGAGCCATTCCGCACGCCAGAACATCGTCTCCTTGCACAGCGGCCCCATCCCATGCCTCGTCCCCTATCGCCGCGGCCTCCGGCGCTGGTGCAATGGGATCTCCGCCGGCCGGCGTTCGAGCGGGGCTACCGCGGCAGGCCAGCACAACGACGCTGAGCCAACCCCACCGCCGCAACCACCTCCTTGCCGCTCGGCGGTCACAACCACCGGTATTCGTTAGGGTCATGATCCACACCGGAACCCCAGCCCGAGTGCCAAGACCCAGTGCTGGGTTGCATTACGAACCGCTTGTTCCTCGAAGCCATACACAAGCTCGTGCAACAACTCATGGACAGCGTTGGTGCCGGCGCACTCTACCCCGCCGCAGTTGGGAATCAGGCTGACGCCCAGTTGACCCGACGAACGCCGGCCGTCGAACAAGTACCGCAGCCGGCCGGGCGGACCGGCCAGCCCTGACGCCGCGGGCGTGTACTCCAGCTCGAACGTGCGGCCGGAGCCCAGGACGTCGACCCGGAACATGCTCTTGAGCCGGTCCCAGCCCCACACGTCGGGCGGGAACCACGCCCGCACCTCGAGCAGCGCGTGCGGGCGCACGGTGGTGCTCGAGTACTGAAGCCGCAGGGGCCACGGCGAGAGCCCGTCGCCGTTCTCCCGCCCCGCGGGACCCACCACGATCGACTCCTGCAACTCGCCAGAGCGCCGCGACACCGACGACTGGCCTTGTTCCCGGTCGTCGCACGCTCCGGCGCAGTCCGCGCCGGTACACCCGTCGTCGGGTTGCACGACGGGCGGGAGCGGATCGCTGACGGTCGTGGCCGGGAGATGCGAGCTGGTGTGCCAGGTCTCGTAGTCGAGCCACGCGCCGTCGTCGCTGATGCGAGCGCTCCCGCCCTCGACCCATCGCCCGTCCTGGAAGCGGATGCACCGCAGCTCCGTCCCGGGCGCCAGCCCGTCGGTGTTGGCCAGGTGATCGACGATCGGTTGCCCCAGCTCGAGGCCGTCGGGGTAGAAATCGACCGGGTAGATGGCCACCATCCGCGGCGGCAGCGGCGCCACGGTGGACCGGGCGGACGGGTAGCTCGTCAGGCGGAACTCCACCAGGCGATCCAGCGCGCCCGGCGGGAACTCGACCACCACCGTCCCGTCGCCGTTCGTCGCGACGCCGCCCCCGGGTCCAATCACGCTCACGTGGGGGTCCTGTCGAGCCAGATAGACCGGGTCCACCGCCACCTCGTAACCCCGCGGGTGCTCCGGGACCACCACCGTGCGGACGGCGTTGAGATAGCCGTCGGCCCGAACGTCCACCAGCAACTGCCGCGAGGAGTCCGCGTCGAGCGGGACCGGGGGCGGCGTGTCGACCGACGGCACAGCCAGCGTGAACGTGCCGTCGCTCGCCGCGACCGCCCACACCCCGAGCTCGGCGCACGTCACCCGCGCGCCGGCCAGCGGCGCCCCGGTCGCATCGTCGAAAACCGTGCCGTGGACCGAGCCGTCGGCGGGACTCGGCGGGGGAGCCGTTTCGGCCAAGTTCACCACAACCGACACTTCCGACAGGTTGTCCCAGCCGTCGTGCGCCGTGACCACGATGGTGTTCGGGCCCGGCCGCAGCTCCGCCGTGGCGAAGAACTCGCCGCCCACCACCTCGGCGCCCACGGCGTTGACGAACACCGCGGTCACGCCCGACGGGTCGAAAACCGTGCCGATCACATCGACCGGCGTCTCCAACAGCTCGTCGCCGGGCAATGGGTACTCGATGACGATTTCCGGGCCCGTCGTGTCCGGCGCGAACCGGACGGTGAGCGACAGGGAGGAGCGGTTGCCGGCCGCATCCTCCGCGAGAATGTCGATGACGTTGATGCCCGGCTCCAGGTCCACGTTGGTCTGGAACCGACCCTCCGGCGCCGGGACCTCCAGGCCGTTGACCCACACGTGCGCCACACCCGAGGCGTCCACCACGCGGCCGACCACGGAAACCGGGGAGAACAGGATCACGTCGCCATCCATGGGCCGGCGGAGCTGGATCACCGGCGGTCCGTCATCCACGGTGACGTCGGTTGCGCCATCGTCGAAGCCGAAGAGCTTGACGCCGTCCGCGCCGTAGCCCGAAAAAACGCCGCCATCATCCCCGGACGGGCCGCCGCCCAGGACGGTATCGACGAAGCCCTGGGCGAGCGCATCCCCGGTCGGCCACGGCACCGTCGCGCCGCTCGTCTTGCGCCCGAGCAGCGCGTAGATCACGCGGACGTCGTACGTGCCGTCCGGCACGATGGCGCCGCCGTCGTCGCGCCCGTTCCAGGTCGTCGCGTTCGCGACGGGGGCGGCAGTGCCGGGGCGCGCGCCGGCCGGGAAGGAGAGCGGCACGAGCGCCGCCTGCCTCCAAACCGCGACGCCGTCCCGCGAGACGACGTGGTAGACCGCCACGGCGTACTCGACCTTCTTCTTGGCGTTGGGGAGGAGGGCAGCGCCGGACGACGCGAACTCCACCTCATCCCCGCGGCCGTCGGCGGTCGCGGGCGAGAACGGGTCGGGAGCATCGACGACCGAGGCTACGTCGGCCTTCCCCGTGCGCCACGCCGCACCGGCCTCCACAGCGCCCAACAACTCGTCTCCCAGGGGGTCAGCGCTCAGGGGGATGGCGACGGTTCCCCCCCCCCAGCAAGATCGATGCCACGAGGATCCGACCGGACGCCGCGCGATTCCTGCTCATCGTTGCCCTCCCTGCCCGGAGCGAGCGACGCGAGTCGAAGGGCCTCGCCCTCCGACGATTCAGCGACAACCGCACGAGCACGCACCCACCGCAACCGGCTTCTTCGACTACGGGGAAGTCTGACCGACAGCGGC
>JACRCX010000022.1 GCA_016218815.1 Deltaproteobacteria bacterium
CGGAAAAGGCCGCGTAATGTTCCCGTTCGAGCCGAATGGCCCCCATTTGCTCTCGCCTCACACGATCGTCAGGTCGTCGGCCGCCGTGCTCGGCTGTCCGAGCAGCGACCGGGTCTCTTCTTCCCTCTCGCGCGCCACCCGTCGCAACTCCTCGAGAAGCTCCGGATGCGCCTCCGCCACCCGCAGGAACCGTCCCCGCGGGAGCGTCAGGACGGCGCTATCATACACCATCCGGACCGTCGCGGTTGCGGCTCGTTCGACCACCAGCGACATTTCCCCGAAAACGTCCGCAGGACCGAGCTCCGCCAGCCGGACGAGCTGCCCCTTCTTGCCCTTTCCCTCGTGCCGCAACACCTCCGCCTTGCCGGCCACGATCAGGAACAACCCCGGCGACGGCTTGCCCTGAGCCACCGGCTCGTCGCCCGCCCGCAACATCCGGCGGTCGAACGCCTCCAGCACCTGCGCGCGCTCCGCCTCCCCCCATCCCGCGAACAGCGGGGAGGTCTCCAGGAGGTTGGCGATCATCCGCTGCCGGCAGAACTCGACCAGCTCGTCCGCCAGCGAAGACTCCCCCGCCGCGATGGCCTCGATCACGTCGCGCGCCAGGCGCAGCGCCATGAGCCCGGTCTCCGATCGCACCGACGCGACCCTCCCCGCGCGCGTCACCAGCGCCACCTCGCCGACCACCCCGCCCGGCCCCACCCGCCGCAGCACCTGCTCCTCCCCCGCCCGGGACTGGCGCACCACCTGTGCCGAGCCGCACAGCACCAGGTACACCGCGTCCCCTTCCGTCCCCTGCTCGACCAGCAGCTCTCCGGGCGCGATTCGCACCGCCTCGGCCGCCGACAGCACGTGGCGCAGGTTGTCCGCCGACAACGTTCCCAGGAGCGGGATCGCCGGCAACGCCGGTTTCTCGACCTCCATCGACCGTTCGAACGCCAGCCGGTCCTGCGCCGCCCTGATCGCACGCTCCACCAGCGCCAGCGCCTCGCCGGCCTCCGCGCGTGCCGGGACTTCGGGCAGCTCCCGCGGGAGCGGCGGCGCCAGGTGCAGCGCCGGATCCACCCGCGTCGACCCCCGGTGGTAGTCCCGCACGATCGATTCCAGAAGGTCGCCGACCGCCTCCCCTGCCTCGCTCAACGCGAACATGCACGACAGCGCCAGCGGCAGATCGCCGCGCTCGGCCGCCGCCTCCGCGCACGACCGCAGCGCCCGCCCCCCCTCCTGCTTGCGGTCCAGCTCGAGCAGCGCCCAGCCGCAAAGGGCCAGCGCGTGCAGATCCCCCGGCTCCGCCTTGAGCAGCGTTCCCGCAGCCCACGCACCACGGACCTTGTCCCCCTTCCACAGCCACTCGCGAACGGTGTCGTAGCCGGCTTCCGACATGCGCGCCATTCTGCCTTCATCAGGACCCGGAGTCGAGGGGTCGTGAAGGAGAACGGGAAGGGCGGCGACGAGCGGGTGCGACGGGCAGGATCCGCCGGCCCGTGCTGCCTGGAGCCGACCTGCTTGGCGCCGCGGGCCCCGTGGTCTACGCTCGACCCATGAGCGACCAAATGCACCCGGTCATCGCCGTCGACGTCGGCGGCACGAACATGCGCGGCGCCCGCGTCGCGCCCCAAGGTCGCATCCTCGCCCGCACCCGCGTGCCGACCCCCGTCGCCGGCGGCCCCGACGCGATCCTCGAGACCCTCGTCCGCCTCTGCCGCACGCTCGCAGGCCACGCCAAGGTCGCCGCCGTCGGCCTCGGCGTCCCGGGCGCCGTGTCGCAGCGTCGCGGCGTCGTGTTCTCCTCGCCCAACATCCCCTGCTGGCGCGACGAGCCCATCGGGCCCCGGCTGGCCCGGCGCCTCGGCCTCCCGGTCCTCGTCGACAACGACGCCAACCTCCATGCCCTCGGCGAACACTGGCTCGGCGCCGGCCGCGACGTCCCCAATCTGGTCCTCGCGACGCTCGGCACCGGCATCGGCGGCGGCATCGTGCTTCGCGGTCGCCTCTGGCACGGCGATGCCGGGCGCGCGGGCGAGCTGGGCCACACCGTCGTCGACCCCGACGGCCCGCGCTGCGGCTGCGGCGCGAACGGCTGCGTCGAAGCCTACGCCTCCGCCACCGGCATCGTCCGCGCCTGGCGGTACGAGAACCGCGTCTCCCCTTCCGGCACGGGCGCCCGGACCCGCGCCGTGCTGCGCGACACGCCGGAGACGATCGCCGCGCGCGCCCGCCGCGGCGACCCCCGCGCCCTCGCCGTCTTCGCCGAGGCCGGTCGCGCCCTCGGCGTCGCCACCGCGTCCTGGCTCCAGGTCCTGGACGTCCACACCGTCGTCTTCGGCGGCGGCGTCGCCGGCGCCCTCGACCTCCTCGAACCCCTCGTCCGCCTCGAGCTCGACGCCCGCCTCTTCGGCCTCGAGTCCCGCCGCATCCGCATCCTCCACGCTGCCCTCGGCGACGACGCCGGCATCCTGGGCGCGGCCAGGCTGGCACTTGGAAAGGGGGGCCGGGCGCCAGGCTTGCCCCGAGCGAGCGAAGCGAGTCGAGGGGTAGCTGGACGAAAAACGAGAAACTACGGCCCCGGCGGAACCGCCTCGGCCGTCCCCGCGTCCGTCGACCCGCCGTCGGCGCTGCCCCCACGGTAGCAGTCGCATCGTCCGCTGGGATCGCAGATGCACGTCGCGCCGCGCGGGCAGGAGTACGGATCGGAGGGGTCGCAGCCCGAGGTCATCGGCATGCACTCGCAGCCGCCGCCGGAGGAGCAGACGCACGAGTACCCGGTCGGACAAGCGTACGGGTCCGACGGGTCGCAGCCTGCCACCGCGGCGCACCAGCAGCCGTCCCCCATGCAGATGCACTCGGTGCCGTCCGGACACGACCAGGGATCGCCGGGTGTGCACTCGCCGGTCGGCGAGCAGTAGCAGCCGCCCCACGGGTCGCAGATGCAGGTCGAGCCGGGCCCGCAGGAGTACGGATCGTCGGGATCGCACCAGCCCGGCGTCCACGGCACGCACTCGCACCCGCTCGCGCCGCACTCGCACATCGTCCCGTCGGGGCACGAACCGGGGACCGACGGGTCGCACCCCGGCACCCCGCTGGTGCAGCGGCAGCCCGCGGCCGTGCACTCGCACCATTCGCCCGGCGGACACGAGTAGGGATCGCCCACGACGCAGTCGTCGATCGGCTGGCACGAGCACGTCGTGCCGTCGCAGAAGCACGCTTCCCCGGACGGACAGGCGGCCGGATCGGCCGGATCGCAGCCGGAGACGGCGATGCACGAGCAGTCGCCCCAGACCGTGCACTCGCAGTACGTCCCGTCCGGGCACGACGCCGGATCGGCCGGATCACAGCTCGGCGTCGTCGGCTCGCAAAAACAGCCGGCGTCGGGGGTGCAGATGCACTCCGAGCCGCGCGGGCAGGTCGTCGGATCCCCGGGACGGCACGGCTCGCTCACCGGCTCGCACGTGCACTCCCCGCCGTCCAGGCAGCGGCAGGCGAAGCCGTCCGGACACGCATACGGGTCCGACGGGTCGCACCAGGTCGTGATCGGCACGCACGCGCAGTCGCCCGGGCCCCAGCACTGGCACTCGTAACCCGGCGAGCACCCCTCCCCCGTCGCCGGATCGCAGATCCAGACGTCCGGCGGGACGTCCGGCCAGACCTCGTCGCCCGCATCGTCCCGCCTGCCGTCCGGAACGTAGTCCGGCCACCCGTCCGGCGGGACGTCGGGAAGCCCGTCGACGAGGGAATCGCCGCTGACGTCCGCATCGTCGGTCCCCGAGCCGGAATCGCACGCCGCCCCGAACGCGAGCGGCAGACTCGCAACGACGAGCCAGAAGGTCTTCTTCATGGCCTCACTCCCCGTCCCCGGGCATCGCAGGCCGGCCCGGCGAACCTCATGGTAGCAGACCCCGCACGATCGGCAAGCCCGGCGCCGGTCCCCCGGAATCTTGCATTTCTCATCGCATGTTTTGCATTTTTCATCGAGGCGGGTGGCGCGAAAGCGCCGCCCGCATCATTCCCTGCCCCACCGGTAGGCGGCGGAGACGATCGCGTAGAGCGGGGAGGGCTGACCGAGGAACGCGGGACCGCTCGTGAGGAAGCTGCCGGTGAAGGCGCCGTCGAACGTGAAGTCGCCGATCTGGAACCCGACCCCCGCGTGCCAGCCGAACGTGTACGGGTAGTCGGTCCCCGAGCCCCTCGTCGGGTCGGTCGTCCAGTGCACGGCGTACGAGCCGGTCATCCCCGCACGGAAGTAGAGCCACTCGAACACGCGGAACTCGCCCGCCAGGTGCAGGCCCGGCGCCGTCAGCGTCGTGTCGAAGATGTCGTCGTCCCCCTCGTCTTCCTCGCCCGGCTTGATGTTCGTACGCGCCAGGCCGAGCGTCAGGTAGGTCGCCAGGAGCGCGTTCTCGCCGAGCCGGATGCGCGGACCGGCGGCAAGCGAGCCGGTGAACGTGCGGCGGCGCCAGGTCTGGTCGAGCTGCCGATCGGTCTGCTCGTAGTCGGCGACGCCGAAGTCGCCCAGCACACCGATGTCGATCCGCGGCGTCACCTCGAAGAACGCCCGCAGGTTGATCCCGCCGAAGTACGCCGTCCCGTCGCCGAAGTCCTGCGTCGGGGACGGCTGCGTGTCGGATCGCTCCATCGTGTCCCAGCCGAACTCCACCGACGCATCGACGTTCGCCGGGCCGCGGACCGAGTAGCCGGCGGTGAGGCCGACGTAGCCCTGCATCGACGTGATCTCGCCTCCCTGGTCGGGGTTGGGCGCGGTCGTCGTCCCGCCCGCACCGCCGGTGAGACGCAGACCGATGAGGTGCACGTCGTCGATGCGCATCCCGCCCACCAGATCCGCGACGACCGGCGCCGGGGGAGGCTCGAAGTGCGCCCCCACGCCGTCCCACAACCCGTCGAAGCCGTTCAGCCCGGCCAGGTCCCCGTTCGGACCGGCGAAGAACGTCCCCGGCCGCAGCAGGTCGCCGCGGTGCACTCCCGCCCCCACGCCCCAATCCTCGAAGGCCAGCAGGAACATCCCCGCCCCTTGCAGATCGTTCAGGCCGAAGTCGAAGGCCAAACGCCCGCCGTGCAGGAGCGTGAGCTGCGGAAAGACCCACACGTCGTCCGGATCCTCGATGAGCCGGCTCCCCGCCAACGCCGTCCGCCGGTCCGCCCCCGCCGGCGACGCCCACAACAGCGCCACGATGCACCCGATCCCCGCCGCCCGTATGCTTCGCATGGTCCTCCTCCTTCTCTTTCGCACGATATCCCGCTCCCGGTCCGAGGGCCGAATTCCCTGCCCGCCGTTCGTTCCCAGCCCCCGACCCCCGACCCCCGACCCCCGGCCCCCGACCCCCTCTTGTCCCCCCCCTCCCTCACCCCTTGTCAAGCCACCCATTCCATTGACATCCCCAGCCCCCCCGCGGTACACGCGCCGCGAGAGTCGAACCATGGCGGAACAAGCGGAACGGTTCGTGGTGGGTGCCGGAGTGACGATCGTCGGCGACATCGACGCCGGCGGGTCGCTGCGCATCGAAGGCTCCGTACGCGGACGCGTCTTCGTTCGCGGCACCCTCGAGGTCGCTGCGGGCGCGGTCGTCGAGGGCTTCATCCAGGCGCTCGAGATCGACGTCTGGGGCCGGCTCGCCGGCGTCGTGCGCGCCGCGACCGAGGTCCGGCTGCACGCCGATGCACAAATCTCGGGCGACGTCGAGGCGCCCAGGGTCCGGTTCGTCAAGGCCGAGGCGCCCGGGGCGCCTCCCCTTCCCCGCGTCGCCGCACCACGGCCGCCTGTCCGGCCGCCGCCTCCGCCACCCCCGCCTCCGCCTGTTCCTCTTCCGGTCGACGACGAGCCGATCGCCTTGCCGCCGGCGGCCGCGGGCCAGACTCCGGGCGTGCTGCCGCCGTGGCCGCCGCAAGGCGTCCCGTTCACGCCGCCCGTCTGGGCGCCGCGCTCCGCACGTCCTGCGACCGTGCCGCCGACTCCGCCCGCTCCTCCGATGCCTCCCGCGCCGCCGGAGCCCCCGCCGGCCGTGGAGGTGGCGGGCGACGCCTCCGGCGACGGACCGCCGCCCCCGCCGCCGTCCATCACGGGCGGCCGGCGGCAGATCGTCGTCAAGCGCAAGTGAGGGACCCCATGCTGCTGTCCTTCGACCAGGCGCGCGAACGGCTGCGTGAGCTGCTCCGTCTCCACGCCGTGCGCCACGGCACCTTCAAGCTCGCCTCGGGCCGGACCAGCGACTTCTTCGTCGATTGCAAGACCGTCGTCCTCTCCGCCGAGGGCCACCTCTGCGCGGGCGTCACCCTCGGACGGCTCGCCCTCTCCTTCTCCCCCGTCAACGCTTTCGCCGCCGTCCCCCTCGGCGGCTGCCCCCTCGCCTCCGCCGCCTCGTTCGCCTCGTCCCTCGGCCCACAGCCCGTGCCCGCGATCTACGTGCGCAAGGAGGCCAAGGACCACGGCACGGCGAAGCTGATCGAGGGCGCCGAGCGCGTCGAGGGAAAGCGCATCGTGCTGCTGGAGGACGTCGTCACCACCGGCGGGTCGTCCCTGCGCGCCGCCGAGACGCTGCGCGCCGCGGGTTTCGAGGTCGCAGCCGCGGTGTGCATCCTCGATCGCCTCGAGGGCGGCGAGGACGCCTTCCGCAAGGCCGGCATCCCGCTCTCGGCCCTCTTCACCCGCCGCGATTTCCTCCCCTGAGCCGGTAATCCCGCGGTTGGTGACGACGCGTCCGCCTTTTCCGGACCGGACGGGGAGAGGTGGCGAAACCGGCTGGAGAGGTGGAGACGCTCCGGTTCGGAACCAAGAACCAAGAACCAAAAACACCCTACCCCCCTAGCCCTCGCTTGTGCCTACAATCCCGCCCGTGGTTGGAACGTTTCCCTCCCCCTCGTCCTCCCTCCTCCTTCCCCGGATCGCTCTTGCCTGCTTCGCCCTGGCCTGGTCGTGCGCGGAGGCGCAGGTCAACTTCTCCGAGACGCAGACGCATACGTTCCAACCTTCGGACTACGAGCGCGTGGTGGAGCGGTGGACGAGGGACGAGCAGCTCTACATTCTCGACGGCCTCGACAACGCCTTGACCGTGTCCGCCACCTTCGAGTCCTGGGAGTACCGCCAGGCGTACATCGATCGGTACGCCTACGATTTCCGGCTGACGGATCCGGAGCGGCTGGCGCTGGAGTCCGGGCAGCGGGCGGAGCTGGAGACGGCGCACGTCTTCCTGATTGCGGCGTCGAGCACGAAGGTCGAATGGTCCGACCTGGCGGCGGTGACCACGCCATGGAAGATCCGCCTGGTCAACGATCAGGGCGACGTGCTCGAGCCTTTCCCCGCGGGGCACAGCCCGCGCGGCATCGAGGAGGTGGAGCACATCACGCCGGCGCAGCGCCTGTATTTCCCCTACATCAACGATTTCCGCACGGTGTACGTGCTGCGCTTTCCGCGGACCCTGGCCGACGGCACGCCGTTCCTGCGGCCCGGCGTGGAGGCGTTCACCCTCGAGTTCGCCGGCGTACTCGGGCGCGCCGAGCTGCGCTGGTCCTCCGCGAGCGAATGAACGAGCGCGTCCGGGAGAAGCTCGAGCGCCTGCCGCGCGCGCCGGGCGTCTACGTCATGCGCGCCCAGGGCGGCGCCGTGCTCTACGTCGGCAAGGCCGCCGATCTGCGCTCCCGGGTCCGCTCCTACTTCGCCCCGGGCGCAGGGGATCCGCGCTTCTTCGTCGCGCGGCTCGACGAGGAGCTGGACGATCTGGAGACCATCGTCACCGCCAACGACCGCGAGGCGTTCCTGCTCGAGAACTCCCTGATCAAGGAGCTGCACCCGCGCTACAACGTCCGCCTGCGCGACGACAAGGACTACCTGTCGGTCCGCCTGGACGAGAAGGCGGATTGGCCGCGGCTGGAGCTGGTGCGCCGGCCGAAGCCCGACGGCGCCCGCTATTTCGGCCCGTTCAGCTCGGCCCGCGTGGCGCGCCAGGCGGTCCGCATCGTGCAGCGTCTCTTCCGCA
Source organism: Deltaproteobacteria bacterium (assembly GCA_016218815.1). GTDB lineage: Bacteria > Myxococcota_A > Polyangia > DRWM01 > JAAZOP01 > JAAZOP01. The sequence goes on from JACRCX010000022.1 coordinate 7,986, forward strand.
TCCGCCCTTGCCGCGACTCGGTGTTCCGCGGCCGCTCGCGCCCCTGCCTCGTCTACCAGCTCGGCCGCTGCGACGGCCCGTGCGTCCTGCCCGTGGACCGAGAGGCCTACCGCACGTCGGTCCGCCGCGCCGTCGCGCTGCTCGATGGCCGCCGCGATGCCGTCCTGGACGACCTGCGCCGAGAGATGGCCGGGGCGGCGGCAGTGACGCAGTACGAGCGCGCCGCCGAGCTGCGCGACCAGATCGCCGCCGTCGAGCGCGCCTCATGGGACCAGGTGCAGGACGTGGTCGAGGTCTCGCGCGTGGACCGCGACGTCGTTGGTCTGTACCGCGACGGCCCGGTCACCGCCGTCGTCGTTCTCGAGATCCGCTCCGGCCGGGTGGTCGGCGCGCGCCCGTTCGCCTTCGCGGGCGTCGAGGTGCCCGACGCGGAGCTGCTGGCCGAATTCCTCGGCCGGCGCTACGCGGGGGGTGCGCCCGCGCCGGACGAGGTGCTCCTCCCGCTCGAGATCCCCGACCCGCAGATGCTCGAGGCGTTCCTCACCGAGGCGCGCGGGCGCAAGGTCCGGGTGCGCGTGCCGCGCCGCGGACGGCTGCGCCGCCTGCTCGCGCTGGCCCGCGCCAACGCCGAGCAGCGATTCCGCGAGGAGTCGCGGGACCGGGAGAGCGCGGCGGCGCAGGCCGAGGCGTGGGCCAAGGCGCTCGGGTTGCGGCGGCCGCCGCACACCGTGGAGTGCGTCGACATCTCGCACTGGGGCGCCCACGCCGAGCAGGGTGCGACGGTGGGTGCGATCGCGGCCTGGCGCGACGGGCGCATGGACAAGGCCCGCTACCGGCACTTCCGGCTGCGCGGCGACCACGCCGGGGACGACTACGCGGCGATGCGTGAGGTGCTGCTGCGGCGGTTCGAGCGCGCTCGGGGCGGCGAGCCTCGGTGGGCGCCGCCCGACGTCCTGGTCGTCGACGGCGGACGCGGCCAGCTCGCCGTCGCGGCCGCCGTCATCCACGACCTGGGGATCCAGGGCACCGCCCTGGCAGCGATCGCCAAGCCGCAGGATGCCTCGCATGATGGTGACCAGCCTCCGTTGTCGGCTGGACCGAACCGCGTCCTTCAGGGCGCGGCTCCGGAGGAGTGGCAGCCGCGGGCTGAGGCCCGCGGTTCGGAAGGCGGAACCCGCCCCGCCGGATCGGAGGCGGTGCAGGCGAAGCTCGACACGGTCTATGTCGCGGGCCGGTCGAACCCGCTCAAGCTGCGCGCCGGTTCGGCCGCCCTGCACCTGCTCGCCCGCCTGCGCGACGAGACCCACCGTTTCGCCGTGACCTACCAGGGAAAGGTCCGCGGGCGACGGCGGCTTTCCGATCGCCTTTCGGGCATCCCGGGGGTGGGACCCGTCACCCGGCGCAAGCTGCTCCGGGCGTTCGGGTCGGTGGCTCGCCTGGCCGCGGCGGGCCTCGCCGAGATTGCCGCGGTGGAGGGGGTGACCGGCGGGCAGGCCCGTACGATCACCCTCTATTTTGCGGCGAATCGCGACGGGGAGAGTGGTCCTCCCCCCGGGGATCGTCGCCCACCGGATTGAGCGTGGCGGGCATGTCGGCCGGGGCCGATTCCCGGAACTGGTCCGTCGTTGTCCAATGATGTAATTGACCCGGGTCAATGTCGTCGGGGCTTCGCAGTCGGGGCAGGAAGGGGTGGATTCGGCGATTCGGCGTGTATAAGGACGTTTTGTCAGGTGTCCGCCGACACCAGACGTATAGGACTTCGAGTATCGCCGAACGGACCGCCAGTCGCCCGGCGGCAGGCTAGAAAGTCGCGACGGCGGGCAAGCCCCGCCATTGGTTTTGGGTTCAGGTTTTTGGACGCGAGGACGTCCGAAGGGAAAGAGGAGGAGGAGCGTATGCGTACCAAGATGTTGCTCGGTCTGGCGGCTGCGGTTATCGCGGCAGGGGGTCTTTCGGTAGCTGGCTGCGGAGACGACTCGAACCCGGCCGTGACCCTGGTCAGGGTCGAGGTGACGCCGACCACGGCGACGGCCCAGGTGGGCACGACGCAGCAGTACGCGGCGACGGCGGTGTACAGCGACGCGACGACCGAGGACGTCACCGCGAATGCGACGTGGGCCTCCGACGACGAGACGGTCGCGACGATCGACGCGACGGGCTTGGCGACGGCGGTGGCCGAGGGCACGGCGGAGGTTTCCGCCCTCTTCAACGAGATCACCGGCACGGCGACGATCACGGTCACCGTGGCGCAGGTCACGCAGGTGCAGGTGACGCCGGCGAACGCGACGATCGCCCCAGACGACACGACCGACTTCACCGCGCGGGCCATCTTCGACGACGGGACCAACGCCGACGTGACCGACACGGCGGTGTGGGCCTCGGACGACGACGCGATCGCGACGGTTGACGCGGGCGTCGTGACGGGCGTGGCAGCGGGAACGGCCACGATCACGGCGACGTTCGACGGCGTCGAGTCCAACCCGGCGACGGTCATCGTCACTCCGGACCACGTGCTGGAGTCGATCGTGATCACGCCGGCCACGGCGACGGTGCAGGTCGACGCGACGCAGCAGTACACGGCGATCGGAACGTACGCGGATGCGACCAGCGACGACATCACGGCCGACGTGACCTGGGATTCGTCCGACGTGGCGACCGCGACGATTGACGCCGATGGCTTGGCGACGGGCGTCGCCGAAGGCACGACGACGATCACCGCGGAGCTGGACGGCATTACCTCCAACGACGCGACGTTGAACGTGACCGCGCCCACGCTGGTGGCGATCACGATCGACCCCGTGTCCGGCACCCTGTACGCCGGTTCGACCGATACGCTCGCCCTGACGGCGAACGGCTCCTACAGCGACGGCTCGACGGCCGACCTCACCGCCCTGGCGACGTGGGCCTCTTCGGACGACACGATCGCGACGGTGAGCAACGCCGCGGGCACCGAAGGCGTGGTCACCCCGGACCTGCACAACAACGGCACCGTGACGATCACGGCGACCTTCAGCAGCATCATCTCCAGCCCGGCGGTCATCACGGTGCTCGAGTCCGTGACCGTCACGGGCGTGGTGGTCGAGCCTGCGACGGCGACCATCGTCGACGGCGGCACGCAGGACTACACGGCGACGGCGACCTACGCCGACGGCCGCAGCGCGGACGTCACGGCGTCGGCCACCTGGTCGAGCAGTGACGCGACGGTCGCCACGATTTCGGCGACCGGCACCGCCACGGCCTCGACGCCCGGCACGACCACGATCTCGGCTGCCTACGGCACGCCGGCCGTTACCGGCACCGCCACCCTCACCGTCACCCCGGCGACGATCGTCTCCATCGCGGTGACTCCGCCGGTGGCCACGATCCCGGCCGGCACGACGCAGGGCTACACCGCCGTAGCCACCCTGACCGACCTCACGACCAGCGACATCACCGCCTCGGCCACGTGGACCAGCAGCAACGCCGCCGTCGCCACGATGACCGGTGAGACGGCGACCGGCGTGGCGCTCGGCACGGCCACGATCACTGCGACGCAGTCCGGCGTCTCCGGGACCGCGACGCTGATCGTCACCGACGCGGTGCTCCGGAGCATCTCGGTGACCCCGCCGACCTCCACCATCCCGGTGTCGGGCTCGGCCACGTTGACGGCGACCGGCACCTACTCGGACGGCAGCACGCGCGTCATCACGACGACGGTCGGCTGGACGACGTCCAACGCGGCGGTCGCGTCCGTCGCCGGCGGCGTGGTCACGGGCGTCGCCACGGGCGGCCCGGTGACGATCACGGCCACCAGCGGCACGATCACCGGCACGGCGACGGTTACCGTCTCCGGCGGCATCCTGACCTCGATCTCCGTCACGCCGGCCACGCCGGCTGCCCTCCCCGTCGGCCGCACCCAGGCCTTCGTCGCGACCGGCAACTACTCCGACGGCTCGACGGCCAACCTGACCGCCGACGCCAACCTCACCTGGACCTCGAGCAACGTCGCCGCGGCGACCATCTCCAACGCCGCCGGCACGAAGGGCACGGCCACGGCCGTCGCGGCGGGCGCCACGAACATCACGGCCCGCTACGTCAGCGCCCCGATCGACATCACCTCGGCTCCCGTCATCCTCAACACCACGGATGCCGTGATCGAGACCATCACCGTCACCCCGGCGACCGCGACGATTCCGGCCGGCTTTACCGTCGCCCTGTCAGCCAGCGGCCACTACTCCGACGGCAGCGACCGCGACGTCACCAACTCGGCCTCCTGGACGAGCAGCAGCACGACCAACGCCACCGTCTCCACGACGGGCGCGACCGGCCGCGGCGTCGTGACCGGCGTCGCCGCCGGCGGCCCCGTGACCATCACGGCGGCGCTCGGCGGGCGCACCGGCACCTCGGCCGTCACCGTGAGCACCGCGACCCTGACCCGCATCGACGTCAGCCCGGCCACGGCGACGATCAACGTCGCCACGACCCAGACCTTCACGGCGCAGGGCACCTTCTCCGACAGCTCCACCCGCGACGTGACGCAGGATCTGGACTGGACCTCCAGCGCCCCGGGCGTGGCCACGATGAGCGCCCCGCCGACCCTCAAGGGCATCGCCACCGGCGTCAGCGCAGGCACGACGACGATCACCGCGCGCCACGTCACCGGCGTGCAGGACACCGCGGCCCTCACCGTGACCAACTCGACGGTCACGGCGGTGGAAGTGCACTACTACCTCCCGGGCCAGACCGTTCCGGGCGGCACCACCGACGACAACTACCTCACCCGGCTCGTGATCGGCGTGCTCGTGCAGGCGCGCGCCGTGGCCGTTTACGCGGACGGCCGGCGTGCCGACGTCACCGACCTGGCCACCTGGGCGCCGGCCTCCGGCGCGGTGCTGACCGTCAGCAATGCCGCCGGCAGCCGCGGCCTGATCAGCCCGGCCGGACAGGGCACGGCCAACATCATCGCGACCTACAACAGCGTGCCCTCGACCCCGGTCGTGGCCACCGTCTACAACTGCCTCGTGACCGGCGTCACCGTGACCCCGGTCAACCCGACCATCTACCTCGGCCAGACCCAGAACTTCGCCGCGACGGCCACGTATGGCGTCGCCGCGACGGGCAACTGCACTGCGCTGCCGGCGGGCCTGCTGGCGCACTACATCACCGGCCAGGTGACCTGGTCGTCCTCGAACACCGGCGTGGCCACCGTCGCGCCGACCACGGGCGTCGCCTCGGCCGTCACGGCCGGCACGACGACCATCCAGGGTCGCTGGAGCCCGACCGTCGCCGGTTCGACCACCCTCACGGTGGCCACGGCCTGCGTCACCAGCATCGACCTCCTGCCCGGTGACGTCACGATGCCGTACGTTGCAGGCTGGGGCGCCCAGGCGATCCAGCCGCTCTCCGTCGTCGTGCACTACAGCGACGGCACCTCCCCGACGATCACCAATCCGGCGAACGTCACCTGGAGCGGCGCCGCCGTGGCCGTCGGCGGCCACTTCGCCGTCGCCGGCTGGAACCTCAGCCCGACGGGTCCGACGACCGCGGCCGAGGCCCTGACCGCGACGCTGGTCACCACCGGCTCGCCGGCGCCGTACACCCTGTGCGGCGGCGGCACCGGCGTCGACAGCGTCAACCTCCAGGCGCGGACCACGACGCTCTCCTCGATCGCCCTGACCCCGGCCGACCGTTCGGTCTCCCGCGGCCAGGTCGTCACCTACGTCGCGACCGGCACCTTCGCCGACACGTCGGCCTTCGACATCACGGCCGCCGTCAACGCGAGCGGAAGCTGGACCTCGAGCCTCACCACGATCGCGACGATGGCCAACAACGTGGCCACCGCTTCCTCGACGACCGACGGCACCACCGTCATCCGCGCCACCCTGAGCGGCGTCACCGGCCTCACCGGCCTGACGGTCAGTGGGCGCGTGGTCGAGGCCGTCCGCGTCCGCATCCAGGGCACGACGGACACCACCTTCCCGGTCGGTGTCCCGCTGTGGTTCCTGGTCGAGGCGGACTATTCCGACACGACGGGCTTCGTGCCGGCGACCGACGCCGTCACGACCTGGACGATCACCCCGTCGACGGCCGCCGAGGTCCGCTCGACCTATCCGCTCCAGGGCAACAACCAGCTCCTGGTCACGACCGGCGCCGCGGCCTCGATGTTCGTCGACGCCTGCGTCGGCTCGGTCTGCGCCGGCACCGCCAACCGGGCCGGTCCGTTCACGGTCACCGCGGCGGCGCTGGAGTGGGTCCAGGTCCGCGGCGTCCCGGACGGCTCGTACTTCGTCGAGACCGGCTTCGACGGCATCGTGCTGCCCTACAACTACCGCTACGACATGTACCGCAGCGTCGTCGAGCAGATGACGGCGACGGCGCACTTCACCGGGTTCACCGCGCACGACTATGACGTCACGCGCATCGCGGCCTGGACCTCGGACGCCGGCACGATCGTCCAGATCGTCACGACGGCGGGCGAGGAAGGCCGCATCCGTTCCACGGCGACCACCGGGGCGGCGCGCGTCACCGCGACGCACGGCACCCGGAACAACTACTCCACGGTCACCGTCATCGCCTCGGGCACCTGCTACCAGGCGCTGCGCATGCTGCCGGCGACCCAGACGGTGGCGCAGGGCCTCAACGTGAGCTACACGGTCGAGCGCCAGGACAACACGGGCACTTGGTCGGCGGCCACCGGCATCAACTGGCGGTCGGACAGCACGACCATCGCGCAGTACACCGGCACGCCGGGCCAGTACCTCGGCGTCGGCGCCGGCACCACGACGGTGCGGGTGGACTACAACACCACGATCTGCTCCGGCGTCACCGCTCCGCTCACCGCGTCGGCGGCGATCGTCGTCAGCGCCCACACCATCGCGGCCCTCGACATCCTCTGCACCGATCCCACGGGCGCCGCGCTGGTCAGCATCCCGATCGGCGTCTGGGGCACCTGCAAGGCCTACGCCCGCTACAGCGACGAGGCCGCGTTCGTCTACGACGCGGCGCACAACGTCACCGACCAGGCCACCTGGAGCGTCGCGCCCGCCTCGATCGCGGACGTGACCGACCAGGACATCGCGGAGATCGTGGGCCGTTCGGCCGGTTCGGGCGTCGTCGGCGCTTCCGTCGGCACGATCAACGACTCCTTCGCCATCACCATCACCAACACCGCCCTCACCGCCGTGAACGTGACGCCCGGCACCGCCACCTCCCCGGTGGGCCCGGCCGGCGCCCGCTTCACGCGCGACTTCCAGGCCACCGCGGTCTACGGCGCCGCCAACTACGACGTCACCGGCCGCGCGGGTACGACCTGGTCGACCACCACCGGCACGCTCTGCTCCGTGAGCGACACCGCCCCGAACAAGGGCCGCGCCACGGCTTCGGCGACCGGCGCCTGCAACGTGCGCGCCACCTGGGCGGGCACGGCGGGCAACGCGACCTGGACGCTGACCAGCACCGCTCCGACCTCCATCTGCAACCTGCGTCCGGATCCGGCGAACGTTCCGCGCGCCACGACGCGGCAGATCGATGCGGACTTCTGCTGGACCGTCGCCGGCACCTGCGTCAACATGCCGGCCTGCACGCGGCCGGCTACGACGGTCGTCACCTGGGCGACCGCGAACAGCGCCATCGCGACGATCGACGGCAACGGCCTGCTCACCGCCGGCGCCTCCGCCGGCGGTCTGAGCACCACCGTCACCGCGACCTACACCGGCGGCCTGAGCGCCACCGGCAACGTCAACGTGACCGATCGGTGCGTCACCGGCATGACCGTCTCCCTCTCCACGGCCGAGGCGGCGCCAGGCGTTCCGGTGCTCGCCACCGCCACCGTCACCTACTCCACCGGCGCGCCGGCGACGGCCACCACCGTGACCTGGACCTCCTCCGACAACGCGGTCATCCTGCCCGCCTCCGGCGGCGTGTTCTACAACTTCCAGGCCCAGGCGGCCGGCACGGCGAACCTGCAGGCCGAGTGGACCGGCGGCAACCTGTGCGGCAGCGTCACGCCGCCGCTGCGGGCGAGCGCGCCGGTCACCGTCTACGCCGGGACGCTGCTGTCCATCGCCATCTCCCCCAACCCGATCACCGCGGCGGTTTCCCAGCGCGTCACCATCACGGCCCAAGGCACCTACACCGGCGCCCGCTCGTTCAACATCACCCCCGTCGCCAACTGGACCTCCGGCAACACCTCCATCGCCACGGTCGGCAATGAGCCGGGTGCAACGCCCCCGCGCTTCTTCCTCCAGGGCGTCGCGACGGGCACCACCAACCTCAACGTCGACTTCCGCGGCGTCTACGCCTCTGCCCCCGTGACCGTCTCGGGCGGCCTCGTGGACAGCATCTGGGCGCTGGGCACCAATACCAACGTCCCCGCCGGCGGCTGCAGCGAAACGGCCTGCAACCGGCTCGTCATTGACAACGGCGGCAGCGGCGCGGCTCCGGCCTACGGCTGGCGCAGCACCGCTCCCACGCCCGCCTGCGTCGACGCCACGTGGCAGCACCCGATCAGCACGGCGACGATTACCTACACCACGCGGGTCACCGCCACCTTGCACTACACCGACAACCACTACCAGACCGATCCGGCGTCCGTGACCTGGACCTCGTCCAACCCGGCCGTCGCCACCGTGGCGGCGGACGGCCTCGTCACCATGCAGCGCACGGCCGGCACCACCACCCTCACCGCGACCTACACCCCGGCCGGCGGCGGCACGCCGATCACCGACACCCTCACCCTGACCGGCCTCGCCGGGACGCTGGCTGCCCTGCGCATCAACAACGGGGCGGCATCCGTCAGCATCCCCGACGGGACGACCTCCGACCTCTACGCCGAAGGCCAGTTTGGCACCGCCTGGTACTGCCTTGACTGGAGCGTAAACTGGGCTTCCGCCAACGCCACGATCGCCTCGGTCGTCGCCTCGACCGGCGTCACCACGGGCGAGAGCGCCGGCTCCACCACCGTGACCGCGGGCCTGGGCGGCGTGACCGACGACATCGGCATCACCGTCACCGCGGCCGTGCTCCAGTACGTCGAGGTCCTCCCGGCCACGCTCGGGGTCGAGCAGGGCGAGCTCTTCCAGCTCCAGGCGATGGGCCACTACTCCGACGGCTCCTCCTCCGACCTGACGGCGGCGCCGGCCACGGCTTGCGCCACCCGCACCTGGGTCGCCGAGAACGCGGGCGGCACGGTCGTCACTACGCCGATCCAGGCCGTGGGGACGACCGGCCAGTTCCAGGCCAGCACCACGGCCACCGGCTCGGCATTCGCCGAGTTCTGCTGCGCCGCGGTCTGCGCCGGCGGCGGAACGCCGGATCGCCGCTCGGCCGTCACCGTCACCACCCCGTAACCCCCCTTCCTTGACTGTCGAGGGAGCGGCGTCCGCCGCTCCCTCGCATCCCTCCCAACCCCTTCTCCTGGTGGTTTCCGATCGGACTCCGAGTCCGGGCAACCACGCAGTCCTGCTCAGGAATTCGCCCTTCGGTCAGGAACACGTTCAGGTCGAAAGCGGGCACCAATCAACTTGCATGAGCCAGGATGCCGTGCTACAGAGCCGTGCTCGGGTTTGGCATCCGCATCGTGCGGAGTCGATTCTGCATCGGCAGAACAACCGTGAGGGGAGAAAGGGAAGGCAAATGAGAAGCATTCGATCGGGAGTTCTTGTACTCGGAGTGATGGCGTTGCTGTGGGCTGGCGAGGCCGGCGCCGTGACGACGCTGACGTACGAGGTAGTCCCCCACGCGTACATCGCGGACTTCTCGACGGTCACGTCCACAATCTCCATTCCGGATGTCCGTTCGGCGCTTCACGTCCGGGTCGGCGTCTGGATTACCCATACGTACAAGGGCGACCTTTACGCCTACGTCACGGCGCCGGACGGGACATTGGTATGGCTGTTCGATCGCCCGGGCGTTGCACCGATCTCCCCGACCGGGGATTGCTGCGGCTGCAGCTACGACAACGTCAATGTCGAGTTCGATGACGCCTACGCGGGGAACTCGGAGTCCCAGTGCAACAATCATTCGGCGCCGCCCTACTACTCCAACCAGTGGTTCACCTACGATGCGCCGCACGGTGGTGGTGGACTTGCCGATTTCATCGGCCATGTGGTGACCGGCAACTGGACGCTGACGGTACGCGATGACGCAGGCATCGACCAGGGCTACATCGAGCGTTGGCGTCTGGTAATTGACGTCCCCGATCCAGGTGACCCGTGCAACGACGGGTTGTTCTGTACCGTCGGCGACATCGTCGGGTCGGGCGGCATCTGCGCCGGCACCCCGAACGCATGCGATGACGGCCGCTGGTGCACGGCGAACAACTGCAACGAGAGCCTCGACCGCTGCGAGAATCCTCGGTCCGCCGGCTGCCTCGTCGGCGGTGTCTGCTACAACGCTGGCGAGTTGAGCCCGACGAACTCGTGCGAGTCCTGCAACACCGCAGTCTCGACGACCACGCTCACGGCGCTCCCGGTCGGCACGACCTGCAACGACGCGCACTGGTGCACCATCAACGACACCTGCGCCGCGGGAGGGGTCTGCGCCGCCGAACCCCGCGTCTGCAACGACGGCCTGTCGTGCACCAACGACGCCTGCGACGAGCGCGGCCAGCAGTGTCTGGCCACTTCCGTCAGCACCGGCTGCCTGATCGGCCTGGCCTGCGTCGCCACAGGCGCCGCCGATCCGGCCGATCCGTGCATGATCTGCAATCCCACCGTCAACCAGTACCGGTACTCGCTCGCCGCCTCCGGAACGGCGTGCGACGACGGCAGTTACTGCACCACGGGCACCACATGCGACGGGGCTGGAACGTGTGCCGGCGGGGTCCTGCGCGATTGCGCCGACACCATCGCCTGCACCACCGACACATGCAACGAGATCGCCGACCGCTGCGATCACACCACGGTCGTCGGCGGCTGCCTCATCGGCTCGACGTGCGTGACCGACGGGGCCCGCAACCCGGCCAATGCGTGCGAGGCGTGCAATGTCGCCGTCTCGACCACGGCCTGGACGCTCGTCGCCGCCGGCACGGCCTGCGACGACGGACTGTTCTGCACCGCCGGCACCTCGTGCAACGCGGCCGGCGTGTGCGGTGGCGCGACGCCGCGCGACTGCTCCGACAGCTTGGCCTGCACCACCGATACCTGCGACGAGGCCACCGACCGCTGCGCCTCGGCCCTCTCGACCGGCTGCCTCATCGGCGGCGCGTGCGTCGCGACCGATGCGGTCAATCCGGCCAACGCCTGCGAGGCGTGCCTGCCGGCCGTGGCCGTCGGCGGGTACTCGCCCCGCGCCTCCGGGACCGCTTGCGACGACGGCCTGTACTGCACCGTGACCGACGTCTGCAACGGCTCGGGTACCTGTGGCGGTACCGCGCGCCTCTGCGCCGACGGTCTGGCCTGCACGACTGACGTCTGCAACGAGACCGCCGATCGCTGTGACGCCGCCCTCGATGCCGGCTGCCTCATCGGCACCGCTTGCGTCGCCGCGGGCGCCGTCAATCCGGCCAACGCCTGCGAGGCGTGCATCGTCGCTACCTCGACTTCCGCCTGGAGCCCCTCGACCGCCGGAACGACCTGCGACGACGGCGCCATCTGCACCAACACCGACGTCTGCGACGGCGCCGGCGCCTGCGCCGGTACGGCCGTGGTCTGCGACGACGGCCTCTCCTGCACCATGGACACCTGCAACGACACCACCGGCGCCTGCGAGTCGGTCGTGTCCGGCATGTGCCTCATCGACGGGGCCTGCGCGGACCGCTACGCCCTCAACCCGCTCGACGTCTGCGAGATGTGCGATCCCGCCGTCGCGACGGACGCTTGGTCGCCGGTCGCTGCCGGCGAGCGCTGCGGCGATCCCTCCTGCACCGACGGCATGCTGATCCCGGCCGACACCTGCGACGGCGCCGGGGCCTGCACCCCCGGAACGCCGGTGGCCTGCGAAGGTGGCATCTGCGCCGACGAGTTCTCCTGCACCGGCGCCTGCACCGACGACATCGACTGCCCGGAGACCCACTACTGCGCGGCCGACGGCACCTGCACCGAGGACGCGGCCGCGGGCACCGCCTGTGACCGCGCCGACATGTGCGCCGACGGCGTCTGCATCGACGACGTCTGCTGCTCCTCTGATTGCGACGGCATCTGCGAGGCATGCAATGTCGCCGGCAGCGAAGGCAGCTGCGAGTTGTACGCCGAGGGCGACGATCCCGACGACGAGTGCCCCGGCACCGAGTACTGCGACGGCGCCGGCGGCTGCATGGAACCGCCGGGACCGGATGCCGACGCCGACGCCGACGGCGATGCCGACGGCGGCGCCGACGCCGACGCCGACGCCGATGCCGACGCCGACGTCACGGGCGACACCGAAGAGGACGGCACGGACGGCTCCGTGACGCCGCCCAGCGACGGCGGCGGGTGCGGTTGCCGCACCACCGGAGGCGCCTCGCACGGCGTCCTCGGCCTCCTGCTCGCCCTCGCCGCCGGCCTGTTCGTCTCCCGGCGCCGCCGCTCCTCGTAGCTCCCCAACCGTCATCTCCACATCGCATCCGCACCGGGTCGGCCGGTGCGGATGCGCCAGACCCGCCTGCACGGTGTCTCATGCCCCCGCCTCGACGAGTCTTCGCGTCTGACCGATCCGGACCTATCGGTGGAATCCACCCCCGCCCCACGCCCGATCCGGGCCGACCAATGTCTCAACCCTCCGGCATGACGCACGAATGCGGTCGTCGCAATTCGGACTGGTAGTCCGGCGGTTTCGAGCTATTCTACGACCTGTCATCTGGATCGCGACTCGCCATCGGCGGGTCGACGTTCGAAGGGAAAGGGGGAGCTGAGGAATGTCGCCTCGAATGGTGCCCGAAATCGATCCCATCCTGCTCGCCGCAGCCGAGTTGTTCGAGAAGCGCGGGTACGACGACGTCTCCGTCGAGATGATCGCCGATCGCGCCGGGGTCGGGCGGTCCACCGCCTTCGCCCGCTACCTCAGCAAGCAGGGGATCCTCATCGGCCTCGTCGACGCCTTCTTCTACCAGTTCGCCTTCTACCTGACGCAGTTCGACCTGACCCTCGAGTCGCCGCACCAGGCGCCCCCGGGACCCCCCGGCCGCCGCCGCCCCGGTCGCGCGCCGTCCACCCCGCCGCCGCCGACCACGCCTCCCGACAGGTCGCTCCGCAGCGCGCCCGCCCAGGTCCGCCTCTTGCGGGCCCTGCACGAGTTCGGCAAGCAATGGGGGCCCCTGGCCCGAGTGGCCCTCGCCGCCAAGGACCTCCCCTGGGTCTCCCGCGAGATCTCGGCCGGCAAGGCCGTGTTCCGCAACGCCCTGCGCCTGTACCTGGGTCCGGTCGCCGGTGAGAAGCTCAACGCCCTGGTCGCCGCGGACCTCCTGAAGTACGCCTGCTGCTCGGACGGCGCCGGCGAGTCCGAACGGCTGGACGACACCGCAATCGCCGCACTGTTCCTGTTGGCCACGACCGAGTTCCCGCGCGCCGGCGCGCCTCGCGCCATCACCCCGCCGCCGCCCGTCGCCCCCGGGACCGATCCGCTGCGCCAGACCCCGTTCAGCGGGTGAGTTGGGGGTCGCACGGTTCGGGAGGTGTAAGTTCTTCCGAGGCCGGACCAGGAGAGGTGGAGAGGGCGGCGGGAGAAGTGGGGAGGGGCAGCAAGGGGGTCAGTCCCCCTGCTCTTCCCCGCGCAAGCCCTCGATCCCCTCGCGCACCAGCCACGGGACCATCAGCAGCGCCGCCGCCGGGTCGGCCCACCACCAGCCCGCGGACGCGTTCGCGAGCAGACCCAGGAGCAGCGTGAACGACAGGTACGAGCACGCGAGCGTCTCCATGGCCTCGGCCCGCAACGCCGAGCTGCCGATCCGCTTGGCCACCCGGAACTTCCCCCACGCCAACAGCGGCATCAGCGCCAGCGACGCGCAGGCCAAGACGATGCCCACGGTGCTCTCGCCCGGTGCCTCGCGGGTCCACAACGTCACCACCCCCTCGACCAGCACGTAGAGCGCCAGCGCGAGGAACGTCCCGCCCACGATCCGGCGCACCCGCCGCTCGCTCGCCTCCACCCGCTCCCGCTCCGCGCCGCGCGCCTCGACCGAAAGCCGCCACAGCAGCGCCGCGGCCGCCGCACACTCGATCACGCTGTCGAGGCCGAACCCGATCAGCGCCACGCTTCCCGCGACGATCCCCGACCACAGGGCCACGCCGGCCTCGACGACGTTGTACGCCATCGTCCCCGCGACCAAGCGTACCGCCACACGGGCGTGAGAAGCGTCGGTCATCGGCCTGGATAGTGCGGACTCGGACGAACCCGGTCAACCGGGCCGGCTCCCTACGCCCAGGCCCCGACGTCGTCGTGGCCGACGCGCTTCTCGTCGCGCACCGAGCGACCGGTGCGGGGCAGGTTGGCGAGGTACGAGGCGATGCGGGCGTTGAGGTCGAGGTCGCCGTCGTAGAACATGCTGACCATCGGCACGCCCGTCTCGGCCTGGACCTCCTGGAGGCACGACGAGGTCAGCGTGCCGGGCATGCAGCCGAACGGCGCGCAGTTCACGACCATGCTCGCCCCTTGCCGCGCAAAGAGCATCGCCCGGCCCATCGTGATGATCGCCTCGCCCGCAAACTCCGGCGGGATGTACTTCGCCCCCACGTCGATCGCCTGCTCCACCGCCGGCTCGTGCCGGTCCGCCAGGAAAGCGCCGCCCAGCGCGTACAGCCGCTGCTCTTCGCCGTGCATGTAGCGGTTCTTGAGCAGGGTCATCGCCAGGTCGATGGGGTTGAACACGTTCGTGCCGTTGAGCGCCTCGTGCTTCGACATCCACGAGGTGTACAGGATCCACTCGCCGATCGGCGCCAGCCACGCCTCTCCCCCCGCCGCCTCGATCGCCCGGATCACCTCGCCGTTGGAGTAGGCGTTGCAACGGACGTAGATCTCGCCCACGACGCCGACCAGCGGCTTGGGCGGCCCGTCGCCCCGCAGCGCCGCCAGCGCCTCCACCGCGCGCACCAGCTCCGGCTCCCACCGCCGCCCGCTCTCGATCGCCCGCTCGATCAGCGTCTCGTGGATCATCGCGGCGCGATCGACCGACCCCGGCTCGCGTTCGTACGGCCGCGCCTTGCACACGGCCTTGAACAGCACGTCCGAAGCCACGATGCCCGACCACATGTCCCGCCGCACGGCCTCGGGGATGCCCTGGTACGCGTTGTACGACGACGGCGAGACGATCTCGATGTCGCCCCAGCCCAGGTCCTGGAGGATCAGCTTGTGCAGCGTGGCGTACTGGCCGAAGCGGCACGGTCCCTCCGCCGTCGGCATGAAGAACGCCTCGCGCCGGGGATCCGCCCCAAGCTCGCGCAGCTTCTTGACCAGCGCACCGATCGTCACGGCCGTCGGCAGGCACTCGGTCCCGCGCGTCAGCCGCCGCCCGATCTCGAACGCCTCGCGATCCTCGACCGGCAGCGGCGCCGCGTCGATTCCGTGGCGGCGGAAGATCGCGGCCAGGAAGCCCGTGCCGTACGCGTGCATCGGGGGGAACCAGGTACGGCGCTTCTTCCACTCCAGCCCGACCCGCTCGCCATAGGCACCCGAAGGCGCCGGCGCAGCGGCGCCGGGCAGCAGGCGACGGGCCGCGGCCATCGGCCCTCCCGCGCCCCGCCCGTCCTTGCCCCGCCCCACGTCACCTTCGCCGGCCCCGGCCAGCCTCCGCGCCTCGACCTCCCGCACGACGTCGACGTACGCCTCGACCCGCGTCACGTACCCCGCGTCCGCCGCGTGCTCGTCCAGCTCCAGGATCAGCATCGGCTTGCGGCCGTTGATCCGCTCGGAGTAGGTCAGGTTGAAGGAGTCGGGGCCGCAGGAGAAGTTCGTGAGGCAGATCGGGTAGAGGTGCGGCGACCGCGTGAGGCGCTGGACGCCCGCCAGCGCGCGCTGGGCGAAGTTCCAGTAGGTGTTGTGGTAGACGGGATCGATGTCCGCCTCGCGGAATCCCAGGCCGTCCAGCGGGATGACCGGCATCCCGTGCTCGGCAATCTTCCGCGGCAGGCCCACGTTGAGGCCGGCGTCGTAGAGGTTGTAGGGCCGCCCGACGATCACGAACGCCGGCTTGTTCTCGGCCGCCAGCCGCTCCAGCTCGCGCTGCGTCTCGAGCTGCACCTGCCGCGTGAACTCCGCCTGGGCCTCGTTGCCGCGGCGCCACGCCTCGGCCACGCGCTTCGCGTCGACCCCCAGCACGGGGCCGACCGCGCGGAGCAGGTGCCGGACGATCGCCCTCTCGGGCATCCGCTCGTCGACGACGGGAGAGAGCACCTTGGTCTCGTCGAGGCTCGCGCGGCGCAGCGCCGCGCGCAGGACGCCGGGAATCCCCTGCACGTAGGGGCAGAACTGCGCGTCGGTCGTCGCGCGGTTGCGCTTGCCCGCGATGCGGTGCGGCAGGAAGACGAAGTCCACGTCGCGCCGCGCGAGAAGCTGCGCCACGTGCCCGTGCACGACCTTCACGGGGTAGCAGAACTCGGAGGCCACCAGCTCCGTCGTCGACTTGCGCACCGCCGCATCGGTCTCGCGGCTGAGCGCTACGCGCGCGCCGAGCGCCTCGAAGAATGCGCGCCAGCGCGGCAGCTCGTCGAACAGGTGCAGCGCGCGCGGCAGCCCGATCGTGATGCCCGTGGGGTGCACGCCCTGCTGCGCGCCGAGCGTCCGCCACAGCATCTGCCGGCGCTCGAACAGCTCGTACGTCGTCAGCTTCCGCACCTTCTTCTCGTCGGGGTCGCGGCCGCACAGGTAGCCCCACGAGATCGCCTCGTCCATACGCGGGCTGCGGGCGAAGGTGATCGCACACTTGTTCTGGCACAGCTCGCAGCGCTCCTGCCGGATGTCGATCGCCCCGTCCACACAGTCCAGCCCGCGGAACGCGCTCGGCCCCGCCCCCACGCGCTGCCGCCGCGCCAGGCAAGCCACGCCCTTGGCCCCCATCACGTGGCACACCGGCGAGATCACCACCTCCACCCCCAGCTCCTGCTCGAACGCCGCCACCAGCCCGCGGTTGCGCGCCGTCGCACCCATGAACGCGATCTTCTCCGCCGAAACCGGCCGGCGCCCCACGACCTTGGTCAGGTAGTTGCGCACGACCGAGCGCATCACCCCGGCCAGCGCCTCTTCCCGCGTGTAGCCCTGCCGCAGGAGCTTCAGCACGTCCTGCTCCATGAACACCGTGCAGCGGTCGCTCGTCAGCGGCGGGCTGATCCCCTCCACCGCCGGCCCCACGTCCTGCACCTTGTACCCCAGCTTCGTCGCCTGCTCCTCGACGAACGACCCGGTCCCCGCCGCACACACGTAGTTCATGTTCGCGTCGCAGGCGTGCCCGTCCCGCAGGCGGATGTACTTCGAGTCCTGCCCGCCGATCTCGAAGATCGTCTCCACGTCCGGGTCGTCGGTGAGCGCTCCCGCCGCGTGCGCCGTGATCTCGTTGATGATCGCATCCGCGCCCAGCAGCATGCCGATGAGCTTGCGGCCCGAGCCCGTCGTCCCCACCGCCAGCGTCTCCAGCCGCTTGCCACCCTTCGCCAGCGCCTCGCCCAGCGCACCCAGCAGCGCGCGCGTCGCGCCGATCGGGTCGCCCTGCGTCCGGCGGTAGATGTCCAGCAGGACCTTCTCCCGCTCGTCGACCAGCACGCACTTGGTCGACGTCGAGCCGACGTCCACGCCGATCGCCGCCCGTACCACCTCGCCGGCCGGCCAGCCGTGTACCCGCACCTCGTCGCCGCTCTCCGTAACCCACGACTCGGCCACCGCGAACGACGGGTACCTCGTCCGCTCGAGCAGCAGCGGCCGCCCCTGCGGCACCAGCGACGTGCTCCGCGCCGGACGCGGCGTCGCCCGGCCCCCGCTCCCGTCCGTGCGGTACGTCCCCGCGCCGGTCGCCGCGGACAGGTCGGCCTGCAGATCGGCCCACGGCCGGCCGAATGCTTCCTCTCGAGCCGCCAGCGCGGCGCCGAGCGCCGTCGCGAAATGTCCCCTCCCCTCCGGCTCGACCCGTACTTCGGCCCCCGAAAGCTGCCGGATCCAGCGCACCACGTCCCGGTTGCGCGACACCCCCCCGACCACCAGCACGCCGCCCTCGACCGGACGCCCCTTGAACAGCGTCTGGAGCAGCGTCGAGGCCAGACCCTGGCAGAGCCCGGACCACATCGCCTCGCGCGTGTGGCCCTCCTGCTGGCGATGGATGAGGTCGCTCTTGGCGAACACCGCGCAGCGCGAGGCGATCGACGGCGGATTGTCCACCGGCTCCATATTCGCAATCGTCTCGTAATCGAGCTGCAGGCGACGCGCCTGCTCGTCCAGGAACGAGCCGGTCCCCGCGGCACAGACCGAGTTGCTGGAGAAGGAGAGGAACCGCCCCTCGGCGTCCAGCTCGATCGCCGTCAGCGAGCCGCCGCCCACATCGATCACCCACCGCACTCCGCTCGCCAGTTTGCCCGCACCCACGACCGTTGCCCGCACCGTGTCGAACCCGAACGCCCCCGCGACGTTCTCGACGATCCCGCGATGCAACCCCGTCACGCCCAGACCGATGTCGCCGCCCAACTCGGCCCGCTCGACCCACTCGCCCAAGTGCTTCCGCGGATCACCATCATGGCGCTCAACCCAGGATCGCTCGGCCTCGCCCTTCGAGTCGATCAGCACGGCCTTCGTGAACAGCGCACCGATGTCCAGCCCCAAGTACCTCATCTCTGCGATCTCCCTTTGCGGCGACGTATGAACGGCGCCTCGCCGCGAGGCTTCGGCTGGAGCTTCTAGCAAGAACTAGAATGACGTGTCAACTCATCAGTCGTGGGGACGTAGCGCAACACTCAAAACATGCAATTACAAATAGAAAGCTGGTGAAGCGTGTGGAGGCTGGCGTGGCGTGCATTGTTTCTGGAGAGGGCCGTGGGGCGGCGGGTGCCAGGGGTGGAAACGATGGGAGTTTGGCTCGGAGGTGTAGAATGGGCGCTGGCTGAATGGCCGAGGCGGAGGGCTCGACCAACCAAGGCGTGGGCGGCGAGGGAGGTCGCATGGCGAAGCGATTGGCACGGCCGGGAGAGAACCTGGGCGGAGGCTTGCCGGGGACGGGTTCCAGGGCGTGCGCGTTCCTTGCCGCAGGTCGGGTACTGACAATCGGGATGGCGATGGTCGGTCTGTCGTGCGGTCCGCCCGCCGCAACGGGGACGCTGGCGCCGTCGCGGCCATGGCAGGACTCGCTGGGCGAGGTCTTCGACGACGGGTTCGACTTCGTGGCGCCGCTGCGGTCGATCGTCGGGACGCCGTGGTTCGACGACTACGGTACGCAGCTCGAGCGGCGACTGGACGAGTCCGACGTGGTCGCGGTGGTCTCGCTCCGTTCGATCGTCCCGCCCGTCGACCGCGGGTTCGGGGCGGTGGATGTCGTGGTGGTCGAACCGCTGGCCGGCGGCGTGGAGCGCGGCGCGATTCTGCACCTGGACGTCGCGGCCGGCTCGGCGGCCGCGGCGCGCATCGCCGACGAGCGGGCGCGCATCGAGGCAACCGGACGATTCGTGGCCTACGTCCGGCTGTACGCGGACGAGCTGGGCGCCACGCGGACGCATTGGCACCTCTCCCCGGACGATCCGGATCTTGTGAATACGATCCGTCGGGCCACGCATCCGCCCGCTCCGCCGTGAGGAGAAGGCCACCGGAATTGCCGGAAATGCAAGATGCAAAACATGCAATGGCAAATGAGGAACGGGGTCAGGCACGACGGCGGGCGGTGACGATCGAACGACCGATGATCATCGCGAGTTCTTCGGCCTCCTGGAGAATGCTCGCGAGGCGCACTCCTGGGAGGAGTTCCCCTCGCGCGATGATGCGCAGCCAGTAGCGGGACTCGCGCAGCTCCTTCAGGACGATCCCCAGCTTGTGGATGAAGTCGGCCTTGCTCTCGGCGCCTCGAGCTTCCTCGTAGTTGGCCCCTGGCGAGGTGGCGCACCGCAGAAGCTGACCCGCGACGTGTCGGCCCGGAAGCGTTCGCGGCAGCGTCCTTGCCACCGTCAACGCTCGAACCGCGAACGCCTCCAACCGCTCCGAGATGTTCTCTCCCTTCATCTCGCTTCCCATTTCCCCCTTCATTTTGCATTTCTCATTGCATGTTTTGCATTTTTCATTTCCGCTCCCCCTCTCCGCCTCCCCCCCATCGCGCCGCCGCCGCCGCCCGTTGCGTCCTCGATCATCTCGCCTTCTCCGCCCGCGCCGATCATGTAAGATGCCGCCCGATGAACCGGACCTCTGTCAGCCTCATCTACGGTGCCGCTCGCAAGACGCTGTCGTTCCCCGACTCGTTCCTCGCCGGCGATGCCATCACGCCCCGCGCCCTCGCGGGCGCGCGCCTGCCGGCCGAGGCGTTCGCCGAGGCTTTGGCGCATCCCGACGGCACGCCGCCGTTGCGCGAGCTGGCGGCCGGACGTCGCGTGGGGATCGTCTCCGCGGACGAGTTCCGGGCGGGTCTCCAGAAGGAGATCATGGACGTGCTGTTGGGCGAGATCGTGGCGGGCAGGCCGGCGTCGGTGACGCTGCTGTTCGCCACCGGCTCGCACAATCCGGCCATCTACACCCGCAACCTCGCTCCGGCGGCCGAGGAGCTGGCACGGCGGCACGGCGTCAACCTCCGCATCCACGGGCACGACTGCGACACGTCCCCGCACCACGACGTCGGCAGGACTCCGATGGGCTCGCCGGTCCTGATCGACGACCTCCTGCTGTCGGCCGACCTGCGTGTCTACGGGCACGAGTCGAAGCACCACTACATGTGCGGCTACTCGAACATCGACAAGCTCGTGCTGCCGGGCGTGGCGGGGCGGCGTTCGATCGAGGCCAACCACAAGCGAGCGCTCGACCCTGACAGCCGCGGCGGCCGCGCGGTCTACCACCCTGATCCGAAGCGGCGGAGCAACCCGTTCGCAGAGGACGCGCACGATGCGCGCCTCTTGTCGGAGCGATTCCGGCTCGACGGCGAACGCCTGGTCGAAGCTCCGGCGGCGACCTTCGCCCTGGACATGATCTCGGAGGGCGGCAAGGTGCAGTGGTGCGCGGCGGGCAAGCCGGAGGCGCTCCAGCCGAAGATGGCGGTGGCCGTCGACGAGGCGGGCGGGTTCGAGGTCGACCGCGCGAAGTACGTCGTGCTCTCCCCGGGTGGTCCGCCGGCCAGCCAGACGCTGTACAGCGTGCAGAACTGCTTCGACATGGCGCTGCTGGGCGCCATCCGGCCCGGGGGCGAGGCGCTGGTCATCGCGCCGTGCGACGGTCGTCCCGACGTGCCGCCCGACGTGCGCGGCCTGGCCCCCGACGCCAACTCCAAGGGCCTGTTCTACGACGGGCTGGTCAAGCTGCTGGCCCTGCCGTTCACCGAGGCCGAGGCGTGGATTCGCGACCACTTCGAGCTGTACCTGTGGAAGACGCACCGGGTGCTGCGGCTGCTCAAGGTCGACGGGGTGAAGCTCTGCCTGCACTCCGAGCTGGCGCCGGAGAAGGTCGCCGCCGCCGGCATCGTGCCCGTCGCCGACCCGCAGGCGTGGATCGACGAGCGCGCCGCGCGCGGCGACGGCAAGTGCCACGTCGTCGACAACGGCAACCGGCTGTTCATCTCCGGGCGGAATTGAAACCACCGATGGACACCGATGGACACCGATAGGGGCACGAGGGGGAGGATGGCAGGGGGGCTCCGTGCCGTTCCGCTCTCGCCCGGTGGCCCGTGACCAAGAGCCAGGGACCAGGAACCAGCGACGGGTCGAAAGCCGTCGTCCTCCTGTCGGGCGGGATGGACTCGACCGTCTGCGCCGCGATGGCGCGCGCCGGCGGCTTCGAGGTCCACGCGCTGACGGCGCGGTACGGCCAGCGCCACACCGTGGAAATCGAGGCCGCCCGTCGCGTCGCCGGCGCTCTCGGCCTGGCTTCCCACACCGTCGTCGACCTCGATCTTCGCGCCATCGGCGGCTCTGCCCTCACCGCGGACATTCCCGTTCCCAAGACCGCCGCAGCGGCGCCCTCTCGCAGCTCCCAGCGCGCCGCTCACGACTCCCGACTCATGACTCCCGACTCCCCACCCACAGCTCACGGTTCACAGCTCACAGCTTCTTCCATCCCTGCCACCTACGTCCCGGCGCGCAACACCATCCTCCTCGGCCTCGCGCTGGGCCACGCGGAGGTGCTCGGAGCACGCGACGTCTTCATCGGCGTGTCGTCGGTCGACTACTCCGGCTACCCGGACTGCCGGCCGGCGTTCATCGAGGCGTTCGAGCGGCTGGCACGGTTGGCGACGAAGGCCGGCGTCGAGGGCGCTCCGTTGCGCATCCACGCTCCGCTCCAGAATCTGACAAAGGCCGAGACCATCCGGCGGGGTCTGGAGCTCGGCGTCGACTTCTCGCTCACCCACACCTGCTACGACCCGGCGCCCGACGGCGCCGCCTGCGGCGCCTGCGACTCCTGCCGGCTGCGCAGGGAAGGGTTCGCCGCCGCGGGCGTCCCCGACCCCACCCGCTACGCACCGTCCGTCCCGGTCCGGAACGAAGAACGAAAAACGAAAAACGAAAAACGCCCACTCCGTGTGTTGGAGATCTACCGCACCATCCAGGGCGAGACGACGTTCGCAGGGGAGCCCTGCGTCATCGTGCGCCTCGCCGGCTGCCCGCTCCGGTGCTCGTACTGCGACACCGAGTACGCGCGCGAGGCCGAGGGCCTGGAGCTGTCGCTCGACGAGGTCATCCGCTCGGTCCGCGACCTGGGACCCGGCATCGTCGTGCTGACCGGGGGCGAGCCGCTGGCGCAGGAGTGCGGCGCCGAGCTGGCCCGCGCGCTGGCGGACGACGGCCGCACCGTGCTGCTCGAGACCTCCGGCGCCTTCGACACGGCGATGGTCGACCCGCGCGTGCGCCGCATCCTCGACGTCAAGACGCCCGGCTCCGGCATGGAGGCGCGGAACCTGCCGGGGAACCTCGCGACGTTGCGCCGGCTGGATGAAGTGAAGTTCGTGCTCGTCGACCGGGCCGACTACGAGTGGGCGCGGGATCTCGTGCGCAAGGCGCGGCTGGCGGAGAAGTGCACCGTGCTGTTTTCCCCGGTGGCGGGGAAGCTGCAGCCCGCCGACCTGGCGAAGTGGATCATCGACGACGAGCTGCCGGTACGGTTGCAGGTGCAGTTGCACCGGGTGATCTGGCCGGAGAGGGACCGGGGAGTGTAGACGGGCAAGGACCGGAAGGGAGCACCGGCAGAGGAGAGGTGGAGAGGCCGACTGGAGAGAGGGAGAGGTGCCGTGATTCAGGTCCCCTGGCGCGGCGCTCCGAAGGCCCGGAACGGAGTCGAAGGGGCGCCGCGCCAGGGCATCTGCAGCCCGGAGCCTCCCCACCTCTCCAGCCGACCTCTCCACCTCTCCACGTCCGGATCCGGCAGGGCTGACGCGCCGTCACCAGCCGTAGGATCAATCGTTCAGGACCCGACACCCGGGAGTAGCATCGCGATCTCCTCCACGATGCGCTCCGCGGCGCCGGGCACGTGCGAGGCGCGGATCATCTCACCCATGGCGCGGCGCGCGTCCCCGTTGCGGCGCAGCTCGAGCACGGTGTGCGCGAGCGCCTGGGGATCGATCGCGGCGATGCGGCCGATCGCGGGATCATCCTCGTCCCGTTCCGCAACGACTTTGGCGGCACCGTTCGTCTCGAGCGATCGGGCGTTCGCGGTCTGGTGGTCGCCGGGCAGGCCCTTCTTGGGAACGATGATGGCGGGAAGGCCGCAGGCCTGGACCTCGGACAACGTGCCGGCACCCGCGCGGCAGACGACGACGTCGGCAGCGGCGTAGGCGGTGCCGATGGGATCGAGGAAGTCCGCGGCGCGGTAACGGGACACGCGGTCGGGGGGCAGCGCGAGGGCTGCGACGATCCGGGAGGTATCACGCTGCGGGTCATAGTCCGCGCCCGAGTAGCGGCCCGTGCCGTGAAGGACGAACACGCCGGGCTCGGCAAGGAGGGCGGGCAGGGCGGCGGCGATGCCGCGGTTGATCGTCCGGGCACCGAGGGATCCGCCGAAGGCGAGGACCACGAAGGCGTCGGGGGGGAGGTCGAGCTTCCGCCGGGCTTCGGCGCGTTCGATGCCGCCGATCTGCGTGCGCAGCGGGTAGCCCGAGTGGAAGGCGCGGGCCGAGGGGAAGAACCCGAGGGACTCAGGAAAAGTGACGGCGACGCGATCCACGCGCCGGCCGACGAGGCGGTTGAGCTTGCCGGGCACGGCGTTCTGCTCGTGGACGAGCGTCGCGGGGCGCCTGTCGCGCGAACGGGGAAGGACCGCGCCCACGGCGGCGAGGAGCACGGGAGCGGAGGCGTACCCGCCGGTACCGATCACGGCTTCGGGCGCGATTTCGTCGAGGATCTTCCGCGCCTCGCGCACGCCGGCGGCCAAGGTCCAGGCGAACTTCGCCATTCCGACGACGTCGTGCAGCGGGGGCATGCCCGAGGCGGGCACGAAGCGCAGCTCAAACCCGAGGGCTGGGACGATCTTTTCCTCGGCCCGCCCGCGAATGCCGGCGAAGACGAGGCGGACGTCGGGCCAGCGCCGGCGCAGCGCCTCGGCGATCGCGACCGCAGGATAGACGTGTCCCCCGGTTCCGCCGCCGGAGAGAAGGATCGTTCGAGGGGAGATCGGGACGGGCGTTGGATCAGCCGCCGCCCGTGGAGACCGGCGGTGCGCAGAACGTCGCGGGGAAGATCACGAAGTTGGTGCAGATGTAGCCTTCATCGGTGCGGCAGTCGGCGTCGGCCGTGGCTTCCGTGCAGCTCTTCATGCAGCCGCGGGGAGCGCCGAACGCCGAGCCGTCCATGCAGTAGCCGTCCGCGCCGCACTCGCCGCCAGCCGCCGTGCAGTCGGAGGTGCAGTAGCCGTTCGGGAACGTGATGACCCCGATCACCGGCACCGTGAGGTCCGTGATGCACAGGGCGCTCGGGCCCGTACAGTCGGCCGACGTCTCGCACGGGGAGCCCGTGTTGCGCGAGCCGCCGTCGCCGCCGCCGTCGCCGTGATCGCCCTCGGTGCCCATGCCGTCACCGTCGTGCATCACTTCGGCCTCTTCGACCACCTCGGCCTCCTCGACCACTTCGGCCTCGGCCTCTTCGGCCGCCTCGGCCTCGGCATCCGCCTCGACCACGACCTCGGCATCGGCGTCCGCGCCGGACGTCTGGCAGATGCCTTCGATGCAGACCGCCGGAGCGGTGCAAGCCGGGTTGCAGTCCCCGGCCGAGGTATCGTCGCCGCAGTGGACGGCGGCGTAGCCCACGACCAACACGCACGTCACGAGCACCAACAAACGGGTAAGCTTCATCGTTTCCTCCTCGTTCCGGCCTACGGCGGTCCGGCCACCGCTCGGTCCCAATTGACCGCGCATCCTAGCACCCTGGCGACAACGTGCAAGTTCCAGCAAGCACCTCGCATCCGCTCGCTCAAGCTCGCGGTTCAGCGGGCAGAGCAGGGCCGCAACCTCTTCGCGTGAACACCTCGTCTCTCCCTGCCCACTAAGGCCCCGATGCCGCTGGCGGATTCGCGTGACGTGTGGTAAAAAATCGCGGTTCGCGGCACGGGACGAGCGGATTCGGGCGGAAGAGCATGCAGACGCCGCAAGATCAGATCGCCGAAACCGCCGGGACCGGCGGTGAACCACAGAAATCATTCGATATCTGGGCCTACCTCCAGGTCATCCGCAAGCGCAAGTGGCACGCACTGTTCTTCCTCGTCGCCGTCGTAGGCCTGGTCACCTTCTACACCCTCCGTCAGCCCAAGGTGTACCGCGCCACCGCCACCGTCCAGATCGACCCCCAGGCCCCCCGCGTCCTCGGCGAGAAAGTCGAGGCCGTCTCCGAGATGGGCACCGGCTCCTACTGGTCCAACCAGGAGTACTACGAGACCCAGTACCACATCATCCGCAGCTACGAGGTGGCCTCGCGCGTCGTCGCGCTGCACGCCCTCGGCTCCAACCGCACCTTCCTCGGCGTGCCCGAGGACGCCGAGGTCTTCGAGCCCGTCTCGGACGACCTGGCCACGGAAATGCTGCGCGGGATGATCGTCGTCGACCCGGTCAAGGACAGCCGGTTGGTGCAGATCGCCGTCGATCACACCGACACCAAGCTCGCCCGGCTCCTGGCCAACGCCGTGGCCGACGCCTACGTCGAGTACAACAAGGACGTCGCACTGGAGTCGACGGTCAACGCCCGCGACTGGCTGCTCAAGCAGGCCGAGGCGTGGGCCAAGACGCTGCGCGACGCCGAGCAGAAGGTCGTCGACTTCCGCAAGATCAACAACCTCCTCTCGGTCGCCCTGGAGGACCAGCGCAACCAGCTCGCCAACGAGATGGACTGGATCGCCCAGCGCCTCTCGGAGACCCGCTCGCACCGCCTCCAGCTCGACGCGAAGAAGGCGCAGATCGACGAGCAGATCGAGAAGCGCGGAGTCATGGCGCTCTCGATCGGCGAGGTGCTCGACAGCGCCGTCATCCAGACGATGAAGTCGCGCCTGTTCGAAAAAACCCTGGAACGCGACGCGCTGGCGGAGATCGCCGCCGCGAACTGGCCGGAGCTGAAGCAGCGCGAGGCGGAGCTGGACACGATCCGCGCGGGCATCCGCGGCGAGATCCAGACGATCGTCCGCTCGATCGAGGCCGACCTCACCGAGACGCTGCAGCTCGAAAGCCAGCTCCAGGCGCGGGTCGACGAGCTGCAGACGCAGGCCATCGCCCTGGGCGGCAAGGAGCTGACCCACACGCAGCTCATCCGCGAGAAGGACAACGCGGAGAAGATCTACTCCCTGATCCAGCAGCGGTCCGAGGAAACGAACCTGGCTACCGAGCTGTCGCAGATCAACAACGTCCGGGTGCTGGACGCCGCCATGGAGCCATCCGTCCCGGTTCGCCCGCGCGTCAAGCTGAACCTGGCCCTGGCCATCGTCATCGGCCTGCTGGGCGGCATCGGCCTGGCCTTCCTGCTCGAGGCACTTGATACCAGCGTCAAGACGCAGGAGGACGTCGAGAAGGGCCTGGGGCTCGCGTTCCTGGGCATCATTCCGACCTTCACCCCCGGTGGCGTGTCGCGCAGCCGGCGGCGGCGCAAGCGCCACCGCCGGCAGGGTGGCCCGGAAATCCGCGTCGGGTCCCACCCGGACCTGTTCTGCCACGACAACCCGAAGTCGTCGGCGGCCGAGTGCTGCCGCTCGATCCGCACCAACATCCTGTTCATGTCGCCCGATCATCCCCCGCGCAAGCTGCTGGTCACCAGCGCCAGTCCGCAGGAGGGCAAGACCACCGTCGCGATCAGCCTCGCCATCACCATGGCGCAGTCGGGCAGCCGCGTGGTGATCGTCGACTCCGACATGCGCCGGCCCCGCGTGCACACCGCCTTCGGCATGGAGAACGACGAGGGCCTCTCCAACGCGGTGCTGGGCACGCGGAAGGTCGAGGAGCTGGTGCGGCCGACGCAGATCCCCGGCCTGGACGTCCTGCCCTGCGGCCCGATCCCCCCCAACCCCGCGGAGTTGATCCACACCGAGCGCTTCCGGGACGTGGTGGCGCAGCTCGAGCGCCTGTACGACCGCGTGGTCTTCGACAGCCCGCCGGTGATCGCGGTCACCGACCCGGTCGTCCTGTCGCGCTACGTCGACGGCGTCGTGATGGTGATCAAGAGCCTGGTCACCAACCGCCGCGCGGCGAAGTTCGCCGTCAAGCAGATGCGCGATGTCGGCTCCAACCTGCTGGGCGCCGTGCTCAACGACCTCGATCTGGAGAACCGCGAGTACGGCTACTACCACTACTACTACTACCGGAAGTACGGGTACTACTACGGATCACGGGAGGACGAGGTCAAGAAGCCGGAGGCGGAAACGCCGCCGGCGGACGACGGCGCAACCGGGACCGGGAACGGCGATCGGCCGACCGAGCAGGCGCCGCCCGGCGCGTAGCCGGGAGTCACGGACACGGGAGTGAGACGGATCAACCTCGAGGCCTGGCACGGGCGCAGCCTCTTCGTGCTCTTCGCGTGGGCGGCGCTGGCCATCGGCTCCGCTCACCCCTTCGCCATCGCCGTGACCGCGGTTCTGGCCGTGGCGACGTTCGCCATCGGACGCCTGGAGCGCGGGGCGGGCCGCCACGGCTCGCGCATGGACGGCGTCGCGATCGTCCTGCTCGCACTGACGGCGTTCACCTTCTTCCAACTCGTTCCGCTGCCGCCATCGACGGTCCGCTTCCTCTCGCCGCACGCCTTCGCACTGCACGACGCAGCGCTGGTGCCACTGGGCATCCCGCACTCCGGCGGCTGGATCCCGCTGTCCGTCGATCCGCCGGCGACCGCCCTGGCCGCGCTCGCCATGCTCGCCGTCTCGCTCACCTACCTCACGGTGCGCCAGCGCCTGCGCTCCCATGGCGGGCGCGCCGTGCTCGGTCCGGTCGTGGCCGCCGGGGCCGCCGTCGCCGTCGTCTTCTTCCTGCATCGCCTGGCGGGCTGGACCAGGGTCTACGACGAGTACCTGCCGCGCTACGCCGCGGCCACGCCGCTGGCGGCGCCGTTCCTCAACTCCAACCACCTCGCCGGCGCGCTCGGCTTCGCCGCCACCCTCTCCATCGGCCTGGCGCTCTCCTCCGTCGAACGCTTCCGGCGGCTGACGTTGATGACCGCCGGGGCGATGACCGGCGGCGCCTGCCTGCTCACGCTCTCGCGCGGCGGCATCATCGGCTTCGTGGCGGGGCAGGTGCTTTTCGTCGTGTTGCGCTTCGCCGCGCGCCGGGCCGAGAGCCGCGAGGAGGGCGGCTCGACCGCCGAGCGCTCGCGGGAGGCGGGGAAGACGGCGGAGGATGGCGAGGGCCCCGCGGCGGGAGTCGCCCAGGACGCCGTGGCGGCCGGCCCGGGAGACTCCGGGACGTCGGCCGACGACGGTGGGAACGGGGGTTCCGGGAAGAGGCGTCGCCGCTCGCGCGAGAACCAGGACCTCCACCTGGCCTGGGCCTCCCTGGGCGCCCTGCTCGCGATCACGGCCGGCTCCTACGTGGCATACGACGCCATCCTTTCCGAGTTCGAGGGCGGCGACACGTCGAAGCTGGAGATCGCGCGCGACGCGATGACGATGACGGGCGACTACCCCGTGACCGGGATCGGCCGCGGGGCCTTCCTCGCCGCGTACCCGCCGTACCAGACGCAAGACGACACCGCGACCTACACGAATCCGGAGTGCATCGTGCCCCAGTACCTGGTCGAGTGGGGCTTGCCCCTGGGCGGCCTCGCCCTCCTGGGCCTGCTGTTCGTCGTGGGCCGAGCGGTCCTGCGGCCGCCGCTCAAGGCGCACAATGCCGCCGCCATCGCCGCGGTGTTCGCGCTGCTGTTGCAGAACGTGGTCGATTTCGGCCTCGAGCTGCTCGGTCTGGCGCTGCCCTTCATCGCCGCGCTGGCGGTGGTGCGCGAGTCGGGTGCGGTGGGCGACGCGCGCCGGACGCAGCGCCCGAGCCATCCGCGCCTGCGCCTGCCCGGCCCCTCCTGGATGCTCGCCGTCGCGGGCACCCTCGCGGCCGTCGCGCTCCTTTACCCCTGGGCCGCGGCGAACGACCTGGGCGTGGAGTCGGATCGCTTCCGCCTCTACGCCGGCGACAAGCAGTACCACCCGGGAATGCTCGACGACGCCCGCGAGGCGTTCGCGCGGCATCCCGCGGACTACTACCTGCCGTTCCTGGCCGGCATCCACCTCGCACGCACCGGCCACGGCTCGCCCATCGCCTTCTGGAACCAGGCGCTGCGCCTGCGCCCCTGCTCCTCGATGGCCCACTTCGCCGTGGCCGCGTACCTCGCGCGCCGGCCCACCCACCGTTCGCAGGCGGTCGAGGAATTCGGCCAGGCGGTGCGCTGCCGCCCGAGCGCGCTCGGGCAGGCGGCGGCGGCCGTCGCTCGCCTGACGACCGGCGTACCCGCGATCGACGGCTCCACCGACAACGACGCCTTCGTGCGGCTCGCTGCAGGCGATCCGGGCCCCTTCGCGCGCGCGCCGGAAGCGGAAGCGGCGTCCGAGCGGCGCCGGATCGAGGTCTGGGACGCGTTGGGTGACGCCTACGAGCTGACCGGAAAGGGAGCCGCGGCCGCCGCGGTCGACGCCCGGCTGCTCGAGCACGACGCGGGCCATGCCGCCGCCCGCTACCGCCGCGCCCGCGCCGCACTCGCGGCCGGCGACACGCAGGATGCGCTTGAGCAGCTCGCGCGGATCCCGCGCGACGCGGCCTCGGCCGACTCCGCGTGGTACCTGCTCCATGCCCGCGCGTACCAGGCGCAGGGCCGCTTCGACGAGGCCGTCGCGGTGCTGGAACAGGGGCTGGCCGCGCTGCGAACGCCGGACATCCCCGTCGCGTTGTCGGAGCTGTACGCGGGCGCGGGAGACTTCGAGGCGGCGGCACACGCCCTCTCCGCGCTGGAGACCCGGGCCCGCACGCAGCAGGAGCGCTCGGACGCCGTGGCCCGTCGCGTCCAGCTCCTGATCCGCGCCGGACATCCGGCCGAGGCGCTCGAACAGACCCGCCGCGCGCTCGGCATCGACCCCGGGCGTCTCGATCTGTGGCGGGTCGCCGCCGAGCTAGCCGAACAGCTCGGCGACACCCCCGGAGCGGTCTGGGCGTTGCGCGAGCTGGTGCGACGCGATCCGAAGGACCAGGTGCTGCGGGACAGGCTGCGCGAAGCCGAGACGCACGCCACGCAGGTCCGTCTGCTCAGCCCGCCGTAGGGGTGGATGGCGCGGGTTCGCCGGTCGGCCGGGGGCGGGGGCGAAGAGAAACCACCGCTGAACACCGATGGACACCGATGGCTCCGGCCGGGGACCGAGGGCGGCAGGTGTGTCGCGACCCGTGCGGGGGACGACGGCGCCTGCGGTCACGCGGCGGGTCGGTTCTTGCCGCCGGTGCCCGACCGCGCGTAGATTCGCGGCGTGGCTTGGTACGCGGTCCACGTAAGATCGAATTTCGAGCGGCAGGTCGTGCTGTTCCTGCGGGCCCGACGCGGGCCCGAGACGTTCCTGCCGACGTACCGGACGAGGTCGCGGCGGGCGGACGCCACTGGTCTGGTCGAGCGTCCGCTCTTCCCCGGCTACCTGTTCGTCCGGCTGGAGACGCTGGATCTCCCGCGCGTGACCGTGCTGCAGGCGCCCGGCGTCGTGCGGCTGGTCGAGTTCGGCGGGCGGGCGGCAGTGGTGGAGGACGACGTTGTCGGCTCGCTGCGCATCATCGTCGCGGGCCCGGCCGAGGCCCGACCGCATCCACTGCTGCACGAGGGCCAGTTCGTGCGGGTCGTGGGCGGGCCCTTTGCCGGCGCCGCCGGACGGCTGGACCGCGGCCGCGGGCGCAAGCCGCGCCTGGTCGTGACCATCGACATCCTCGGACGCGCCGCGGCCGTCCCCGTTCTCCTGGTGGACGTCGAGCCGGCGTGACAGGCGGTGCCGTGGTGCGTTGGAGCGGTGGAGCGTTGGTCGGGCTCGTTCTGACCCCGAATCCGGAGGTCGCTCCTCCCCAACGATCTACCGCTCCAACGCTTCAACGCTCTAGTAGAACCGTTGCGGGACGGAGATCCGGTCGTTCGGCTGCAGGAGGATGTCGGACTGCCGGCCCTCCTCGATTTCCTCAACCGGGACGAGGACGCTGACCTCCTCGCCTTCGCGCGTGACGCGGGTGAGCTGCGTCTGGTTGCGATCCGCCAGCGGACCGAAGCCGCCCGCCAGGGCGATCGCCTGGATGATCGTCACCCCTTCCTCCCAGTCGAAGGTGCCGGGGTGCTGGACCTGCCCGAGAACGGAGATCTTCTTCGAGCGGTACTGGGTGACGAGCACGGTGACCTGCGGGTCGCGGAGGAACTCGAGGTCGATGAGGGCCTGGCGGATGGCCTGCGAAATCTCCTGCGGCTGGCGTCCGGCGACGAGGATTCGGCCGACGAGGGGGAAGTCGATCGTGCCGTCGCTGGCGACCTGGAACGCGCCGGAGAGCTGCTCCTGGCCCATCACGCGGACCTCGAACTCGTCCGTCGGCCCTACGCTGGTGTCGACCGTGATCGGCGGCAGGTTGGTCGGCATCGGAGGAGGAGGTGGGCAGCCCGTCGCGACGAGCGACACCAGGACCAGGGTCGCGAATCCCCCGCCCGCGGCTGCCTGGCGCCCGTGCTTTCGGGACGACCGCTCCACCGCTTTACCGCTCCACCGCTCTAGTAGATGACTCTCGCCCCGGCCAGCGCCGTCAGCTTCCAGTACGCCTCGGAGGTCAGGCCCCCGGGGGCCGTGCTGTCGCCACTGGCGAAGTCGGTGAAGTTCTGCTCGTAGGTCAACGTAGCGTTGAACCCCAGCCAGTCCTTCAGGCGGTACTCGGCGAAGAGCGAGCCGGTCAGGCGGACGTCGTTGCGCTGACTCTGGTTGACGTACCGGCCGTTGTTGAAGATGGTCCCGTCCTGCTGGTAGGTCGTCGCGTACTGGTCGTAGCTCACGCCGACCTTCGTGCCGATGAGGAAGACGCCCGAGAACAGGTGGTCCCAGCCGACGTAGCCTTCGTTGCGGACGTAGAAGTTGGAGAAGTACGAGTCGACGAAGTCGCGGATGAACCCCAGCTTGAGGCGGCCGGAGCCGCCGATGATGAAGTCGATCTCGGCCTGCCCGATGACGCTCTCGAAGTCCTCGCCCAGGTCGTAGAAGCCGGCGCCGTAGCCGACGCGGAGCTGCGTGGCGATGATCGGCGTCCACTGGCCGTTCATGCCGATCCACGAGCGGACCGGGTAGGACGAGCTGACGGCGATGCCCATCGCGTCCTCACCGTTGTCCCGAAGCACGGGCGAGAACGTCGTCTGGAACGTGAGCGCGGTGTTGGGGAAGAAGCGCCAGCGGCCGACCAGGTCGGCCCGCGGCGAGAGGTAGTCGCCGCGGACGCTGGTGTCGCCGCCGGTTTCGTAGAGATTGAAGCCGAAGCCGGCCAGCAGGTTCAGCTCGAGCGTGCCGCCGCCCGGCGCCCATCCTACGCCGAGCTGCGCATCATTCATGTCGCGGTTGAAGTTCTGGGGCGCGGAGTTGTTGCCCGGGTCGATGGTGCGCGTGTACGTGTCGCGCAGGAGGAAGCTCCAGGTGCGGCGCGGGAAGACGACAAGGTCCAGGGTCGTCTGGATGCCGACGTCGCTCTGATCCATGACCGCCGAATCCGCGCTCAGGTACTGGTTGTACGGCGCCGCGATCTGGAGGCGGAAATCGACCGAGGGGTTCGTCGTCGTCGTCGTGCCGTCGGGGTTCTCGATACGCTGCGGCGGCAGCGTCGCCAGGCCGACCTGCGGCGTGATGCGCAGGCGACCGGCCCCGGCCACCGCGGCGTCGGAGGGCGCGTAGAAGACGTTGGTATCGTAGCCGCCTTCCACCGCGATGCCGGCGTGGAAGACGACGCTGTCCGAGAGCATGATCCCCGGACCTTCGGTGGCCCGCCGGTCACGCAGCCATTCCTGTGCGGCCGCGCCGGCCGGAGCGAGGCACAACCCGGCCGCCAGCAGGATTCCCCAGCCGAACGAGCGATGAGCCGACTGAGCGCTCCCCCTGACGTGCATCCGCAATCTCTCCATCGTGCGGGTCGCGCGACCCGCCTTCCCGCTTGAACTCTAGGTCGTGGGGCTGGCGTGCGGAGGCCGGTCCAGCATCAGATCCGGAATCTCCAACTCGGTCAGGTCCTCGGGCGTCAGCCCGGGATCACGAATCACCGTGACATCGGCGCCTTCCCCGGTGGGCCCTGCCGAGCCGATGCACTGCTCCACTTCCATCCGCAACGTCTGGATCTTCTGGTAGACCACGACGAGCACCCGGTACTCGTGCCGCCGGCGGTCCTCGTCGCCAAGATTGATCGCCTCGCGCAGGGACGTACGCCGGTCGTCAAAGGACTGGATCTGCGCGTTTATCTCCATCAATTTGTTGTTCAGGCAGTTGATGCGGACGATGTCCGGACGGTCTTCCTGCCGGGCCGACGCCAGGAGACGCGCCGCGTACTCCTGCGTCTGAACGATCACGCCGTACTTCTCGTCGGCCCACCCGATCTGCTCCTGCGGAGTCAGGTTGGCTTCCTGCTCGAACGACATCTGCGTCTCGCCGCCCGTACTGGAGCCGGCGGGACCTTCCTGGGCCGTGGCCGTGAAACCGGCCACCAGTGCGGCGCCCATCGCAACCGCCGCAAGAACCAACCACTTCGACGCGATCCCCATAGCCGCCTCCCCGATGAGCGACGAACGGTTTCTAGTCGATACCGTCCATCAAGTCAACCCCCGTTGCGACGACCTGAACCGCGCGGAATCAGGGACGGTTCTGTCATCGTCGTCGGGGCACACTCCATGACGGCCCGTTGGGTGCCCGCAAGGGCGGTTTCGTTCAACGATCGGGAAGCTACGGTGCGATGAAGCTGATCGGCAGGCGGACACGGAAGTCGCCGCCCTCGGGCGGACTCGCGGTGAAGTTGAGCGACCGGAGCCTTCCCGAAATGCAGCTCGTGACCCCGGCGGCGCTCAGCGCCGAGTCGTCACTCGCCACCTCGACGCTCACGCTGCCCTGCTGGTTGATCACGATGATGAAGGTCAGGTCGCCCGAGAGCGTCGGGTCGCGCGACAACGCGTTGTTGTAGCAGGCCTCGATCGCGCCACGTTTCCCCTGCAGCTTCTGCTGGAAGACGCTGCCGCTCATACGACCCGATCCGCCGGCCGGAGAACCGCCGCTGGTGCGGACCTTGCCCTTCTTGATCTCCTTCGTCTCGACCTTCGCCACCTCGGTGTGGACCGGCACCACCGCGGGTCCGGTCCCGGCGGCGCCCTCGCCCCCCTCGGTCCCGCCGATCTGCCCGACCGTGGGGCCCGTGCCCATGTAGTTGCCCGGCGTCATCGAGTAGCCACCACCACCACCACCCTCGGTCGTGCCGGCCGCTCCCTCCATCGCGCCCATCAGGTCGGTCACGGCGCCGCCGACGCCGCCGAACTCCGTGCCGATGCCCATCACCGGGCCGGTACCGTCGCCGCCGCCGAGGAGGTTCTCGAGGTTGAGGCTGTTCTCGACCTTGGCGCCGATCGACGCGATCTGGCCCTGCGTCAGCGACTCGCCGCCGATGTTGACCCGGTTGGGATCCGGTCCGTGGCGCGGTCCGGCTTCCGGCTTGACCTCGGTCACCGCGACTTCGGCCGCTGTCTCGCCGGTGTCACTCGTCGTGGGCGTCTCCTGTCCCGTTTCCGCCTGCTCGCCCTCGCCCGGTTTCTTCTCCCCTTCGTCGCTCTGGTCCTTCTCCGGCTCGGTTTCGGACGCCGTCACGACCTGGATGTTAACCGGGGAGAAGTCCCCGGCAAGGATTTCGTCGAGAGTCGGCTTGGGCCACTCGGGGATCATCACGCCGCAGAACAGGCCGACGTGAAGCGCGAGGGCGGCGCCGAGAGAGTACATGAAGCCGCCGTCCATACGGGCGATCCAGCCGCCTCGGACGGAGGCGGGAAGCTGGGGTCGGGGCTGGATCGGAGGCGGCACGACGAACTGGAACAGCATCGTCGTGTCGCCGATGACCACCTTGCCCTTGCAGTCCTCGGTCAACGCCACCTGCGTGCCGCGGGGACCGGGGAGCGCCTTCTTGGAGGCGCGGATCGCGGCGAGGTCCATCACGCCGCCGTCGGCGGCCGGGAACGCCACGCGCCCGGACATCTCCGGCGCGATTGTCAGGAAGTACTGGTCGCCCTTGGGGCCGCCTGGACGCAACTCGAAGAGCGGGAAACGGCCGGGCACCGAGGCGTGCGGAGTGACGAAGTGGTTCTTCTCGGACTGGCCGACCGTGACCGTCTCGCGCAGGCGCACGATCCGCTCCTCGATGATGCGAGCGCCCTGGATCACGCCGATGCGCAGCACCTTGGGCACGTTGGCCTGCATCGCGGCCATGGCCGCAGCCCCGCGGCGGATCACCCGGGGCTTGCCGTCCGGCCCGCGGACGACGCGGATCGGCTTGGGACGCTTGGCCATGCCGGGTGCGGCCGGGCCACCCTTCGCAACGGGCTGTACGCTTGGCTTGTTCATCGTGTTTCGGCCCCCTGTCGTGCCGTGACCGGCGAGGTTGCGGGGTCCGTACGGGCGGAATGCGTCGCGGGATCTCCGGACCGGTCGTGAGCGCCGTCGAAGGACTAGTCCTTCATCTGGGTGACCGTCCGGACGATCGCGAACATGTACCGCTCGTATCCCGCCTCCTTGGCCGTGTACAGCACCTCCTTGATGATCCGGACCGGCGTGTGGATGTCCGCGACGATGAGCAGCCAGTCCTTCGTCGAGTACGCCCGACCCGTTCGACGCTCGACCTCACCGAGCTGCTGCTTGTACGCGTCGAGCTGCGCCCGGAGATCCTCGATGAGGTAGCTCGACTTGCCGCCGGCCTTCGCCTTCTCATCGACCGTCCGGACCCCGTTCTCCTCGCGCAGCAACGCCGAGCGCTGCTGGTTGCAATAGATCGCATCCGCTTGGATCTCGACGCGGGCCGCACCTTGGATCTCGAGCTTGCTGGACGAGTACGCGACCTGGAGCTTGTCGTTCTGGTTGATGCTGATCGGCTCCATCGCGTAGTTGGACATGAGGAAGGAGAGGATGATGGTCATGGCGTCCATCAGCGAGGTGATCGCCAGACCGACCGGGGGAAGATCGTGCGAACCCTTCTTCTGCTTCTTCTTCGCGAGATAGCCAGCATCGAGCTGGATCCCCTGCTCGACTTCCGCAGGCGGTTGATTCGGCGGCTGCTGCTCGTAGCTCATCGGTCCCAAACCCTCCGCCGAGCCCTGGCGATCCGCGGAGGATCGCCACGAAGCCCGGCTTGGTAATCCCCCGGCGCGAGAGGTTCCCGCGCGCGGGAAATTAATTCACGAACCCGACCACCGGGAAAAGCAGCTCCTTCTTCATCGCATCTTTCCAAGACTTCGGATCCAGGAAGGGGTCGGTCACTCCGCCCTCGATTGCCTCTTTCACTTCCGTGCTGAACGCGTCGTCCTTCTGCCAGTCGAAGTCGAACGAGCGGAACCTGGAAAAGTCCATGAGTCCGACGAGTTGGCAGTACGGGATGTCGTCCTCCGACTTGATGTTGATCTGGTCCTTGTCGTCGAGTTGCTCGCCGTACGCCTGTGCCACGCGGTCCTTGATGTTGCGCAGGTTGATGTTGAAACCCTTCAAGTCCGGGATCTTGACCTGCCCGGCGGGGTTCTTCCAGCAGATGCCGACGAACTTCTCCAGGTAGCCCCAGTAGGCGCAGTCGTTGAATTCCCGGGGATCGGCAGGCGGCTGGCACTTGGAGCCCTCACTCCGGATCTCGTCGAGCGACATCGCCTTGTGTGCCAAGTCGACGCGGCCCTTCGTCCCGGTCGAGACGTCCTCCGGCATCACGTCCTGGGCGACATCACGGCCCGCCATCAGGGTGATCGATCCCTTGGTCAGGATCGCCACCAGACGAAGCCTCTTCTGCTCCTCCGACTGGCGCCCCTTGTTCGTCCCGCCTTCCGCCCCGCGCAGGACCGTGATCTGGCCGAACGTGACCCAGGTCGTGACCCAGAGCATGAGCGGGATCAAGACGCAGACCAGGTTCATGACGGGAACCAGATCGGGATCCTCGTACGCGCCGACGTCCTTCTTGCCCTTCATTGCCGTACCTCCTCGCGCCGCCTTCGCCTATTCGGCTTGGGCGGCCAGGGGCTGCCGTCATCGCGATCGACTCCGGCAAGCCCGGCCCGCCTTGGCTCTTTCGAACCCCGGCGGGCCATCGCACGGCGCGTGCCGCTACTGCTGCGGCGCGCCCAGCTGACCGTGCGCGCGGGCCACCAGGAGGTTCTCGAGCTTGGTCGAATACTGGTCGATCTCGTCGAGAATCTTCTTGGTGACGCCGGCGAGCACGAGGTACGCGGCCAGCGTCGGGATGGCGATGATCAGCCCGAACGCGGTCGTGTTCATGGCGACGGCGATGCCCTGCATCAGCAGGGTCGACCGCTCTTCCTGGCTGGCGACCTTGGACGCCGCGAACGCGAGGATGAGGCCCGTGATCGTTCCCAGCAGGCCCATCAGCGTGGCGATGGAGGCGACCGGCGGCAGGGAGCCGGTGCGCTTCATGACCTGGGGCACGACCTCGAGCTGCGCCTCGGACAGCGCGTTCGAGATCTCGACCTCGCCCTTGTTGGCGCGCATGAGGCCGGCCTTGAGCACGCGGGCCAGCGCGGCGTTCGGGGCCGCGTTGCAGAGCTTGATCGCGCGGTCGATGTTGTTCGCCATCACGAGCTTCTGGATCTGCGCCCAGAACTGCGTGGCGTTGATGTTGAAGCGGAAGAGCAGGAAGATGGTGCGCTCGATGATCAGCGCCACCGCTGCGACGGACGGAAGGATGATCAGCCACATCCAAATCGCGCCCTGCCCGGAAAATGCACCCTTGATGTAATCCATCTGGTTCCTCCTCAGCCGAAACCTCGACCGGCCGTCTCCCGGCCTTGTTTCCGTCGCGGCCCTGTCCGCCCGGGGCCCATCCCGCGTACGGTGGCCCGGATTCTAAGCGAGCGCTCCGACGTCAAGCAACAAAAAAAATCAGAAAGGATCCCCTTCGACGCTGTGCAGGATGTCCTGCAGGAACGACTGCCGCAACTCGAGCAGCCGGATGCCCAGCGGCTCGCGGTTGAAGGTCACCATCACGATGTTCCGCAGGGTGCCGTGGATCTCGATCCTGCCGCACACCAGGTAGCCGTCCGCGCCCATGTGGCAGGCATCCGAGTCCGGCGTCTGCGCCGCCGCGGGGACAGCGAAGGCGGCAGCTACGAGCAGGGCCACGAGCGTCAACCACGATCCGTTTCTCATGAGCACCGACCTCCCAGGTTCTCAGCCATGAACTACCACCCGCCCCCGCCCCACTCGCCACCGCCACCTTCCGTCGTGCCGCCTTCCGTCGTGCCGCCTTCCGTCGCGCCACCTTCGGTGCCGCCGCCCTCGGTCGTGCCCCCGCCTTCGCTCCAGCCGCCGCCCCAACCGTCGCCGCCCTCGGTGCCGCCGGTGGTCCCCTCATCTCCCCAGCCGCCGGCCGCCGCCGGGATCTCGGGAGGAGGCGCCGTCGCGAAGTCGTAGTCGGCCTGCGCCGCCGCGATCAACGACGCCAGCTCGGCGTCGGCCCCGGCGAGGCCGAGCCCCTGCGCCTTGCGGAACGCGTCCAGCGCGCTCTGGTCGGCCTGCGCCCGGTCCAGCCCCTCGAAGGTCTGCGTCCGGGCGTCGTAGTACACCATCCCGATGCCGATCGGGACCTCGGGCGACGAAGGATACAAGCGCTCGGCCTCGCGCAGCGCCGTCATCGCGTCGGCATACCGCCCCAGGCCGCGGTACGCGTTGCCCAGACCGACGAGCACCGGGAGCCAGGACGGCGCGATCTTGCGCGCCGCCTCGAGGTTCTCGATCGCCGGCGCGAGCTGGCCGGCGTCGAGCTGGAACCCGGCGAC
Source organism: Deltaproteobacteria bacterium (assembly GCA_016218815.1). Taxonomy (GTDB): domain Bacteria; phylum Myxococcota_A; class Polyangia; order DRWM01; family JAAZOP01; genus JAAZOP01. Next base: position 47,462 of record JACRCX010000022.1, read on the forward strand.
CAGCACGCGCGCCTCGACGAACGTCGGGTCCGCGACGATCGCGTCCTGGTAGTACGTCTTCGCCTCGATCTTCCGACCTTCCGCCGCCGCGATCTGCCCGTAGGTGAACTTCACGTACGACCAGAGCCGGCACTTCGCGCGATCCTCGGCGAGGGAAAGAGAGCAGTTCTCGAACGGCACCGTCTCCGCGAGCTTGTCCGAGATGCGCTTCAAGAGCTCGAGCGTCAACGCCGTCTGCTCGTCTTCGATGCTGGCGCGCAGAAGGATCTGGAACGCCTCCATGCTGTTGGCGTCGGCAATCAGCATGCGGCGCGCGATGACCACGCCCTCGTTCGCCCGCCCCGCCGCGATGTAGGCTTCGGCCAGGATCGCCTGCATCTCGTTGTTCTCGGGGAACGCCGCCGCACGGCTCTGCACCTGCGACAGCCCCTCGGACGCCCGGCCCAGCCGGTCGAGCAGCCGGAACAACGCGCGCAGGGCGGTGGGATAGTCGGGCTTGATGTCCAACGCCCGCTGGTAGTCGAGGATCGCCTCGCGGTTGTCCCCACCGCGCTCCGCCAGGTAGCCCAGATTGTAGGCCGCACGATACGCGGTCGGGTTCGAGACCAGCACGGCCTCGAATGCCGAGCGCGCGGCGTCCGCGTCCCCGCGCTGCTCGAACGCCTCCACCCCCTGCTGGAAGCTGGACGACTCCGACGCGGACAGCGGGATCAACTCGCGGCCCGCCGTGGAAGCGCCCGAGGCGGCGGCGAGCGCCTCGTCGACGCCGGCTTCCAGCGGGGAGTCGGGCGGCGGCGGCGGCGTGGTCGCGGACGTTCCGGCCCCGCCGGTCGAAGTGCCGCCGGCAGTCCCTTCCGTCCCGGATCCCCCGCCGGAGGTCGTGCCGGCCGAGGAACCGCTGCCGGAGCCGGCGGGACCAGGGGTCGGCGTCGTCGTCGGATGGTCGTCCCCGCAGGCCGACGCGAGCCACGCGGACGCCAGGAATACCAACGGAACCACACCCTTCAGGGTGCGGCTGGGCCGGCGGGGCCAGCCGCGGGCTGAAGCCCGCGGTTCGGATGCGGGAATCCGGCAAGATGCAAGGTCGGTCGAAGTTATCGCGATGTTTCTCGTTCTCATGACGGCACCTCCGGCCGCGCGAGACGGCCGCGGGATCCTACGGCTCACTGGGCAATTGGATCGAGCCCGCCTCCCAACGCCTCGCCGGTGACCTCCGGCAAGCGCCCGTTCGCGAACAACTGGCTCGTGTCGTCGGTGAGGCTCAGCGTTCGCACCAGATCGATGGCCGAGCGCACCCATTCGTTGGATACTCCCGTCGCCCGGGCATACACGACCGCGCCGACGACGTTGCGGGGCGACGGCTGCTGGCCGTCGCCGATCAGGTAGAGGCGGATCATCTCGTCAATCGTGACCCCGTTCTCCACCACGACGCTGCGGATGCCGGCGGCCAGCTCGTCGAGCAGGTCGCGCAGGGTCATGCCGCTGGGGAGCTGCAGGTCGAGCCACTCGGCCCGCAGCCGCTGTTCGAGCGTCGCGAGGGTCAGGACGAGGTGGTTCCAGATGACCGAGATGCGGTAGCGCGCCGCGGTGCCCCAACTCGGGGCGACGGGGTAGTCGCGGATGACGGCAAGGTAGGCGACGGTCAGCTCCTTGGCCTGGGTGACGAGCTTGTCCTTGAAGGCGCCGAGATCGTCGCCGAAGGTGCGCAGGGTGCGGGGCTCGAACTGGAGCCGGTCGTAGTTGTTGAACTTGGACTCGATCGCCTGGAACGGCGGCTCGGCCAGAATCTCCTCGACCTCGATCACGAGCTGCGCCTGCGAGGCGTCGAAGTTGGCCTGGACGACCTTCTTCTGGACGTCCGAGAGGCGGTTGTAGGCGTCCCCCAGGAGCCCGATGGCGCGGTCCTCCGCACGCCGATCGTTCTGCCGCTCGGCATCCTTGTAGAGGATCCAGCGCACCCGCAGGATGTCCATGACGTGGGCCGGGTCGCCCGAGAACTGGGTGAGGTAGGCGTCGGCGGCGCGCCGCATGTCGCTCCAGGCGGAGGCGCGGCGGTAGTAGTCGATGACGTCCATGCGCATCTTCGTGGCTTCCTGGGTCGAGCGCGTGTAGCCCTCGTTCAGGATGCGCTCGGTGAGCCGACCCGCCTCGTTCCAGTTGCCCTGGAGCCGCCGGATGTCCGCCTGCGCACGCACGGACTCTGCCGTGTACTCCGCATCGGTGCACGGCCTGCGCGCGTCGGAGATGCACTCGGAAACGGGTCGCAGCCGCTCGCCGCGGACCGGCCGGCCGGCGGAGCGTTCCAGCGCCGCGAAGTTCTGGGCCGCCTCGTCCAGGTCGTACGTCTGCATCGCGTTGAACGCGATGTAGAAGTAGGCCTCGGGCAGGCGCACGCGGTTGGGATCGTCGGCGCCCTCGCCCTCGCAGGCATCGACGTGCGGTCCCGAAGGCGAACAGAAATCGACGAGCTTCTTCCACGTCTCGACCGCCAGGACGGGCTCGCGCGCCTGGCCGTACGCGACCGCGGCGACGCGGATGGCCGCGGGCGAGTCCTTGTGCTCCGGGTGCGCCGCGACGACCTGGAGGAGCGCCAGAGCGGCGTCACGGTAGGCGGCCGGATCGTCGGACGCCCTGGCCGCCTCGTACTTGTCCCACGCGGCCGCGAACTCCTCGCCCAGCCGCGCGACCGTGATCCGGCACCGGATGCGCTCGCCCTCGTCCGTGAGGTCGTCGCAATTGCCCCCGGGAGGCGGCGGCGTGGGCCCGGTGCCGCCGCCCGCCTCGAAGCAGGTGCCCGCCTCGGCGGCGTCGCGGAGCTGCTCGATCCGTTCGCGGTCCTGGGCGTAGCCGGCGAGGGTGCTCAAGATCTGCCACGATTCGAGCGCCAGGGAACGCTGCGTGGCATTGCCGCAGTACTGGTTGAAGAGTTCCTCGTACATGCGCTGGGCCTCGGCCCAGTGGCCCAGGAAGAAGAGCTGTCCGGCGATGCTGTGGCGGTAGCCGAGCGACTCCGGGTCGTCCGGGTAGCGCTGGACCCAGCGCTCCATCGCCTCGTGCAGGCCGGCGACCACCGGCGGGAGCGGCATCGGATCGCCGACGGTGATCGGATGCTCGGGATCCACCCCCGGCTCCTCGTGCGACGGCGGCTCCTCGGGGATGAGGTTCGGCATCGTCGCGAACTGGTTGCCCAGGATGGTGATCTGGTTGCCCAGCGCGTCGCGCTGGTGCGTCGTCGCCAGGGTCGAGTCCTCGACCGTGCGGTACTGCGCCAGTGCCTCGTCGGTCCGGCCGAGGAAGTACAAGCAGGTGGCGAGGTTGAACATGTTGTCGTAGGTGAACGCGGACGACGGGTACTCGTCGAGGAGCTGCCGGTAGGCCTCGATCGCCAGCTCGAACATCCGGTCCTTGATGATGCAGCTGTCCTGCGCGCCGGCGTCGCAGTTGGCCTGGTGCGTCTCGGCGGCGGCGTGATACTGGGCCGCGGCGTCCTGCAACGCGCCTTCGGCCTGCTCCTCCGCCTCCTGGATCAGCTCCGGGTTGTCGCGGTTCTCGTCCCACCAGCGCCGGCCCACCGTCGGGTCGGGGCAGAGCGGGTTGCCGCGGGCGGCGGCGACCGGCGAGGCGACGACGCCCGTCCCGGGCCCGCCGCTCTGGCGGAACATCGCCAGGCACTCGATCGCTTCCAGCATCTCCTGCCGGGCGGCCGGGTTGTCGTCTCCCGCGTTCTCGCGGTACAGGTCGACCAGCTTGCGCAGGATCTGCGGGATCTTCGGGTGCAGGGGAAACCGCTTGATGAAAAGGCGGTACACTCCCGCCTTTTTCTGCCAGGTGTCGCACTTGCTGTTCGGCTCCTCGCAGCATTCGTCGATCAGCGTCTCCAGCAGCTCCTGGTAGTACGGCGCGTCCTGCGGCACGACCTCTTGATCGGCCACGCGGTCCGCCGGCGTCTGGGAGTGCCGGGCGCCGAGCCAGTAGTCGTAGATCAGGTTGGCCGCGATGCCGATGAGGACGTTGATCTTCTGACGCTCGGCCGTCGACTGGTAGTCGCTGAACTCGCCGTCGAACAGCTTGGCCAGGAAGAGGCGGTACGCCTCCATCGCCTCGTCGTAGCGGTTCATGCCCGACAAGGCGTGCCCGATCTCGGCCAGCGCGATGGCGTAGTAGGGGTTGTTCTGGGGGCCGGCGTCGAGTACCCGGCGGTAGGCGGAGATGGCCCACTCGATGTTCTCGTCGTTGAACTCCATGGCGTAGCGGCCCTGGAGGCTCTTGGCGATCACGAACCAGGTCGGGGCGTTGAACTTGCCCTGCGCGACGATCGGGCGGCAGTCGCGGAAGTAGTCGCGCATCGGCGTCAACGAATCGGTCAGATCACGGTACTCATCGGACGCGGGCGGCGGTGCGGCCCGCGCCGCCAGCGCCGGATCCACCACGGGCGGCGGGAGCCACTCGGGCGCCGCGCCCGCGACCCGGTGCGGACCGGCCACCGCACCGCGGTAGGGCGGATAGGAGACGCGGTTCGCGCAGACCGAGGCCAGGAAGGCGGCGACGGCCTCCTCCTTGTTGGGGTCGATGGCCGAGGCGACCCCGAGGTCGGGCTCCTGGTCGAAATACCCGGGGGTCATCGTCTCGTTGAGCGAGAACCCCAGCACGTAGTACACGCCGTCACGGCGCTCGAAGCCGGGATCCTCGAGGAGCAGGCGCTTGTAGATCTCGATCGTCTTGGTGAACTCGCGGGCGCGCATCTCGCGGCCCGCCATCTCGTCCTCGTCCTCCCAGTACAGGTCGCCCAGGCGGTACATCGCCTCGAACGTGTACGGCGGGCTGTCCGGATGATCGCGCAGGAACTGCTCGAGGTAGAAGATCGCCGCACGCCGCGAACGGCGCCGCAGGTCCATCTCGGTCGACGACTGCTGGCGGAACGTCCGGTACGCGTCACGCTCGCGCCGGCGGTACCAGTCCAACGCGAACTGGTCCATGTAGCGCTCGAAGTCCCCGACCAGCCGCAGGTAGGCGTCGCGATCGTCGAGGACGTCGGGCAGCGCGCCGATCTCGGCGGTGCCCGGCGGGTCGGCCACGATGGCCGCCAGGCCGGCGTGGTACATCGGCTCGTCGCGGAAGAGCTGCCCGAGCGCCGTGCCGTCCCCGGGCATCGGTCCCGTCGTCGCCGGGGTCGGCTCGACCGGCCCGGTCGGCGGCAAGAGCGGCTCGGAAGGAGGCAGCAGCGGCCCCGTCGCCGGTTCCGTGCCCGTGCCCGTTCCCGGTTCCGTGCCCGGCTCCACCCCCGGCTCGGTCGGCTCCCCCAGCCCCGTCGCCCCCAGGTCGCCCGGCGGCGGGGGCTCGGTGGGCCCCGGCTGGGCGTCCGCGACGCTCGCCAGCCCGCCGAGCAGTACGACGATCGCGATCCTGCCGCGCAGCATTGCCCGCTCCTCAGTTTCCCAGCAGGTCATCGTATTCCATCCGGATCGATTCCAGGTCGCGGTCGCGCTGCTCGCCCATCTGCATCACGCGCCGCCGGTGCTCCTCGGACATCGTCCACGCGCTGTCCGCCAGCCCGACGTCGGAACGCAGGATGAGGTCCTCGAACCGCCCCGCGATCTGCTCGAAGTTCTCGAACGCGTAGCCGCCGACCACGTCCGCGGCCGTGTCCTCGACCAGGTCGAGCCGTCGGCGGTAGTCGTCGAGCTTGGCGCGCTCCTCCTGGACCGCCGCCAGGAGCACCCGGCTGCGGTCGGACGCCTGACCCTCCAGGGTCGCCAGCACGCGATCGAGGTCGGCCTCGACGCGGCCGAGGTCGGCGAGCGCCCCGGCGACGCTGGCCACGACACCCCCGGCGGACCCTCCGCCCAATGCCGAGACCTCGCGGGCCACGGCCTCGCGATGACGGTCGCGAATGTCCTGCGCCTGCTCGGCCGAGACCTCGCCGACCTGCACCTGGGCGCGCAGCACGTCGACCTGCTCGCGCATCGCCGTCGCCTGGTCGCGGTAGTGCCCCACCGCGCCGCGAATCAACCGCAGCTCGGACTGGATCGCCTCGACCTCCGCCTCCGTCAGGTTGCCCCAGTTCTCCGGGCGGGAGAGGTACTCGTCCAGCGCCGTGGACATCGAGTTCACCAGCTCGACAAGGTGCGCCGTCTCGGTCAACGTGTGCGACAGCTCGTCGATCGCATCGCGCTGCGTCTGGTACTCCGAGGACATACCGTCGGCGTCGACCGGGAGCTTCGCAACCTCCTCGTCGAGCTGCCGGCGCTCCTGGCGGGCCTGGGCCGCGGCGCCCGCGGGCGCGGTCACCCGATCCAGCTCGGCGGCGAGCGACGCGCGGATGTGCGCGCAGCGGTTGGCGACCTGGATCGCCTCGTCGCGCACGCCGCGGAACTCGGCGAACGCCCCCATCGCGCTGTCGCCGGAGAGAATCGCCTCGAGCTGCGCCGCCAGCCGCTCGGTCTCCCCCATGTAGCGGCGGATCGTCGCCAGGCCGTCGAGCACCCCCTGCACGCGCGCGATGCTCTCGTTCTCCTCGTACCAGGCCCGCGCCTCGGGCGGCAGCAGGCTCGTCGCCGCCACCGCCTCGGCCCCCGTCCGGACCATGTCCGAGAAGTACTGCCGGAGCTGCTCGCGCGAGGACATGGACTCCTCGATCTGCGAGAAGACGGGACCGTAGTCGGTCTTGACCGAGCGGAAGGCATCGACGGAGAAGTTGGTCGTCGCGGAGCCCTCGCCCGGCTGCGCCGTCGTGCACTCCGCCGGCAGCGCCGGCAGCGCGGCCGCGTCCTGGCCCGCCGCCTCGGCGATCCGCCGCTCCGCGTCCAGGAGGAAACACTCCTCGCTCAACACCACCCTCCCTTCCCGAAGGAGGATGTTCCCCAGGAGAAGCTTGGCCTCGGGCGCATGGCGGCTCTCGGGATCGTAGATCACGAGCATCTCGAGCGACCGGCGGGCCTTGGTGGTGTCGCCGCGGGCCAGGTGCACCCAGGAGACCTCGTACAGCGCCTGGTCGAAGAACTCCGAATCGGTCGAGATGTGCTGGTAGGCGTCGATTGCCTCGTCCTCGTGCTGCAGCTCGTACTGCACCCGGCCGATGGCCAGGTAGGTGAGATCGACCGTCTGCTCGTCCTCGTCGGTCGTCGCGGGAGAGAGCAGGACACCCTGGAATGCCTCCAGCGCGCGCTCCAGGTCGCCGCGCTTGACGTAGACGACGCCAAGGAAGTAGCGGGCCCGGAGCGTGTACTCGGCGTTCTCGGGCACCGCCAGGAACGAGCGCTCGGCCTCGGCCAGGTTGCCGCGGAAGTAGTAGTACTTGCCGCGGAAGTAGGGCGTGATCGCCGCCACGTCGGCCGCCGGCAGCCGGTTCAGCTCCGCGAAGTAGCGCTCGATTCCCTCGAAGTCCTCCATGCGGATCGCGATCTCGATCAGCCGGCCCAGCGCGTCCTGCACGTAGGGCCGGAAGCGCATCTCCCCCGACTGCTGCAGCAGCCGCTCGAAGTACTCGCGAGCCCCGTACGGGTCGTCGCTCTCGTACAACGATTCGGCGAGGCGGAACAGCGCGTCGGCATAGGCCGTCTGGTCCGGGTAGTTCTCGACGATGTCGAGGTAGAGGATGCCGGCCTCTTCGAAGAACCCGAGCCGGAAGAACATGTCCGCGTCGGCCAGCTTCTCCTCCACGAACTGCGTGCGGTCCTCGCCGACGCGCACGTTGGCCTCGCGCGCCAGGGCGGCCACGTCGTTCGCCGCGTTCTGGATGCTGCTCTGCGCCGCGGCGACGTCCGCCGCGGCGGGCCCCGCCGCCAGCGTGGCGAGGAGAACGGCCCCCGCGAGGGCCGCGAAACGGAACATCACTCACCTCCGCCCGGCGAGGTCGCGGCGAGGTCCCGGATCTGCTCGGTGAAGCGGATCGTCGGTCGTTCCTCGATCGCCGTCAGCGGATCCCCCTGCTCGAAGCCGATCCCTTCGATCACCACTTCCTTGCCCCCCGCGATCGTGATCGTGTGGCTCGAATTGACACGGAACCGGTAGCCCTGGAGGTAGGAGAAGATGCCGTGGCCGTAGCCGCGGTACTCGATCTCCACCGCGATCGTGTGGTCGCCCGGGGCGATGATCGACTCGTAGACGTTGATCTCCTCGAGGTCGCCCAGCTCGCCGCTGTCGTCGACCTGCTGGTAGACCGGACTGTTGTCCAGGAGGTAGACGAGCTTGACGAGCTGGAACGTTCCGCTCATTTCGTTCTTGTGGACGATCTTGATCTTCGAGCGACCCGATGCGCTGCCCTGGATCACCGTCTCGGCGAGCTGCGCCAGGCGGGCTTTGGAGCGGAACACCTCCTGCTTGAGCTGGTTGATGCGCTGCTCCAGCTCCCGAAGCTGCAGCGCGTACGACGCCACCGCCTGGTCCTCCCCCTCGCGAACCGCCTGGACCGTGGTCCCCGGCGGACTGCCGGGCGGCGTGATCGGCCCCGTCGTCGCCGGAGGCGCCGTCTCGGGCGGAGTCGTCGCCGCGGGACCCGTCTCGGCGGCCGGAGGCAGCGCGTCGGGGTAGGCGGGCGGCGTACCCGGGCCGGTGGGTGTCGGGTCGGCCGGCTGCGCGCCGGCCGCGGCGGAAAACGCCGTCATCAGAAGGAGAACGAAGGAGATCCTCGAGACCGTGTTCGCCATGGAGCGCTCCCCTGCATCCCGGCCTTTCTCGCGATCATTTCGGGGGCCCCGACCCGACTCCTTCCGGCAACCGAGCACAGGCCCCCCGGGAGGATCGCACTGCGCCAGGATCTCGCGGATCCATACACTCGCGGAGGGGAAGGTGCAAGGGGGAAGGGGCGGATCAGGGCCAGTTGTCGGAAACGGTGAAGTCCTGCAGGTCGACGCGGATCAACCCGTCGCTGGACGAGTCGACCACCAGGAGGGCGGGACCGGTCTCCGTCGTGAGGTCCAGGGCCTCCGCGACCGGCAGCGCGCCGGTCTCGACCGACAACGCCGCGAATCCACCGGTGGCGTCCAACTCCCAGCGCATCCCCCGCTCCGACACGCTCGTCCCGCCATTCATCGTGAAGCACAGGAACGGGTTCTTGTAGACTAGGCCCTGGGTCGCCCGGCCGTCGTGCAGGCAACGGACGTCCACCGGCTCCGTCGTGCAGTTCTCGTACGGCGTGCAGATCGCGTCGTCCGGCGCCTCCACGCACAAGCCGGGCACGTCGTTCGTCGGGTCGGGATCCTCGCCCACCGTAACGTGATGCTGGAACCCCGTCGACTCGCCCCGCACCAGCCATTGCCCCCCGACCCGCACCTCGTAGCGTACCGCCCAGGGAAAACAATCTGGCGCCGGCAGGGGATCCTCGTTGCCGTCGGCCCCGACGACCGTTTCCAGCAGCAGCCGGTCCGCGTACGCATCGGCGATCCGGTACTCGAGCTCCGTCTCTTGGCCCACCGCGCCCCAGGCCGAGCAGTCGGCGGTCTCGTCCAGCGGGTCCGGGCCGTCCTTGATGATCAGGATGTCGCCGGCCAGGACGCCGCGGGCGCAGAACGGCATGGCGCGGTCCCTGAACCAGCCGACCTCGCCGACCTGCCCGCCATTCCCGTCGGTCCAGGGGAGGACCCCCTCGTACTCGACAATCCACGTCTGGCTGACCGCACGGCGCGGGTGCTCGGCGTCAAAGAGCACGCCGTAGGTGGGGTCGCCCTCCGGGGTCTCCCCGCCGAAGTCGGCGAAACGGGGATACTCGTCGGGCGGCGTGCCCGTGTAGGAAAGCACGGCGCCGCCGGCCTGGAAGAACGCGGGCGGTTCGCCGGACCAGCGGGGCCCTTCGGCGCCGGCGATGCCGTTGCGCAGGACGTGACGGGGACAAGCGGTCTCGACGTAGTTCCCCTCACCCGCCGCGGCGCCGTCCCAGCACGCGGCGTTGCCGTGGTCCTCGACATCGACCGCGTAGACCTCGCCGAACGACGAGACGACGAAGCCGAACGTGCCGTGCATCACCGCGGGCTCGGCCTCCGTCGGCGCCGGATCCTGCTCGATCCTGCCGATGAGCACGTCCTGGGCCAGCCCGGGAACGATGAGCTCGTTCCGCCACTCCAGCGGGTCGCCGGTGGACATGTCGATGGTCGTCAGCGTCTCGGCGTCGAGCACCATCACGCCGCGCGAGCGCCCATCGACGGCGTAGATCCAGCGGCCCGCCTCGTCGCCGGCCGGGCCCCATCCCGCCGGCTCGAGCGCCATCGCGATCGCCGGTCCGGGGAGCTGGTACGGGTCGGGAGCGAGGCCGGCCACCGTCAGGGCGAACGCGTCGTCCCAGGTCAGCACGGCCAGCCACGGGGCGGCGCGGTCGCCGACGAGCAGCCGGCCGCGGACGTCGTCGATGAGGATCGACCAGGGCACGGCCAGGCCGGGCAACGGGTTGCCCTCGCCGTCGAGCAGCGGGAAGGGTTCGAGCACGACCGGGGGCCCCACGACGGGCGACTCCCCGAGCGTCACGACCGCGACCGCCGACAGGTCGGGCAGGGTCACGACGACGTGGGTGGAATCGAGGTAGGCGACGTTGGAGGCCGGGACGGGGAGCGGGACGCGCGAGAGGAAGGGACGGCCGGCGTCCAGCGAGATGCGCGGGAGGAGGTTGGCCGGGTTGACGACCGACAGGAACGGGACGCCGTCGGGGTTGGTCGGATCGTCGCCGGGCCTGGGGTCGCCGAGGTTGGCGACGGCGAGCGACGAGCCGTCCGGGGCGGCGGCGATGGCGTTGGGGAGAGGGCCGACGACGACGGGCGAGGAGAGGGGCTGGCGGAGGTCGAGGTCGAGCAGGCGGCGGTCGCGCAGATTCACGGCGGCCAGCTCGCCGCGGTACCGCTGGACCACGAAGGCGAAGAGGGTGCCATCCGGGTCGGCGTCCTTGGCGCACTTGTCCATCGTGGTGCCGGCCCAGGAGCTCGTCCCGTCCTCGTTCCGCGTCTCGACGGCGCAGAGGAGCGCGACGTCCGACGCGCTGTCCATCTGCCGCGTCGTGGTCTCGACGGCCGCGGACTCGCATCCGCAGACGCACAGGAGGAGGAGGAACTTCCTAGTCATGGCTGCTCGGAGGCTCCGGCGTCCCGATCTCCAGGACGGTCCGGGCGAAGTCGGCGCCGCCCGGGGTGAAGTCCAGGACCCACACGGTGGAGTCGCCGAAGTTGGCGAGGTACGCGCGCCCGCGAGCCGGATCGGGCACGATCGCGTGCGGGCCCATGCCCGCGCGGAAGACGTCGACCACGGCCAACAGGTCGGGATCGATGACGAAGACCTCCTCGGCGTCGAAACAGACGACCAGGACCACGTACCCGCCGTCGGCCAGCGGCAGCATGACGAGGCGCGAGGGGCCGCTGCCCAGATCCAGCGTGGCCAGGGTGGAGCCGTCGACGGAGCCGTCGTCGCGCAGCGTCGTGTCCAGCACGACCACGCTCGGCGGTTCGCGGTTGGCCACGAACGCGCGCGTGCCGTCGGGGCTGAAGGCGAGCGAGCGGCAGTCGGCGCCGGGGTCGTTCGAACCGACGCCGATGCTGGGTCCGGTCGAAACCGCCGGGCCCTCGCCCGCCTGCCGGCTCTCCATGCTCATGAGGAACGGGTAGAGGCGGGACGAGTAGCGGCTGACAAGCCAGTACCAGGCCGTGCCGGATTCGTCCTCGGGGGTCTCCGGATCGTCCAGCCGCGGCTGCCGCGCGAAGCCGTTGACTCCTTCGGGAAAGACGTCGAGCACCCGGACCAGGCCCGGGTCCCGTCCCTCCCGGACGTCGAACACCGCGACGTCCCCGGAGTCGACGTGCCCGGTGAACACCCAATCCCGGTCGACCAGCAGCGCGTACGGCTCCGTGGGCAGCCACAGGTCGCCGTTGCGGATGACCTCGTGCCCGCCGTCACACCGCCTCGCTCCGGGGCTCGGGTCGTCGAAGCACGACAGCACGCGCGTCCCCGGCGCGGCATCCTCGTCCAGGTCGAACCAGGTGAGCGAGGCGTTGCCGCGGACCGAGGCGTAGGCGCGCGAGCCGTCCGGGGCCACCGCCAGGTCGGTCACCTGCGAGCCGATGATCACCGTGCTGTCGGCGACCAGGAAGTCCTTCTCGTCGCGGGCGCCCCGGCAGCGACCGAGACATCCATCGATCTGCGCATCCACGAGGGCGAGGTCGACGACGTCGACGGTGCCCGAGTTGTATCGCAGGTCGAAATTGGAGTTGGCCACCAGCAGATACTTGCCGCCGGCGGCGAGCGCGAGGCCGGTCGGAAAGAAGAACCGGTCGGCCGGCGGATCGATTCCGCCGGAGCCGAAGCAGCCCGCAAGCGCGACGACTGCGGCGAACGCCGCGAGCGCGAAACGGACGGATCGACGGGCCTTCCCCGGTCGCATGGCGCCGGGACTGTACGCGAGCCGGCCGGCTACGGCAAGTGGGAGAAGAGGCGGGAGGCCAGGCGGACGATCTCGCCGCCCATCCAGGCGCCGGAGACGGCAAGCGCCACCGAGACGGCGAGGATCTTGGGCACGAACGACAACGCGTGGTCCTGGATCTGCGTCACTGCCTGCAGGAACGACACCACCAGCCCCACCAGCAGGCTCGCCGCCAACACCGGCAGCGAGAGCACCAGCGACAGCACCAGCGCGTCTCGAGCAAGTTGAAGGACCATCCCCCTACCTCTCATGGAACCCGAAGGGGAGCACGAGGCGCGTGGTCGCGCCGGCGCGCGGGAACTGCCAGGTGCGCACCTTGCCCGTGATGCAGCTCTCGAGGTCTCCCGTGATGTAGTCCTCGCTGGTGATCGTGGCGCTGCGCACGGAGCCGTCGGGGGAGATCTCGATCGTCAGCCGGAGCGCCAGGTCGCCGATGAAGTCGCGCTGGCGCGCCTGGGCGTAGCAGTGCTCGATCCCGCCCTTGCCGGCCGAGACGACCGGGAGGATCTGATCGGTTCCGAGCGGCCGGGGCTGGTCGGCGCCGCCGACGGTCAGCGGTCCGTTTCCGGTGCGGATCTGGCCGCCGACTCCGATGTCGCGGCCGGGGAGATACGGAGTCGTGCCGGACGTGCCGGACGTGCCGGAACGGCCGCCGGCGTCCCCCGACGGGCGGGGTCGCGAGCCGGTCGAGCCACTCGCGGAGGGGGGCGTTCCCGGTGCCTCCGGCTGCGACGGGTTGATCTCCTCCTCCGCGACGATCGTGGGGTTGGTGAGCTGGATCGTGAGCGAGCCGGACCGGATCGTCGGCAGGTTCGCCTCGACGGTCCCCGCCTCCTCGGCCGCGGCGACGCCGACGACGCCCTCGTTGTCGCTCGCCGGAGGGCTCGCGCCGCCGCCGGAGACGAGATACATGAAGACCATGCCGAGGGCGAAGGCGATGACGGCGACGAGGGCGTGGACGAGCCAGCGGTTCCAGCCCGGGGCCGGGGGCACCAGGCTCGCGGCCGGCGCGGTCGTGACCTTGGCGCCCGCCATCGGCGGCAGATCGAAGACCGAACCGCGCCAAGGTGCGCCGTCGGACGAGGCGCCCTTCTTCGCCGCGATCTCGGCGAGGTAGGCCAGGTCGCGCACCTGGCCCATCGGGCGCCATTCGTCGAAGCCCTCGCGCCAGACGAGCGAGTTCAGGCCGACCTCGCCGTTGTCGATGTGGCGCCGGATCGCCTCCTCGCTCATCGGCCCCATCGGCTGGTTGCGGATGGAGACGTGCCAGCGGGCGAGCTTGCGCGAGACCTCCTGCTTGACCGCCTCCCTGGCCGCCTCGCCCAGGAACGGGCTGGCGATGATGTGCGTGGCGTCGTCGGAATCGCCCGGGGGAGCGGCCGGCTGCGCCGCGGGCGGCGCGGCGGCGGCGGCCAGGAGCTCCAGCTTCCCCGGTGCGGGGGTCTTCCCCGCACCCTCGAACGCCTTCTGGAAGCGTTCGCCCAGGGCCCCGGCGGGCGCCGCGGGCGGGGAGGAGGCGGCGGGCTTTCCCAGCGGCGTCGCGATGCGCTCACGGGGCCGCGCCGCGGGAGGAGGCGGGAGGGAAGGCTGCGAGCCCGGGGGCAGGTTGGGATCGCGGACCTCCAGGACGTTGCCGCAGCCGCGGCAGCGGATCTTGACCGCCTTGCCGCGCAGCCGCGCCTCGTCAATGTCGTACTTCGCCTTGCACCGGTCGCAAACGAATTGCATGTCAGGTCCAACCGTCCGTCATAGCAGCTTGAGCAGGTGCTCCTTGATCGAGGAACGCGCGGCCTCGTCCGTGGAAGCGTTCGCGGCCCGCTCCCACATCTCGACCGCCTTCAACGGGAATCCGGCGTGCTCGTACAACTGCCCCAGTCCGCGCAGCGTGGCGAAGTCGCCCGGCTCGAGCTCCAACGCCCTCTCGAGCTCCTGGATCGCCTGGTAGATCCTGCCCTGGCGACCGTAGAGGATGCCGAGCTGGTAGTGGAGCTGGTGGGAGAGCGGGTCGGCGTCGATGCCGCGCACCAGGTGCGCAACCGCCCCCTCCAGGTCGCCGTCGCGGTACTTGCGGATCCCCGCCGCCAGCTCCGCCTGCGCCTGCGCGCTCAGCTCGCGCGCGGCGCCGGCATCGGCGGGGGCGCCGGAGAGGATCTGGGCGACCTTGTCCGCCAGCTCGCCGATCTTGAACGGCTTCTCCATGAAGTGATCGACGCCGTAGGACTTCTTGAGGTCGGTCGCGAAGCGCCAGCCGCGGTAGATGGCGCTGATCATGATCACCGGGATGTGCGCGTAGCGGGTCGACTGCTTGAGCCGGCGACAGACGTCGAAGCCGTGGATCTCGGGGAGCATGGCGTCCAGGACGAGCAGGTCGGGCGGCTCGGCCTGGACCATGCGCAACGCCTCCGCACCATGGCTCGCCTCGACCACCTCGAACCCCTTGTCGCGCAGCACCCGCACCACGAGCTGCCGGATGTCGGCCTCGTCGTCGACCACCAGCACTCGCCGGGGACGCGGCTCCCGGGGCTCGAGCGCGGCCGGCATCGGCGGCGCGGTGATGGCCAGCGCCTCGAGGTCGATCGGTAGCACCGTGACGGGCGAGCGGGCGAGGTCACCGGTACCGCTGGCGGGGGGCGTGCCGTGCGCGGAAACGATCGCGTGCTCGAGCCGCTCGGGCGGCTCCGCACCGGGCATGGCGTAGGTCCGATCCCCCGCCGCGCGCCCGCGGTAGCAGGACTCGAGAAAGCGGCGGAGCTGCGAATGCGGGGCCACGTGCGGCACGAGCCGCAGGCCCGACACGAACTCCAGCTCGTCGAGCGTCCGCTTCTGGCCCGGATCGGCGACCGCCACCAGCAGCCGGTCGTCGCGCACCGCGAACGGCAGGATCAAGGAGCGCATCGCGATGTCGCGCGGAAGCAGGTCCAGCGTGCTCAGGTCGAACGTGACGCGGTCCAGGTCGACGGCGGGTGCGCCGGTGTCGGCGGCGAGCGTCCGCAGGAACGCCGCCTTCGTGCCCTCGGAACGGTCGCCCGTGTCCTCGTCCGCCGCATTCTCGTCCGCCGCATCGTCGACCTCGATCCCGACGACGTCCACCTCGAGATCGAGCGAGCTGGGGGGCGGCGCGGACGCCACGGCCGAGGCGAACGGCACGTCCGACGGCGGCGCCGAGTCGGCGGCCGGCGGGGGCGGGGCGGAGGAGGACGACGAGCCGGCGGAGCCGAACGTCTCGTCGAACGAACGGTCGAACGCCTCGTCGATGTCCAGCCCGCCGCCCGGCGACTCGCCGGAGCCGCGCCCCGCGGCGCCCGGAACCGCGGGCCCTGCGGAGGCGGCGCGGCGCCGAAGCGCGATCTTGGCAAGCTGATGCTTGTCACGAGAATCGGACATCCGGGCGCCTCCCGCGCGCCACCCCGCTCACGGGTATCTTATCCTTGCCGGCCGAGGGCGATCAACCTCGGCGGCGATCGGCCCTTCCCTGAGCCGGCCTGACGGAACCGAACCGCGCCCTTCAGGGCGCGGCTCCGGCGGCAAGGCAGCCGCGGGCTGAAGCCCGCGGTTCGGATTTGGGGACTTCAGTCCAGCGCGGAAACCCAGGCGCGCGGGGAGAGCGCTTCGCCCGTCGACTGGCGCACCAGCTCGTCCCAGCGGATCGAATGGCCCACCGCGAAGACCTTGTCGATGAGGAAACGGCCCGCCTCCGGCTTGTCGGCGAAGATGACGTCGCGCACCGCGGCCCCGCCGTACACGTCGCGCGCGATCGCCTCCTTGAGCTGCGCGGAGAACATCTCGCCCATGAGGTAGTTGTGGTAGTAGACCGGCACGGTCGCGATGTGGATCTTCGTCGCCCAATCGGGTGCGTCGCGCCCGTCGGGCCGCGTGACCTTCTGGAACTTCTCCACGAAACCCCACCACAGCCCGTTCAGGTCCTGCTCCGGATCGCGGTACAGCTCGCGCTCGAAATTGAGCATCACCAGGCTCCAGCGCGCGAAGATGAGCTGCTGGAGCTTCGCCTCGACCTTCGCCGCGTCGGCGACCGCCGCCGCCTGCTCGGCCGGCACGCCCAATATCGCCTGCATCCACTTCGCGTTCTTGGTCAGCCCGCCCATCATCTCCGCGACCGCCTCGGTCGTGATCATGTGGCTCTCGCGCAGCAGGTACGGCAGGTCGGTCTGGTCGGTGTACCAGAAGTACACCCCGTGCCCCAACTCGTGCAGGATCGTCTCGGCCCAGTTCTCGTTGGACTTCAGGTTGAGCAGCGAGCGGACGTCGCCCATGCGGTCGATGTCCATGCAGTACGCGTGCTGCTCCTTGGCCGGCTTCTCGTACAGGTCGCTGGCGGCGAGGATCGGCGTCACGTCCATGCCGGCCGCGGCGTAGAACTTCTCGGCCAGGGCGACGAGGTTGGAGCCGTCGGGGGCGGCGGGGTCGGGGTTCTTGTAGAACTGGTCGAAGTCGATCTCGCCGGTCTGCGGCACCGACTGGCAGAACGGGTCGGCGCAGTGCCAGGGCCGGAGCTGCTCCACCGTCACGCCGTAACGCGCGGCGAGCGTCTGGTCGAGCTTCGCCTTCTCCGTCGTGTACGGCTCCTCGGTCAGCGTCGCCACCTGATCGAACAGCGCGACGATGTCCTCGGGCTTCATCTCCTGGGCCGTCATCATCATCACCCAGAAGTTGTCGAACCCCAGAGTCCTGGCGCCCTCGTTGCGCAGCCGCGCCAGCTCCCGCACCTGGGCCTCGACCACCGGTCCGATCTGCTTGAGCGCCTCCCAGGCCGCCTGCCGCCGCGCCGAGTCCTTCTCCTCCCCGAGCACCTTGCGCAGATCGTTGTCGCTCGCCTCGCCGCCCTCGAACTGCGCCCGGTGGTTGTTGAACGTCTTCTCCAGCTCGTTGGTCAGGTCGGTCTGCTTCTTCAGCATCTCCTCGGGAAGCTGGTTGGGCAGGAAGGCGAGGTACAACAGCTCGATCTGTCGCTTGAGCAGCGGGTCGTGCAGGTCGGAGGACTCGCGCAGCCGCTTCAGCTCCGCGAACTTCCCGGGGTCCGCGTGCAGTTTCCTCCAGGCCAGCTCCAGCTCCGCCTTCTTCGCGTACTCGCGATCCGACTCCTCCTTGCTCGAGGCGTTGGTCGCGCGCCAGTAGGAAAGCTGGGCGAGCTTGTCCAGGCGCATGCGCTTGTCGAGGAAGGAGAACAGGAACGCCCGCGCCTCCAGCTCGGCCTGCTTCGCGGAATCCGCGGCCGGCGCAACCACCGGAGCGGCCACCGGCGCCTCCGCCGGCTCGGGACACGGAGTGCACGCTGCCGCGGTCGCCCCCGGCGCAGCCGGAGTCGAGGACTCGGGGCACGTCAGCTTCTCGGCCTTCTTGCACCCGGCAGCCATCGAACACACGATGAGCACCAACATCCAGGCACGCGTCTTCATGGCCATGGGCTCCTCTTCCCCCCCCGACACGGTCGTCGTATAGCGGGTCAAGGTCGAATGGGCAAGGTCGGTGGGGTCGGGGGCTGGGGGCTGGGGGCTGGCAGGAGGAACCCATACTTGTTCGGCGCGGGGGGGCGGCGATAGGATGCGCGCGGAGCGAGGAGCAATGGGCAAGAACGAAGGAAGACGGGCCGCGGCGACCAAGGCGTTCGAGGGCAAGAGCTTCGAGGAGGTGCTGCGGCGGCTCGAGGAGATCGTCGAGTCGCTGGAGTCGGGCGAGCTGACGGTGGAGAAGTCGCTCGGACTGTTCGAGGAGGGCGTGGGGCTGGCGCGCGAAGGCCACCGGCGGCTCGACTCGGCCGAGAAGCGGATCACCGAGCTGCTCGAGGACGGCTCGGAGAAGCCGCTGGCCGCCGGCGACGTCGAAGCGGGACGGGGCGGGGTCGGGGACGAGGGCGACGACGATGACGATCCGGACGACGAGAAGGACGCTGATTCGTAGGCTTCGATGGCGTCGTTCCGCGCGGTTGCGCGGAACGGTCGTACCTCCATCTGCGGTCGTCGCTGCGCGACGCCATATCGGCGGCGAGGCGCAGCACGGGCGACGCGCGGTCCGCGCGACCGTCCTCATCGTCGCCACGCTGCAGGCCGCGTTCTGCGCGGGCCGGGAACCAGGGGTCGGCGGTCCGCGGGCGACGGTGGGAGCCGAAACGGACGCGGCGCCCACGGTGGCCGACGCCGCGGCGGATCCGCCGACGGCGCCGGACGCGACGTGGGAGGGCGCGGGCGACCTGAACGGCGGGCCGACGGCGGTGGGTGGCCCGGACACGACGCCGGACGGCCCCGGGACGGTCGAGGAGCCCGTGCCGGAAGCCCTGACCGCGTACGACCTCGTGAACGAATCCGGCCTGTCGGAGCTGGTGGCCCCCGCCCTGCGGCTCGACTTCGGCACCGGGCAGACCATGGGCCCGATGCTCGGTCGCTGGCGCACCGCGTGGGGACGCGACGGGGAGGACGAGGGTCGCACCGTCACCCTGGCCGGGCGGTCGCCGGTCCGTCTCTACCTTCCCGCCGACGCGATCCGCGGCACGGTGATGCGCGTCACCGCCAAGGCGCTCGGCGGACGCCGGATCAGCGCCGACATCGACGGCGAGTCGATCGGCGACGCCAACGGCTCGACGGTGTCCTACGCCGCGGCCGACTTCGAGGTGCCCGAGGCGCTGGAAGGCAACGTGACGCTCAAGCTGACGTTCCGCGGGTCGGGCCGCCACGCGACCCTGGGCCGCGGCGTCGCGCTGGTCGACCGGATCGATTTCCTGACGCCGGAGCAGGCGGCCACGCCGGCGACGGACGGCCCGGCTCCCGGGTTCTCGATCGTCC
The DNA here is from genome assembly GCA_016218815.1 of Deltaproteobacteria bacterium. Lineage (GTDB taxonomy): Bacteria > Myxococcota_A > Polyangia > DRWM01 > JAAZOP01 > JAAZOP01. The sequence continues at coordinate 66,647 of JACRCX010000022.1, forward strand.
CCGCGACCGCGGAGACGGCGGGCGAGCTGCGCCAGGAAGCGTCGACCACGATCCGCTACCACGTGTACGTTCCGCCCGAGGCGCGCCTGCTGGTCGGGGCCGCGGCGGAGACGGGGACGCCGACCGCGACGGTCCGCGCCGTGCTCGACGGAGAGGCCCCGATCGATCTGCTGCCGGCGCGTGCGTTCGGAGCGGAGGCCGAGGCTCTGGACCTCGACCTGTCCGGGCAGGCGGGACGCGCCGTGCGGCTGGAGTTCTCGGTCGGGGAAGGCGGGGTGTTGGCGTGGACCACGCCGCGGATCGTCGTGCCGGATCGCGGGCGGCCCTCGGCGCCCGCGCGCACGGCGCGCAACCTGGTCATCCTGCTGGTCGACACGCTGCGCGCGGACAAGCTGAGCCGCATCGACGGCACGACCGAAGTGCAGGCGGACAACGTCCAGCGCTGGGCGGCCGAGGGCGTGAGCTTCGTGCGGGCGATCGCGCAGGAGAACTGGACCAAGCCGTCGGTCGCGACGCTGCTCACGGGACTCTATCCGTCGTCCCACGCGGCGCAGAGCGAGCGGTCGGTGCTGCCGCCGGAGGCGGTGCTGATCTCGGAGACGTTGCAGCAGGAAGGGTTCGCGACGGGCTGCCTGATCGCCAACGGCTACGTCTCGGACGCCTTCGGCTTCCGGCGCGGCTGGGACCTGTACCGCAACTACGTGCGCAGCGGGCTGCCGAACCGGGCCCTGAACGTGTTCACGGACGCGGCCGAGTGGATCGGCGAGCAGACGACCGACAAGCGGTTCTTCCTCTACATCCAGACCATCGATCCGCACGTGCCGTACGTGCCGCCGCGGGAGTACGCCGAGATGTACGACCCGGATGCGTACGACGGCCCGGTCAAGGCCAGCGAGACCTCGACCCTGCTGGAGCGAGTCAAGGCGGGGCAGGTGACGCTCAACGCCCGAGACCGCAAGCACCTGGAGGCGCTCTACGACGGGGAGATCAGCTACCACGACGCGAACGCGCCGCTGCTGTGGGACGCCCTGGCGGAGAAGGGCTTCCTGGACGACACGCTCGTGGTGGTCGTCGCGGACCACGGCGAGGAGTTCTTCGAGCACGGCTCGGTCGGGCACGGCCACTCGCTGTACGAGGAGCTGCTGCACGTGCCGATGTTCTTCCGGCTGCCCGGGGTCTTCGAAGGCGGCGGTACCGTCGGCACCGTGGTGGGGCTGGTCGACGTGCTGCCCACGGCCTTCGAGACCCTCGGTCTGCCCGTGCCGGAGGCGGCGCAAGGGCGGAGCCTGCTGCCCATCGCGGCCGGGTCGGCGACGGGGGCCGAGGTCGCGTTCACGGAGTTCCTGGAGGGCCAGCGCGCGGCGACGGGGGAGCGCTTCAAGATCATCCAGCGCGGATACCGCTCCGTCCTGTTCGACCTGCGCGAGGATCCGGGGGAGAACCTCGATTTGGCCGGCGAGCAGCCGATCGCATTGCGCACGATGCTCCTGCGCCTGGCCCGCTTCCTGGAGTGGCAGGAGCGCGCGGGCCGGGACGAGCTCCAGCCCCACGCGGCGCCGGAGGCGCAGATCGATACCGAGCTGGAGCAGCAGCTGCGCGCGCTGGGATACCTGGGCGGACCGCAGAGGTAGGTGGTGGCTGGTGGCTCGTAGCTGGTAGTCCGGGGCTGCCAGCCACGAGCCACGAGCCGCCAGTCTGCAGCCACCAGCCACCAGCCACCAGCGAGTACGGCCGACGGGCGGTGTTTCGTCGGGACGCGGGCGTGTGGTAGCGTACGATTCGCCAGGCAACGGAGCGGGCGGTTCGACACAAGGAGGGCGAAGCACATGCGAGCAGGACGACTTGGGAGAGGCGGAGCGACAATGGCGCTGCTGGCGGGCGGACTGGCGTTCGGCGCCGTCGGGACGGCGCGGGCGGCCGGCACGATCATCTACAACTCGGGACCGGACGCGTTCGAGGTGGCCGACATCGACCCGGCAATCCTGGAGGCGGCAGTGCCGTTCGCGTTGCAGGCGATCGCGGAACACAACGACGCGGACCTGACGAGCTTGTCGGCGGAGGAGCTGGCGCAGGCCAAGGCGCAGACCCTGACCGGGCTGACGCAGGAGTTCGCCGGGTTCAAGTTCGGGTACATGTGCCAGGTCTTCGGCCTGTTCTGGGCCTACTTCCACTGGTGGGACTGCAAGCCGGTGTTCTTCAAGGAGACCGCGGCCAACGAATTCACGTACCTTCCGGCCGACGAGACGGCGGCGAAGGCCGAAGCGGCAACGGAGATCGCGGACCCCGAACAGCGGGCGAACGCGGTCGCGGAGGTCCTCGCGCTGATCAAGGCCTTCGAGCAGAAGGGCGGCGGCAAGAAGCTCACGGAGGCCTTTCCGTTGAGCGACGCGAAGATGGGGTTCTGGAAGAAGAACGGGCGGTGGGTGTTCGGGGGCGTCATCCTGCTGATCGTCGCGTACTTCGTGCTGCGCGCGACGGTGTGGAAGAAGGAGAAGCCCGCCGCGGCGCCACCGGGAGCGTTCCCGCCGGCGGGCTACCCGCCCGCGGACGGGGGCTACCCGCCGCCGGGAGGCATGCCGCCGACCGGCTACCCGCCCGCCAACGTCCCGCCGGGAACGTGATTCGCCGCTAGCTCGATTCGATGAACGCCCTGAGCTGCTTGCTGCGGGAGGGATGGCGCAGCTTGCGCAGCGCCTTGGCCTCGATCTGACGGATGCGCTCGCGCGTGACCTCGAAGTCCTGGCCGACCTCCTCCAGGGTGTGGTCGCTGCGCTCGCCGATGCCGAAACGCATGCGCAGGACCTTCTCCTCGCGGTTGGAGAGCGTCTGCAGGACCTTGCTGATCTGGTCGGCGAGGTTGAGGCCGATGACGGCGTCGGAGGGCGAGGTGATGCTCTTGTCCTCGATGAAGTCGCCGAGGTGGCTGTCCTCCTCCTCGCCGATCGGGGTCTCCAGGGAGATGGGCTCCTTTGCGATCTTGAGGACCTTGCGCACCTTGTCCAGCGGCAGCTCCATCTTTTCGGCGATCTCCTCGGGCGTGGGCTCGCGGCCGATCTCCTGGACGAGGTAGCGGCTGGTGCGGATGAGCTTGTTGATCGTCTCGATCATGTGGACCGGGATGCGGATGGTGCGGGCCTGGTCGGCGATGGCGCGGGTGATGGCCTGGCGGATCCACCAGGTGGCGTAGGTGGAGAACTTGTAGCCGCGGCGGTATTCGAACTTGTCCACGGCCTTCATCAGGCCGATGTTGCCCTCCTGGATGAGGTCGAGGAACTGGAGCCCGCGGTTCGTGTACTTCTTGGCGATCGACACGACCAGGCGCAGGTTGGCCTCGACCAGCTCCGCCTTGGCCTTCTCCGCCTCGCGCTCGCCCTCCCGGATCTCGTCGAAGGTCTCCGTGATCTCCTCGACCGACAGGCTGGCTTCCTGCTCGACGCGGGCGATCTTGCGCCGCGCGTTGCGGATGAAGGAATCGGCCTGGACGAGGTCGTCGAGCTTGACGCCGAGTTTCTGGGAGATGCGGCGTTCGACGGCGCGCCCGCGGCGCATCTCGCGGATGGTGCGGCGCATCGAGCGCTCGTCCATCCCCGAACGCTTCTCCTGCTCGCCGATCTCCTCGCGAATACGCTCCACCCGCTGGATGATCTGCTTCAGGCGGTCGACGATGCCGTCGACCTGGCGCTTGGAGAGGTGCATCTCGTGCAGCGTCTCGACAATCGCCTCGCGCGCCGCGTCGGCCGTGCGCAGGTGGACCTTGCGCCGCGCCTCGCTCAACCGGCGCGCCTTGGCCAGGTGCTCCTGCGTCCCCTCGATGTTGCGCGCCAGGCGGCGGATGCGGTCGATCTGGCGCACGACGCGCTTGACGACCTCCTCCTCGTTGAACTCGGCCTCCTCGTCCTCGAAGTCGCGGACGACGTCGCGGATCCGGAGCTTGCCCTTCTTGAGCTTGTCGCCCAGGTCGAGGATCTCGCGCACGGCGATGGAGGAGCGCAGGATGGTGGAGAAGACCCGCTTCTCCCCCGCCTCGATGCGCTTGGCAATCTCCACCTCGCCCTCGCGCGTCAGCAGCGAGACGGTCCCCATCTTGCGCAGGTACATGCGGACGGGGTCGTTGGAGCGGCCGGGCACCGACGGCTCGCCCAGGTCGTCGTCGTCGCCGGCGACGGCGGCCAACGCGCCGCCGCGTGCCGGCTCCTCGGGCCGCGCGGCGGGCCGAGGCTTGGCGGCCTTGGCCCCGGGGGCGCCCGGACGATCGGAGATGTCGACGCCCTGCTCCGCCAGCGCCACGATCAGCTCGTCGATGCGCTCGGCCGACACCATGTCCTTGGGGATCTGCTGGTTCAGCTCGTCGTAGGTGATCTCGCCCCGTCCGCGGGCCAGACGCACCAGTTTCGCCACCAGCCGACCGAATGGTTCCCGGTTGCTCATCGTTGGCCCACCGCCCCGTGCCTTGCCCCCCGTGGCACTCCTGCGCCGCCTTCCGTCCCGAAACCCCGCGGCACCGCCCCGGCGGCGGCACGACGTCGCCGAGGCCCCGATCCATAGATGATCTTCTTGACCCCGCCCTTGACCGCCCGGCGCTTTTCCTCGAGCAGGTGCACGGCGCCGGCGTGATCCCCGCCCGCCTCCGCGGCACGGATCCGGCTTCCCAACGGCCCCGCACGCCGCTTTTCGGCCGCGACCCGGACCGCCTCGACCGCCCGCGCGTAGCGCTCCGGCGCGCCTTCCGCCCCCGCCTCCGCCGCGCGCAGGATCGCGCCCCGCGCCCACCCCCGCGTCGCCGCGTCGTCCAGCCCCTCCAGGAGCTCGTCCGCCGCGATCCCCCCCTCGCTCGAACCCTCGATCACCAGCGCTTCCAGCCGCTGCAGCACCCGGCGCAGCTCGTTCGAGGCGAACGCCTCCTCGACGCGATCCGCCGCCGCGTCGCGCGCCAGCGACGGATGCACGAGCACCGCCTCGATCACGAGCGCCTCGGCCTCGGGCGCACGAACCTGCAACGGCTCCGCCCCGGCCTCGTCCTGTGGCATCGGAGCGTCTGCGCCCGCCGCCGCCCCCGCGCGGGCCGTCTCCACCTCGCGGTGCATCATGTGCCGCGCGATCCCCAGCGCCGCGGCCGCCCGGAACACCTGCTCGTCGCGCTCGCCCATGTCCACGATCGCGCCGATGAAGGATGCCACGCGCCGCGCCGCCGCCGCCCGCGATTCCGGCGCCTCGCCCGCCGCCAACACCTCGTCGCGCAACGCCCGATCGAGGAAGGTCGGCGCCTCGGCCAGACAGGCGGCCAGTGCGTCCTTCTCGCCCCGGGGCAGGAGCGAGCCCGGGTCGCGGCCCTCGGGCAGCCGCGCCCAGCGCACGACCGCGCCGCCCGCCGCGAGCACCGGGAACGCCTTGCGCGCCGCGTTCTGGCCCGCGGCGTCGGGATCGAAGAGCAGGGTCACCGTCTCGGCCCCCAGGCGCGAGAGCAGCACCGCCTGCTCGGGCGTGAAGGCCGTGCCCAGCGGCGCCAGGACGTGGGGGTGGCCGAGCGCGTGGACGGCGACGAGATCGAAGTTGCCCTCGACCAGGATCACCGCACGCGCCGTGCGGATCGCCTGGCGCGCCTGGGGCAGACCGAGGAAGCTCTTCCCCTTGCGGTACAACGGCGTCTCGGGCGAGTTGATGTACTTGGCCGCCTCGGAGCCGTCGGGGCGCGCCTCTTCCAGTCCCGGCAGGATCCGGCCGGAGAACGCGATCACCTGGCCGCGCAGGTCGTGGACCGGAAAGACGAGGCGCCCGCGGAACCGGTCGTAGTGTCCGCCACCGGCACGGGGAACCGCCAGGCCCATCGCCTCGAGGTCGGCGGGGGAGTGGCGGGCGGCGCCGAGCGTCCCGGTGAGGCGATCCCAGGAGAGCGGCGCGAAGCCGAGACCGAATCGCTCGGCAACCTCGCGCGTGCACCCGCGCTCGAGCAGATATCGCCTTGCCGGCTCGCCGGCCGGGTCGGACCAAAGCATCTTCTGGAAGAACCCGAGCGCATCGACCATCACCCCGCGCCAGCGGTCGCGTCGAGCGTCCGCGTCGGCGTCGGGGCGCCGGCCGCGAGTGAATTCTTCGGGGACCTCGACGCCGGCCCGGGCGGCCAGGTCGCGGACGGCATCGAGGAACGACAGCCCTTCGACCTCCATGAGGAAGGTGATGGCGTCGCCGCCCTTCTGGCAGCCGAAGCAGTGGAAGATCTGCCGCTCCCGGTTGACGTGGAACGAGGGCGATTTTTCCTGGTGGAAGGGGCAGAGCCCGACGAAGGAACGCCCGGCCTTGCGCAGCCGGACGTGCGCCTCGATCACCTCGACGATGTCCGTTCGGTCGCGAAGATCCCGAACGAAACCGGCTGGAATCAAGGGCCCATCACCTTCCAGCCCGGGCCCGTGCCGACCCGGCGACGACGTCCCCCCACCCTAGCGCGCCCGAGAACGGTTTCCATACCTGAGCCGGCATGGTCGGCTGGACATCCAGCCGACAAAGCTGGGGAAGTATAGCCGGACGTTTTGTCGTGTCAAGGAATTACCGTCGGGAAGTGGAGCTGATGGGACTCGAACCCACGACCTCTTGACTGCCAGTCAAGCGCTCTCCCAGTTGAGCTACAGCCCCTCGCACCCCCGAGTCACCCCGGGACGCGACTTCCTAGCGCACGCGGGCCGGCGGGTCAAGAGGCGAAGGCCGCGGGGTGAAGACGATCCGGAGTTCGCGCAAAGGGCGCAAAGGGGAGGACACGCAAAGGACGCCAAGGGGGAGAGTCAGGTGACGGGGTCGGGCTCCGGCTTGGACGGGGCGGGCGGGTTCGGAGCGGCCGGGGGGACGGAGGGGGCGGCGGCGGGCTTCTTCCGGGCGGGTCTGGCCGCGGCGGCCGGCTTGGTCTTCGCGACCTTCGCGCTCCGGCGGGCACGCGGGGAAGCGCCGGCAGACCCTGAGGGGACGCCCTGCGACGGTGACGTGGCGGCCGGACGCTTGCCGGCGCGCCGCGACGGCTTGGGGCGCGGCGCGGGGGGAGGCGCCGCTTCCCCGGCCCGCCGGACCTCCTCCTCGACCGCCTCTTCGCCGGCGTCCGGCTCGGCTTCCTCGGGCGATCGAGACTCGGACGTCGGCCGACAGACGAACTCGTCCGGTCCGGCCGGCCGGCAGACGAACTCGACCTCGTCCTCCCGGCGCCCCGACGCCTGACGACCGGCGACGCGCTCCACCAGGTCCTGCACGACGGGCGGCACCCGGATCCGGCGTTCGGCGATCTGCTGCAGCACGTGCTCGCCGACGGTCTGCGCGAGACGAATCCCCTCCGTGAGGAGGTCCACGCCCGCCGCCTTGGCGCGCTCCCAGCCTTCGAGGATCCGTGCTTTCATCCGCGTGCTCCTGGTCTCCGGCCTCCCACGGGCCTCGGGGACGACCGGCGGACGATAGGGGACGAGGTGCAAGGTGTCAAACGGAGGGGGATGGTGGGTTGATCGGGTCGAGTCGTCGGTGGGTCGTCCGGGTCGAGTTCTTGGTTCGGAGGCGCCGGGAGGGGATGGTGGTTGCTGGTTCCGGGGCGGGGGTCGTTGATAGGATGGTGGGATGACGGGGAGGACCTTTGCTTTCGGAGACGTGCACGGCGAGCTGGCGGCGGTGCGCACGGTACTGGCGCGCCTCCCGCCGCTGCGCGCGGCCGACACGCTGGTCTTCGTGGGCGACTACCTCGACCGCGGCCCGCAGTCGGCCCAGGTCGTCGAGTTCCTGCGTCGCGAGCTGCCGGCGAGCGTTCCGGCGCGCGTGGTGGCGCTGAAGGGAAACCACGAGGACGCCTGGCTGCGCGTTCGGCGCAGGGGTTGGCCGCAGTACGTGGTCCCGGTCGACAACGGCTGCCTGGCCACGTACCGTTCGTTTGTCGGCGGACCGGTGCCGGCCAAGGGCGAGTTCCCGGCGAACGACGAGCTGCTGGCGATGCTGGAGGGCACGTTCTTCCCCGACGACGTGGCCGCGTGGATGGAGGGACTGCCCGCGTACCACGAGGACGAGCACGCGATCTACGTCCACGCCGGCCTTCCGAAGAAGGGCGAGCGCTGGGCCCACCCGTCGGAGCTGGAGCATCCCGCGCCCCTGCTGTGGCTGCGGGATCTCGAGTTCGTCCGCCACTACCACGGCAAGCTCGTCGTCTTCGGCCACACCGCGACGGCGATGCTGCCGCAGGAGCTGTCGCACTACACGGTGCACGACCCGACCGACATGTTCGGCGGGGAGTTCCTGATCGGACTGGACACGCGGTGCGGGCACGAGGGCGGTTTCCTGACGGCCGTGGAGCTGCCCGCGCTGGACGTCTACGAGTCGCGCTAGGTTCCGCCCGGGTTGGCCTCGACCCGCGCCGCGGTGGTACGCTCCCGCCCGATGGAACGGACGGCACCCGCTCGCACAGGTGACACGCAGACGCGCCCCGTCCTGTTCCCGCTCGCGCTGGCCGCGGCGCTCGCCCTGCCCGCCTGTCCCGCCGCCCCGCTCCCGGAGGATCCCTACGTCGCCGAAGTGACACGTGCGGCACGCGCCGAGCGGGCGGACCGCCACGCGGAGGCGGCGGAGGCGTACGCGCAGGCGGCAACGCTCACGCAGGACGAGGCGGTCGCACGCACCGCGCTCTACCGGGCGGCGCAGGAGACGGAGCGCGCCGGTGACGTCGAACCGGCCTTGGCGATGTACACCGACCTGGCGGATCGGTTCCCCGGCACGCCGGAAGCCGGTCGGGGCCTGTACGACGCCGCCCGCCTCTGCCGCACGCTCGGCCGGGACGACGACGCGATCGCGCTGTGGCTGCGGTTGATCCGGCAGGAGCCGCAATGCGCCCTTTCCGACATGGCGGTGCGGCGCCTGTACCAGACGCACGCCGACCGCGAGGACCTCGCGGCCTTCGACGCCCTCGTGACGGCCGAGCTGGCGACGGCGCTCGAGCGCCCGCCGGACCTCCTGGCGGCGCTGTACCTGTTCCGGGCCCGCGCCCGCGGCGACCTGGACCGGCCTCGCGAGTCGTACGCCGACATCGACGCGGGGCTGGCCGGCTGTGCGTACCCCTCCTGCTGCTACTGGGACGACCTGCCGTGGCTCGGCGCCGAGATCGCGAGCGACGCCGGTGACTACCGCCGGGCGATCGAGTGGCTCGACCGGCTGCTGCAGTGGAAGGAGGAGTCCTGGTTCACCGGCTCCTACTACTCCACGTACTACGACAACGCCCAGCGCTGGAAGGCCGAGATCCTCCGCGACGACCTGGGGGAGCCGGCCGAGGCGGCGGAGGCGTTCCTGGAGTTGGAGAACTTCACCGACTCGATGCTGCGGGACGACGGCCTGTACGAGGCGGCACGGTTGTTCCTCGAGCGCCTGGACGAGCCTTCGCGCGGGTGCGCGGCGCTGCGCGAGCTGCTGGACGAGTTCCCGGACTCGAACCGGCGACGCGAGGCGGAGGAACTGCTGGCGCGTTGCGGGTGAGGGGCGGGGTCACTCGTCCTCGTCGGGGGACTCTTCCTCGTCGAGCGACTCGTCGAGCTCCTCGTCGTCGACCTCTTCCTCTTCCTCTTCCTCGTCTTCTTCGGTCCGGGCGTCCTCGAACCGGATCTCGATATCGATCTCCGCGAATCGCGTCTCCAGCGTCTCGAAGAGGTTGTCGACGTCGTCCAGTCCCCACTCCTCGAGGAGCTCGTTGATGAAGTCCGGGAAGTCGCCGGACGAAAGGCGCTTCTCGATCTCATCGATCTGCTCGTCGGAGAACGACTTGACGAGATCCTCCGAGAGCGCTTCGTAGTCGCCGTCTTCGATGGCGTCCTGCGCGGCGTTGCGCAGCTCCCGGACGGTACGGCGGTCGAAGTAAATCTCCATGGGCCTCTCGCCTTTCTGCGCC
>JACRCX010000023.1 GCA_016218815.1 Deltaproteobacteria bacterium
ACCTCCACGTACCGCTTCACCATGTAGATGTTCGCGTTCGACGCCGCGTTCAGCGTCCGCCCGTGCGGCTCGTGGCACGCGTCGCACCGGTACGCGAAGTCCTCCGCGTTCCCGTCGTGCGAGCTCGTCCCCTTGAACGTCGCGTTCGTGTTCCCGTGCGTCACCGCAAGCGACCCGCCGTCCGCGCCCCCGTTCTGGTGGCACGCCTGGCAGACCTGCTCCACCACCGTCGCCGCCGTCAGGTTGATCCCGTTGACCGAGTTGTTGTGCCGCGCGCTCGCCAGGTCCGCCCCGTCCACCGCGTTGATGTGCGCCTTGCTCGCATCGTGGCACTTCGCGCACGCCTTCGCCGCCGCCGTGTTCCCCGAGACGTACGTCCCGCTCGTCTTCCCGTGGCCGTTCACGAGCGCCCCGTAGACCGAACCGTCACCCATCGCGTTCGGGGCCGTCATCGACGCCCCGCCCGTCCCGATAGCCGTCGCCACCACCGCCGGCGACGCGTCATGGCAGTGCTCGCAGTACCCGCCCGTCGTCCCCAGCCAGTGCCCCGCCGCCTGCGGCCACTCCGTCTTCGCCGTCGCCGCGCTCCCGCTGTGGCAGAGATCGCACGCCGTCGTCGTCGCGAAGCCCGCCGCGTCCTTGAACGTCACCGTCCCGTCCGCGTGCGAGTTCACCGTCGCCGCCGCGTGGCAGTCGCCGCAGACCGTCCGCGGCCCGTACGCCGCCGCGTTGTGCGTCGGGTGCGCGACCGTCGTCAGCGCCGACGAGGTCGCCCCGTGGCACTCCGTGCAGCTGTTCGTCCCGTTGATCGCCGTCCCCCACGTGTACAGCGGCACCAGCGGCGCACCCACGAACGTCCCGTTGTTGTGGCAGTAGTTCGTCCCGCACCCGCCCCGGCCGGTGCTCGGCAGCCGGTCTCCCGCCGTGCCCGTGTACGCGAGCGCCCCGACGAAGGTCACCGTTCCGTCAACGTGCGTCCCCGCCTGCGAAAGGTCGTACGCCGTGTGGCAGTTCGCGCACTGCGCCCCCGCCCCGGTCAACGTCTGGAAGTGCGCCGCGTGCGAGTTCGAGGTCAGGAGCGTCGTCGTGTCGCCGTGGCAGGCGCTGCAGGCGAGCGTCCCGCTCCAGGCCGGCGTCGTCGCCGTGCCCTGCGCGCCGGGGTCGGCCACGATGCCCTTGAGTGCATGGCAGTAGGTGTTGCTGCAGACGTTCGTCGTGTCGTTGAAGTTCGTGTTGTCCGCGCTCGTGGCCGCCGGGTTCGCGCCCACCGCAGGGTTCCACGTCGTGTCGAAGCGCACCTGCACCCGCGCGTTCACGTTCGGGTCCACCTTCGCCGCCCACTCCGACCCGTTCGCCACCCCACCCCCCGGGCTCCCCGCGTCGTTGTGCTGCGCCCCCTGGTGGCAGAGCGCGCAGCCGTACCCCTTGCTGTTCGCGTAACCGGCCGGCGTCCCCGCGTGCTTGTCGTGCACCGTCGTCAGCACGTGCGCCCCCGCGACGTGCGCCGTGCCGGGATAGTCGTGGCAGCTCGCGCAACCGGCCGGGTCCGCGCCCCAGCTCCCGGTCCCCGCCGCACCGCCCTCGTGCTTGTGGCAGGACTCGCAGTCGGTCCCCGGGCTCTGCGGCCCGGCGAGGGCGTGGTAGCCGCCGGAGAAGAAGGTCGTCAGCGGCCCCGGCTGGCTCGCGTTCGAGACCGCCCCGTGGCACTCCGTGTTGTCGCAGACCCCCTGCCCGTCCGTGCGATACTGGTCGATCGAGCCGTCCGAGCGCACGTTCCCGTTCGCCGGGTCGAGCCGCGTCGTGTCGTAGACGACGGTCTCCGCGCCTGCGCGCGGGCGCGGCGGTCCCGCCGCATACGTCCCCGTCGGCTTGCCCGAGAGCGGGATCATGAAGACGTTCGAGGTCGGCCCGGAGTTCTCCGCGTGCTCGTCGTGGCAGTCCTGGCACCCCGACGTCACCGTCCCGCTCTCGGCCAGATGCGCCTCGTACGACGCGTGGCAGTTCTCGCAGACCCCGAGGATCGGGTTGCCGCCGGCGGAGCCGCTCCCCTCGTCCTGGATGGTGAGTCCGAGGTTGTAGCGCTTCGCGTACTTCTCGGCGTTCGTCGCACCGCTCGGGTTGTTGTCCACGTGGACGATGCGCGAGCCGTCGGTGGTCCCGGTGTCCAGGGAGCTGTGGCAGGAGCCGCACCCCATGTTCATCGTCTTGACCGTGCCCGTCGTGAAGTTCACCACCCCGGCCTGGTACTTGTAGGTGCTCGTCTGCTTGCCGTGCCCGTGGCGCTCGTACGTGTTGTTCGTCGTGTCGTCGGCGTACCCGACGTTGTCCCCCGGGTAGTGGCAGACCGCGACGCAGTTGTCCCCCACGATCGGCGTGTCGCCCTCGTGCCCGTCGTTGAAGATCTTCACCTTGCTCGAGTAGTGCGTGTCGTGGCACGTCGTGCACTGCGCGTTCCCGCCCGCCGCCGTCGGCTTGAGCACCGTCCCGTCCGCCTCGACGATCGGACGGCCGGCCCCCGCGTCCGCGTGCGCGGCAAGTTGGATCGTCTTCGTCCCCTTGCCCGCGACGTCGACCGTGGTGTCGCTGCGATGGCAGAGGCGGCAGAAGGCGTCGTACTCGCCGTCGACGGTCACCGACTTGAGCAGGAAGGGGTTGCCGGCCGGGATCGTCCCGGGGTGGTTGACGTAGGAGCCGCCGACGGCGATCGAGGCCGCCTCGTGGCAGTCCGTGCAGTCGAGCTCGGTCGTCGTGTGCGACGAGGCGTGGACCGACGAGACGTACTCGTGGTCGGTGTTCGCGGCGGTGTTCCAATTGACGCCGACGGGGTGCTTGGAAGCCCAACTCGGGTCGAGGAAGTGATTGAGGACGCCCTTCATCTTCGTGTTGCTCGGGTTGTTGTGGCAGAAGACGCACCCGAGATCGGTCGGCGTCACCCCGCCGTTGGCGACCTTGATCAGGTTGAAGATGCCGCCGCGCGTCGAGGGGTTGATGTAGCTCGTGTTCAGCGCACCGGCGCCCTGGGTCAGGTCGAGGGTATGGCAGCTGTAACAGGCGGCGCCGGCCTCGACCGTGGTCCAGTTGAAGCCCGCGTGGCCGGCGAGGAGGCGCGCGGGGGCCCCGAGGAGCGTCACGGCCAGGAGCGCTGCGGCAAGGCCCCGCGCGGTGTGCGTCGACCGACGAAGATTCCCAGCCAGTTCCATCCGTTCCCCTCCCACGGTGCCTCCCCAGTCGATCCCCGGATTCCCGTCCGCGCCGGCGGCGGGCAGCGCCGTCCCGGCCCGCTTCGTCACTCCATCCCTCGCAACGATCCCCCGGCCCTCCCGCCTACTGGTGGCAGCCCAGGCAAAGCGGGGCCGGCGGGTCGATCCACGGGTCCCGCACCATGCGGTTCGTCGTGCGCGTCACCTCGACCGTGCCCGTCCCGTGCGGGTCGTGGCAGGCCACGCACGGCGCGTAGTCCGCCCCCCCGTTGGCGAGCGTCGTCAGGTCCCGG
>JACRCX010000031.1 GCA_016218815.1 Deltaproteobacteria bacterium
CGCGCGCATGCTCCATGCCCTGCGCGCCAAGGTGGAGCAGAACAAGTAACGGGTCGGTCGGACTCTCAACCCTCAGCGCTCGACCCTCGACCGCGGCCAGGGGCCGCTTTGGTTGCGGCCACTGGCCGCGCTGTGTTCATCCGTGTTCATCTGTGGTTCAATTCTCGCCGGATGCCGGCGGCCATGCCAAGCACATCCGCGCGGGACTGGGTGACCTGGGACGACGGGTTCCTCCTCCACCCGCTCGGCTTGCACCTCGACCCCCGCCGCCGCAAGCCGCTCGGCTTCGCCTCCGACGCCTTCCGCGAGGCGCTCGCCCACAGGCTGATCGCGACGCCCGAGACCGTGCGCTTCCTGCGCCGCTGGCGCTCGGCGCCGAGCTTCCTGCCTTCGCCGTACGGCCGCAGCGTCCAGCTCGGCCAATCGGAGCTTCGCCTCGTGCCGTCCGGCGCCCTGCCCGGCGCCGCGCAGCTCGAGCTCCGCTACCGCGGCGCGACGCTGCTGTACGCACGGAGGATCCTGCCGGAGCCCGAGGGACTCGGCGGGTCGGCGGAGGCGCCGCGCGCCGACGTCGTGCTGCTCGACGCCCCTCCGGCCCCGGCGCCGCAGGCGTGCGCGCGGCGCGCCGACACCGTGGCGGCGATCCGGGCCTGGGCCGAGCGGGTGGCGCAGCGCAACGGGATCCCGGTCGTGTTCGCCGAGCCCCACGCTGCCGCCCCGGTGCTCGCCGCCCGGCTGGGCGGCGGGGAGCTGGAGCTGCGGCTCCACGGGACGATCTACGATCGCGTGCGGCTGTGCGCCGCGGGCGGCGCCGCCTTCGAGCGCGCCTGGCCGCTGCGCACGGCGCCGCGGGTCGGGCAGCTCGTGATGTTGCCGTGGGGAGGCAGGGCGAGCGGGCGAGCGGCCGAGCGGTCGAGCGGTCGAGAGGGGGGCGACGGCGACAACGGAGCGGGGGAAGCGGCGGCCAAGCTGCTCGCGGAGCTGCGGGAGCGGGGGGGCGGCGAAGGCGCGGCGGCCGAGCTGCGCACGGCGGTGGTGCACGACGGGTCGGAGCCGTTGCCCGGCGGCTTCCGTCCCGACGAGATCTTCCTGCTGGCGTTCTCGGCGGGCGTTTCGGAGCTGGTGGCGCACGTGCAGCGGACGGGTGCGCGCGAGGCGCTGCTGTCCCCGGGGACCCCGACGGTGGTAGGTAGCGTGTTGCGCGAGCTGGGGATCGCGGTGACCTCGCGCCTGGGACCCCCGGATCAGCTCGTGCTGGGAGGAAGCTGAGGGGAGGGGAGGGCGCTGAGTTCCGACTCACCGCTGAGACGCTGAGGGCGCTGAGACGAACGCTGAGAAGGCAAGGAGATGTTCGGACTCGGGTTCTGGGAGCTGGTCGTGATCGCCGTCGTGGCCCTGCTGTTCATCGGGCCCGATCGGCTGCCGAATTTCTTCCGCGCCCTGGGCCGGGCCACGCGCGAGTTCCAGCGCGCCTCGCGCGAGTTGCGCGAGAACCTCTCGATCGACGAGCCGCCGCCGCGTCGGCCGCCGCCGTACCGCCCGCCGGTGCGGGACGTTCCCGTCGATGTTCCGGCCCCGCGGCCCCCGAGCCGGTCGGCCGAGCTGCCGCGCGTGCCCCCCGACGCCTGGCCCGAAGCTTCGCCGATCCGCGCCGAGTCGAAGCCCGCGGAGCCGTTCCCGGAGCTGGCGCGGACCCGGGTCGCGGAGGCGCCGCTTCCGCCGCCGCCGGGGCCCGCGCCCGGCGTGCCGCCCGTGGGGCCCGCGGCGCCCGCCGGAGCGGGGGCGCCATCTCCGGATGCGGCCGCGGCGGACGCGACCCCGGACGGCCCGGCGTCCGGGCCGTCGGCGGAGAGGAAGGGCGAGAAGCGTGGTTGAAGCGAAGCGCATGAGCTTCCTCGACCACCTGCGCGAGCTGCGCAAGCGGCTCTGGATCGCCGCGTTGTTCTTCGCGGCGGCCGTGACCGTCTCCATCGTCTTCCGGGACGAGATCATGGCCTTCCTGGTCGATCCGCTCTTCCGGGCCTGGAGCTCGGTCCCGGCGTCGGCGCACCAGGACCTCAAGCTCCACTACGGCAGCATCGTGGCGCCGATGTTCGTCCAGCTCAAGCTGGCGATCTACGCCGGCCTGTTCTTTTCCGCTCCGATGGTCGTCTTCCAGCTCTGGAAGTTCGTCGCTCCCGGGCTGTATCCGCGCGAGCGGCGACACGTCTACCCGGCGCTCATCGGGACCTTCTTCTTCTTCGTCGGCGGCGGTCTCTTCGGCTACTACGTCGTCCTGCCGTTCGGCTTCGAGTTCCTGCTGCGCTACGGGGTGGATCTCAGCGGCTACTTCCCCATCGAGCCGACGATCATGATCGACCAGTACATGGATCTGGCGATCGGGCTGCTCTTCGCGTTCGGCCTGGTGTTCGAGCTGCCGCTGGCGATCGTCTTCCTGGCGCGCATCGGCCTCGTCGACCACAAGCAGCTCTTGCGCTTCTCGCGATACTTCGTCGTCATTGCCTTCGCCATCGGCGCCGTGCTCACGCCCACGCCCGACCCGCTGAACCAGACGCTGATGGCCGGTCCGCTCATCGTGCTGTACTTCCTCGGGACGCTCGTCGTCTTCGTGACCGGCAAGAAGCGCCGCAAGCAGGAGGAGGAGCCGCCCGAGCCGGACGACGAGCCGTCCGACTCTTGACCCAAGTACGTCGAGCCTCTATCTCTCCCGGCATGACCTGGGAGGCCGTCATCGGGCTCGAGGTCCACGCGCAGCTTCGCACGCGGAGCAAGATGTTCTGCGGTTGCGCGACGCGCTTCGGCGACCGGCCGAACGCGAACGTCTGCGCCGTGTGCACCGGGCAGCCCGGCGCGCTGCCGGTGGTCAACCGCCGCGCCGTCGAGCTGGGGTGTGCCGCCGCGCTGGCGCTGGGCTGCGAGGTGCGCTCCGCGAGCCGCTTCGCGCGCAAGAGCTACTTCTACCCCGACCTGCCCAAGGGTTTTCAGATCTCGCAGTACGAGCGGCCGTTGGCCGAGCACGGCCGGCTGGAGTTCGTGTCGGGGACCGGGGAGCGTCAGGTCGGCATCGTGCGCGTGCACCTGGAGGAGGACGCCGGGCGGAGCGTGCACGACGCGGCGGCAGGGCGCACGCTGGTCGATCTCTCCCGCTGTGGCGTCCCGCTGGCCGAGATCGTCACGGCTCCCGACCTCCGGACGCCCGAGGAGGCGAGCGATTGCCTGCGTGCGCTGCGGCTGCTGCTCGTCCGGATCGGCGCCTGCGACGGGAGCCTGGAGCGGGGCTCGTTGCGCTGCGACGTCAACGTGTCGGTGCGGCGCGCGGGCGAGACGGCGCTGGGGATCAGGGTGGAGGTGAAGAACCTCAATTCCTACCGCCACGTGCGCGACGCGCTGGCCCACGAGATCGCGCGCCAGTCCGAGGCGCTGGAGCGGGGCGAGGCGGTGCGGCCGCAGACCCGTTCCTGGAACGACGCGGCGGGGAGGACCGAGGTGCTGCGCGACAAGGAGGAGGCGCCCGACTACCGCTACTTCCCCGAGCCCGATCTGCCGCCGTTGGTGCTGGAGGAGGGGTTCGTCGAGCGCGTGCGGGCGGAGCTGCCGGAGCTGCCGCTGGCGCGGCGTCGCCGGTTCGAGCGCGAGCTGGGGCTGCCGCCGCACGACGCGGCGGTGCTGGCGGCGCGCGGGGCCGCCGCGGACCTGTTCGAGGCGACGGCGTCCCTGCTCGCGGCGTCGGGCGTCGAGTCGCCGCAGCGGCGGGCGAGCGGGTTCGTCCTGAACGAGGTGTTGCGCGACCTGCCGGACGAGGGAGCGGAGGACGGGGACGACGCCCGGTCCCTCGTCGACGCCGGACGGCTGGCCGAGCTGCTGCGGCTGGTCGCCGACGGGACGATCTCCAGCCTGGCGGCCAAGGAGGTCTACCGCGAGCTGCCGGCGAGCGCGGAGCGGCCCGCGGCGATCGTGGACCGCAGGGGCCTGGCGCAGCGGAGCGACGCGGGGGCGATCGAGGAGGCGGCGCGGTGCGTGCTGGCGGAGCATCCGGATGCCGCGGCGCGGTTCCGCGGCGGCAACGCGCGCGTGCTCGGGTTCCTTGTCGCCGAGGTCGTCCGGCGCATGGAGGGGCGAGGGAATCCGCGGATGGCCGCCGAGACGCTGCGGCGGCTGCTGGAGGGGGAAGGCGAGGAGGGTTCGCATGGCTGAGGCCGACGGGGCGAAGAACGAGCTGACGCCGATCCGCTGGACCGGCGAGGCGCTCGAGGTCCTGGACCAGCGCGAGCTGCCGTGGCGCGAAACGTGGATCCGCTGCGCGTCGCCGGAGGAGGTCGCCGTGACGATCCGCTCGATGGCCGTGCGCGGGGCGCCGGCGATCGGGATCACCGCCGGCTACGGCATGGCGCTCGCGGTCCGCGGCCCGGGCGGGCCGGGGATGCTGCGCGAGGCGGCGGAGGCGGCGGCCCGGACGCTCGGGGCGACGCGCCCGACGGCGGTGAACCTGGCCTGGGCCATCGACCGGATGCTGCGCGTCGTCGTCTCGTCGATCAGCGGCGGACGCGATGCGGCCACGATCCGGAGGCGGGCGGAGGCCGAGTCGGTGGCGATCCACGAGGAGGACGTCGCGATGAACAAGCGGCTCGGTCGCCATGGCGCCGAGCTGCTGCCGCACGAGTGCACCGTCCTGACGCACTGCAACGCCGGCGCGCTGGCCACGGGCGGGTACGGCACGGCGCTGGGCATCATCCGGGCGGCGGTGGAGGCGGGCAAGGACGTGCGGGTGCTGGCGGACGAGACGCGGCCGTACCTGCAGGGTGCGCGGCTGACGGCCTGGGAGCTGGCGCGGGACGGGATCCCGGTGAGCGTGATCTGCGATTCGATGGCGGGGTCGATCCTGCGTACGGGCGAGGTCCAGGCGGTGATCGTGGGGGCGGACCGCATCGCGGCCAACGGGGACACGGCGAACAAGGTCGGGACCTACCCGCTCGCCGTGCTGGCCGCTCGCCACGGAGTGCCGTTCTACGTCGCCGCGCCGTCGTCCACGCTGGACCGTTGCACGGCGCGCGGCGAGGACATCCCGATCGAGGAGCGCTCGCCGGAGGAGGTGCACGTCATCGCCGGGACCAGGATGACCCCGCCGGGCGTGCCGGCGCGCCATCCCGCGTTCGACGTGACGCCGGCCGAGCTGATCTCCGCCGTCGTGACGGAGGACGGCGTCTACCGCGCGCCGTACGTCTTCGACCGCCGCTGCGGGGAGCGCTGAGCGGGCGGATGCTCACCCGCGGTTCCCGCGGCGGTTGCACCACGGTTTTTCGGCGCGTACACTTCCGGTGAGCAGGGTGGTCGTCCGGATGCTTCGAACGCCGCACTCAACGCGGCGCCCGCGGGAGGGAAGCCATGACGAGACTGGATGGCGGAGTCGGTAGGTCTTCACGAAGCTGTGCGTGGGTCCGAGCGCGGCATGGTACTGGCAGGGGGGGGGGCGAGGGCGGCTCGTGCCGGGTCTCGTCTGGCTCTGGCTTCGGCTGTCGGCCTTCTTGCGACCGGTCTGGTCGGTCCCGATGAGGCCGCGGCTCGAATGGCCGAATTCGATGGCTGCTTCCGGCGCGAGCCGGATTTCGTCTGCTACGACGGCTGGGAGGGCACGGCGGAAGCGAACTGCGACGCCGGGGACGATTCGGAGCTGTGGGGCCTGAACGGCTCGGCGGGTCCCGGCGTCGAGCCGCCTGCTGTGCGCCTGCCTTCCGATCCTTTCGTCTCGCCGTCGGCGACCTATGGCCGGTGGCTGACGGACGTCGATGGGGACTACCTCGTCGACGACGCCGAGTTGAAGCTGGCCGAGGCGTTCGCCCCGTACGTAGTGCAAGCAGACGCGAGCGATCTCCCGCAGCCCGAGTTCACCCCGGTCCCTTGCGACCTCGGCGCCTATCCTTGCTGGTGCAACTGCGCGCTGGAATCGCCGGACGGAACCTGCAGTGTGCATGGTGCGTGCTGGCGGTTGATCCGACCTCGCTCTTCGACCGACCCCGAGGTGGGAGAACCGACGATCCTCTTCCAAGTGCGACCTTTGGCCGATCTGGACAAGGTCGGCGACCTGCTGAACCTGCCCGATCTGTACGCCGATCGACTGACCCCGATCGAGCGGCGGATTACGCTGCAGTACGTGCTGCTGTGGGACCAGGACTTCGGGCAGCCGGGGTACGAATCCACGACCAGCCACATGGGTGATGACCAACCGGTGACCGTGGTCGTCGAGATGGATCCGGATGACGCGAGCCTGTGGCGCGTCGCGGCCGTTTCGGATGACGTCGATTGGCCATGGGCCGGCATCGCGTGGCCAAAGGGAAAGATGTGGTTCTACCATCCGGATGTGGACCCCGACGGCAACGCGCGGGGCGTCCACCCTGTGCTCTTCTTGTCCGATGGGAAGCATCACTACCAACGCGATCTGGATCACGAGGACAACTGGTACGACGTCCTCGCCTGCCCCTCGTCGGCGACGAGTCTGGTTCCGGACGACGCCTACGCCGCCTGGGATGCGTTGGGGTACCTCGACCGGTGGCACGAGACCATGCGGTTCCTGCCGCCGGTCGTCGCCAACGCGGCGCGCGACGCCACGTACGCCAGGTTCTGGTACACGTCGGAAGGCAGAAAGTACGACTGGGAGCGGTACACCCTCGGCAACAACGTCGGCGAGCCCGAGCATCCGGGCGGGTTCCCGTTCGTCGATGACTTGAGTTTCCTCTGCGTCTGGATCGATGATCCCACCGCATCCGGTGGGGATCCGTACGGCTTGACGTTCGACATTTGCTTCGACGACGAATTTGCGTGGGATAGTCGTCCGTTCGTCGGAGGTCATGGGGAGCACGAGGGAACGACTCCGGTACAGGACTACTGGTATGACCACGACATCTCGGACCTGGACGACGACGGCCGGCTGAACGACGCGGACTCGTGCTACCTCCAGGGAGCGTTGGAGGATTACGGCGACACGTGGGATGGTGACGGGGACGGCGTGATCGATGCGTGCGACAACTGCCCGGAAACGATCAACCCGGATCAACTCAATTCCGACGGTGACCTCGCCGGTGGCGACGCGTGCGATGCTTGTCCGTGGACCTCGAGCGGAGCCGGTGCGGGAGGGTACGATCTGGACGGGGACGAGGTGCCGGACTCCTGCGATCTCTGCCCGAGATCCTCATGCGCGGAGCGCGGAACCGACTGCTACCTCGAGTACGCCAAGCCCGCCTGGCTGCCACAGCTTCCGGATGACGACGGGGACACCGTCCCCGATATCTGCGACAACTGCCGCGCAGCCGACATCCCGTTCCTGGCGCGGTACAGGGACCTGCTGGATCCGGCCAATGCGGGCCAGGCCAACACCGACTGGCGCTGGGAGGTCGAGCACGGCATGCCCGAGCTGGGCGACGCGTGCGACCCGGAACCGACGACGGGCAGTCGTCCCTGGCCGGGAGCCGGCGTCCACTGGAACTCCCGGCGAGAGGGAGCCGCGGGCGTGGCCGAAGGTGCGGTCTACCCGGCGGACTTCACCATGGTGCCGAGGCCGGTGGTGGGCCTGGGGCGGGAGGCGACCTGCGACGAACTCGATCCGGACGGCGACACCGTGGTGAACGACCGCGACTGGTACGTGCCGTTGGAGTTCAAGGTGCGAGGCTGGAACCAGGGCGAGTTGGGCATCGAGGCTCGCACGGAATCCCTGCCGGTCATGGTCTCGCAGTGCCCGTGTTGGGACTACGAAACAGACACTCCGCTTGACGACGTCCATCGGTGCAACGAACTGGACCGCGCCTGCCCCCCGGATGGCGTCTGGGGCGCTCGCCGTCCAGCGGAGCGGCTGCGCTGGCTTCCGGCGACCATCGATCGGTGGGACGGCAGCTTGCGCAACCTCGGAATCGCGTTCCGTTGGGCGAGCGACCACGGCGAAGCGATGGACTTCGACTTCAGTCCGACCGCCCGCACCGAGTCGGTACGCTGGTTCCCGGCGGCCGAGGCGCTCCCGCCCGGCATCGGAGTGGACCCGCGATTCGCGATCTGGGTCCGGCCGGAGGTGACCCACCTGGAGGCGGCGCCCGGCGCGTGGTCCGAGCGGCTCCTGAGCGACTGGGGCCGGCCGAGCTTCAGATGGCCGTACGTCGCGAGGGCGTCGTCTGAGTGCCGGCCGGACGGGCCGATGGACTGCGACGAATACGACAACGCCTACTCCTCCAGGCCGCTGCGCGGCCGCAAGCTCGACTGCTCTGCGGTCCCCGTCGATCCCCCGTGGTGGGCTGACGAAGTTGCCAGCACCGACACGAACTACTTCCCTAGCGGCGATTGCCCGTTCTGCATGCGCCTCGAGGACGTGATCGGGCCATACCTCGACCCGGACAAGTGGGGTTGCCCGATGACCTCGACGAATCCCTTCGTTCCCATCGTCAAGCCCATCAAGGCGACCGACGCCGTCTCCAACGACCTGAAGTTCGTGGGCTACTCGGCCAGCGCGCTGACGCAGGGGATCCTGGTCGAGCTGGTCGGCCTGGACAAGACGACGCAGCCGCTGCTCGGAGTCGGACGGATGGCGAAGGGCCAAACCCCGATCGACGTGGACCGCTTCGCGTTCGCGGCGGACTTCGCCGGCGCCGCCGGGAAGGGCGGCGGAACGGTGGCCGGCGAGTTCTACCTCTTCGGCGGGATCACGAACGACGGCACGATCGACGACCGACTGTGGCTCGGAACGGCGGGGGCGCCCGGCTCGATCGGTGGCGGCGGGTTCATCGGCACCTCCAGCGACGCCGGCGAGCCCGGCCCGCCTCTGGGCGACCGAATGTTCCCGATCGTCTGGTCCGAGGCGCCGGCAAGGAGTTGGCGGCCTGCCGGCACGGTCGGTTCCGTGCTCGTGCCGTCCGGCGACGGCGGCGTGTACCTCATCGGCGGCCAGACCGCGGCAGGCGTCAGCAATGTCGCCTACCGCTACTCCATCGCCGATCAGGAGTGGTCCCTCGTCCCCTTGCTCGGCGAGGCTCCGGCCTTCGGTTCCGCCGCCGGCGTAGCCACCGTCCCGGGAGGCACGTGGCTGTATGGCGGCTGGGATGGAGCTCCCTCCGCAGGGCTGTACCGTTTTGACCCGGAGATTCCGCTGCTCGAGCGAGTGGATGGAGCCGAAGACTACTCTCCCGGTCCGCGAGCGAATGCGGCGATCACCGTCGCCCTCGACGGAACGGAGATCGTCCTGTTCGGCGGGTTCGACGGAACGAACTGGCGCAACGACCTGTGGTCCTTCGACACCGCGGAACGACGCTGGACGCTCGAAGCCGAGGACTGCCTCGTCGGAAGCTGCCCGCCCGCAGGCCCTGCGGCCGTGGTGACCGAGTTCTCGACCGGCCGCACGGCGGTGGTGCCGGCGCAGCCGTCGGATCCGAGAGGCCAGTCATTCTGGGTCCGCTCGGGCAACCGGTGGTGGGCCGCCTCCGACTTCGGTTCAGCGCGAGGTCCCACGGACTGCAATGGGGACGGCCTGCCGGAAGATGGCGTCGGGGCGATCTGCCGGACGGCGACGGACTGGTGGACCGGGGTCGGGGAGATCCAGTGCGACTCCGTCACGGGCGCGCCGGTCTGCGTTGCTCCCGGGCCCGGCGAGGCCCCGAGCATCTCCCGCATTCCGCACCTGCGCGACGGCCGCTTCGTCCTTACCCAGGATCAGATGCTGTACGCCGTCCACGAGCGTCAACTCGCGGTCTACGACCTGGCCGACCCCGCTCGGCCGCACCCCGGCGTCGCGGGACGGCTGACGGACCATGGCCGCGAGGTGATCGCGCTCGGCGGCCTGCTGCTGGTTGCCACGGAGGGCGGCATCGACGCCTTCCGTCCCATCGACCGCCGGAGAGTCGAGCGGCTCTGGACATGGACCGCCGCCTCGGGTGTGGACGACGTCGTTGCGGCGGGGACCACGGTGATCGCGGTCGGTCCGTACGCCTTCGACGTGCTGCGGGTCTCGGGCGCGTCTCCTCCGGTGGTCATCGGCTCCCACTTCCTGGTGCGGGTGTGGCCTGGCGCGTGGCTGCTGGACCCGCCGGTGCCGGTTCCCGACCTGGTCGGCGGCCTCGCGTCGGGGCGAAGGCACGCGCTCTTCGACGGCGTGCAACTGGTCATCGCCGACCGTGCCGACATCATCGCGTTCGACCTGCATGCGGGAGCGGTCACGCGCGAGTACCCCTCCGCGGTGCTGGACACGGCTGTAGCAGGCATGTGGAAAGACGGCACCCGCATCTACGCGACGGACGATGACGGGCTGTCGGGAGAGGTACTCGAGTTGTCGGACGCCGGTTTCACGGCAATCGGAACGCACGTCCTGGACAGCTTCGTCGATAACGTCGCCCGACAGGGCGACCTGACCGTTCGGCGGACGGGGCACGGGATCGAGGTCGCGTACCATGAGTAGGTTCGCAACCCGCGCCGGGCCCCGAGCAGGCGCTGCCGGGGTGCTGGTGTTCGCCGTCGTCATCGTGGTGGAGGGCGAGGGCTGCAACGGCAACTCCGGGCGCGACGTGCCCGACGCGTGCTCGACGGAAGCATGCACCAGCCAATGCGGCGCCGACGATGCCTGCAACGGTGGGTGCGTCGATGGTGCGTGTCGCTGCGGTCCGTGCGACGCCAACGGCGATGCCGAAGGTGATGCCGACACCGATCGCCCCGATGTCGCCGACGTGGAGGATCATGCGGGGGACGACGTGGAGGTGGACGCGGAGTCGGGCGAAGATGCGCGGGACGTCTGGGATGCGCCGCCCTGGGACGCGCCCGAGGGCTGCTGCGCCGAATCGGACGCCGGGGGCGACTGCGTCGGCCCCGCAGACGAGCACCTCGCCGACCGGACCCTTGGGGAAAGCTGGTGCTTCGCGCTGCGTCTCGACGACCTGTCATCGCAGTGGTACCAACCGGCGCCCGGCTGCGAACAGGTGACGTACGAGTCCTTCCTGTTCTTGGGAATGCCGGCCAACTGGCAGATCGTCGACGGGGAAGTCCTGACGACCGGCCGCGAAGGTGTCGCACGCACGGGTCCCACCTGCCGGTGTCGAGAGTTGCTCCACCTCGATTGCGACGGATGCCCCGCATCATACGCTGCGCGTGCGTCGCCGCGTGGGACGGTCTACGAAGCCGACGACGGACACGATCCCGGATGCCCACAAGACTTGGTCTTCTACGATCCCGCCATCCGCTCAAAGACCGTGGTATTTCTGCGCGAATCGAGACTGTGGGACGGTTCGTGCGATCCCCAGGGCTACCGCTTCCCTCAGGCCCTCATCGATACCGTCGGCGTCTTCTCGGTCGAGAACGGGCATGATGCCGATGGGAACTACCAGTTCATGACGATGGACGTGCTGACCGGGGCCGAGGTTGACCTGACGTCGGCCTCGTATCCGTCGGGGGTTTCGCTCCACGATGCCCACTCCTGGGATCGGTACGTGATCATCTCCGGCACCGGCGCGCGCCTCGTGCTGTTGGACGCAATCGCGGGCACCGCGACGGACTTCACGCCGGCGGCTCCGGATCCGTCCTGCAAGTACTCCGCCGACATCAACGACGGGACGATTTGCTGGACCGATGGCTCGCGGCTGGAGCTGTGCGATCTGCGGATGGAGGTAGGGAACCGGATCCTGTGCAGCGACCTCACCGGCAATCCCGTCTGGCAGGCGTCCGACGACGCGACGGCGATGGTGGTAGATCCCAGCGTCTCGACCGACTGGGTGGCCTATGGCGTGAACTTCGGCGACGACATCCGACTCTACCACCGACGCCTGGGAGGCCACTACTGGCTCTTCGACCGGACGCCCGGGTTCCACCCGGCGGACATCCCCGACTCTGGAGCCTCGAATCCGCGGCTGTACGGCGACTACATCTACTTCCAGGTCGGCGGCCCCGATCCCGCTCGCGCGCAGGGCAACGTGTATCGCTGCAACCTGCGCGTCCTCTTCCCGGAGGCGTACGAGTAGGTGGGGGCCAAGGGGGTCTGCGATTCGTGAGCGGGTGACGCTGCTTGGATGTTCACCGACCTCGCGGTCCGGCGAGCCGGGCACGGGATCGAGGTCGCGTACCATGAGTAGGTCGCCGACCTGTCCGATGTGCGGAGTATGCGCCGCGCTGGCGCTGCTGCTCGCACTCGTCGTCCTGGTGGAGGGCGAGGGTTGCAACGGCAACTCCGGACGCGATGTGCCGGACGCGTGCATGGCGGATGCATGCGCGAGCCAATGCGCCGCCGACGGCTCTTGCAACGGCGGATGCGTCGATGGTGCGTGCCGCTGCGGTCCCTGCGATGCCGGCGGCGATGCCGAAGGTGATGCCGACACCGATCGCCCCGATGTCGCCGACGTGGAGGACCATGCGGGGGAGGAGGTGGAGGCGGACGCGGAAGCGGGCGAGGACGCGGCGGACGTCTGGGATGCGCCGCCCTGGGACGCGCCCGAGGGCTGTTGCGCCGAGTCGGACGCCGGTGGCGACTGCGTCGGTCCCGCGGACGAACGACTGGCCGACCGGGCCCTTGGGGAAAGCTGGTGCTTCGCACCCCGCATCGACAACCTGACCTCGCAGTGGTACGAACCGGCGCCTGGCTGCGAGCAGGTGACGTACGAGTCGTTTCTGTACGGGGGAATGCCCGCCGTGTGGCAGATCCGTGACGACGGCATTCTGACCATAGGACAGGAAGGTGTCGCACGCACGGATCGCGGGTGCCGATGTCGTAAACTCCTGCACGGAAACTGCGATGGCTGCCCTCGCGCCCACCAAGGTCGTGAGTCAGGGTCATGGATCGTCTACGAGGCAGACGACGCCAGGCCGGCAGGATGTGCCCAGCAACTCGTCCTCTTCGATGCGGCAGCGGAGTCCAAGACCATCTTGTTCGATCGTGAACCGCGTTTCTGGGACAGCATGTGCGATCCGCAGGGGTTCCGCTACCCGCTGGCACTCATCGGCACCGTCGGCGTGTTCTCCGTCGAGAACGGCCACGATGCCGACGGGAATTACCAGTTCATGACGATGGACGTCTTGACCGGGGCCGAGGTTGACCTGACGTCGGCCTCGTACCCGGCGGGCGTCTCGCTCCACGATGCTCACTCCTGGGATCGGTATGTGATCATCTCCGGCACCGGCGTGCGCCTGGTGCTGTTGGACGCAATCGCGGGTACCGCTACGGACTTCACGCCTGCCGCCCCGGACCCGTCGTGCAAGTACTCCGCCGACATCAACGACGGGACGATCTGCTGGACCGATGGATCGCGGCTGGAGCTGTGCGATCTTCGCATGGAGGCAGGGAACCGGATCTTGTGCAGCGACCTCACCGGCGATCCCGTCTGGCAAGCATCGGACGACGCAACGGAGATCGTCGGCCGCCCGAGCGTTTCGGCGGAGTGGGTCGCCTGGGACGTGAACCTCCCCAGCAACGACATCCGGCTCCACCATCGGCGGCTCGGCACGCACTACTGGCTCTTTGATCGGACGTCCGGCTTTCATCCCGCGGAGATCCCGGGCAGCGGAGCCGCCAACCCCCGCCTGCAGGGGGACTACATCTACTTCCAGGTCGGTGGTCCCGACCCGGTTCACGCGCAGGGCAACGTCTACCGCTGCAACCTGCGCGTGCTCTTCCCGGAGGCGTACGAGTAGCGCGTCGGACCCGTCGCGGCGGCGGGAAGCGCCTACGAACGTCGTAGCGCCAATGCCGGGGCTTGGACCTTCCCTGCCCGAAGTCGAAACAATTTGGTCGAAACAATTTAGTCTTGCCTTGCGGCCCCCGATGAGTATGCTCGCCAACCCGCGCGGGGTGGGAGCTCCCGGAAGCCCCGCGCGCGGGTTGAGGTGCTGGCGATGTATGCGATCATCGAGACGGGCGGGAAGCAGTACCGCGTGAAGACGGGCGACCGGGTGCAGGTCGAGAAGCTGCCCGGCGACGTCGGCGCGACGGTCAAGATCGACCGCGTGCTGCTCTTGGGCGGCACCGCGGACGCGCCGATCGTCGGCCGGCCGGTCGTCCAGGGTGCGGCCGTGGAGGGCGAGATCGTCGCCCAGGGCCGGGGACCGAAGCTCACGACCTTCAAGCTCAAGAAGCGGAAGTGGTACCGCCGGAAGATCGGGCACCGTCAGGCGTATACGGAGCTCAAGGTGACTGCGATCCACAAGGGCGCCTAGGGCGCGGCGAGGGATTCCCATGGGCAAGAGCAGAGCGGGAGTCAACGGACGCAACAGCCCCGGCCAACACCGGGGCGTCAAGATCCACGCCGGCCAGACGGTCGGCGCCGGCGCGATCATCGTCCGCCAGGTCGGATCGCACTTCCACGCCGGGGTCAACGTCGGCACCGGGCGCGACTTCACGCTGTTCGCGCTCAAGGCCGGCGTGGTCCACTTCCAGGTCGCCGGCGCCCGCCGCGTCGTCTCCATCGTTCCGGCTTGACGCGCCTCTGATTCCATCGTACAGCGCGCCCATTCGCAGCCCCGGGGGGGGCTGGAGTCCGCGCTCACGGACGCATCGGCGATCCGCGATCCGGCGGACGGGAGGTGGAGAATGACTCGCTTCGTCGGTCTCTCGGCAATCGTTCTGCTCGCGGGCGCCTGCGAGGAAGGCGCCACGACGCCCGAGGAAATCACCTGCGCGATCCTGTCGCCCGCGGACGGGACGCTGGTCCACGACCGCCAGGCCGTCGAAATCGGCCACACCGGCCCGGTCGTGCGGGTCGAGCTCCTGGCCGGCGACGAGGTCGTCGCCTCCGCCGACGTTCTCGACGAGGCCGCCGAGTCGGTCACCCTGGAGTGGGACTCCGCCGCGTCGGCGGACGGCTCCGTCACCCTCACCGCCCGCGCGCTCGGCGACGGCGAGACCTCCACGACCAGCGAGCCGCTCCCGGTCGACGTCGACAACACCGCCCCCGTCGTCCGGCTCGGGCTCGACCGCTTCGGCCTCGTCCGCGGCGACGCCGACGTCGCGCTGGACCTCGTCGAGGCGCACCCGGCGACGGTGCGCGTGGTCGACCAGTTCGGGACCGTCTACGACGGGCCGGCCGACGCCTCGGGGTCCTTCCCCTGGGATGCGACCGCCGCCGAGGAGCGGGTGCACTGGCTGGACGTCGAGGTGGTCGACGCGGCGGGGCACTCCGGCTCGCTGCTCCAGTTCCCGGTGATCGTCGTCAACCACGGCGACGCCTACGAGGTCGAGTACGACCCGGCGGCGCGGTTGTTCGTCCCGGCGGACTACGCGACGGTCGAGTACCACACGCGCGGCATGGTGCCGACCCACGCCGGCGTCAAGCGGCTCATCTCGTGGATCACGTGGGACCCGGAGGCGGACTGGCTGGTGGAGTACTCGATCGGCGAGGGCCTCTGCCCGCACCGCGGCATCTCCTTCATCTCGGAAGAGTCGCGCAGCGGCGAGATCGTCCTGGAGCTGGGACGCGACGAGCTGCCGTCGTCGATCATCACGCTCTTCCCCGCCGAGGACCGGGCCAGCTCGAGCTTCCCGACCAACGACGATCCGCTGACCTTCGGCATGTTCTTCGGCCACGCCTCGCCGCTCGAGCCGGCCGAGCACGTCGAGGAGACGCTGCCGATCGAGATGCACTACGTGCTGATCGACGAGCCGCCCGCGCCGTAGCGCGCGGCGCGTCGCAGCCGTCCCAGGACATGGACGCGGAAACTCCCGGCAGGGCCGACGGCGGCCGACGGGCCCCCGGACGGGGCGCGCGGCGCCCGACCGCCCTTCTCCCGGCCGTTGCATGGCTCGCGCTCGGCGCCGTGAGCTGTGGCGACGACGGCGCTCTGGCGGACGTTCCCGGCGACCGGGCCGAGGCGGGCGGCGGCGACGGGATGCCGGACGTTTCCGGCGACGAGTCGGGCGACGGCGGGCCGGAGACGTGCGACGGTTGCCACGGTGCGAGCGGGAATCCCGCCCCGCCCCCCGCGCTCGACGGCGCCACGGACGTCGCCTCGCGGGGCGTGGGCGCGCACGCGGCGCACCTGGGGGCCTCGTCGCAGCACTCCGAGGTCCGTTGCGCCCACTGCCATCCCGTCCCGGCCTCCGTGGACGCCCCCGGCCACGTCGACGACGGCCGGCCCGCGGACGTTGCCTTCACCGGCCTCGCCGCCATCGGGGTCGCGGCCGACTGGGACGGCGAGACGTGCGAGGTCTACTGCCACGGTGGGGCGATGCGTTTCGCTCCGCGACGGAGCGACTCCTGGACGTCCGGGACGGCGGCGGGCTGCACGTCGTGCCACGGACTTCCGCCGGGCGCCCCGCATCCGCCCGCCGCCGACTGCGGCCGCTGCCACCTCCAGGTGGCCGACGCGGACGGTGCGATCGTGCGAGGCGTGCTGCACATCGACTCGATCGTCGCGGCGCCGCACGGGGCGCACCTGCGGCACCTGGGGGGCGCCGGCGGCCCCGACCTGCCGTGCTCGACCTGCCATCCCGACGGCGGCGTGCACGGCCCGCTGCGGGACGGCGAGCCGCTGGAGACGACCTCCGTCTGCGACCCGTGCCACGTCGCGGGCTCGGTCGACGCCGCCGCCTGGCGCGACGATCGCCCGTGAACGCGCTACACTGCGTCGCCGGGAGGGAAAGGGGGCGCGAACGATGAGGCTCGCTCCACTGGTGTTCCTGGGACTGGTCGGTGCGTGCGCGCAGGCCGAGCAGGCGACGGAGTGCTCGCCGGTCCAGTGCCGGGCGTCGTGCGCACCGTCGTCCGGCTCGTGCGCCGACGGCCGCTGCACGTGCTCGCGGCCCGACGGGGGCGGCGACGGGGACGCGGGCTCGTGCGAGACCGCGGCGTGCGACGCGATGTGCCGGACCCTCGGGTACACCGCCGGCGGCGCCTGCGTCGGCACCAACTGCCAGTGCGCCGGGACGCTGCCCGACGGGGGCGGCGAAGCCGACGCCTTCGACGAGGGGGCGGTCGAGGACGCGGCGGCGGACGATGGACCACGGGACGAAGCGGGAGCGGAGGACGCGGCGGACGAGGCGCCGGCGTTGGAGGTCGGCGATCCGTGCACGGTCGACGACCTCGTGGAGCAGGAGCTGTGCGGGCCGGACCTGAAGTGCGCCTTCTCGGAGCTGGACGGGGTGCGGCCCGCCCCGGTCTGCGACCGCGCCGGCGTCCGCGCGCTCAACCAGCCGTGCGCCGGCTTCTCGCTCACCGATAGTTGCAGCGCGGGGATGATGTGCCTCAACGACGGTTCGGGGAGCCGCTGCCGCAGGCTCTGCCGCGACGACGCCGACTGCGCGTCGCTCGGCCCCAACGCCGGCTGCCTGATCCAGATGAACATCTCCGGCACCGTCGTCGACGGGATCAAGGCCTGCACGCTGCACTGCGACGTCCTCCTGGGCAGCGGTTGCGACACGACCCAGGCCTGCCGCCCGAGCTTCGTCGACCTCACCGGCGGCGGAGTCTACGAAGCCTACACCGACTGTTCGGGGCGCGGCTCCGGCACGCAGGGCTCGGACTGCTCGTCCGGCGGCGCCTCCGACTGCGCCTCCCGCTACCAGTGCTTCACCCTCGGCACCGGCGAGAGCCAGTGCCTCTACATCTGCGAAACCTCCCGCGTGGGCACCGACTGCCCCGCCCCCGCCTACTCCTGCAACGACATCCACGACCCCACGGGTCGGCTGGGGGCCTGTCTCTAGTAGCTCGGCTCCGGCAGGTAGTCCCGGCGCAGTTCCATCGGCAGGTCGACGGGCCATTCGTTCTCGTCGGTCTCGTAGAGGTACAGGTAGCGGGCGTAGGACGTGAGCACCCGGCGGACGTAGTTGCGCGTCTGCTCGAACGGGATACGCTCGACGAAGTAGTCCAGCCGGGACTCCGCCATGTCGTCCAGCCACCGGGCGACGTTGTGCGGGCCGCCGTTGAACCCGGCCGCCTGCAGCGGCATCTGGGCGTGGAACTTCTCGCCGATGCGCGCGATGTACTCGACGCCCAGGTCGATGTTGCGCTCGGGATCGTAGAGCACGGCGTCGTCGTAGGTCTCCCCGCGCGCCTCGAGCATCCGCGCCGTCGTCGGGGGGATCATCTGCAAGAGGCCGATCGCGTCGGCTTGCGAGACGACGTCGGGGTCGAACGAGCTCTCCTGCCGCATGATGGCCCAGATGAGGTACGGCGAGCTGGATTCCCGCGCGGACGCGGCCTCGACCCGCTCGCGCCACGCCTTCGGGTAGGCCGCCTCCCAGTACGGGAGCGCAGTCGCGTCCAGGCGCAGGCCCCAGTCGTCGGTGTGCGCGGCCGAGCGCACGTGATCGTGGACCAGGTCGACCGCCTCGACGCACAGCAGCCGGCCCACCACGTCCCGCAGCTCGTCGCCCTCGGCCGGAGCGATCAGCGGGCGCAGGGCGGGAAGGGCGAGCGCGCGGGCGTCGTCGAGCAGCCCTGCGTCGCGCAGTGCCCGCACCTCCGGCGGCAGCTCGTCGCAGCGCTCGCGCAGGTCGCTGCGCCCGACCGTGCGCTCGGGGTACGGCGGCGGCACCTCCGCGCCGAGGCCGGCGAGGCGGTGGCGGGCGAGCAGGGCGTACCAGTGCAGCGGCGAGGCGGCGATGACCTTGCGCAGCATCGCCGTCGCCTCGTCGGTCCGTCCCAGGTCGAGGCGCGCCACGGCGCCCCAATAGGTCGCGCGCGTCTCGCCGTAGGCGTCGTCGTCGTCGTCCAGCGTGCCGTCGATCAGCTCGAGCGCGTCGGCGGGGCGGTCGGCCAGGAGGTAGGCCAATCCGAGCGACCAGCGGGTCTGGGGCCGGCCGGGGCCGGAGCGGTCGCGCCCGACGAGCGCCTCGAGGGCCTCGATCGCCCTGTCGAAACGCCCGTGGTACATGTCGAGGGTCGCGGGCAGGTACTTTGCGTCGGTGGCATGCGCGTCCCGCGGGTGCTTTTGGGCGAACTCGCGGTACGCGGCGATCGCTTCGTCGTCGAGGTTGGCGCGTGCGAGCGACCGGGCGCGCAAGAACTCGGCCTCGACCGCGTGGCGCCCTCCCATCTCGACGACGACGGCGAACGCCTGCGCCGCCTCCTCGTAGCGGCGCCGGTGCTTGTAGATCGCGTTGGCGCGCTCCCACGCCACGTCCTCCGGCGAGGGGCTCGTGGTGCCGGCGGGGACGAGGTCCAGCTCCGCGATCGCCTCGGCCCAGTCCCGGCGGCGCACGAGGGTCCGCGCGCGTTCCAGGCGCCACGCCGGGGGTACGGTGAAGGCGGGGTCGATGGCGCGCAGGCGGGCCTCGGCCTCCGCCGCCGCGGGCGAGTCGGGCTCGTGCCGCACCAGGTCCTCGTAGCTGCGCCGCGCCTCCCGCCCGTCTCCCGCCTCCTCCCGGCAGCGCGCGATGCGGAAGCGCACGACCGCGCCGTCAACGCCGCGCGGCAGGTCCTCCCCCAGGGACTCGTAGCGCGCGACCGCATCGGCCCACCGTTGCTGCTCGTACGCAATGTCGCCCAGGCGCAGCACGGCGTCGCGCAGGTGCGGCCCGTCCTTCGCCGCCAGGAGCTCGGCGTCCGGAAGCGCCGCGTCGAGCCGCCCGCCGCGCCACGCCGCCTCCATTGCCCAGTACCGCAGCACGTCGTCGATCGCCTGCCATTCGCCCAGCAGCCCCCGGAACCCGTTCTCGGCCTCCGCCCACCGCTCCGTGCGGAAGGCGTCCACCGCCGCCCGCAGCCGTTCCACCGGCGTGGGTGTCGCCGTCGCCGCGTCCGTCGCCCCTTCCGCGGAAGACGCCGTGTCGGCGCAGCCGCCCGCGACCGGCGTTGCGCCCCCATCGGTCCCCTGGCACGCCTCGCCACCCGCGTGGTCGTCGTCGTGGTCGTGGTCGTCGTCGGCTTCTCCCCCGGCGCCGCACCCGTTCGCCCCCTCCGTCGCATCCTCCTCCGCCTCGGTCGACCCGCCCTCCGCCGCCCCGCGCGACACCGGCTCGTCCCCGCTCGGCGGGCAGCGCGGGCCACAGAGGGCGAGGACGACGGAACCGACGAGGAGCTTCGGCACGCCGCCGATGATTGCGGCTGGAGGAGCCCGAGTCCAGAAAGAAGCTCCCCCCCCTCTTTGCGCTCTTTGCGTCCCTTTGCGTCCTTTGCGCGAAATCCGGATCCGGAAACTCCCACGGCCTTCGCTCGCAGCTCGCGTCCTTCACTCCCGACCGTACCGGACCTGGAGCGACGGACCCTGATCGGCCTCGACGTAGAAGCCGAACGTGAAGGTGATGATGTCGCGATCGGTGTCGCACAGCTCCCGCGGCGGATTGTGGAACGGCGCAGCCTGGGCGATGGAGTCCACGGCCAGCTCGTCCAGGAAGCGGGCGCCGGAGTCCTCGAGCAGGATGGAGCCGTCGAGGTTGCCGTCGCAGTCGAGCGTCACCAGGACGACCGTTTCGCGGTCACGGTAGCCGTAGACCGTGCCCAGCGGGTCGTTGTAGGAAAAAGCCCCGCGCACGTCCCAGTACTGCGCGACGCGGTCCTTCACGCGGCGGAAGAAACCGGCGTGGGCGAAGGGACGGGTCGAGACCGCCGTCTCGTCGCCGGACGCGACGCCTTCCAAATGGTCGATGCCGCTGCCGGCCACCGCCGCGGACATCTCCTCGAACCCCGGCAGAAGCGGATCGCCGGGCGGGAGGGGCGAGCTGCCCGTACCGGCGGTGAAGGGGCTGCGCGCCGACGGGGGCTCCGGGCGCGCGGCCTGCGCCTGCCCGTCCGACTCCGCCGGGGTTCCCGGGGCGCCGCCCGCGGTCGGCGGGCCGGGCGGGGCGTGCACCGCGTCCGGACCGTTCGGCGCGGGGCTCGCCTCCGCACCGAGGCCCGTCACGCCCGGGCCGGCCTGCCCCGGGAGCCGCCGGCCGGCGCGGGCGCTCCCCGGACCGGAGATCGTCGAGCCGACGTGGTGGGGGCCCGCGAGGCGGATGTGCGCCTGACTTTCCTGCGCCACGGTCTGCGCGTGCTCGGACAGGAATCGCGCGTCCGGCGACGCCTCGCGTGACGCCCCCGCAACCTCGGGCGCGTCGACGACCTGCCCCTCCGGGATCGGCTCGGACGGGTGATAGAACAACGGCGCCAGCGACTGCAGGCTGCGTGCGTAGAAATCGATCGACACCGACCGACCCGGGTCACCCGAACCCGAGGAGCCGGGCAGGAGGTAGCCGATCGGTATCAGGAGGACCGGGTGCAGGAGTACCGCGACGCCGAGGGCGATGAGCAGCCGCCGGGGGGTGGGGTCCTCGCGCGCGGAGCGACGCCCGCGATTCCGCCCGGCCACCGGTGCCTTCGCCGCCATCGTCGTCCTTCCGTCTCTCGCCTTCCGCCTCCCGCCGCCGCTAGTCGAACATGGGGTTGTCGTAGCGGTGCTGGTGCAGTATGCGCACCGGCAACGGCATCGTCGGGGGCGGCCGCGGGAATCGCCGCGCCGCGCGCCGGAAGCCGTCGAGCACGTTCCGGTCGAACGGCGAGACGCCCGATGGTCGCACGACCTTGGGCTCGCTGATCGAGCCATCCGCACCGATCGTCCATTCGAAAACGATTTCGCCCTGTTGCATCAACAGCGCACGCTCCCGCGGAAACGCGTCCCGCAGCTCGCGCTCCAGCAGCGGGGCGATCATGCCGAAGTAGCCGGAATATCGCGAGTCACCCGTGTCGAACGAGACCGTCATCGGGCTCTCGGCCGGTCCCACCGTCATCGTCGGATGCCCCGGCTCCGCGTTCGCGACGCCGTCACCGGCCACGCCGGATGGCTGTACCGTTCCGTCCACCACGCCCGCCTGGGCCAGCTCCCCGTCCCACGCGCTGACCACGACCAGCGTCCTGGCCGGCATCCCCGCCGGTGCCCTCGCTCCCGGGCCCGCCGTCGGGCCGCTCGCCCGGTGCGCCGGCGTCGCGGCGGCCGCCGAGGTTTCCGGCTGCACGATCTCGAACGACGGCGTCGGCAGGTTCGACTCGAGACCCGAGCTGCCTTCCGACGTCGCTGGAGGCCGGCCGGTCGCCGGAGACCGGGGCGCCGCGGGGGGAGGGGGTTCGGCGAGGGCGAGGTAGGCCAGATCCACCGCGCGCGGACGACCGCTGCGCGTCGTGCTCCAGTCCGGTGGGCCGGCCAGAAGCGCGAACAGCGCGACAAGCGCGACCGCGCCGGCGTGCACCCCGACCGACGCCGCGACGAATGCCCGCCACGGCGACCTGTCGTCCGACCCGGTCCACCGTGCCGCTCCAACGCTCACCCGGGTATGATAACGCGGTGGATGGCCGAAGGCCACATGCGGGGGGGGGGAGGGCGCGGAGGGGGAAGAAGAAACCACCGATGAACACCGATGAACACAGATAAGGGGAAGGGAGGGGAGGGGCAGGGGAAGGACGGCGGAGACGTGCCGAGGGCGCGGGTGCGAACGCTGCCGACGTTGCCCGAGCAGCTCGAGGCGGTCGACCGGGCCGCGAGGGCGCTTGGGGACGGCGAGACGGCCGACGACCTTCTTGCGCTGCTGCGTGGTCTGGCGGTGTTGTACCGTGGCCCCCTGCGGGAACGGCTCGTGGAGTTGGGGACGCGCGCGGCGGAGGGCCTCCCGAGTGCGGTCGCGGGCGACCTCACCGACCTGGTGGGGGAGATCCGGAAGGGGTCACGCTCGAAGGTGCGGGGGACCGGGCGGGCGAAGGCGGAGGCGAAACGTCCCGCCGTGGCGGCCGAGCCGGCCGACCCGCTGACCGCGCCGGCAGGCTCGATCCGGGGCGTGGGGCCGCGATTGGCGGAACGCCTGGCGGCGCAGGGCGTGCGGACGGTCGAGGACCTCGCCTTGTGGCCGCCGCGCGGCTACCGCGATCGGCGGCGAGTGCTGCCGATCTCCGGCCTGCGGGAGGGACAGTACGCCGTCACGAGCGGTGTCGTCGTCGGCACGAAGACCGGCGGGCCGTTCTGGCGCAGGCGAGTGGTGGTGAAACTGCGGGAGGACACGAACGAATTGAGCCTGGTGTGGTTCAGGGCGTATCCGGGGCAGGCGGACAAGTTTTCCGCGGGGGCGCCCGTGCGGGTGGCGGGGACGCCGATCGTCTACGAGGGTGCGTTGCAGATGGTGCACCCGGAGATCATCGCGATCGACGACGAGGACCGCGACGGGGCGTCGTCCGAGCCGATCGTGCCGCTGTACACCAAGGTCGCGGGCTTCGATCAGAGGCGGTTGCGGCGGGTGGTCGGGGCGGCCCTGGCTGCCGTGCGGGAGCTTTTTCCCGATCCCGTGCCCGCGGCGTTGCGGGTCGAGCGGGGCCTGCGTCCTTTGGCCGAGGCGGCGTGGTTGCTGCACCACCCGTCCGAGCTGCTGGGTCCGCACGACGACTGCGACGGGTTGCGCGACCATCCCACGGGGCCGTGGCGGCGGCTGGCCTACGGCGAGGCCCTGACGCTCGGCGTCGCCGTCGCACGGGCGCGGGCGGAGGAGGCGCAACGCCCGGCGGCCGCTCTAGCGGTGGAAGACCCCGCCTTCGCCGCGATCGCCGGGAGGCTGGGGTTCGAGCCGACCGGGGCGCAGCAGCGGGCCTTCGCGACGCTCCGGGCGGACCTGAAGGCGGAACGGCCGATGCGACGGCTGCTGCAGGGCGACGTCGGCGCGGGGAAGACCGCCGTCGCGATGGTCGGCGCCGTGCTCGCCGCGACGGCCGGGCGCCAGGCGGCGATCCTCGCCCCGACCGAGATCCTCGCGGACCAGCACGCGGACCGGCTTCTTGGGATCTACGGTCCCGCCGGCATCCGCGTCGCGCGGCTCTCCGGCGGCATGCGCAAGCGCGAGCGGCACGCGGTGGTGCACGGCCTGGCGCTCGGGACGCCGCAGATCGTGGTCGGCACCCACGCGCTGCTCGAGGATCCCGTCGTCCTGCCGCGGCTGGCCTTCGTGGTCGTCGACGAGCAGCAGCGCTTCGGGGTGCACCAGCGCTTCCTGCTCGCGCGCTCGAAGACCGAGGCGGCGGGAACGACGCCGCACCTGCTGGTGATGACGGCGACGCCCATCCCGCGCACCCTGGCCCTGGCGCTCTACGGCGAGCTGGACCTCACGGTGCTGGACGAGCTGCCGCCGGGACGGAAGCCGATTCGCACCGAAGCCGTGGAGCCGGGGCGACGCGCAGAGGCGTACGAGCGTCTTGCCGCGCGGGTGGAGGCCGGCGATCAGATTTTCGTGGTCTGCCCGCTGGTCGAGCCGTCCGAGGACGTGCCGCTGCCGTCGGCGACCGGGACGCACGCGGAGCTGGCTGCGCGGCTGGGGTCCGGGCGCGTCGCCCTGCTCCACGGGCGGCTCCTGCCCGAGGAGAAGTCTTCCGCGATCGGGCGGTTCCGCGACGGCTCCGCGCGCGTGCTGGTCTCGACGACGGTCGTGGAGGTCGGCATCGACGTTCCCGCGGCGTCTGGCGTGCTGATCGATGGCGCCGACCGCTTCGGCCTCTCGCAGCTCCACCAGATCCGCGGGCGCGTCGGGCGCGCGGGCCAGGAATCCTGGTGCCTGCTGGTGCGGGCCACGGAAGGGGAGGCGGCGCGGCAGCGCTGCGAGGTGGTGGCCTCGACGAACGACGGCTTCCGCATCGCGGAGGCGGACCTCGAGCTGCGCGGCGCCGGTGATCTGTTCGGCGCGCGGCAGTCGGGCTTGTCGAGCTTCCGGTTCGCCGACCCGCTGCGCGACGCGGCGTGGATCGCCGAGGCGTCGGCGGACGCCCGCCGCATCGTCAGCGGCGCCGTCCCCCTGGAGCCCGACGAGGCGCGACGCCTGGACGACGCCGTCGCCCGGTTCTCGCGCTCGTGGGGCCGGACCTACGACGAAGGAGCGGGGTGAAAGGGCAGGGTGAAGGCGGAAGTCCTTGGTCCTTGGTTGTTGGTTATTGGTTCCGGACCTTCCCCACCTCTCCAGCCGACCTCTCCACCTCTCCCCCCGTCCGGAACAGGCCCGCATGCCCTCACGGACCGCACGCCCGGTACTTCAGCTCGCGAACGGCTTGAGGTTCCGTTCAAGGCGCACGGCGGGGTCCTCCCGATCGGGGACGAACGCGGTGCCGGTGATGCGCTCGAAGGCCTCGAGGTAGCGCCGCGCGGCCTCCACGCGCACCTCGTCGGGAAGCGCCGGCGGCTCGCCGTCGCCGCGGAAGTTCCGGGCGGCGTACCAGCGGCGCACGTACTCCTTGTCCAGCGCGTCGGGGTCGCCGCCCTCCGCCAGGCGCTTCTCGTACGTGTCGGCGACCCAGAAGCGCGACGAGTCCGGCGTGTGCACCTCGTCGATGACCACGATCGTCCCGTCCTTCGCCCGGCCGAACTCGTACTTGGTGTCGACCAGCAGGAGGCCGTTCCTCGCGCAGTGCTCCTGCCCGATCCGGAACAGGGTCAGGGCGTGCTCGGCCATGGCGTCGAACGTCGTCGCGTCGCACGCGCCCATCGCAATCAGCTCCTCGCGGCTGGCCAGCGCGTCGTGCGCCCCCCCCTCGGCCTTCGTCGTCGGGGTGATCAGCGGGCGCTCGAGCCGCTGGTGCTTGCGCAGCCCGTCGGGCAGCTTGTGGCCGCAGTACAGCCGGTCGCCCTTCTCGTAGCGGTACCAGATCGAGGTCGTCGTCGTGCCGGTCATGTACGAGCGGACGACCATCTCGACGGGGATGAGGGCGCACTCGGTGACCACCATCGCGCTGGGATCCGGCACGGAGAGCACGTGGTTGGGCACGACGTCGCGCGTCTTGTCGAACCAGAATGCGGCGCAGCGGTTGAGCACCTGGCCCTTGAACGGCAGCGTCGTGAGCACGCGGTCGAAGGCCGAAAGGCGGTCCGTGGTCACGATGACGCGGCGCTCCCGTCCCACGTAGGAGTCGCGGACCTTGCCGCGGCGCAGGGCGCCGAGCCCCGCGAGATCCGTGGAATGCAGGGTCCGGTCCAGTCCTTCGCGCAACGTCTTCTCGTCCACCATCTGCGTCTCCTTCCCGCGGAACGACGCGCTACTTGTCCTTGTCGGCCAGCGCGCGGTCGATGATCGTCGCGGCGTGGCGCAGCGCGTGCGCCGGGTCGAACAGCTCGTCGATCGTCTTCGCCGGGAGCCGCCGGGTGATGTCGACCGACGCCCGGGCCGCGTCGGCGAACGCCAGCCCCTCGTC
The DNA here is from genome assembly GCA_016218815.1 of Deltaproteobacteria bacterium. Taxonomy (GTDB): domain Bacteria; phylum Myxococcota_A; class Polyangia; order DRWM01; family JAAZOP01; genus JAAZOP01. The sequence goes on from JACRCX010000031.1 coordinate 26,061, forward strand.
CCACACCCGCATCGCCGCCTTCTGCACGTACCCGTAGGCTTCCTGCCGCGGCGTGCCGGCGTCGACCAGCGCGAGCAGCAGACCCTCGGAATAGACCAGGCCGCGCGTGCTCTCCAGGTTCGCGCGGATGCGGTCCTCGTGCACGACCAGGCCGCGGACCAGGCCCGCGGCGCGGCGGAGCATGAAGTCCACGAGCGTCGCGGCGTCGGCCAGCGCCACCCGCTCCACCGACGAGTGGCTGATGTCCCGCTCGTGCCACAGCGCGACGTTCTCCAGGCCCGTGCCGGCGTAGGCCCGCACGAGCCGCGACAGGCCGCAGAGGTTCTCCGAGAGGATCGGATTGCGCTTGTGCGGCATCGCGGACGAGCCGCGCTGCCCCTTGCCGAACGGCTCCTCGACCTCGCGCACCTCGGTCCGCTGCCAGTGCCGGACCGCGAGCGCGATGCGCTCGATCGCGGCCGCGACCAGCGCCAGGGCGCCGAGGTACGCGGCGTGGCGGTCGCGCTGCACGATCTGCGTCGGCACGGTCTCCGGACGCAGGCCGAGCTTTCCGAGCGCGGCGGCCTCGAGGTCGGGCGAGAGATGGGCGTAGGTACCGACGGCGCCGGCCAGCTTGCCGGTCTTGACCTCGTCCCACGCCGCGCAGAAACGCTTCCGTGCCCGGCCCAGCTCGGCGTACCAGCCGGCGAAGACCAGGCCGAGCGTGATCGGCTCGGCATGGATGCCGTGCGTCCGGCCGATCATCGGCAGCGCCCTGTGGCGCAAGGCCTGTTCGCGCGCCGCCGCGCGAAGCTCGACGAGGCCCTCGTCGATCAGGCGCGAGGCGCGGTCGAGCTGCAGGGCGAGAGCGGTGTCCAGGACGTCCGACGAGGTCATCCCGCGGTGCAGGTGGCGCGCCGGCTCGCCGGCCAGCTCCTCGACGTGGGTCAGGAACGCGATGACGTCGTGCCGGGTCTGCTCCTCGATCTCGAGGATGCGCGTCTCGTCGAGCTGCGCCTTGGCGCGAACGGCGGCGGCGGTGCCGCGGGGCACGGTGCCCGCGTCCTCCATCGCCTCGCACGCCGCCAGCTCGACCTCGAGCCACGTCTCGTAGCGCATCCGATCGGACCACACAGCCGTCATCGCGGGACGCGAGTAGCGCGGGATCATCGCTCACCTCTCCGGGCGGCAGCGCGGTCCGGCCGCCGCGACCACGCGCGGACGGTACGGGGGAGGGCCGGGGGAGGTCAAGCCCTACAGCCGGCACACGCCGCTGACGGTGTAGCTCCACGAGCCGTCGTTCATGCTGTAGGTGGAGGCGCAGATGTTCGCGTCGCCGTCGGACGTCGCGGTGCAGGTGCACTCGGAGCACAGGCCGCTGCACCCGTCGTCGTCCTCGCAGGAGCACGCGCCGCTGACGACCAGGTAGGTGTCGCCGGAGCACGAGGCGCAGGTGGAGATCGTGTACGTGTTCCCGGCGATCGCGCGGAAGCTGTAGTCGCCCAGGCAGTACGTGCCGCTGTAGCCCTCGCTGCCGCTTCCGGAGAACGGTCCGCCGCAGGGACCGGTCGGAGGGGCGGCGTCCTCGGGCGCGCCGGCGTCCTCGGGCGTCGACGTCTCGTCGGCGACGGCCTCGTCCGCGACGGCCTCGTCGGGCGTCGCCGCGTCGTCGATCGCCACGTCCTCGGCCGGCGTCGCCTCGTCGACCGCGCCGTCGTCCCGCGCCTCGTCCGGCGCCCCGGCGTCGTCGACCACGGTCCCGTCGTCCCGCGGCGACTCGTCGGCCGCTCCGTCGTCGACCGGGGTGTCGGCGTCGGCGTCCCCGCCGCCCGAGCAGACGCAGGAGTCGGCCTCGCAGCGGCCGGTGGCCGAGCCCAGGCCGGCGCAGATCGAGGTGCAGGTGGCCGGATCGCAGGTCGGCGTCTCGTCCGGCCCCGCGTCGCCGGGCTCCGCATCCTCGGCGCCGGCGTCGGGGGAACCGCTGCACGTGCAGCTTCCCGAGGCACAGGAGCCGGCCGCGTAGCCGGAACCGCGGCACGAGCCGTCGCACGCGGTCTGGTCGCACGAGCCCGTGTCGATGCGCGCGTCGGCCACGAAGACGCAAGTGTTGCTCAGGATGTCGCACCGGCCGCCGACGCAGTCCCGGTCGCTTTCGCAGAACGTCGGCCCCTGCACGGCGCAGGAGGCGGCCGCGGCCAGGAAAACGACGGGGGTGAGGAGCGCGAGGCTTCGCCGACGCCTACCGGGTCCCCGTGTTCGTGGGTGGTTCATCCCCGCTCCGTCCTCCGGGAAGTGTACGAGCGAGTACGGAAGGACGCAATCCCGGCAAGTTCGGTTGCCGGCGCATGCCCGGGCATGCCCCTTCGCCCTTTCGAGCGGGGGTGCGCCGGCCGGGCGGGTCGTGGGGGTCGTTGACGACGGCGGGCTCGTTGGATACCGTCCATCCAGTGCGGCTGTCGTGGAACGAGATTCGTGACCGGGCGGTACGGTTCACCGCCCGGTGGGCAGAGGTCCGGAGCGAGCGTACCGAGGCCCAGACGTTCTGGAACGAGTTCTTCGAGGTGTTCGGGGTTTCCCGCCGCCGGGTGGCGTTGTTCGAGGAGCCGATCCGACGCCGAGATGCCGGTGCGGGTTCCGGCTTCGCGGACCTGCTGTGGAAGGGGGTCCTGGTCGTCGAGCACAAGTCGCGCGGCTCGGATCTCGACCGGGCAGCGGAACAGGCATTCGACTACTGCCGGGATCTGGACGAGGAGGACCTGCCGCGCTTCGTCCTGGTCTCCGACTTCGAACGGTTGAGGCTTCGCGAGCTCGAAACGGGCGACGTCCATGAGATCCGGTTGCGGGACTTCCCGCGCGAGGTACGGCGTTTCGCCTTCATGGTCGGTCAGTCCGTGCCCGCGCAGCAGCCCGAGAGCCCGGTCAACCTGAAGGCCGCGCAGTTGATGGGGCGATTGCACGACGCGCTGGCGGCCAACGGCTACACCGGTCATCCGTTGGAACGGTTGTTGGTTCGGCTCATGTTCTGTTTCTTCGCCGACCACACCGGGATCTTCCAGCCGCGCGGCCATTTCCGGGCGTTCGTCCAGACGGCCACCCGGCCGGACGGGAGCGACCTGGGATCGCGTCTGGCGCAGGTGTTCGACGTTCTGGACACGCCGGAGGACCGCCGGCAGCGCAATCTGGACGAGGATCTTGCCGCGTTGCCCTACGTCGATGGTCTGCTGTTTGCGGAGCAGATAAAGCAGGCGGCTTTCGACCGGCGGACGCGCGAACTGCTGCTGGACTGCTGCGGGTTCGACTGGAGCGTCGTTTCGCCGGCGGTGTTCGGCGCGATGTTCCAGGCGGTGATGGATCGGGAGAAGCGTCGCAACCTGGGTGCGCACTACACGTCCGAGGCGAACATCCTCAAGACGATCGGACCGTTGATCCTCGACGAACTGCGTGCCGACTTCCGCGCCAAGCGATCCAACCTCCGAGGCCTGGAGCGGCTGCTCGGCCGCATCGCGCGGTTGCGGATCGTCGATCCGGCCTGCGGCTGCGGCAACTTCCTGGTCGTCGCCTACCGTGAGCTTCGCCGGCTGGAACTGGACATCCGGAAGGAGATCGCGCGGCTGCGACGAGGGGGGCTGCAGCGTTGGCTGGACATCGATTGGGACAAGGGCATCGACGTGGACGCCATGTGCGGCATCGAGATCGAAGAATTTCCCGCTCGCATCGCCGAAACCGCGCTCTGGCTGGTCGACCACCAGATGAACCTGGAGGTATCCGCGACGATCGGCGAGTACTACGCGCGCCTTCCCTTGCGCAAGGCGCCGAGCATCCACAACCGTAACGCGCTTGAGCTCGACTGGTCGAGCATCGCGGGGGAACGTCCCTTCGATTTCATCCTCGGCAATCCGCCATTCGTCGGGAAGAAGCGGCGCAGTCCGGCCCAAGCGCGCGACATGGAGACCGTTTGTGTCAGCATCGGCCTCTCCGGCGAGTTGGACTACGTCTGCTGCTGGTACGTGAAGGCGGCGGATTACCTCGCGCGGAATCCCGCCACGCGCTGCGCGTTCGTATCCACGAATTCAATCACTCAAGGTGAGCAGGTCGGCATCTTGTGGCCGGCGCTTCGCGCGCGCGGCGTCCGGATCCCGTTCGCCCATCGCACGTTCCGTTGGGACAACCAGGCGCCGGGAACCGCACACGTCCACGTGGTGATCATCGGATTGGCCGGCCATCCGCCGGCGGCCTGCCGCTTGTTCGACTATGAGAACCCGACGGGGGAGCCCACGGAGGTCAAGGCGCGGCGCATCAATCCGTACCTCGTCGACGCGGAGGACGTGTTCGTTGCAGCGCGGCGGGAACCGCTGTGCGCCGACGCACCGCGGGCGGTTTTCGGCAGCATGCCCAACGACGGCGGCCATCTGCTTCTGAGCGGCGAAGAACGGACCGAGTTGCTTCGGGCGGAACCGGCGGCGATGCCGCTGCTGCGCCGGTTCGTCGGTGCGAGGGAGGCGATCGGCGGCAACGACCGCTGGTGTCTCTGGTTGGCGGATGTCGAGCCGGCGGAGCTTCGCTCGCTGTCCCTGGTCCGCCAGCGAATCGCGCGCGTGCGAGACTACCGTCTGCACAGCGAACGCCCCGCGACGAGCAGGCTCGCCGAAGTGCCGCACCTGTTCGGCGAAAACCGGCAGCCCACGAGGTCCTACATCGCGATTCCCCGGCATTCGTCCGAGTTGCGCCGGTACCTCCCGTTGCAGTACCTCCCGCCGGACGTGATCGCCGGAGATGCCTGCTGCGTCGTGGAATCCGACGAGCTGTTCCACTTCGGTGTGCTGTCGTCCGCAATGCACATGGCGTGGGTGCGCCACGTCGCCGGGCGGATCAAGAGCGATCTGCGGTATTCCAACGAGATCGTCTACAACAATTTCCCCTGGCCCCGGCGAGTTGTATCCGGGCACCTGATGGCGGTCCGGCGAGCGGCGAAGGCGGTGCTGGCAACGCGGCAGCGGGAGGGCCACCCTTCGCTCGCCGCGCTGTACGATCCCTTCGCCATGCCGCGGGAACTTGTGACGGCGCATCGGACGCTCGACCGCGCCGTCGATCGCTATTACGCGCGCCGGGGGTTTCGCAGCGACCTGGATCGGGTGCGCTTCCTCTTCGGCGAGTACGCCGCGCTCGCGACCTCGCCCTCCAATTCCAGGTAGCGACCGGATCACACGCCGCGCCACCGCCGGTAGTCGGGATCGTCGAGGCCCAGGACGTCGAGGACCTTGCCCACGGTCTGGTCGACCAGGTCGGCGACGGAGCGCGGGCGGGCGTAGAAGGCGGGGACGGGGGGAAGGATCACGGCGCCGGCCTGCGCCGCCTCGAGCATGCAGCGCAGGTGGCCGACGTGCAGCGGCGTCTCGCGGACCAGCAGCACCAGCGGGCGGCGCTCCTTGAGGGTCACGTCGGCGGCGCGGGACACGAGGTCCGCGGCGTGGCAGCCGGCGACGGCGGCGAGGGTCTTGATCGAGCAGGGGGCGATCGCCATCCCGGAGGTGCGGAACGAGCCGCTGGCGATCGGCGCCGCCAGCTCGCCGGGATCCCAGCAGCGGTCCGCCAGCTTCCGGATGCGCGCCGGCGTCCAGTCGGTCTCCAGCGCGATGACCTTCTCCGCGTTGCGCGAGATGACCAGGTGCGTCTCGATCGCGGGGAAGGCGCGCAGCCGCTGGAGCAGGCGGATGCCGTAGATCGAGCCCGAGGCGCCGGTGAGGGCGACGATCAGGGGGAGTTTTTGGTTTTTGGTTTTTGGTTTTTGGTTTTTGGTTTCCGGACCCGGACTTGCCGCTGCCGGGAACTGCCGCTGGTGGCTCCGGGATCGTGGCTTGCGGTTCGTGGCGGGGGACAACGTGAGAATCCTACCAGGAGACGAGCGTGCCGACGGGTTTGGCGCGCAGGGCGTCGCGCAGGCGGTCCGGGACGTTGGCGTCGATGATGCGGCCGCGCACCCCGCGCCGGGCCCAGCGCACCAGCTCGCCGACCTTGGTCAGCATGCCCCCCGTGACGTCGATCGCCGCGGAACGGCGCAGAGCGCGGCGGACCAGCGGCCAGGTCTTGCGGCTGACCAGCGGAAACGCCGCCGCCTCGGGGTCCGCGTGCGGGTCCGCGTCGTACACGCCGTTGACGTCGGTCGCGTGGACGACGAAGTCGAGGCCGAGCTTGTGCGCGATGTAGGGGGCGAGAACGTCGCCGGAGAGGATCGAGCACCCCTGGGCCGTGTCCCAGGCGGGCGTGCCGTACAGGACCGGGATCATGCCGGCCTCGAGCAGCCCGCGCAGGACGGTGAGGTCGAGCCGACGCAGCCGGCCGGCGGACATCACGGCGATCGCCGATGCCTGCAACGGCACCGCGGGGAGACCGGCGCGCCCCAGCGTGGCGGCGATCTCGACGTTGAGCACGTTCTGCCAGCACTGCGTCTCGGCCCAGGCCAGCCGCCCGCGCAGATCGCGAACCCCCTTGTCAATCCCGGTGCGGGCGACGATCGGGTGACCGAAGCTCCCCGCGCCGTGGACCACGACGAGCTGGTCGGGATGCACCGCGGCAATCTCCCGCGCCAGGCGCGTCAGCGCCGAAGAACGCACCTTCGGGTATTCCGCCGAGCGGTCGGTGATCACCGAACCGCCCAGCTTCAGCAGCACTCTACTCACCGATCACGACCTCCTCCCCCCGCACCGAAACCACGACGCCATCCCCGATCCCCGACGGATCCAGGCGGTCGACACAGGGAATGTCCCCCAGAATGGCCCCGACCGCAACCACCGTGTCGCACGTCCCGCACAGGATCGCCGCCGGCGCCGTTCCCTGCTTCGCCATCCGGTACAGGACGTACGACCCCACCGTGGAGCCCTTCCCCGTCGGCATCACCAGCACCCGACCCGCCAGCGACCGCCCCTCCAGCGGGTGCCCCTTCTCGATCACCTTCCCCGTGTCCGGGTCGACCCCCCCGTAGAACGAAATCGCCGCGGAGCTGACCAACGCCACTCCCCGCGCTTCGCCTCCCCGGATGACCCGTCCCCGCACGATCATCAGCCCTTCTCCGCCTCCCCCCTCGTTCCCCGTTCCCCGTTCCCCGTTCCGTGTCCCGTGTTCCTAGTTCCTAGTCCCTAGTTCCTTGTTCCCATCCCCCATTCCGTGTTCCGTGTCCCCGGTTCCTGGTTTCTGGTTCCTACTCCCCGTTCCCCATTCCCCCTACCCCAACGCCGCCTCGACGCACTCCTCCAACGTCGCCAGCCGCACCTTCATCGCATTCGGCCCCCGCGCATAGAAACACCCCTTCGCGCTGTCCGTCACCGCCGAGCGGAACCGTCCCGCCAGCGGCGCCACGACGAAGCACGTGTCGGCCACGACCAGCCCGCCGCTCGCCTCGATCGCGGCGACCAGTCCTTCGCGCGCGGCCTGCTCCCGCACCGCGCGCGAGGTCGCGACCCACAGCGTGCGCCGCACCGGCCGGCCGCCCAGCAGCCCGGCCACGCGCCGCAGCGTCGGAAGCGAGGCGTGCGGGCAGCCGACGAACACGAGCTCCGGCTCGGCCCCGTCGTCCAGCGAGGCGAACGCCTCGTCGATCTCCCGCGGGCCGACCGCCGCCCCGTCCGCCGGCCGCGGATACCGCCCGGCCTCCGGCGTCACGCCGGCGACGTGGAAAATCGACGGACCGCCGAACGTGGGCAGCGCCGCCGCAAGCGCCATGAGGTGCTCCTCGGCCGGCGCACCGGCACTCCCCGGCGCCTCGCCGCGCAGCTCGACGAGCGGCACCCGGCCGGGGGCGAGCCTGCCGAGCGCGACGCCCAGCGCTCCCCAGTGGGCGGCGGAGGGAAGCACGGTCTCCACGCGCACGAGGACCTGGGGCGCCCGCGGCTCGTCCAGGTGCAGGCCGTACTCGGGCGTGCGCCCGCAGAGCGCGGCCGCCAGCGCCGACGGCCCGCCCTCGCGGTTCGTGCGGGCGCCGAGCACCGAGTTGGCGAAGGTGACGGCGGAGGACTCGGACCAGGCGACGTGCTCCCCCGGCGCGGGACGGTTGCCGGCGAAGTACGGCGTGCAGGTGCACGACGGCACGACGCCCATCCGCTCGTACGCGCGCACGATGCGGAGTTGCCGGTCGGCGAATTCTTGCGGGATGCCCATCGCGCGCCAGGCCACCAGGTCCATGCCGGCCGGGTTGAGGGTCGAGGGGCAGGCGACCCGCCCGTCCCGCGCCCAGTCCTCGAGCAGCTCCAGGCCCGCGTCGCCGAGGTTGGCGTACGAGACGCCGGAGATCTGCGCCGAGCGGACGGGGATGAGGCGTCCGGCGTCGTAGATCGTGCCCAGGGCGACGAGGATCTCCATCGACTTGCGGGCGGCGTCGCCGCCGGCGCCGTCGAGCAGGCGGCGAGCGTCGTCGTCCAGGTGCACGGCTACACCGGTCCGGGGACGACGCGCACGAAGTCGCGGCGAGGCCGGCCGAGCGGGATGGTCGCGTCGAGGATCCACTTGGCGGTGGTCTCGGTGGCGAGCTCGCGGGACGGGTCGAGGCTGGAGCCGCGGGCGCCGGCGATGACGAACAGGTCGCGGTCCGGCTGGAAGCGCGTCGCGACGGCCCACTCCACGTCGTCGGGGTTCCACGGGTCGACGTCGTCGTCCACGACGACAACGCGCTTGAGCGAGGGGTGCGCGGCCAGCGCGGCGAGGCCCGCGTTGCGGCCGTCGCCTTCGGCCCGCTTGCGGATGGACACGACGGCGTGGAGCCAGGAACAGCCGCCCGTGGTCAGGGCGACGGCGACGACGCCCGGGACGGCGTTGGCGACGATGCGCAGGATGCGCGGCTCCTGGGGGATGCCCATCAGCGCCCGATGCTCGGCGCCGCCGGGGAGGATCGTGCGGTAGATCCAGTCGTCGCGGTGGTAGAGGCGGTCGACCTCCAGCACCGGCTGGCGGCGGATGCCGTCGTAGGTGCCCGTGAGGTCGACGAACGGCCCTTCCTGGGCGAGGGCGCCCGTGAACCGACCGCGCAGGACCAGCTCCGTGTGCGCGGGGATGCGGAAGCCGTCGAGGTCGACGCAGTCGAGCTTGCCGTGGAGGAGGGCGGAGGCGAGGCGCAGCTCGTCCAGTTCCGGCGGGCCCGACGTGGCGGCGGCCAGCTCGACGGCCGGGTGCACCCCGCAGATCACGGCGACCTCGGCCTTGCCGCCGCCTTCGGCGAGCACGGCATGAAGGTGGCGGGGGACGACGCGCACCGAGAGGCGGTTGCGGCCCAGCAGCATCATGCGGTGGAAGGAGAGGTTCATGCCCGACCGGGTGCGGACGATGACGATGGTGCCGGTGAGGAAGCGGCGGCGTTTCTCGGGGTAGAAGCGGACGATCGGAACGATGCGTCCGAGGTCGGGCTTCCCGACGACGTGAGCGAGGAACGCGGCGTCCCGGACCGTACGGCACGGACGGGTGGCGTCGAGGGCGGCGGCGACGGTGCGGACCAGGGCCTCCGGCGAGGTGCCGAGCGTGCGGGCGAGAAGGGCGCGGGAGGCGGCGACGCCGCCCACGATGGGCGTCGCGTAGCCGCGCACGCGGTCGAAGCGGACGATGCGCTCGCCCGCCTCGTGGAGCCTGCGCGCCAGGGGTTCGGACGGGGGCAGGGACTCCGGGACCCGGTCCAACAGCCCGGCCCGTTCGGCTTCCTCGAGGTAGGATCGAAGATCCGCGCTCATGACGGGCGATGCTGCCCGAGACGCGGGTGGAAGTCCATCGGGCCGGATCCCGGCCAATCATCCCGCGCCCTTGCCGCCCGTCGGCCGTTTGACTCCCCCGACCGGCGTGGGATACCATGACGCCCCGAACCCGGACACACCGGGCGAGGGAACAACGCGTCCCACGAGCGGGATGAAGGAGCGGCGGCCGGTGGATACCGTCCTGATCATCGAAACCGACTCGGACACGATTTCCTCCCTTTCCGAATTCCTCGGATCGCACGGCTACCTCGCCGACGCGGTGGACGACATCGAGGCCGCGCGGCAGAAGGTGGCGAGCCATGCGCCGAAGCTGGTGGTCATCGGCCCCCAGCTCGGCAAGTCGACCGGCTTCCTCGCCTGCTCGCTGATCAAGAAGACCCCGCAGGCCAAGGGCATCCCGTGCGTGCTCCTGTACACCGACCGCGAGGAAGGACAGGTGCAGCGCCACCAGGGACTGGCCGGCCGGGCCGAGGTGTACCTGCGCAAGCCGTTCAGCCTGGACGATTTCCGCAGCGCCGTGTCCGAGTACCTGCCTTTGGCGGCGGCGGCTGCGGGCGGGGCCGAGATGCTGGTCGAGGAAGAGGTCGTCGAGGCTTCGGCGGCGCCCGCGGGCCACATGAGCGAAGAAGTGGTCGAGGAGGTGTTCGAGACGGCGCCGGCGGTTTCCGCCGAGACGGAGGCCGAGCTGGCGAAGCTGAGGGTGGACGTCGGACGGCTGGAGCGGGAGGCCGAGCAGTCGCGCAAGGAGGCCGACAAGGCGCGCGAGGACGCGAAGAAGGCGCGCGACGAGGCCCGCGCGGCCAAGGATACGCCGCCCGAGGTGCAGGTCGAGGCGGAGAAGCTGCGCGACGAGGTGTCGCGACTGGAGAAGCAGCTCGGGCTGGCGCAAAAGCAGATCAAGGACGCGGCGGAAGCGGCGCCGGCCAAGGCCAAGGGCGGCGGCGAGACCCGCCAGATCCTCGAGCTGAAGCAGTCGATCAACAAGCGCGATGCCGAGCTGGTCGACCTCCAGGAGTCCACGCTCAAGAAGGACAAGCAGCTCCTCGAGCTGAAGAGCAAGATCAACGAAGCCGAGACGAAGCATCTTGATCTGGAAGACACGATCGCCGAGCGGGATCGCGAGATCACCGGACTCAAGGGCCAGCTCGAGTCCGTGGGCGCGGACAAGGACGTCGCGACCAAGCGCGCCGACGACCTGGGCCGGCGGCTGAAGACGACCGAGGACAATCTCAAGAAGGCCAAGGAAGAGGCCGAGGCGCAGCGCGTCGCGCACGAGCAGGCGCTCAAGGACCGCGACACCGCCGCTGCCGCCGCGCTCGAAAGCGCCAGGTCGGAGCTGACGCAGGCCAAGGATTCCGAGCGCGGCGAGGCGCTGGAGAAGCTGCGCGCCGAGCTGATCGCGGAGAAGGAGACGGCCATCTCGGCCGCGAACGCCGAGCACGAAAGCTCCCATGCGGCGCAGCAGGAGCGGCACGACAACGAGGTCTTCGAAATGCAGGAGCGGTTCCGCCGCTCCATGAACCAGCAGGAGGAGAAGCTCACCGCCGAGAAGGCCAAGGCGGTGGAAGAGCTGCAGCAGAAGCACGACGGGCAGGTGGCCGAGCTGGTGACCGCGCACGAGGCCGAGGTCGGAGGGCTGCGCGGGGAAATCGCGGATCGCGACGGCAAGCTCGCCGATGCGGAGGCGCTGCGCGAGAAGCACGTGGCGCAGATCGCGAAGCTGACCGAGGAGCGGGACGAGGTGACCCGTCGCGCGGAGATGCTGGACGGAGAGCTGAAGACCAGCCAGGTGGCGGCCGAACACCTGCGCATGGAACAGGAGAAGGCCACCGGGCGCATCGCCGAGCTGGAGCAGAAGCTCGCGGACACCGAGGGGACCCGCGATCAGCTCCGCGCCAAGCTGGAAGGCGACCTCGCCCGCGTCGACAAGACCAAGCAGGCCCTCGCCGTCGCCCTCGAGCTGCTCAACGAAGTCGAACCGCTGTAGCCGTGGGCCGCTCCGCGATCCGGACGGACGTCGCCGGATCGCGCGGGCAGCCTTGCGAGATCCATCACCAAGGCCCGCACGTACCCTCGCCCGCCGCGCGCGTCCGGGGGCCGGGAGCGTCCGAATCGCCGCACGCGGACGCGCGGAACGGAGGTGATCCATGAACCGCTCGCGAATCCTGCTCGCCCTCGGAATGGCCTTCCCCCTCACCGCCTGGCTCGGTTGCTCGGCCGCGGGACCCGGGCCGAGCGGTCCGCCGCCGCAGGACCCGGCGACGTCGGCCGCCCCCGTCGAGCCCGGCACGCCGCCCGCCTCGGATGAAGCGCTCGGCCCCCCGGCGATGGTTCTGCAGGATGCTCCGCCCATCTGCATCGCTCTCGCCGTCTGCGGCTGCTTCGATGCCCAGCGCTGCGTCACCGCGCGCAGGTACGAGGATGGCTCCACCGTGCAGATCGTCGACGGGGAGCACGCCGGGGAGACGGGGTACATCCAGGAGGCCTGCTCGCCGGTGCAGAGCGAGCCGATGCCCTGCGTCGACTACGTCGACCCCGCGATGCTCTGCCGCGCGCTCCGGCCCGCGGACGACACCGCGGCCAAGTACCTCTGCTCCATGGACAACATCTACCCGGATTACGGCTGCGCGTTCGTCGATGGCGTCTGCCGCGTCGTGGAGTGAAGTACAACGACCCGCTACCGAACGCGCCGCTTGGTCGGCGGCGGCGGCGGCTCGACCACCGCCTCCACCCGTAGCGTGAACTCGCCCTCCGAGATCGAGTAGTCGTCGCCGGTGACGATGATGCGGTATTCCCCCGCCGCCAGCGGCAGGTTGGGCGCCACCCGCGCCCGCTCCCGCGCGCTCTCCTCGCCGCTGCTCGCCACCGACACGCCGTCCGCACGCCGCAGCTCCACCGCGTGATCGAACGATGACGAGTTGAGGGTCACGGAAATCCTGCTCTCCGCGCCCAGCGTGAAGGCGTAGGTCACGTTCGGGACCCATCGCGAGAGCACGCCGTTGACGTCGGTGTCCATCGGAATCGGCTCCGGCGCCGCCGCGGTCAGCGCGACGGTGACCTGGATCTTCTGGCTGGCGGCCGAGGAGCGCAGGGCCTGGATCAGGTACGGCACGTTCTGCAGGTCGGCCTCGAGGACGGCGCGGTGCGTGGAGGAGTCGACGTCGGCCTTGCCCACCAGCGCGTCCCGCTCGCCGAGCACCTGGAGCGAAGTGTTGACGTCGTCGCAGAGCAGCGCGATGGCGTAGTGCCCCGCCTCGGCGGGCACGACGGCCGCCCCGGCCGACTCCATCCCCGGCTCGATCACGAACGCCGCCTGCTCGCCCGTGGTCAGGATCGGCAGCGGACGCGCCAGGACGTACACGCTGCGCTCGCCGGGGTAGCTGTCGCAATCGACGATGATGGAGGACTTGCCCTTGGGCAGCGGCGCGTAGATCTGCGCGTGGTCGTCGTCGGTGACGCTCTTGGCCAGGGCCTTGTCGGAGGCGTCCAGGGCCTTGACCCGGCACTGGATGTACGCCGCGCCGCCCCGCAGGGAGATCTCGTGGGCCTGCTCCTCCGGCAGGTCCATCGTCAGCGTGGTCACCACGCGGCCGCCGGGACCGTTCATCGAGGAGGGCAGGTTGATCTCCAGCTCTTCGCCCGCGACGAGCGGCATGGGACCGATTCTCACCTGGGCCGTGCGCTCCTCGGCCGCCTGGGTCGCCGCCTGCGTCGCCTGTTCGGCGGTCTGCTGCACCTGCCGCTGCATGAAGTACACGCCGATGCCGATGCCGCCGAAGACGACGAACGAGATGACGATCGAGACGAGGGCGCCGGCCGAGGACCGCTTGCGCGTGTGGAACACCGGCATCGGCGGGAGGGGCATCGGCGCGGAGGGCGGGTAGGCGCCGGGAGCACCGACGGCGGGAGTCCCCCAGCCCTGGCCCGCGGCGGGCGGGTAGGGCACGCCGCCCGGGGGGACGCCCAGCACCGGTCCGGGCGCGGCGGCAGGCGACGGCATGTAGGTCGTGGCGAGCAGCGTGGCGTTGCAGTACGGGCACTTCGAATCGGGGCCGCCGGGAGCCTTGTCCAGCGGGCCGTTGCAGTTGGGACACTTGGCGACGACGGGCATGCGGTCCTCCCTAGACGTGCAGCTCGACCACGTCCTTGTCGTGCAGCGCGTAGTCCGCGATGACGCGCTGGCCGTCGAAGGTGTGCGCGCCCCAGACACGCGCGAACTTGAGCGTCTGGGCCAGGTCCTTGTGGATGCGCTCGGCCAGCATCCCCACCGTCGCACCGCCCCGCAGGACGAACGGCGCGTTCAGGTCGGGCGGCTTGCCGGGCTGCTTGGCGTACACGCGCAGCAGCCGGCAAACCTCGAAGATGTGGGCCGGAATCGCAGCCACGGCGTCGCCGGTAGCAGCCGAAACGGGCAGCAGCGGCAGGTCGCCTTCGTACAGCTCGCGGAACGCGCCGAGGTTGTCGCGGGCGCCCGGGACGTCGAGCTTGTTGCCGACGAGGGCGGCGCGCTTGGCGCGGGGCCGCAGCTCCTCGGGCGCGGCGTCGGGGTCGCGGCGCGGGTAGAGCTTGGCCTCCTCCAGCAGCGCGAGCATGTCGTGCAGCTCGGTCAGGGGATCGAGCGACAGGTCGACGACGAGGAGCAGGACGTCGGCGTTGCGCGCCTGGCCGATGACCCACGGCTGCGGGCGCTCGGCGCTCAGCGCGGGCAGGTCGACGATCTGGATCGGGACGTCCTCGTGGTGCGCGATGCCCGAGCACGGGATCTGCGTCGTGAACGGGTACGGCGCGACCTCGGGCTGCGCCTTGGACAGCGCGCGCAGCAGGCTGGACTTCCCGGCGTTGGGCGGGCCAAGCAGCATCGCCATCGCCTCGGTCTGGCGGTCCACCGTGATCAGGGCCGACTTTCCGCCGCCGGCCTTCGGACCCTTGTCCCCTTCCTCGCGCAGGCGCGCGATGCGGGTCTTGAGGTCCGCCTGCATCTTCTCGGTCCCCTTGTGCTTGGGGATCCAGGAGTACATGTCCTCCAGGGCGCGCAGGCGCTCCTCGAAGGTCGTGGCCTTCCTGTACCGGCCTTCGGCTTCCTTGTACTCCGGGGACAGATTCGCCGTCATCGTCGCGCCTTGCGGGCGGGCGGGCCTAGAACATCGAACGCCGGTGGGGTGCGAGCGTCCCGACCATCTCGTCCCCGCGCTCGATCCACGCCAGCCCCTCGCGGACCCAGCCTTCCGCCGCGGCGGCCTCGGACTCGGGCAGCCGCAGCGCACGGCGCACGGACTCCAGCCGCTCGCGTTCCGGGTCGCTCACTCGTCCGTCCATGTAGGCCATCAGCCACGCATCGCGCAGGAACAGCCGCCGCACGGGGCCGTCCTCGAGCCGCCGCAGCTCGCCGTCAATCGAGGGCGGCGCGTCCAGGCAGGAACGGACCTGGCGCCGCGCGTCGTCCGGCAGCCCGTAGTCCGCCATCGTCGCCTCGAACATCGCCCGCTCCGCCTCCGAGACCTCGCCGTCCGCCGCCGCCACCCCCGATAGGAGCTTCAAGTACAGCAACACCTGATCGGTGTTCAGCGGCTGGATGCGCAGGCGCAGCATGGACGGCAGGTGTACCCGAAAGGGGGGGGCGGGGCAAGCAGGGGCTTGCGAGCGGTCGAGGGGGGCGAGCGGCCGAGCGGCCGAGCGGCCGAGCGGCCGAGCGATCGAACGGTCGAACGTCCGTTCGTCCGGTCTGCCGCTCGTCCGCTCGCTTGTCCGCTTCGCTAGCCGGTGACGCCGGCGGAGACGGAGGCGGTGATGTTGGCCGAGGCTTCGACCGTGCCGCCGGCCGACCCGCTGAAGGAAACCATGAAGTCGATGCGGGCGTTGAACTTCGGGGTGTACTCGGCGATCTTCGCGGCCAGGAGGCCGGTGAGGTCGTCGGGCATCGAGACGATGAGGGCGCGGCCCTCGCTGAGCACGGTCTCCAGGTTCGCGACGATCGCCTCGAGGCGCGGCTTGATCCCCGCGACGCGCTCCAGGCACAGCTTGACCGCGTCGACGACCTGCTGCGCCTCGGCGTTCAGCTCGATCCCGGCGGCGGCCACGATCCGCACCTCGACCGACGCATGTGCTTCGCCCTGCGCCGACGCGCCGCCCGAGCCCGCCTCCGCGCTGCCGGACGCGCCCGCCTCGGCGTTGATCTCGACCGTCAGCGAGCCGGACGCCGTGATGCCGGCGGCCGCCAGGTTGGCGCGGATCTTCGCCTGGATCTCGTCCAGCGTCGCCGTCTCGGGCAGACCGAGCGTGACCGCCAGCTCCTTCGGGGCGTCGATGACCCACCGCTGGGCCTCCTCGACCGACGCCTGCAGCTCGTCGACATGGGCGAGCCAGCGGTCGTACTTCGCGACGATCTCGTCGCCGCCACCGACGCCGCCCGGCACCGGGATCGCGCCGCTGCAAGCCGACACGCCAACCGCAAACACCACGGACCACAGCAGATTCCTCATGACTTCTCCTCCATTCCTCGGATGTTCTTCGGCCCGCCCGACACGGCGTTCGTCCTCCCGCCGCCGGACCCGGGCGGACCCTTACTTCGGAACGGTGCCACCGTCAACCCCCCCATTTTCCCCCCGACTTCCCCTCCCCCCCCCTTTGCGGGCTTCGCCTCTTCGCGCCCTTTGCGCGAAACCCCGCTTTGACGGTATGCTCCGCCCGCGTGGTCCTCGGGGGGCCCGGGAGGCGCCGCGGGCGAGCGGCGGCCTTGGCGTTGGTCGAGCGAGAAGCATCTCAGATCCTTGTGGTGGACGACGAGCTCGTCATCCGGCAGATTCTGGCCGACTTCCTGTCGATGGAGGGGTACCAGGTCGAGACGGCGGAGGACGGCAAGGCGGCGCTGGAGAAGCTCGATTCGACCACGTTCGACATCGTGATCTCCGACATGAAAATGCCGCGAATCGGCGGCATCGAGCTGATCGAGACGATCCGCGAGCGGGGCGTCGACGTCCTCACGGTGATCATGACCGCCTACGGCACCGTGGAGACCGCGATCGATGCGATGAAGAAGGGCGCGTACGACTACCTGCTCAAGCCGTTCAAGATGGAGGAGGTGATCCGGGTCGTCGAGCGTGGCCTGCAGAACCGCAAGCTCCAGCGCGAGAACATGATCCTGCGCGAGACCATCGCCCTGTACCGTGCGTCGGAGGAGATCTCGACGTCCCTGTCGCTCTCCGACGTGCTGGACCAGCTCACCGGGACGACGCTGCGCGAGCTGCCCGCGGACGAGGTGATCATCCACCTCACCGCCGAGGGCGGCTCGGTCACGCTCTGCACGCGTGCGTCGCGGAACGGCCACAAGTACCAGCCGGAGCACCTGGAGCTGTCGGCGCTGCTGCACGCGCACAGCGAGGGACAGCTCGTGCTGGCCCACGGCGAGCGCTGTCCCCAGTATCTGACCGCGGACGCTCCCGCCGTGACCTCGCTGCTGTCGGTGCCGCTGAAGGTGCCCCAGCGGCTCGTGGGGCTGGTGACCGCGGTCTCGGTGACGCCGGGGAACCGGTTCTCGGAAGGGCAGCGCAAGCTGCTGTCGGTGCTCGGAGGCCGCGCCGCGGCGGCGGTGGACAACATCCGGCTGTTCGAGAACCTGCAGCTGACCTTCCGCGAGACGATCCAGGGCTTCGCGCGCGCCCTGGAGGCGATGGACCGCTACACCGCGGGCCATTCCGACCGGGTCACGCGCCTCTCGCGGCTCATCGCGCTCGAGCTGGACCTGCCGCTGGAAGAGGTCGAGACGGTGACGCAGGCGGCGCTGATGCACGACATCGGCAAGATCGGCTGCCAGGCCAATCTGAACAAGCCCGGCAAGCTCTCGGCGCAGGAGTACGAGATCTTCAAGGCCCACCCCACCTTCGGACGGCAGATCCTGGAGCCGATCTCGTTCCTGCGCCCCATCGTCTCCGGCGTCCTCTCCCACCACGAACGCTGGGACGGCACCGGCTATCCGGACGGGCTGAAAGGGGAGGACATCCCCCTGGCCGCGCGCATCCTGGCCGTCGCCGATACGTACGACGCGATGACCTCGAGCCGCGCGTACCGCAAGGCGCTGGGCCACGAGGTGACGATGCGCGAGATCCAGCGCTGCGCCGGCTCGCAGTTCGATCCCGCCGTCGTGTCCGCGTTCGAGCGGGCGATCGAGCGGTACCGCGAGGAGTGCCGCCAGCGCGGCGTCGCGGTCCCGGAGTGACGCCGGGCCATGGATCGGCCCAGCCGGATCGGCAAGTACGATCTCGAGGAGACGCTCGGCTCCGGCGGCATGGCGACCGTCTACCGCGGCCGCGACCCCGACCTGCAGCGCGACGTCGCGGTCAAGGTCCTTCATCCCCACCTGTGCTCGCGCGAGGAATCGCGGATGCGGTTCCGGCGCGAGGCGCGGGCGGTCGCGCGGCTCAAGCACCCCGCGGTGCTCGAGGTCTACGAGGCCGGTGAGGACGGGGGGCGCCCGTTCATCGTCAGCGAGCTGATCCGCGGCGGTAGCCTCGACTCCTGGGCCACCGCGCGCCGCCCCATCCCGGCCGAGGTGGTCGCGGTCATCGGACTGCGGACGGCGGAGGGCCTGCACGCGGCCCACCAGGCCGGGATCATCCACCGCGACCTCAAGCCGGGCAACATCCTGATGGGCACCGGCGGCAAGGTGAAGGTCGCCGACTTCGGCATCGCCCAGATCATCGATATCGAGCACCTCACCTCCACCGGACAGATCCTCGGCTCGCCCGCCTTCATGAGCCCTGAGCATCTCGAGGGCGCGCGCCTCGACGCCCGCGCCGACATCTTCTCCCTCGGCACCCTGCTGTACTGGCTGGCGACCGGCGACTTGCCCTTCAGCGGCCCCAACCCCCACGCGGTCCTGCGCAAGGTGCTGGAGGTCGATTACCCCGACCCGGCGCGCGTGCGCCCCGACATCGGCGAGGTGCTGGCCGGCGTCATCCGTGTCTGCCTCGAGCGGCGTCCCGAGAACCGCTACGCCTCGATGGCCGACGTCGCCTCCGCCCTGCGCTCCGTGCTCACGGTCGCCGGAGCGGGCAGCCCGGACGAGCTGATTGCCGCGTTCGAACGCGAGCCGGAGCAGGCGCGCGCGGCGATCCTGGCGCACCGGGAGCAGGCGCTGCTCGAGCGTTGCCGCGGCCTGCTGCAGACTCCGGGAGGCGCCGCCGAGGTCCGCAAGCTCTGCTCCTGGATCCTCGCCTGGCAGCCCGAGCACAAGGACGCGTTGCGCCTCGTCGAGACCACGATGGTCCGCCGCTCGAGACGCCGCCTGGCCGTGGTCGCGCTCGCCGCCGCCCTCGCCGCCGCCGTGGTCGCCGTGTGGCTCTCGCTGCCGCCCACGCAGCCGGATCGGACCGACGCCGCCGACTCGGGCGTCGCCGCCGTGCACGAGACCCCGCGCCGCCGCGATGCCGGCGCGGGCGGGCAGCCCACGCCCGCGGCCGTCGAGACGACCCGCGAGGACGGCGGCGCCCGGGAGATCCCCGCGGACCAGGGTCAGGATCCGGGGCCCGCAGGGAACGACTCGACGGCGGCCGGCGACGCGGCCGACGAGGTCGCGGCCGTGGGGACCGGCGAGCCTCCGGGGGACGCATCGGGCGACGTGGTCGCTTATCCGCCGCCGCTCGCCGACGCGCACGACGGCGGACGCACGGACGGCTCCGGACACGCTCCGCCGCCCCGGCTGCGGACGGTTTCCTTCCAGCCCGCCGCTCCCTGCCGGAACTTCGAGATCTGGGTCGATGGTGCGCGTCTCGGGGTCTACGGTCCACCCGTCGGCCCGAACCCGGGCATCCTCTCCGCCGAGCTGGAGCCGGGAGAGCATCGATTCGGGTGGCGCACCTCCAAGCCGGAATGCTACTCGGCCGAATGGACCGAGACGATTCCGGCCGGGGAGGCCGCCTACCTCCTCTCGCGCCGGCTGCGCCTGCGTCCCGGCACGGTGATCGTCGACACGGGCGGCGTCGAGGCGAAGGTGGACATCGCCAACCGCGCGAACGGTCGTGCCAACGTGCCCCTCGAGGGTCCCTTCGAGGCGCAGGACGACGCCGAGATATCGATCCGAGTGGTGGTGACCTTCGACGGGCACGACCCGGTCCGATACGACCGGGACTTGCGGGCCGGCGGGTCGCTGACGATCCGCGTCGAGCCGCCGGCGGGGGAGTTGGCGGCGGCGGGCGACGCGGGGTGAGCGGCTACTTCACCTCGAGCAGTTCGACCTCGAAGACGAGAGTGGAGTTGGGCGGGATGACGGGCGGGAAGCCGCGCGCGCCGTAGGCCAGCTCGGGCGGAATGGTCAGCTTGCGGAGCTGGCCGACTTTCATCCCGGCCACGCCCTGGTCCCAGCCCTTGATCACCTGGCCCGCGCCGAGCTTGAAGCTGAAGCCCTCGCCGCGATCGCGCGAGCTGTCGAACTTCGTCCCGTCCGTGAGCGTGCCCACGTAGTGCACCGTCACGCGGTTCCCCGCTCGCGCCTCGGCCCCGGTTCCGGGGCGAAGATCCTCGACCTGCATTGCCATCGCGACCCTCCTTCCCGGACCGCCCAAAGCGGCCCCGCCCGCGCACTTCATCACGCCGCGCCGCCCAAGGGCAAGGGAAGGTCAGCGGGTGGGAGGCACGACCACGACCAGGAGATGGCGATCGAGATACGTGACGTGGTCGCCGCGGACGATGAGCCAGGCGCGGAAGACGCGCCACTGGTCGTCGCCGCCGAAGCAGCCGTGGTTCTGGAATACGACGGAGAACTCGACCAGCGACCCGGGCGACACCCCGTAGAACGTCGAGTCGTCCATCCCGTCGCACGCCTCGGGGTCGTTCTCGATGTCCGTCGGACCGATCCAGCGGTAGGGCCGCAGCTCGCGCACGAAGCACGTCGCGTCGATACCCAGGGCGTCGCCCTGGTCGTCCTGGGCGAAGGCGTCGACGTCCAGCGGCATGCGCGAGACCATCGTCTCGATCGCGTCCACCACGCTCGTCGTCAGCGCGGAGCCGTTCGTGCCGATTTCGAACAGGAACGGCTGGCCGTCGAGATCGATCGTGTCCGTGGCCCGGACGGTCGCCTCCATGTCGTTCCATGCATACCGGCCCCACTGGTCGCTCGCTCGATCGCCCCCGGAGTACATCCCGATGACCTTCGCGTGGCGCTCGTTCAGCGCGGCAACCGCCTGCTCCCAGGTATGGGGCGGCGGGTCGATCCCGGTGTACGCGTCGCCGAACGTCCCCGGCGGCCCGTTGTGCATCGGCGCATCGGTGAACATCACGATGATCGGCAGCGCCCCTTCGCGGAAGCACGGCGCGCCGACGCAGTCCGGTCCCGCGTAGGCCGGGACCCACGAGCCGAGGCCCTCGCCCGTGGCGATCTGGTACAGCGACTCGACCTGCGATTCCGGCCCGTCGGCGCCTCCGTTGCTCGGCAGCGCGTTCACCGCGGCCTGGGCGGCCTCGGCGTCCCAGGTCATCGTCTGGAGCAGCTCGAACGCCACGTCCGTGCCGCCGCCGTAGCTCCCGGTGGGGAAGTCGGCGTGCTGGCCCACGCCGAAGGCGGCGTCGGGGATCCGGTCGCGGATCTCGGGGATGATCACGCTCGTCAGGTTGGCCTGGATGTTGTCGGCCTCCTCGTACATGCTGCCGGTGGTGTCCACGAGGAAGAAGATGTCCCCGATGACCAGCGTCGTCTGGAACTGGATCACATCGCCGACCGGCGGACCGCCCGGCGGCAGCAGGAGCACGAAGTCGTCCTCCGGGACCGTGCGCCCCGGATCCAGCCGGTCGCCCGCAGGGTGGTACTCCTCGCGGAAGTCGCTCGACCCGTCCCCGTCGCTGTCCTCGTCGAGGAAGTCGGGCGTGCCGTCGCCGTCGGTGTCGCCGTCGCCCTCGACCGCGTCCGGTACGGTGTCGCCGTCCGAGTCGTCGTCGAGGTAGTTCGGGACGGTGTCGCCGTCAACGTCGCTCCCGCCCTCGACGAGGTCGGTGATGCCGTCGCCGTCGCTGTCCGGGTCGAGGACATCGGGGATCGTGTCGCCGTCGGTATCGTCGGGCGGGGTCTCGGGATCGTCGTCTCCGGCCTCGACGTCGTCGGGGATGGTGTCGCCGTCGCTGTCCGGATCCTCGAAATCGGGGACCGTATCGCCGTCGGAGTCGTCGGGCGGGGTCTCGGGATCGTCGTCTCCGGCCTCGACGTCGTCGGGGATGGTGTCGCCGTCGCTGTCGGGGTCCTCGAAGTCGGGGACCGTGTCCCCGTCGAGGTCCTCGGGACCCTCGACGTCGTCGGGGATGGTGTCCCCGTCGCTGTCGGTGAGATCCGCGTCGGCCCGCACGCCGTCGTCGTCGCCGTTGTCGCCGACGTCGCCCGCGGCCCGCGTCCCGCCGTCGCAGGCCGCGAGTGCCCCGCACACGCCGAGCACCATCCAGAAGCGCGTCTTCATGGCTTCCTCCGACCGGCGCTCATTGTGACACGCCCCGGGGAAGACGTCCAACGCGCCCACGCGCCCCTTCGCCTTGACATCCACCCCGTCCCGCGGTTGCATCGGGCCGTCCGCAAGAGCGGCAGCCGCAAGGCTCGAGGAGGTGGCAGATGAAGCGAGTCCTTGGTTACGCCTGCGTGGTGTTCGCCGCGGCCCTGGCCGGGTGCAGCGGTCCCGGCCCCAACGCGCAGTCGCCGTTCCCGGAGTGCCCGATGCCCGAGGGCGGCAGCTACACCGGGCGCTGGGTCACGAACATGGGCGACATGGAGCTGTCGCAGGACGGCGCCACGGTCGTCGGCACCTGGAAGGACGTGGAGTGGCACAAGAGCGGGCATATCGAGGGGACCGTCCGGGGCTGCCTGCTCCTTTTCGCCTGGACCCAGATCGATGAGCGGATCCCGAGCGTGCCGCGGGAGACCAGCGGCCACGGCGCCTTCCAGTACATCGTCGACCCGCCCGTCGGCACGGGACTCCCGGTCCACCGCTTCGACGGCACGTGGGGCAACGACCAGGACCTGCAGGGAGGCGGCGCCTGGACCGGCCGCAAGCGCCGCGGCAACAACTGACGAGGCGAGCGGTCGAGCGGCCGATCGGCCGACCGGACCTCACACCCCATTGGCGAGCAGGCGCGAGCGGTTCCAGGTCCTTCCGCCGTCCTCCGTCCACAGCGCCACGCCGTCCTCACCGACCACGAATCCGCGGGCCTCGTCGGCGAACGCCGCCGCGTGCAGCTCCGTCTCTACCCCGGTGGCGATCGGGCGGAAGGTGCGCCCCGCGTCGTCGGTGCGCATCATCCGGCCGTCGCAGCCGAGCACGTAGGCGGTCGAACGCCCCAGCGGCACGGCGAAGTTGAAGTCGGACGGTGCGCCGGACGGCACGCCCGTCCACGACCGTCCCCCGTCGTCCGTGCGCAGGAACAGCCCGTCCGGGCCGCAGAGCAGACCCGTCCGCTCGTCCCAGAACGCACAGGCCGCGACGTCCAGGCGGAGCGGCTCGCCGTCGAGCGTGTCGCCGAGCGGCGCGAAGGTGCCGCCGGCGTCGAGCGTCAGGAAGTGCTGCGTGCGCAGGATGCCCAGGTCCTCGTCGAGGGTCTGCGAGAGCACCCACCCGCGGCCGGTGCCGTCGAGGAAGAAGATCCCGTGCGCGGACATCTCGGAGGAAGTCGCCGGCCGCCAGGTGCGCCCGGCGTCGGTGGTGCGCCACAACGCGTCGCCGGCGGCGACCACGAGCCCGCGGCGGTCGTCGGCGAACACGACCTGCGTGAGCGGCGTGGCGAAGGCCTGGTCGGTCACCGCCGTGACCGGCTCCCACGACAGCCCGCCGTCCCGCGTCGCCAGCAGCGTCCCGTCGCCGTCCTCGTCCTCCCCGCAAACGAAGCCGCACCGCTCGTCGAGGAACCACGTGCCGAAGAAGCGCAGCTTCTCCCCGAGCAGCCGGCGGTCCAGGAGCGGGTGAAAGGTCCTCCCCAGGTCGTCCGTGCGCCACAGCGCGACGTGCGGCTCGCCGCTCGCCTCCGTCACGAATGCCGGTCCGCCCGGCAGGAGCTGCGCGTCGGACAGGACCGGCGGGATCATGAGCCGCCACCTGCAGGCTTGCCCGCCCCGGATGTCTCCGTGGATTGTGCTTCCGCCGGTCCGCCCGTCCGCTCGGCCGCTCGACCGCTCGCCTCCCCGCCCCCCCGTTCGCTCCCCCGCCCCGCCCCCTCCGCGTCCACCTGCGCGCGCCAGGCCATCAGGCGGCCGAACGAGACGCGGAAGACTGCCCCCAGCGGCACGGCCAGGAGGACGCCGACGAAGCCGAGGGTCGCGCCGAAGACGATGATCGCGACCAGCACGCCGACCATGCCCATGCCCAGGCGCCGGCCGATGAGCTGCGGCGTGAGCACGAGGCCTTCCAGCACCTGCACGCCGGTGAAGACGGCCACGATGCCGACGTACATCCAGACGCCCTCGAAGGTCACCAGCGCCATGAGCAATGCCAGCGCGATGCCGACCGCGAAACCGGCGTAGGGGATGAAGGCCAGCACGCCGGCCAGGAGGCCGATGGCGACCCCGAGGCGCAGCCCGAGGAGCGCGAGGCCGAGGGCGTACAGCGCGCCGAGACACAGCACCACCAGGAGCTGGCCTCGCAGGTAGGCGGACATGATGCGGTCGACCTCGGTGAAGTACGACTCCACGCCCGGCCGGTAGCGCGCCGGCAGCTCCTTGCGCACGCCCGCGACGAGCTGCGGGAAGTCGCGCAGGAAGAAGAAGGTCAGGATCGGAACGAGCAGCACGGTGAACAAGGCCGAGAGGAACGCCGCCGCTCCCCGCAGGACGTGCGCCGCCACGCTCGCCAGCGGACCCAGCGCGTCCGGGGAGGTCCCGCGCACCTTCTCGGCGAGCAGCGCCAGGGCCGTGTCCAGGTCGTTGGGCAAATCGACGCCCAGCGTCCGCTCGATCGCGGGAATCGTCTCCGTCGAAAGCCGCTGCAGGAGGTCGGGCAGCTTCTCCACGAAACGCTGGAACTCGCCGAACACCGCGGGCAAGACCACGAGTGCGACGCCGACGAGACCGCCGATGGTGACCAGCAGCACCAGGAACGTGCCGAGGCCGCGCGGGATCCCCCACTTCTTGAGCCGGTCGACCGCGGGCGACAGGGCGTAGGCCAGGAACAGCGCCGCGACGATCGGCGTGAGCACGTCTCGCAGGAAGTAGGCGGCGGCGAGCAGGCCCAGGGGAAGGGCGAGGTGGGCCAGGAACCAGCGGCGGGAGGGAGTTGCTGGTTGTTGGTTGCTGGTTGGGCGAACGGGTGGAGTCGCTGGTCCGGAGGTGCAGAGCGGGTCCGACTCGGCTCCTGGCCCCGGGCGCGGGGGAGGCTGTGAGCTGTGAGCTGTGAGCTGTGAGCCCTGAGTCGCGGCGGCGGGCGCGGCTGCGGGCGCGGCGGAGGGGTCGGGAGGCGTCGCGGGATCGGTCATCGTTTCCGCCGGAAGGTCATGCCGCGGACGGCGAGGAGGATGCCGAGGAGCGCGGCGGCGAGGAAGCCGCCATGGGGTCCGGGGCCGCCGGGGGCGGAGCAGCTGCAACCGTCGTCGCCGCCGCCGGTCGGCGCCCAGCAGTCGGGGTCGTCGACGTCGAAGAGCCCGTCGCAGTCGTAGTCCGCGCCGAAGCCGCAGGCCTCGAGGGCGCCCGGGTGGACGTCGGGGTTGCCGTCGTCGCAGTCGTCCGCGGCGCACCAGCCGTCGCCGTCGGCGTCCGTGCAGGTGCAGGTCTCGTCGGTCGTGCCGTTGCAGTTGTTGTCGATGGAGTCGCCGCAGATGTCGGCGACCGAGGGGTTCATCAGCGGATCGGCGTCGTTGCAGTCCTCGGGCGGACAGACCCCGTCACCGTCGGCGTCCGTGCAGCCGCACCCGTCGTCGGGTCCGCCGGCGCAGTTCTCGTCGATGCCGTTGCCGCAAACCTCCGTCGCGCCGGGGTGGATCGCGCCGTTGCCGTCGTCGCAGTCGTCGGGCGGGCAGTAGCCGTCCCCGTCGGCGTCGGCGCACCCGCAGCCCTCGTCGGTCGCGCCGTCGCAGTCGTTGTCCAGCCCGTCGCCGCAGCGTTCGGCGAGACCCGGGTTGGCGTCGGTGCTGGCGTCGTTGCAGTCGTCGGGAACGCACCAGCCGTCGCCGTCGCGATCGGCGCAGACGCAGGCGCCGACGTCGGGGATGTCGCGGAAGACGGGAACGCGGCACATCTCGTCGGAGCCGCAGCCGCCGTCGCCGCGGCAGTAGGGCGAGCAGACGCCGTAGTGGACGCCTGAGGTGCGGACGCAGGAGAGGCCGTCGGCGCAAGGTACGGGGCCGCTGGAGCCCACGGCGGGGTCGCAGTCGGCGCCGTCGCCGAGGCCGTTGCTGGCCCGGCACGAGGTCCAGGCGCCGTCCGCTGGGTAGCAGGCGGTGCCGCCGCCGCAGGTGCCGCCCACCAGGTCGCAGGTCGGCATGCACGCGCCGACCGTGGAGTCGTCGACGAGGATCGGCAGCACGCAGCGATCACCGCCGCCGCAGTCGCCGTCGCCGCGGCAGAACGACACGCAACGGCCGGTCGTCGAGCCTGCCGCGTCCTCCATGCAGATGAGCCCGTCCGCGCACGGCAGCGTGTCGCCCCACGTGCTCGCGTCCGGATTGCACGCCGTCCCCTCCCCCCGCCGGCCGCTGGGGATGCACGCCCACCACGCCGTGTCGACCAGCCAGCACGCGTCGGCGCCGCACGAGCCGCCGAGCGGGTTGCAGTCGGTGTGGCCGCCGCCGGCGGCCATCGTGGCGGCGATCCACGAGGACCAGACGTCGACGCGCGTGTCGAAGCCGTACGAGGTGCAATCCACGTCGCCCGTGGAGACGATGCCGGCGATCCGCGACGAACCGGAGACCGTGAGGAACGAAGGGCCGCCCGAGTCGCCGCTGCACGGCATCACGCCGGCGAAGTCGTAGGCCAGGCGCCCGGTCCGGACCTGGGCGATCGTGCCGGTCCCCGAGCGCTTGATGCCCGAGCCCGTGTCGCGCACGCCGTCGTTCTCGCCGAATCCCACCCAGAGGATCGGATCGCCCTCGTAGGCCGTGGAGAGGGCCGTGGTGTTGTACGTGTAGGGCGAGACGCCGGTGACGGCGCGGGCGAGGTGCACCAGGCCGATGTCGCCGGTGCCGGCCGAGGGGTCGTAGGACGGGTTGGCATGGAACGAATCGGCCTCGACCAGCGTGCAGCCGGAGCGCACCGTGGCGTCGGAGCCGATGCAGAAGCTCGTCTGGTAGGGCTCGGGGATGTCCGCCCCGGTGACGCAGTGCGCGGCGGTCAGCACCCACTGCGACGCGATGAGCGAGCCCGAGCAGAACTGGCCGAAGGCGGTGCCGTAGTCGACGACCAACGCGCCGACGCCGGGATAGCCGGATTCCGGCGTGCCGCCGACGATGGGCAGCCGTGACGCCCCGCGGTCGTCGCCCACCTCGCACCCCAGGGCGGCCGCGAACGTCCCCACGAGCAGGATCGTGCTGGGGCTCGTGAACCTGCGCATCACCGCAACCTCCCGACCGGGCCGCACCCGTGTGCCCTCGCCTGCCGGCGGCGCCTGTCGCCGTCGCCGCAGTTGTAGCACGGCGTCTTCGGGTCAGGTAGGGTCACGGCATGTTGATGGAGAGGTTCCGGCTGGACGGGAAGGCGGCGATCGTCACGGGGGCGGGGCGGGGGATCGGGCGGGCGATTGCCGCGGCCCTCGGAGAAGCAGGCGCCGCCGTCGCCTGCGCGGCGCGCACCGAAGCCGAGATCGCCGCCGCGGCGGCGGAGATCGTCCGCGCCGGCGGGAAGGCGGTCGCGATCCCCTGCGACGTGGACGACGACGCGCAGCTCGAGCGGCTCGTCGCGGAGACGGTCCGCGCCTTCGGTCGCCTCGACGTCGTGGTCAACAACGCCGGCGGCGCGCCGCCGTGCCTGGCGCTGGCGGTGACGCGCCAGGAGTTCGAGGCCGCGTTCCGCTTCAACGTCGGCTCGGCGTTCTCGCTCAGCCGCCTCGCGCTGCCGCACCTGCTGGAGCACGAGGGCGCCTCGATCGTCAACGTCTCTTCCGCGATGTCGCACCTGGTCGACTCCGGGTTCGTCTCGTACGGCACGGCGAAGGCGGCGCTGAACCACATGACGCGGCTCCTGGCCTGCGAGTTCGCGCCGCGCGTGCGCTTCAACGCCATCGCGCCGGGCGCGGTGCTGACCGAGGCACTCTCGCTGTTCGTGACGGGCGAGCTGCGCGAGCAGATGGAGGCGCGCACGCCGATGCGGCGGCTGGGGACGCCCGAGGACATCGCCGCGACGGCCCTGTTCCTCGCGTCGCCCGCGTCCTCCTGGGTCACCGGCAAGGTCCTCGAAATCGACGGCGGAACGGTCGACTCCAACTGGCCCATCAAGTTCAACGCCCTGGACGCCTTGTGAGCCTCGGACTAGCATCCGGCCCCATGCTGCCGCCGAGGTTCGCCTGGCTCGCGATCGTGTGCGCACCGTTCGTCGCCGCGCCGGTCTTCGCTCAGACGGCGGCCGGGCCTGCGCCCCTCCCGACCGGGCAGGCAACGGCGGACGCTCCCGTCGAGTCGGCGGACGAGACGGCGGGCGCGGCGGCGCCGGAGTCCGGCGACGGCTTCCGGTTCGGGACGTACGGCCGGGTCGGCATCGGCTGGGACGGGCGCGGCGGCACGTCGCAGCCCTTCTCCGTCGTCGCCCACGGACCGCGCCTGGAGCAGCCCGCGTACCTCGAGCTGGATCTGGGCTACGCCCTCCACCCGACCGAGGACGTCGGCCTGCGCATCCTGACGACCATCGCCGTCTTCGAGGAGCTGTTCCACTTCACGGGCAATCCGCTGGAGTCGATCGCGATCCGCAACCTCTATGTCGAGTCCACCTGGAAGGATTGGCTGGCGCTCTGGGCCGGCTCCCGGATGTACCGCGGCGACGACGTCTACCTCTTCGACTGGTGGCCGCTGGACAATCTCAACACCGTCGGCGGCGGCCTGTCCGTCGCCTTCGACGCCTACCGCATCGCCGCCCAGGTCGGGATGAACCGGCTCGACGACGAGTGGCAGACGCAGTGGTTCGAGTCGCCCGATCCGATCCACGGCACGCGCTCCTCCCTGACGCTCGACCGCCCGCGCACCCTGGTCAGCCTGAAGGCCGAGCGCCTCTCGCTGCCGGAAGGGCCCGACGACCTGGGGTGGAAGGTGGCGCTGTACGGCGAAGGACACTTCATCTCGTCGGGCACCTTGATCCATCCCGACCGCACGGAGGAGGAGCTCCCGGACGACCAGGGCTGGGTGGCGGGCGCGCAGGGCGGGCTGTGGGACGACGACGGCGACTTCCTCAACCTGTGGGTGCGTACCTCGGGGGGGTTGGCGGCGTACGGCGAGCTGTCGATCCCGTTCGGCGTCGACGAGGACAAGCGCGCCCTGGACGCAAGGGAGTTCGCGCTGGTCGCCGCCGGGAACCTCGAGGTCGGAGAGATCTTCGGGCTCCTGGGGGGCGGCTACGCGCGCTGGTTCCGCGACGCCGACCGCAACGTGTACGACCTGGACGACGCCTGGGAAGTGGCGCTGGCCGTGCGCCCGCACTTCTACATCACCGAGCAGTTCCACGTGGCGGCGGAGATCTCCTGGCAGATGAGGGCGTCGGCGGGGCTGGCGCCGGAGTCGGAACAGCCCGAGACGCCGCAGATCTGGAAGTTCGCGGTGATGCCTATGTGGGTGCCGTTCGGGCCCGGGACGCTCAGCCGCCCGCAGATCCGGCTCGTGTACCAGATCTCGGTCCCCAACGACGCCGCGCGCCACACGCTGGCGGAGGACGACCCCCGTCGCGACCACTCCGTCGAGCACATGCTCGGGATCCAGGTCGAGTGGTGGTACAACTCCTCCTACCGCTGAATCCGCCCCCCCTTTGCGTCCTTTGCGTTTCTTTGCGCTCTTTGCGCGAAATTCCCTCCCCCGACTACGGGCAAGCGACCTTCACCCCGAAGCGGACGTAGGCCACGCTCATCAGCGTGCAGCCCTCGGGGAGCGCTTCGGTGGGCATCTTCGCGTCGAGCGGCGCGGTCGCGGCGGTGAGGCATTCGAGGAGCGACGCGGAATCGCCGTCGAGATCGCGCAGCTCGATCTTGCGCTCCCAGCTCCCGTTCCAGTTGGACATCCGGAGGTCGAAGGTCGGCGTCTTGCCTTGCCGGGCGGGGTCGGCGGCGACCGCCTGGACCCAGCATGCTTCCAGCGCGGCGGAGACTTCGGTCGACTTGGCGGCGTCCAGGAACGCCTGGCCCAGGTCCATGGTGCCGTCCGGGCACTGGCCGCCGGTGCTGTTGCTGCTGGTGATGTTGTCCAGGCCCGGGACCATGGGCGGGGGCGCGGTCTCGATCGACTTGCAGATCATGGCGCCGGCGTCGGCGACCTCGGAGACGTACCACCCCTCCGGCTTCTCGACCGTGCAGCGGACCAGGTCGCAGTCGGTCTGGATGACCTGGGTGTTGCCGTCCCAGGTCGTGCCCTTCCCAAGCTGCGGGACGCCGTCGACCTCGACCTTGAGGGCCGCGTTCTCCAGTGTGAGCTTCTCCACGGTGATCGTGACGGGGTAGAAGCCTTCGGCGGTGAACTTCGCCGTCTTGCCCTCGACGGCGAGCGCGACGTTCTCCGGGTGGTCGACCTTGATCCCGAGCGCCGGGATCGCGACGTCTTCCCGGATGGCGCCCGGGCTCCAGGTCGACTCGACGTCGGGGAGCCCCATCGCCTGCGTGAGGAGCTGCGCCTGGGCCGCGACCGCGTCGAGCGACCCGCCGGATTCCCCACCTCCCGTCCCGGTCGTGTTCTTCTTGCAGCCGAGGGAGAGGGCGAGGGCGGCGGCGACGAGCACCAGCTTGTTCATGGTCCTTCCCCGATCCACAGCGTGGCCAGCGGAATCCCGACTTCTCCGAACGGCTCGACTCGGACGGTTTGGTCTTCGCCGAAGGCGGCGACGACGACCCACGAGCCGGCCTGGAGGCGCAGGACCTCCAGCGTCCGCGCGGCCGGGTCGATGAGCCAGGCGTGCGCCACGCCGGCCCGGGCGTAGATCGGCAGTTTCCGCACGCGGTCGAGTCCGGCGGTGGCCGGGGAGAGCACTTCGCATACCCAGTCGGGCGCGACCTCGCAGAAGGGCACGTCGGGGAACACCGGCATCCTCTCCCGCCGCCAGCCGGCGAGGTCGGGAACCAGGACGTTCTCGCCGAAGTGCAGCTCGGGCTCATCCAGGATCCACCATCCGCCGGGTCCGCCCGTTCCGAGGTCGTACGGTCCCACGAGGCTTCCACCGATGATCGAGGACGCCCGGGCGTGTCGGAACGCGGGGCGAGGGCTGGTCACGACTTCGCCGTCGATCAGCTCGGCGACCCAATGGGGCGGAACGCCCAGGAGATCCTGGTACGTGGCACGCCGCCGAGCAGGCGAACTCATGGACGAATGCATAACATGCAGCGCGCCGGTCGACAACCGCTCGATGACGCCGGCGACGAGCAGGCCCGCGTTCGCCCCACGATCCGCAACGGCGGCGTGCGAGTTCGTACAGCGGATTGTCGCGGCTTGTCGCGCGTCTTGACTATCGGACGCGGCCCGGTCATCGTCGACTCGTTCGCGTTGAACGGATCGGAGTCAGAGGAGGCCGTGCCCCATCTCATCTGCCCGGGTTCGGGATCCCCCCCCCCTGATTTCGCACACTTGCGGAATTCATGGTGTGCCGCGTGCTCGTCCCCCGGCCGTCGGCAAGCGACGTCGTTGGGTCGGGTCGGTTTGCCGATGGGAATCCGGGTCGACGACGACAGGTCCGTGGAGAGGACACGCAGCATGACCAGAGCAAGGCCGGAGGAGATGCGTCGGACGCCGGCGAGAGGTACCGCACGTCGGAGCACGGGAGTCGCCGACGACGGCTGCGATCCGATCATCGAGGCGGCGGCGAGGCTGTTCGAGCGGAAGGGCTACGACGAAGCGACGGTGGAGGAGATCGCGATCCTGGCCGGCGGGTGCCGGCAGGTGATTCACGCGAGGTACGGCACGAAGGACGGCATCCTGGTCGCCATCGTGCTGGAGTTCTTCCGCGGGTTCGGACTGCATGTCGTGGCGTGGGAGGCGGAGCGGGCCCGGCAGGCGCCGCAGGGTGCTCTGGGACCCGCCCGCGAGCCGGTCCGGATCGAGCATCTGGTCGGGGCGCTGCAGGACTATCTCCCCCGTCGCGGTGCGGTCGCGCGGGTAGGCCTGGCCTCCCGCAATCTGCCGTGGTTGGCCGCCGCCACGCGTCCCGCACGGCAGGAGATGGCGCAGATCGTCCGGTACCATCTGCCGGACGTGCCGGTGACGACGATCGTGGTCCAGCTCGTGTTCGAGCTGCTGGGGTGCGTGGCGTTGGCGGGCGCACCTGGCGCCCCCGCCGGCGCCGACGGCGTGGCAGACCAAGTGGCAGCCGCCCTGCAGGAACTGGCACGCGTCCTCCGCCCGTCGCCCGTCAATCGTCCCCTGTCGAACGTGCTGCTGCGAAACCCCGACGGACTGTTGTGATGCGGTCGGCGTCGAAGCGGGGTTGCGGCTCGACCGCTACTCCGCGCTCTCGAACAGCCGGAGGTAGAGCGGATCGCCCGGCAAGCCCGGTGAGTAGATCACGGCGAAGCCGTCGTTCGCCCAGGTCGTACCGAACATGTACGGCGGTTCTGAGCCAGGCGACGGCTCGACGTTCCGGAGATCGGAACTCGCGACGCCGTGACGGTCCGCCCGCATGTACGACAGGCGCCGCGCCCAGGTGGTGACCAGCGACAGGCCACCCCCACCCGGCGCGATGGCAACGACGTGTCCTCCGTCATGCTCCCCGAACAACGGGTTTCGGACGGGGGGCCCAGCTAGGCTCCCGTCCGTAGTGAAGAACGCGACGCGAAGTTCCGCAGCTCCGTCGGTGTCAGAAACCGACATCCACGACGTGACCCACCTGGACTCCGATCCGAACCACTTCACGTGACCGACGCCGTAGTTGCCGAGGACGCCTGAGTAGACCGGATGATCGAGGCTGGCGTCGAGCTTCTCGAAACGCAGTGCCCTGAACCAACCCACCAAGCCTGGCGGTTCGACTTGGACCGGGACCACCAGTCCGTACCCCTCTGTGCCGGCCGCGAGGTCGGCCGGGCCCCACGCGGACTCATCCACGACGTAGACGGCGCCAATCCGATTGCCGTCAAAATCGATCCGGCGAACGCGGACCGTGAGCCCGCCCCGCCCCTCCGGGTCGGAACATTGATTGGACCAAGTCACCGCGATGGTACCGTCAGGTGAAACGTCGGCGGCCGGTGCGAACGGGATTTCGTCGCCTTCGACCAGGACGGGAGAACCCATCGGCTTCCCCGTGGCGTCGAGTCGGAGGTACCACAGGCCCGACTCGTCCGTGAAGAACAGCCCGAATCCGTCACCGAGCCAAACCACCTCTGCGGCAGACGGGCCTACGATCGTCGGCAGCCGCCACTCAGCATCTATCCGTCGACCAGCGCTGTCGAACCGCCAGAATCGGATTCGCGCACCGTGCAGGTCGTCAGGGCTGGGGTCTTCGAGCCAAGCCGTCGCAAATTCGCTTCCCGTCCACACCAGCGGAAGTTCCCAAACGCATCCGTATCCGGCGCGAGCGCCAGACAACGGAACGGGATCGGCGGTGGGGACATAGTCGCCGCCGCCCGGCTCGGGTGCGGGAGGCGGGTCGCCGTCCCCCAGGCGGCATTGCCAGTCGCACCCGTCGCCGTTCATCCGGTTCCAGTCGTCGCACTCCTCGCCCGGACCCAGCATGCCGTCTCCACAAACCGGGTAGGTCGGAAGCACGACGACCTCGGACGCCTCCCAGCCCGCGCCGTCCAGCTCGAAACCGTCGCCCAGGAGTTCGGTCGTCCCGTCCTCCGACGGCCCGCCGTCGGGGACGGTTCCGTCGGCGTTCTCGCCGCCGACATCGACTCCGTCCGCAGAGTCGGAACCGCCCCCTCCGACGCCGGTCCCGTCGCACGCGCCCAGCACGGAGACCAGCAAGAACGCCGCCACCGAAACGGGGGCCGTCTTCGTTCGAATCAAAGCGATCATGAAGGTCGCCGTCCTCCGGGTAGTGATCGGTGCGACCATCGCTGCGCTGCCGCCATCCCGCACCCGCTACTCGGCGCTCTCAAACAGCCGCAGGTACAGAGGCGCTCCCACGCCACCCGAGTAGATCACGGCGAAGCCATCGTCGGCCCACGTCGTACCGAACAAGAACGGCGGCTCGGCGCCCGGATCGACGTCGCGGAGCCCGGAGAT
Source organism: Deltaproteobacteria bacterium (assembly GCA_016218815.1). Classification (GTDB taxonomy): domain Bacteria; phylum Myxococcota_A; class Polyangia; order DRWM01; family JAAZOP01; genus JAAZOP01. Next base: position 60,050 of record JACRCX010000031.1, read on the forward strand.
CGCGACACCGTGACGGTCGGTGCGCAGGTACGACAGGCGACGTGCCCATTCCGTGAACAGTGTCAATCCGCCACCGCCCGCTGCGATGGAAACCGAGAGTCCGTCGTCGTCCCCCTCCAGCGGGTTTCGGACCGGCGGGCCGGCCAAGGTCCCGTCGGCAGCGAAAAACGCGACTCGGATGTTCGCGAAACCATCAATCTCGGGGGCGGCCAACCACGACGTGACCCACCTGGACTCGGATTTCAGCCACTTCACGTGACCGAGGCCGTAGTTCCCCAGGACGCCGGAGTAGACCGGATGATCGAGACCGGTGTCGAGCTTCTCGAAGCGCAGTGCCCTGAATTCACCTCGCCCATCTGGCCACCCGGCCTCGACGGGGACCACCAGTCCGTACCCTTCCGTCCCGGCCGCGATGTCGGCCGGACCCCACGCGGTCTCATCCACGACGTACACGGGACCGATCCGGTTGCCGTCGAAATCGATCCGGCGGACGCGGATCGTGAACCACCCGTGCGCCTCGGCTCCGTCGCAGCCGGAGGACCAGGTCACCGCGATCGTTCCGTCCGGCGCGACGTCAGCGGCTGGCGCAAACACGGTCCAGGCCGCTTCGACAAGAACGGGCGAGCCCAATGGCTTGCCGGCGGTGTCGAGCCGGAGGTACCACAGGCCTGACCGGTCCGTGAAGAAGAGCCCGAAGCCGCCTCCGAGCCAAACCACCTCCGCGGAAGCGGGAAGAGCAAGGACCGTGGGCAGCCTCCATTCCGCATCGATGCGCCGTCCAGCCCTGTCGAACCTCCAGAACCTGACCCGCGCACCGAATCCTTCCCCGGGATCGAGTTGCTGGAGCCAGACCGTCGCGAACTCGCTCCCGGTCCACACCAGGGGATGCTCCCAGATGCACCCGTTACTAACCCGCGCGTCGGACAACGGAACGGGATCTCCGGAAGGGACGTAGTCGGCGACGCCTGGCTCAGGCGCCGGCGGGGGATCCCCGTCCCCGAGACGGCACAGCCAGTCGCATCCGTCGTCGTTCATCCGGTTCCAGTCGTCGCACTCCTCCCCCGGATCCAGCACCCCGTCGCCGCAGGCAGGGGCGGTGGGCAGAATGATGACCTCGGAAGCCTCCCAGCCCGCGCCGTCCAGCTCGAAACCGTCCCCCAAGAGGTCCGTCGCCGCGTCCTCCGACCGGTCGCCGTCGGGGACGGTTCCGTCGCCGCTCTCGCCGCCGACATCGGCTCCGTCCGCAGGATCGGAGCCGCCCCCTCCGACACCGGTCCCGTCGCAAGCGCCCAGCGCGCAGACCAGCAAGAACGCCGCCGCCGAAACGGGGGCCGTCGCAGTCCGGCCGGAAGCGGTCATCAGGACCTCCATCCACTCGCCGGTGAGGTTCGGGGCGGCCCAGCCTGGACGCTCGCGAACCAGTCGCCGGCATGAAAAGGATAGCACTCCGCTCCAACGTCGGCCACGCACGTCGGACGGGACGATGCCCGAGATCATGCGCCGTTGTCGCTAGGTCGCGGGCCGCGCCCCGATCGCGCCATCGGTATCGTCCAGGTCGAAGACCGCCTGGATCCCGTCTCCATCTCGATCGCAGTCGTCGTAGCCGTTGCAGTTCTGGTCCAAGCCGTCGCACAGGACATCGATCGCGTTCGGCGAGAAGTCCGCATTCGCATCGTCGCAGTCGAACGCCTGCGCGATGCCGTCACCGTCGGCGTCCGTCCGGCATTCCGGCACGGGGTTGATGCTGCCCGGGATGCCGCACTCGGCCGGATCGTACCCGACCACATCGATGGTCAGGGGCTTGTCGGCCGGATACGTCCGGGTCTGGGCGGGCTGCGGATCCATCGGGACGAGCGGCCCGGGGGGCGCCTCCGTCGTCAACCCGGCGCGCTCCCTCCCCGCCGTCACGTCCTCCGCGCTGCACGCGACGACCGAACCGCCCAACGCCACGCAAATC
>JACRCX010000032.1 GCA_016218815.1 Deltaproteobacteria bacterium
AGAGATCGGCGCTGCGGGCGAACTCGGCCACGTCGCCGCGACCGGCGTGGGCCTTGATCTCGACGACGATCGTCTCGCCGTTGCGCACGACGACGTCCAGCTCCACGCGTGCGCGCCGGCCGAAGACGATGCCGTCCATGTCCTCGTGCACCCACGGGACGACCTCGACCCCGAAGCGGCGACCGACCAGCGAACGGATTCCGTCGCGGAAGGCGGCCTAGGTCTTGAATCCCCAGCGCGTGCCCATGGCGTCGATGCGGCGGAACGCCTCCTCGATCCGCGCGCCCTGTTTCTCGAGCTGCCTGGTGACTTCCTTGAAGCCGTTGTTCATGTCCGTGCGCAGCTCTTCGGAGCGGCGATCCACGGCTTCGAAACGCGCGTTCATGTCCGCGCGCAGCTCTTCGAAGCGACGGTCCATGGCTTCGAACCGTTTGTCCACGGCCTCGAAACGCGCGTTCATGTCCGCGCGCAGCTCTTCGAAGCGACGATCCGCGGCCTCGAAACGCCTGTCCACGGCCTCGAAACGCTTGTCCACGGCCTCGAAGTGGCGGTCCGTCGCGAGCCGCTGCTGGCGCAGCTCCTCGACCAGCTCGTGGAGTGCGGCGGGCAGGCCGGCGGGCACTCCGAGGAGCGCGGCGGCGCGGGCGCGGAGTTTCGGGTCGGCTTCGAGTTGGGACACAACGTCAGCGGCGCGCAAGGGCATCCGGCGGTACGTCACCCGCGGCTCCCGCACCTTGTCCGCCCCCTGCTTTTTCTTCCCGGCCGCCATGCAGGCGATCGTAACCCCGGCAGGGCGGCGGGGCAATTGGTTGTTGGAACGGAAGTTGGCGGTTCTACGGCGCGGCGGGGGGTGAGCAGAGGCCCGAGGTCGGGTCGCAGGTTGATGACGCGCCGAACACGTGGGTGCAGGAGGAGTCGTCGGTGCAGGCGCCGAGACAGAGGCCGAGCGGCCGGGCGGCGGCGTCGGCGAAGGCGACGGGCGTCGGGAAGTCGTCCGCGTCGTAGCAGACGAAGTCCGGCTGGGGGCAGCCGTTGGCGCCGAGCGGGCCCCCGGGAAGATCGCAGGCGGACCAGCAGAGCCCCGAGAGGCACCCGCCGGTCGCGCGGCCGGTCGCGGCGTCCGCGGTTCCGCAGACGCCGCCCTCCGCCATCTTGACGTTGCACCAGACGGAACAGAAGGGCGGCGGGAAGTCCCACGGGGAGATGCACGTGCCCAGGCCGAAGGGCGAGAGGCACTCGGAGTCATCGGTGCAGGATCCGCCGAGCGGGGTGGAGCCGCCGGGGAAGTTGCCGACGAGGTAGCAGAAGCCGTCGGCGCCGGTGCCGTCGGTCCAGGCGTCGGAGAAGAGCGGGAAGCAGGCGTAGTCGCCGGCGTCGGGGACCCCGGGCTCGCCGGTGTCACGACACGCGAAGCCGGGGTCTCCCGGCTCGGAGCCCGCCACGCACGGCCTCCAGCAACCGTACGCGGGGTCGTCGGGCGAGCCGAGGTTCAGGCAGCCGCCGCCGGCGGGACATTCGCGCCCGGTGAGGTCGCAACGTTCCATCGTGCAGATGCCGCCCGGGAAGTACATCTCGCGGCCGTACTCCTCGAGGCAACTGCCGCCGGCCGGACAGTCGGAATCGTGCTCGCAAGGGTCGCCGATCTCGCACCCGCCACCGGCACAGCCGTACCGGACGCAGGCGTTGGTGCAGGGATCGCAAGTGTCGCGGCAACGGCTTGGATCGAGCACGGTCACCTCGGCGGGCTGCCGGATGTCGTCATCCGGGCCGCCCTCGCCGTCGTGCCAGATGGTGCAGCATTCGAGATCACACCCGCAGCCCCACTCGCACGCCCCGGAGACGGGGTTGCACATCAGGCCGTCCGGGCAGTCGCCGTTGTCGGTCCACGGGACGCCGTCCTCGTCGGCGAAGGAGCACACATCGCGGCAGACGTTGTAGTGGCCGCCGGTCAGGTCTGTGCCTGCGTACTCGCACCGCGTGCCGGCGGGGCACGAGGCGGGATCATCGGGATCGCACCCGTCGGAATCCGTGCCGGTCCAGACGCAGACACCGGGGGGTTCGCAGTCGCCGTCGCCCGGGCGGCAGACGTCGCAGTAGTCGGGCCGGGACAGGCACTCGAAACCGGTCGGGCAACGTCGGGTCGACGAGCACGGCTCGTCCGCCGGCTCAGGTCCGGGAAAGGGATGCGGTCCGCAAGGAACGTCCGAATCCGTCGCATCTTCGTGGGATGTGTCACCGTCAGTGGGCGGGTCGGTCGCTTCGCCACGATCCGCTTCGGGGCGCGAATCGTCGTCGGCGGGGACGTCACCACCGCCGTCCGGGACGTCGAACGGGTCCGGCAGGTCACCCGCGTCAGCCGGCGAGTCCGTCCCCGGGGACGCGTCGGCATCGGTATCACCGACGCCGGCGCGCGAGCTGCTCGAGTAGCACGCGGGAAACGCGCAAAGGAGGGCAACCGATGCGACCCACAGGCTTCGCGTCATGGCGGCACCTCGACGGGAGGATAGCACGGCGCCCGGCGCGCGGCGATCGGCAAGGCGGCGCGAAAGGGAAGGAAGGAACCACCGATGGACACCGATGGACACCGACGAGGAAAGGGGAGGTTCGACGGACCGCAGCAGGTTGCACGGCCGTGGGGGCGGCGGATACGATGACGGCGTGGGAGGCGAGCACGCTCGGAGGGCGGGATTGGCGGCGACCTTCGCCGCGACGGTCTTGCTGGGGGGAGCGGGTTGCCCGACGCGGCCGTTGACGTCGATGGGAGGGCATGAGCCTCCTCCCCCGCCGGCGGGGATGATCGAGCCGGGGTCGTTCCGGCCGATCGTGACGGAGCCGTCGGGGCGGTTGTACCTCACGTTCCAGGACGAGCTGTCCGAGACCTTCCGGCTGGTGCGGATGGAATTCGCGCTGGACGGCGAGTACGCAATGGTTTGCGGGGACAACGAACGGACGCTGGACGCTCGGGAGCCGGTGCTGGTCTACGACGGGCGGCTGCGAGCCGGATCGCACGCCGTCAACGTCGTCCTCCAGTACGGGGGAGTCGGCCACGGCATCTTCTCGTACCTCTCGGGCTACACCTTCACCGTGCGCGCAAGCCACGACTTCGAGCTGCCCGCGGCGTCGTTCGTGGCGCTGCACGCGCGGGCCTACGAGAACGGCGACGTGACCACCCCGATCGAGGATCGGCCGCACGTCGCGTTCGAGGATCGGTCGACGGACCCGCCGCGCGTGACGCCGCGCGCGGGGTGTCCGTGGGCGGCGCCGTAGTAGGCCGCCGGCGCCCGCCCGGCGGCCGCCGGCGGAGCCCGTGCAAAGCGTCGTGAATTCGCGGGGCGCGCTGCGGCACGACTCCCGCTTTTCCCCAGTGCGTGTCGATGCTCCTCTTGTTGGCGACGGGTGCGGTCGTCGGCCGGGTGCTGGCGCTGCCGGGGGCACCGCTGGAGCTTCTGCTCGGGGGGATGGTCGTTGCGCTCTGGGGAGCAATGGCCGCGGAGCGAAGCCGCCGGCTCACGGTCGGCCTGCTGTGCGTTTCCGGCATGCTGGCCGGCGCCCTGGCGCCGAGGCTGGCGGGGCCGACGGTGTCGGCGGCGGCGCGCGGCGACGGCGGACCCGCGGTGGGCGTGGTGCGCTGGGCTCGCGCGACGGAGGACGGGACGCTCGCGTGGATCGATCCGGCGGAGGCGTCGCGAGGCCCCCCCGGGGCCGCGCCGCTGGCCGGCCCGGTCCGCGTGAGCCTGGCCGGACGCCGCTCGCTGGAACCGGGGAGCCGCGTGCTCGTGCCGGAGAGCGCCGCGCGAGCCGCGCGCGCCGGTGCCGCGACCGGGGACCGGCGCAAAGCCCCGACGGTCGGGGCGTCGCGCGACGCCATCGTGGGGCTTGCGTCCGGGAGTTCCTGCGACGGAGCGACAGCGGCGCGGCGGATGATCGAGCGCTCGATCGAGGCTCGCGCGGCGGACGCCGCGCCCGCGCTGCGCTCGATGGTGCTGGGCGAAGCGTGGCAGCTCCCCGGCCGGGAGCGGGACGCGCTGCGGAACATCGGGGTCTCGCACCTGCTGGCGATCTCGGGATTCAACCTGGCCCTGTTGGCCTGGTTCCTGGGGGTCGCGCTCCTGGCGCTGGCGCGGCTGCACGCGCCGCTGTTGGTGCGGTGCGACGTGCGGCGGGTGGCGGCCGCGGTCGTCCTGCCGGCGGTGTGGGGATTCACCGCCGTCGTCGCCTGGCAGCCGTCCGTTGTGCGCGCGGCATTGATGATCTCGGCGGTGCTCGGGGCGAGGGTGCTCGGGCGGCGGGCCACGGTGTTGGACGCCCTGTCGCTCGCGGTGCTGGCGGTGTTCGTCGCGTTGCCGGAGGAAGCGGCGGACCCGGGGTTCCAGCTTTCGTTCGCGGCGGTCGCCGGCCTGCTCCTGGCCGCACGCGTCGCGCGGGCGTGGGAGAGGGAGGCGGAGCGGCGGGGAGCGCGGCCGTTCCGGAGCAAGTGGGGGGAGGAGGAGGAGGGGGGGGGAAGTCATTGGCTATTGGTCGGGCGTTCGGGGCGAGTTGTTGGTCCGGAGGTGCGGGGGTGGGTGGAGGAACGGGCGGGGAGTGTGGGGCGGTGGGTGGTGCTGGCGCTCCTGGCGTCGGTGTTCGCGGCGCTGGCGACGGCGCCGATCGCGGCGTGGCACTTCGGCACGGTGGCGCCCGCGTCGCCGCTGGCGAACCTGGTCGCGGTGCCGCTGTTCACGTTCGTGGTGTACCCGCTCGCGCTGCTGGCGGCGCTGGTGGCGGCGTCGCCGTTGCCGGCGGGGGCGAGCGAGGCGTGCGCGGGGGCGGCGGGCTGGGCGTGGGACGCGTTCGTGCGGGTGTGCGAGGGACTGGGCCGCGTGCTGCCGGGTCCGGTGGGGGTGGGAGCGGACGGAACGATCGGCGTTGCGGTGTGGGCGGCGCTGATCACCGTGCTCTGGCATCCGCGGGGGGGACCGCGGCGAATCGCGCTGGTGTTGATGGCGCTGCTGTGCGTGTCGCCGTCCGACGCGGGTCGCGCGGCACGGCCGGCGTCCGGGCCGCCGCGGGCGCCCCCGGGAGCGGCGGAGCTGGTATTCGTCGACGTCGGAGACGGGGACGCGACGTTGTGCACGCTGCCGGACGGGACGCGCGTGCTGGTGGACGGCGGCAGCGCGCCGGGCGAGCGGAACCGCGGGCCGCGAAGTCGCGCTCTGGCCGACGAGCTGCGGCGGCGAGGCATCGGGCGCATCGACCTGGCCGTCCTTTCGCATCCGCACCCGGACCATTTCGGGGGCCTCATCGAGGTCTCGCGCCGGGTCGCGTTCGGGGAGCTGTGGTTCTCGCCGCAGGCGGAGGCGGAGCGGCCGGAGGGCGAGGTCTCGACGTGGGTGCGCGGGATGGAGCGGCGGGGAACGATCGTGCGCCGAACGCCGGGGATCTGCGGGCGGCACGAGGTCGGCGGAGCGGCGCTGGAGGTGCTCTCGCCGTGCGGGTCGGCGGGGTTCGACGTGGCGCGCGACGAGAACGACAACTCGGTGGTGCTGCGACTGTGCGTGGGGGACGCGTGCGTGCTGTTGACGGGGGATGCGGGGGTCGAGACGGAGGCGCGGCTGCTCGAGGCGGGCGCCGTGCTGGAGGCCGACGTGTTGAAAGTGGCGCACCACGGCAGTCGGACGTCAACCTCGGACGCGTTCGTCGCCGCCGTCGGGGCACGATGGGCGATCGTCTCGGCGGCGCCGCACCGCGCGGACTACCGCGGGCCGCCTCACGGGGAGGTGCTGGCGCGGCTGGGGGAGAACGGGGCGGAGGTCGTGCGGACGGCGGTCGCGGGGACGATCACGGTGCACCTGGGGAGGGAGGGCGTGGTGGTGTACGACGCGTCGGGAGGAGAGGAGTAGTTGTTGGTTGTTGGTGAGGCGTTTGGGGCGAGTTGTTGGTCCGAACGGGGCGGCTACGGGAGGTCGATGCCGAGGGCGCGCAGGTCTTGCTCGGCCTGGGCGGCCCAGCCGCGGTTGGCGGCGGGGCTGGCGGGGCTGGGGTGGAGCATGCCGCCGATGGCGACGGGCATTTCGGCCAGGGCTTCGCGGGCGCGCCTATCGGCGAAGGCGCAGACGCCGACGACGAGGCGGGGAGAGAGGGCGGCGACCGTCGCGCGCAGCGCGCGGTCGCACGGCTCGCGCAAGGCTTCGCGCTCGGCGGGGGGCAGCTTGTCCGGGGTAACGTTTCGCCCGGCGGCGTCGAGGAACGCGAGCGGGCACCAGTTCGCGACGAAGAACCGCTGGAAGAACCGTTCCGGCGTACCGAATCGGTCACGGGCCCAGCCCCACAGCCGCGCGCCGCTCACCTCGCCGCGCTTCTGCGCGAACCCGAGGACGGGACGCTTGGGGTGCTCGCGCGGGGGGCGCCCGACGGGACCGTCGATGCCGAGCCACGAGCGGGCCATTTCGGGATCGCCGAAGGGGACGCCGGTCTGGGCCATGCCGAAGGGGCCGGGGTTCATGCCGAGGAGAACGATCTCGCGGGGGGCGGCGCCCCAGCGATCGAGGTAGGCCTCGTGGGTCGCGCGGGCATAGTCGAGCGGGTTGTAGACGAAGGCGACGGGGGGAGAGAAGGCGAGGCGGGAGACGGCGCGGCACAGATCCCGGGAGAGGAGGGAGAGGGGGGAGGGCATCGGGACGCGAGGCTACTCGCGGGTGAGGACGGCGCCGGAGATGGGGATGCGGCGGCCGTCGCAGGCGTCGGAGACGAGGGTGAACGAGAGTTGGGTGGCATCGACGGTGAAGGTGTAGGTGCCGGGCTGCTCGTCGGGGCAGGCGTAGGTACCGCCTTCGTGGCCGAACGTGATTTGACAGCCGTCGACGGCGGCCTGGCCCGTGACATCGATGCGCGTGAGGTTCGGGGCACCGGCGGCCTCGTAGGAGAGGTCGGCGGCGAAGCGAACGCTGTAGTTGGCGCTGAGCCAGACGCCGGTGAGGAGGCCCGCGTCGCACTCCGCGGCATCCGCCTCCGCGGTCGCTTCCGGCGCTGCTTCCGCTTCCGCTTCGGCCGGCGAGTCGGCGGTCGTTTCGGGGGCGACGTCGAGGCGGACGTCGGCGGCGGTGTCGGTGCCGGCGTCGCCGCTGCCCTTGCAGCCGGCGGCCAGGACGACGGCAAGGGACAGGAGCAGGACGAGGATTCGGGGGTTGATGCGCATCATCGGCGTTTCTCCTTCGGCCGCGGCGGCGCGATCGGCGCGGCGGCCCGCGGCGCTATAGGGGAAGCCGGGGAGCGAGGCAAGTCCCGCGACGCGCCGGCGCGACGCTCTTCCAGCTCGTCGATCGTCTTCGGCCAGTCGTCGTGGAGGAGACGGGAAAGCGAGCGGTCGGCCAGCAGCTTGCCGCCGGTCTGGCAGCGGGGGCAGTAGTCCGCTTCGTTCTGGGCGTAGCGGATGCGCTGGACCGCGGTGCCGCAGACGGGGCACGGCTTGCCGTAGCGGCCGTGAACGGCCATGCCTTCGCGGAACGCGGTGATCTTCTCGGGAAAGGCGTCGCCGGTCTCGGCGCGCAGGCGCTCGGTCCACTCGCGCAGAACGGATCGGGTCGCGGCGTGCAGGCGAGAAAGCTCGTCGGGGGAGAGGGCGGTCGTGAGCTTCAGGGGCGAGAGACGGGCGCGATGGAGGATCTCGTCGGAGTAGGCGTTGCCGATGCCGGAGAACAGGCGGGGATCGGTCAACGCACGCTTGAGGGTGTGGGATTCGCGGAGGAGGACCTCGCGGAAGGCGGGAAGACCGGCGTCGAGGGGCTCGAGGCCGCCGCGGTCGAGCGCAGCGAGGGCGGCGCGGCCGCGGACGAGGTGCAGGGCGGCGCGCTTCTTCGCGGAGGCTTCCGTGAGCAGGAGGGTGCCGGCCTCGAAGTCGAAGGCGGCCAGGCCGAATTTCCCGGGCGGCCTGGCGCCGGACTTCTTCCAGTGGAGGCGACCGGCGATCATGAGGTGGAGGGAAAGGAACAGGTCGCCGTCGAGGGCGAAGACGATCCGTTTGCCGAGGCGCATCACGTCGAGCACGCGACGGGGAGCGGCGGTGGAGAGGGGCGGATCGACGGTGCGGAGGAGGAAAGGGGAGCGGAGGCGGAGGGAGAGGAGAGTCGTGCCGGCGGTGCGGAGGCGGAGGTGCTCGACGTAGAGCGTGATGTCGGGGAGCTCGGGCATGGGCGGAGCATAGAACGTTGTTGGTTGTTGGTGGGACGATTGGGTCGAGTTGTTGGTCCGGGGGTGGGGGAGTGGGGGCGTGATAGGATGATCGGCGTGGAACAGTCGGGCACAAGCTTCGAAGGGGGGAAGGAATCTCGCGCAGAGACGCAGAGACGCAGAAGGACAATCGGCTGGGGACCGGCGCGGGCGGGGTACTGGGCGGCGCTGGCGGCGGCATTCGCCGCGGCGCCGGCTCGGGCGCAGGAGGAAAAGGACGCGGAGCCGGACGTCCTGCCCGGGGCGGCGGAAGTTCCGGACTACGCGCCGGTGCGGGCGTGGAACGGGCTGGGACGGTTCGTGGAGCTGGCACGGGGCGCCGGCATCGCCGTGGACGTGGTGAAGGCCGACGAGGTGAAGTGGGAGCCGACGGGGACGCTGGTGTTCGTCTTTCCGGACCGGGCGCCGGACGGGCCGGCGTTGCGGGACTTCGTGGCGGCAGGCGGCCGGGTGCTGGTCGCCGACGATTTCGGGCTCGGCGCGGACGCGTTGGGGCCGCTGGGGATCCTGCGGGTGTCGGCGCCGTCGGAGACGGGGAGCGCGTTCCGGGGGAACGGGGCGTTCCCGATCGCAGTGCCGGTCGAGCCGCATCCGACGCTCGAGGGGGTCGGGGCGGTGGTGACGAACCATCCGGCGGCGCTGGGCTTGGGTCCGGGCGTCCGTTGCCTGCTGGCGTTCCTGGCGCCGCCGCCGGCGTGCCTGTTGGCGGAGGTGGAGCGGGGGTACGGGACGGCGCTGGCGCTGGCCGATCCGAGCGTGCTCATCGACCTCATGCTGGAGGCCGACGGGAACCGGCGGTTGGCGGTGGGGCTATTGCGGCACCTGACGGCGAACCGGCGGGCGCGGCTCACGCTGGTGGTACCGGAGGACGCGTGGGCGGCGGTGCGACCGGAGGGGGCGGAAGCGGCGGGAACGCGCGCGGCGATCCGGCGGTGGCTGGCGAAGTTTTCCGAGGTGCTGGCGGGGGCGCCGCCGTGGTTGTGGTTGGCGGCGGGGGTGGCATTGTTCCTGTGGGCGGCGGCGGGGCGGGTGCGGACGCCTTCCCGGGAGGACTTCCAGCCGCCGCGCCTGCTGCACGCGGAGCGGCCGGAGGGGGCGACGGCGTATCCGGGACCGGGAGCCGGGGAGGCGTGGGCCGCGTTCTCGACGGAGGCGGTGGACGCGATGCACGCGGCGACGACGCGCAAGCTGGAGGATGTGTCGGCGCGGCTGGCGGCGGAGCGGAAGGGGGGGGGAAGCCTGCGGCGGCGGATGCGGTTGCGACTGGCACGATCGCGCCTGGCAGGCCTGCAACGCCGGCTGCGGGAGGCGGGGGACGACGCGGCGGGGGCGCCCGGGATCTCGCGGCTGCGGAAGCTGGCGAGCGACTTCGAGCGAAGCACGTGAGGCCCCGCTTCCCGCTCTTTCCCGCCCTTCCCGCTCTTCCCGCTCTCCCCCCCTTCTGCTAGCGTGCGCGCCATGATGATCTACGGACCGACCTTCGAGGAGATGCTGCATCCCGACAAGATCGAACCCACCCTGCGGCGCAAGGCGCGCGAGGCGCTGGACAAGGAGCCGCTCAGTCCGCTCAACCTGTACAACATCTCGTGGAAGGGTGCGGACGACCGGGTGCGGCACCTCGTGCTGCCGCGCGAGCTGACGGGCATCGACGCGGAGATCGTGGTGCTCCTGGGGCGGTTCTTCCCGACGGGGAGCCACAAGGTGGGTGCGACGTATTCGTGCTGCATCGAGCGGCAAGTGCGGGGCCAGGTGCAGCCGGGCAAGCACCGGCTCGTGTGGCCGTCGACGGGGAACTACGGGATCGGCGGGGCCTACGTCGGCCCGCGGATGGGCTACGATTCGCTGGTGATCCTCCCGGAAGAGATGAGCCAGGAGCGGTTCGACAAGATCGCCTGGTACGGGGCGAAGTACGTCAAGACGCCGGGTTGCGAGAGCAACGTCAAGGAGATCTACGACAAGACGCACGAGCTGGAGCGCGAGGCGAACACGATCATCGTCAACCAGTTCGCCGAATTCGGGAATTACCGGTTCCACTGGCACGTGACCGGCAACTCGATCCTGGCGCTCTTCGACGAGCTGCGGGGGAAGGGATTGGGGACGCGACTGGCGGGGTTCACCTCGGCGATGGGGTCGTCGGGGACGATCGCGGCCGGGGACCGGCTGCGGCAGGTGCATCCCGACGTGCGGGTCGTGGGCCTCGAGCCGACCCAGTGTCCGACGCTCTACAGCAACGGCTTCGGCGGGCACGACATCCAGGGGATCGGCGACAAGCACGTCACGTGGATCCACAACACCGACAACATGGACGCGATGGCCTGCCTCGACGAGTGGGACTGCAAGAAGGGGTTGCAGGTGCTCGCGGAGGAGCCGGGGCGGAGGGCGTTGGCGAAGCGCGGCGTCAAGGCCGAGCTGCTGGAGTCGATGGCGCCGTCGTTCGGGATCTCGGGGATCTGCAACGTGCTGGGCGCGATCAAGACGGCGAAGCGGTACCGGATGGGAAGGGGCGACATCCTGTTCACGATCGCGACGGACGGGCTCGATCGCTATCCGAGCGTGCTGGCGGCGATGACGAAGCAGCTCGGAGCGATGGACGAGGCGGAAGCCGAGCGGCGTATCGAGTCCATCTTCCACAAGCAGGCGGACGACTGGACGCTCGAGGCGACGCAGCACGCGAAGGACTGCTGGGCGAACCTCAAGTACTACACGTGGGTCGAGCAGCAGGGGAAGACCGTGGCGGAGCTGCGGCGCCAGCGGTCGAGGGAGTACTGGCTCGAGCACCAGGCGCTGGTCCCGGAGACGGATCGGATGATCCGGGAGCAGAGGGGGAAGGCGTAGCCCGGGCGTTCTTCGCCCGGTCCCCGAATCCGAACCGCGGGCTTCAGCCCGCGGCTGGCGTCCGCGCCCTGAAGGGCGCGGTTCGGTTGGGGCAAGTCCGAACCGGGTTGCTCCCTGCGGGCGGGCGGGCGAGAATCGTCCGATGTTCGTGCTGACCGATTGCAGGATTCCGACAGGGCATGGGAACGAGACGCGCCGGGCGCACGTGGTCGTGCGGGGGGGGAGAATCGTCGAGGTGGCGGACGGGGAGGCTCGGGCGCCGGCCGGGTGCGAGCCGATCGACGCGGGGGGGCTGCTGGCGCTGCCGGGCGCGATCGACGGGCACGTGCACTTCGACACACCGGGGTTCACGGAGCGGGAGGACTTCGAGCACGGGACGGCGGCGGCGGCGGCGGGGGGGGTGACGACGGTCGTCGACATGCCGTGCACCAGCCTGCCGCCGGTGACGAGCGTGCGGGCGATGGAGCGCAAGCTGGCGGCGATCCGGCCGATGGCGCACGTGGACTTCGCGCTGTGGGGCGGGGCGTCGGGGAACCTGCTGGCGGAGCGGGGCTGGCGGGAGGACCTGGCGGGGCTGGCGCGGGCCGGGGTGGTGGGATTCAAGACGTACCTCATTTCCGGGATGGATACGTTCACGGAGCTGGGGGAAGAGCAACTCGTCCTGGTGATGGCGGAGGCGGCGAGGCTGGGAGTGCCGGTCGGGCTGCACGCCGAGGATCCGGCGAGGGTGCGGGGGCGGTCGCGGGAGCTGGTGGAGGCGGGGAGGGACGACTGGGATGCCGTGGCCGCGGCGCGGGCGGAGCCGGCGGAGGAGGAAGGGGTCGCCACGGGGCTGGCGGCCCTTCGACGGGCTCAGGGCGAGCCCACCGCGCGGGCGCGGTGCGCGCTGCACGTGGTGCACGTGGGTTCGGCGGCGGCGGCGGCGCGGGTCGGCGCGGCGCGGCGGGCGGGGCAGGACGTGACGGCGGAGACGTGTCCGCACTACCTGGCGTTCACGCGCGACGACTTCGCGACGCTCGGCCCGTATCTCAAGACGGCCCCGGTGGTGAAGACGGCGGCGGATCGGGACGGGCTGTGGCGGGCGCTGGCGGACGGGATGCTGGACTTCGTGGCGACCGACCACGCGCCGTGCCCGCGGGAGGAGAAGGAGGCGGGTGGGGCGTGGGGGGCGTACGGCGGCGTGCCGGGCGTGGAGACGATGTTGCCGTTCCTGCTGAGCGAGGGGGTGTTCACGGGACGGATGGACCTGGCGCGGCTGGTGGAGGTGACGTCGGGCGCGGCGGCGCGGCGGTGGGGGCTTTGGGGGCGCAAGGGATCGTTGGACGTGGGGAAGGACGCGGACGTGGTGCTCATCGATCCGGACGCGTCGTGGGTGGTGCGGGCGGAGGAGCTGCACTCGAAGGCGGGATGGACGCCGTTCGAGGGGCGGACGTTCCGGGGGAAGGTGGTGCGGACGTTCGTGCGCGGCCGGCAGGTCTACGACGCGGGTGCGGGGATCCTGGGGGATCCCGGCTGGGGGGAGTTCGTCAAGCGACAGTAGCGGCGAGGCGCAGCCCTGCGCCCGCGTGGCGGGCAGCAGGGCAAGCCCGCCGGCAGCGACGTCAGTGCGCGACGGGGCACGAGTAGGGCGGCGTCCACGCCTGCGAGTCCACGTCCAGCGTGTAGCTCGTGTTGGCCTCGAACCACTCCTGCATGAAGAGCTTGCAGTTGCCGCTCGAGTCGAACACGGCGACGTCCCACTGACCGGGGGCGACGCCGGTGATGGTGAACGACTGGCCGACCGCGAGGGTATCCGAGCTACCGAGGAGGTCGGGACCCCACGAGGGGCTGGCGGAGGGGCTCATGTGGATGTAGTAGACGGCCTCGGCGGAGTAGTTGGTGATGACGAGCGACGCGGGTGCGGCGCCGACCACGGTGGGCGGCGGCGGGTTGTTCGGGTTCGTGGGCTGCACGTAGACGGGACAGCCCGAGGCGACGAGCAGCAAAGCGGCAGCGAGCGTTCCGAACATGACTCGACGATGATTCAGCACGATCCAGCCCTCCTTCTTTTTTCTCGTCCCCTCGGGACGCCAAGATGGGGGCGGAGCATAGCGGATTCGCGCAAAGGGCGCAAAGAGGCAAACGGCGCAAAGAGGGGGGGCAGCGAAAGAGGGGAGGATCAGCGGTCGGTGGTGAGGGGTCCGGGGAGGGGGCGAGCGCCGGCGAGGCCGTGGGTGAGGTACTCCTGCAGCTCGCCGCGCAGGGCCTTGCGGGCGAAGTGGCGGGCCCAGAGGCGGAGGAGCCCCGTGTGCATCCGCAGGCGGAGGAAGGCGGAGATCGAGCGTGGGATGCTGTAGAAGCGGCGGTAGGCCTCCATCACCGAACGCTGCAGCTCGACCGCGGTCATGCCGGTGGGCTCGTAGACGGCGTGAATTCCGTCGTAGAGGCCCCAGTCGCGGCTGAGCAGACGCTCCTGGAGCTGGTCGAAGGTGCGGGTGCCGGGCATGGGGGTCAGGATGGCGAACTGCACGGTATCGATGCCGTGCTTCCGGGCGAAGTCGACCGTGGCCTCGGCGGTGCCGGCGTCGTCGTGATCGGAGCCGATGACGAACATGCCGTGGACGCGGATGCCGTGCTTGTGGAAAGCACGGATGCAGTCGCGGATGCTCTCGACGGTCTGGGACTTGTGGAAACCTCGCAGCGTCTCGGGGCGGATCGACTCGAAGCCGACATAGACCTGCGTGCAATTGGTGTCGGCCATCAGGGAGAGCAGCTCTTCGTCGCGGGCGGCGTGGACGGTGACCTGCGTGTACCAGCGCATGCGGCGGCCCAAACGGTGGGCCTTGAGCAGCGAGAGCAGCTCCTTGGCGGCGCGCGGCGGAGCGGCGAAGTTGTCGTCGACGAAGAAGATGCGGTTGCCGATGGGGAGGACGTGTTCCTCGAGGTGGCGGACGACGGCGGGCGCGGAGTGGCGGCGGCCGGCGCGGCCGAACATGCTGACGACGGAGCAGAAGTCGCAGTCGTGGGGGCAGCCGCGGGAGACGGCGATGGGGAGGTGGCGCAGCTTCCGGTAGCCCTGGATCGTGGTGAGGTCGGCGAACGGGAGCGCGTCGAGATCCTTCTCCAGGGGGCGGTCGGGGTTGTGACGGACGGTCTCGCCGTCGTGCCAAGAGAGGCCCAGGACGGCGGAGAGGTCGCCGCCGGATTCGAGCGCCTGGACCAGCTCGAGGATGGTGTGCTCGCCTTCGCCGCGGACGACGAAGTCGGCGTGCTGGAGTCCTTCGTCGGGCAGGAAGGTGACGTGGGGGCCGCCCAGGACGATCGGGACCTCGCGCGAGCGGAGGCGGTTGGCGCGGCGGACCCAGCGGGCCAGCTCGTAGGCTTCGGGGGCGGAGGGGGTCAGGGTGGAGATGCCGACGAGGTCGGCGCGGAGGATTTCGAGCGTATGGGGGAGGAGGCTTTCGAGCTGGGGGACGTAGACCTTGGTCTCGTGGCCGCGGGCGTTGAGCATGGCGGCCATGACGGGGAGGCCGAGGCGAGGG
>JACRCX010000027.1 GCA_016218815.1 Deltaproteobacteria bacterium
ACCGGCGCGGTGCGGTCGAGGCGCAGGCGACGGCGCTGGCGGAGGCGGAGCGCGCGGGGGACCGCCACGGCGCGGCGACCTGCGCCGCGAACCTGGGCTCCGCCGCGCTCGAGGCCGGGCGGGTCGTCGAGGCGGTGCAGCGCCTGCGCGGCGCGGCGCTGGACATGACGGCGCTGGGCGCGGCGCGGGAGCTGCCGGCGGTGCTGATCAACCTCGCCCATGCCCTGGTGCGCGCGGGCGACGCCGAGGGCGGCGAGAGGGTGCTGGACCATGCCGCGGCCGCGGCGCCGCCCGAGGTCTGGGCGGGGGTGGCGGGAGGCTATGCGGCGGCCCTGCGCGCGGACGCCGCCCGACAGCGTGGCGATCTGGCGCGCGCGGCGGCGTTCCTGGCCGAGGCCCTCGCGCGGCCGGAGACGGCCGCGGACCGGTACGCGGCGGACGAGATGCGTTGCGACCTGGCCGACCTCCGCGCGCAGCTCGGGGACGTCGCGGCGGCGCGGGCGCTCCTGGCCGAGGTTTCCGCGCCCGCGGGCCGGCCGGCGGTCGAGGCCAAGCGGCGGGCGACGGAGCTGCGAGTGGCGCTCGCGGCGGGCGAGGAGCCCGGCGACGGCGCGATGGAGGCGGCGGTGCGCGCCTTGCAGGCGATGCCCGAGCCGCGCGACCGGCCGGTCGAGTGGCGGGCGTGGACGGTCGTGGCGTGCGCGGCGAAACGCGCCGGCCGGAAGGCGGCGGCGCGGGCGGCGGCGGTGCGGGCCGAGGACACGGCGCGGGCGTGGCGCGAGGAGGTGCGGGAGATGGGCTTCGATCCGCTGGGGAGCGACCCCGACCGCAGGAGTCTGGAGGACCTGATCGCCGAGGGCGGCACCGCCGGGCCCGTTGCGGCGGAGGAGCCGGCGGGTCCGGTTTCCGACCGCGAGCTGCGGCGGTGGCTGGCGATCCAGCGGCGGCTGGCGAGCGAACGCCACCCGGCGCGGCTCCTGGACACGATCCTCGACACGTTGATCGAGCTGGTGGGGGCCGAGCGCGGGATGCTCCTGACGCGGCGGCGGGGGACCGGCGAGCTGGTGGTGCGGCGCGCCCGGAACCTGGCCTCCGGGGCGCTGGGAGGGGCGGACGGCGGGACGATCTCGCTGTCGATCGCGGAGGAAGTGGCGCGGACGGGGGAGCCGCTGCTGACGATGGACGCGCGCCAGGACGGCCGTTTCCTCGCCTCGCGCTCGGTCCACGACCTCGGCCTGCGCTCCGTGATGGTGCTGCCCCTGCTGGCGCGCGGACGCACGGTGGGGGTCGCGTATCTCGACCACCGCTTGCGCGAGTCGGCGTTCTCCGCCGCGTCCGTGGAGGCGGCGCTGGACTTCGCGGGCCAGGCGGCGCTGGCGCTGGAGACGGCGCGGCACCTGCGGCTGCTGCGCCGGCGGCGGCAGGAGATCGAGCGGCTCAACGCGGAGCTGCGGCAGCGGGTCGAGGCGCAGGCGATGGAGCTGCGCGGGCTCAAGGAGACGCTGGACAGCGCGTTGCCGCCCGAGGTGGCCGACCCGTTCCCAGGCTTCGTCGGACGCTCGCCGCCGATCCGCGATCTTTTCCGGCGCATGAAGCGCGTGGCCGAGACCGACCTGCCGGTGTTGATCCTGGGCGAGAGCGGGACGGGCAAGGAGCTGGTGGCGAGGGCGCTGTATGCGCGCGGGCGGAGGCGCGAGGCGCCGTTCGTGACGGAGAACTGCGCCGCGATTCCCGAATCGCTGCTGGAATCGATCCTCTTCGGCCACGTGCGCGGGGCGTTCACGGGGGCGGACCGCGACCACGCGGGCCTGTTCGTCGTCGCCGACAAGGGGACGCTGTTCCTGGACGAGATCGGCGAGATGTCGCTGGGCCTGCAGTCCAAGCTGCTGCGCGAGCTGGAGGACGGCGAGGTGCGGGCCGTGGGGGGCACGAGCGTGCGGCGGGTCGACGTGCGCATCCTGGCGGCGAGCAATCGGGATCTGGAGGCGATGGTGCGGGAGGGGCGCTTCCGCGAGGACCTGTTCTACCGGCTCGCGGTCCTGACCTTGCGCCTGCCGGCGTTGCGCGAGCGGGTCGAGGACGTCCCGCTGCTGGTCGCGCACTTCACGGCCAAGCACGCCGCGGGGCGCAAGGTGCGCGTGGCGCCCGGCGCGATGCGACGGCTGGCGGAGCATCCCTGGCCCGGAAACGTGCGGCAGCTCGAGAACACGGTCGTCCGGGCGCTGGTGCTGGCCGGCAGCGACACCCTGGACGAGGGCTGCGTGGACTTCGGGACGTCGGCTCGCGGCGCCCCGTCGTCCGCGCGCGCGTGCCCGGAGAGCCTGGACTTGAAGGCGGAAGTCGAAGTGCTCGAGCGCACGCTGATCGAGCGGGCCCTGGAGCAGGCGCAGGGCAACCGCACGCGCGCCGCCCGGCTGCTCGGCCTCTCGCGTTTCGGGCTGCTGAAGAAGCTGCAGCGGGGGACTAGGGCAACTCCGGGCGGAGCCGGGACCAGGAGTCGCGGATAGGCCGGAGCTGGTCCTCCTGCGGGCTCTTGGGAAGCTGTGCGATCGAGGTCTCGATCGCGCCCACCTCGATCGCCCAGCCGCGGATGGCCCCGCGGGCGCTGTCCCCGCCGGCGACGAGCGCCCACTGCTCCAGCGCCTCGCGGCACTTCGTCACGGCCTTCCCCACGAGCTTGGCGAAGGTCCGCGGGTCGTCGCGGGCCGCCCGGAACGCGTCGTCCACTTCCGCCCGCGCCGCGGTCACCTCCGGCGGCGCCGCCGGCATGTCGCGCGGCCTGGACTTCATCGCGCAGCCGAAACAGCAGACCAGGGCGAACGCCGCGACCCAAGCGCCCGTCCTGCCCCCGACCCTCGACCTCCCGTGCATCATGAGGCTCCTCCGCCGTTCTCCGACGGCGAGAATGCGTTCGTTCTTCGCCGCCGTCAACTTCGGGGCGAAGGCCACGGGGGCGGGATGGGCCGGAGTTCGCGCAAAGGACGCCAAGAGACGCAAAGGGACGCAAAGAAGACAGCAGGTATCGGGAAGGCATGGGGGCCATGGCGGCTTGCGGTGGGCCTTCGGCAGAGGCAGACTCCCGGCCGAACGCTTTGGGCGGATTCGGACGGAGAAGGAGCGAACCATGCGGATCATCGGAGGCGCGGTGTTGGCGATGCTCGTTGCCTGCAGCGGAACCGGGGGCGGGGGAGGGACGGTGGAGCCCGGAACGGGGACCGGCGACGGTGGAGGGGCGGTCGAGGCGTCGGCCGCGGCGGCGTCCGGCGACGACTGCGGCGAGCTGGCGGGGCTGATGTGCCGCACCCAGGGGCTCGAAGGAGAGGCGTGCACGGCGCTCGAGCAGCGCGTGCGCGACCGCGGCGGCGACTACTGCACCAGCCGGCTGCCGGACGCGCGCCAACAGGTCGGTATTTCCGAACAGCTCCTGGCCGAGGAGGGTCCGGCCGGCGAGACGGTGGCGGAGCGCGCGTCCTGCCCGGAGGCCGCACGGACGACCGTGCCGGCGACGACCGACCCGGAAAACGGCGAGTTCACGCTCGACGAGGCGCTGGCAGGGCTGGGCGGGGAGGGCAATCCCCGCGCCCGCATCGTCACCCGCCTCGGAACGCTCGACTGCGTCCTCTTCGCCGACGCGGCGCCCATGACGGTCGCCAACTTCGTCGGCCTGGCGCGCGGCCTGCGGCCGTGGTGGGATCCTTGCGCCAAGGAGTGGCGCCGCGGGCCGTACTACGACGGCCTCGTCTTCCATCGCGTGATTCCCGGCTTCATGATCCAAGGCGGCGATGTGCTGGGCAACGGCGAGGGCGGCCCGGGCTACGAGATCCCCGACGAGTTCAGCCCGGCCGCGCGCCACGATCGGCCGGGCACGATGTCGATGGCCAACGCCGGGCCGAACACCGGCGGCTCGCAGTTCTTCATCACCGAGGGACCGACGAGCTGGCTCGACGACAAACACTCGGTCTTCGGCCGCTGCGAGCATGCCGGCATCGTCGCCCGCGCCGCCCGCGAGCCGCGCGACGACGGGGACCGCCCCCTGACGCCGATCGTGATGCGCGTCGAAATCTACCGGTAGGTCCCGCGGAAACTACCTGCGGCGACGCCGAAGAGCCAGTCCGAGCAGGGCGAGACTGGCCAGCCAGGCCGCGCCGGGGGCCGCGCCGGTGGTGCGACAGCCGCAGCCGCTCCCGGAGCCGGAGCCGTAGAAGACCGGCGTCTCCGGGTCGTCGCACGCGGCGCCGATGCCGTCCTCGTCCAGGTCCGCCTGGTCCGGATTGGGGACGACGATGCAGTTGTCGTCGACGTCGGGGACGCCGTCGTCGTCGTCGTCGTCGTCGCAGGCGTCGCCCAGGCCGTCGTCGTCCGTGTCGAGCTGGTCGGCGTTCGCGACGTCGGGGCAATTGTCGCGCGCATCGGGGATCGTGTCGCCGTCTTCGTCCGGCGCGCAGACGTCGCCGATCCCGTCGCCGTCCTCGTCCTCCTGCCCGGGGTTGTAGACCAGCGGACAGTTGTCCTCCGCGTCAGGGACGCCGTCGTCGTCGTCGTCGTCGTCGCAGGCGTCGCCGGTGCCGTCGCCGTCGGTGTCGAGCTGGTCGGGGTTCGGCGCGAGCGGGCAATTGTCGGCGCCGTCGGGGTCGCCGTCGCCGTCATCGTCGTTGTCGCAGGCGTCGCCCGTGCCGTCGCCGTCGGTGTCGAGCTGGTCGGGGTTGGGGACGAGGTCGCAGTTGTCCACGTCATCGTCGATGCCGTCGCCGTCGTCGTCGCCGTCGCAGGCGTCGCCGAGGCCGTCCTCGTCGGTGTCGGTCTGGTCGGGGTTGGCGACGTTGGGACAGTTGTCGCCGTCGTCGGCGAAGCCGTCGCCGTCCAGGTCGCCGTCGCAGGCGTCGCCCAGGCCGTCGCCGTCGGTGTCGGTCTGGTCGGGGTTGGGGACGAGGCGGCAGTTGTCGGCGGCGTCCAGGACGCCGTCGCCGTCGGAGTCGTCGTCGCGGAAGTCGGCGGTTCCGTCGCCGTCGGTGTCCACGGCGGGCGTGGCCGTCTCGGCGTCGCCCGCTTCGTCGGCGTCGGAGGCGCCGTCGCCGTCGGAGTCGGCGTCCAGGGCGTCGATCGTGCCGTCGCCGTCGGTGTCGAGCGGCCCGGGGCCGGGGCCGAACTCCTCGCCGTCGAGGATCGTGTCGCCGTCGGTGTCGGGGTCCAGGGGGTCGAGGTCCGCGGCAAGCTCGTCCGCGTCGGAGGCGCCGTCGCCGTCGTCATCATCGTCGCAGGGGTCGCCGACGGTGTCGCCGTCGGTGTCGAGCTGGTCGGGGTTGGCGACGAGAGCGCAGTTGTCGAGAACGTCGGCGATGCCGTCGCCGTCGTCGTCGTCGTCGCAGGCGTCGCCCAGGGTGTCGCCGTCGGTGTCGGTCTGGTCGGGGTTGGCGACCAGCGGGCAGTTGTCGACGTCGTCGGGCACGGTGTCGCCGTCGCCGTCGGGCAGGTCGATCGTCCAGACGTGGCGCGCGGTCGGCGAGCGCAGGCCGACGCCGTCGGTGCCGAAGACCTCGAAGCGGTAGCGGCCGTTGTTCAGGCCCGCGTAGGAGTGCGTCGCGAGCGTCGCGGCGTCCGTGACGCTCGCGGTCGTGCACGGCCGCTCGGCGGCGACGACCGCCCCGGTGGCATCGTTGAGCAGCGTGCAGCGCAGGGTGCAGCGGGCGGCGTAGGAGGACGAGCCGAAGTCGTAGCCGAACGAGGCGTCGTCGCAGGTGAACTCGAAGGCCGCGTCGCGGCTCGCCGACGGATCGGCCGGACCCGTGACGACGGCCACGGCGGGCGGCGAGTCGTCGTACCAGAACCAGTACCAGCTCATGTAGCTGTAGGTGCCGGGGGACGTGCTGCTGTCGCGGCAGAAGGCCGCGTAGGCGTAGCGGTGGTCGGTCAGCAAGTCGGGCGGGTCCGCGACGTCGTAGGTGAACGTCACGGAGGTCGGATCGGCCGACACGGTGCCGCAGTCGGCGTCCTGGAGCATGACGGCCAGGCCGGACCGGGGGTCGCCCAGGGTGATGTCGTAGACCCGGCAGCGCTGGTAGAGCGGGAACTCGTTGCTCGGATCGTCGCAGGACCAGCTCCAGGTGCGCAGGACCGGTCCGTTGTTGTGGACCCAGATGCTCGGGTTGGCCGGGTTCCACGTGATGTTGGGATACTCGGCCGCCGCCGGGGCGGAAAGCGAGAGGACCACGAGCGATGCCGGAATCCAGGCCCGAGGTTTCATCCGTCCCTCCTTGTTCCGCCGCGACGCTCCCACCCCGCTCCTCGCGCGGACCCGAACGGGGTAAGTGCAGCACGCGGAGCCGCCGAGTGCAAGGTGGGGATTTGCCCAGGCTGCACCGCCTGTCCTCCGGGGCACCGCGACCACCGGACTTCGGGTGTGGAGAAACTCTACAGGTACGCGCCTCGACACTCGCGGGATGTCCCGGCGTCCGTCGTCCGGAATTCGCGGACGCGCGCTCGACAATTGGGTTGCAGTCTTCATCCGTCCGTGCCACATTGACTCCATTCTCGGGGGTCAGCGGGCCGGGAACGTCCAGTGTCGAGCTGGTATTTCTGTGTCTGTGCCGTTTGGTCCGAGGGAGCGACGGTGAGATCGCTCGCGCGTCGGGGCGTCTTGCGCAGGGGAGTTTCGAGGAACGAGCCGGGCCCGTGAGGCGCCGGCAGGGAGGCAATGGCGATGAAGTCCACGTTGTGGGGGATGTTCTTGTTGTTGGTCGTCGGTGCGGTCGGCGCATGCGGCGGGGGCGATTCGACCTCGCAGCCCGACGGCGACGCGACCGAAGGTGACGCACTGCCTGACGGCGACGTGACCGACGTGGCCGATCGGGCGGACGAAGTCTCTACCGACACGCCGCCGGTCGACGCCGACGGGGACACGTACCCCGAGGGCGAGGACTGCGACGACGGCGACGCCGACGTCTTCCCGGGCGCGATTGAGAGCTGCAACGGGACGGACGACAACTGCGACGGCACGACTGACGAGGACACCGCGGTCGACGCGGAGACGTGGTACGGGGACACGGACGCCGACGAGTTCGGGGATCCGGACGCGACGCGGACCGCCTGCGAGATGCCCGCAGGCTACGTCGCCGACGGCACCGACTGCGACGACGGCGATGCGGCGATCAATCCGGGTGCAGACGAACTCTGCAACGGCAGCGACGACGACTGCGACGGGGAAACCGACGAGAACGGCGCCGTCGGCTCGACCGCCTACTACCCGGACGACGACAGCGACGGGTCCGGCGACGACGCCGGCGAGGTCATGTCGTGCAGCATGCCCGACGGGTACGCGCCGTTCGGCGGGGACTGCGACGACACGAGCGACGCGGTGAATCCCGGTTCGCCGGAGATGTGCAACGGCATCGACGACAACTGCGACGGCGCGACCGACGAGGACACCGCGGTGGACGCCCCGACGTTCTACCAGGATTCCGATGGTGACGGATTCGGCGATCCGGCCGGCACGGTCGTCGCCTGCTCGGCCCCGGCGGGCTACGTGGCGGACGGCCGTGACTGTGACGACGCGAGCGGCGACGTCCACCCCGGCGTGGTTGACCTGCCGGACCTCCTCGCCATCGATGCCAACTGCGACGGCATCGACGGCGATCTGCTGCTGGCGGTGTTCGTGTCGACGGCGACGGGCGACGATGCCGCCACCGGGCTCGGGACGATGGGCACGGGCGGCATCCTGGAGGTGGACGCGGTCGCGACGCTGGCGCGAGGCATCGAGATCGCCGACGCCTGCGATCCGAAGTGCTACGTCCTGATCCAGGAGGGCGCATACGACCAGGGCACGACTTCGCTGGCCCTCCACCAGGGGGTGAGCCTGTACGGCGGGTACACCGCGGAGTGGGGCCGCCGGGTCGAGGCCGTGGTCACCATCACCGCCGGGGTGTCGCCGACGGTGTTGGCGGACGCGCTGACCCTGGACACAATGGTGCAGCGGCTCACCATCCAGGGTCCCGACATCACGGCAACGGGTGGGGAGTCGGTCGCGCTGCTGGTACAGAACACCCTGACGCTCGAGCGTTTGCACCTGACGGAGGTTTCGGTGGTGGCGGGTCACGGTGGACCCGGCGCGAACGGCACGAACGGCACCACGATGAGCTGCTCGTGTCCCGGTGGCGCCGGCGGGGTCGCCGTCGGGGATCCCTGCACGGATCGCGCCGCGGGAGGCGCCGCAGGCGGCTGCAACCCGGTGGGGTACTCCCTTGGCGGCTACGGCGGGTACAACTACTGCATGGTGTGCTTCGGGACGGCGTACGCCGTGACGGACGGCGGGAACGGCTACGGCTATCCCGGCGATAGTGGGTGGCCCGTCGGGGCGGGCGGCGACACGGTGGGCAGCTTCTCGGGTTCCGACTGGGTACCGTCGATCGGCTATAACGGCAACAACGGTTCACACGGCACGGGCGGCGGCGGCGGCGGAGCCGGGGGGTCTTGGAACTACAACTGCTGGATTACGGCGTGCATCTACTATTTTCTGGGCGGCAACGGCGGGGCGGGCGGCAACGGCGGTTGCGCCGGCTCGGCCGGCACCGGCGGCGGCCAGGGCGGCGGCGCGTTCGGGATCGTCCTGCGCCAATCGGTCGTGACGCTGGAGACCGTGACCGTCGTGCTTGGGACCGGCGGCGCCGGTGGTCGCGGCGGCACCGGCGGCAACAGCACGGATGGAACGGCGGGGCAGGCGGGCGTGCCGGGCTCCACGATACCGAATTGCGGATTGGAGCCCTCCGCCAGCTCGGGCTCCGGAGGCCGCGGCGGCTCCGGCGGCTCGGGCGGTTCCGGGTCAGGCGGCGGCGGCGGGAACGGCGGGCCCTCCATCGGCATCGCCGTGCTCGACATGTCGTCGAGCGTCACCGGAACGCCGACGTTCGACTCCAGCCTCGCGGGGGGAGGAGCCGGCGGCGCGGGTGGCGTTGCGGGGTTGATCGCGGGAATCTACTCCGGTTACGACTCCGAAAACGGTCACGTGGGCACCGTGGCGGAACAGCGGAACTACTTCTAGGGGGGAGAGGCAACCATGAAATCGACGTGCATGCGCTGGTGGCTCCTGGCGGCATTCGTATCGGCGGCCGGCTGCGGCGGCGGTGGTGACGGAACGGACGCAGGGTCGGATGCCGACGTCGCGGACCTCGAAACGACGAACGACGACGGCGGCGGCCGCGAAGACGGCCGGGAGGACGGGACGGACGCCGAGACCGAGGGGACCCCGACCGACGCGGATGGGGACACCTACCCGGAGGGCGAAGACTGCGACGACGGCGATGCCGAGGTCCATCCCGGGGCGATCGAGACCTGCAACGGCATCGACGACAACTGCGACGGGACGACCGACGAGGACTCGGCGGTGGACGCGGCCACCTGGTACGCGGACGCCGACGGCGACAGTTTCGGCGACGCGGAGACGACGCGGACCGCCTGCGACATGCCGGCGGGCTACGTGGCCAACGACGAAGACTGCGACGACGGCGACGACTCGATCAACCCCGATACGGACGAGGTGTGCAACGGGGCCGACGACGACTGCGACGGCGAGACCGACGAGAACGGCGCCGTCGGCTCGACCGCCTACTACCCCGACACCGACGTCGACGGGTTCGGCGACGAAGCGGCCATGGTGCTCGCGTGCGCGCTGCCGACGGGCTACACGTCGTTCGGCGGGGACTGCGACGACACGAACGATGCCGTCAACCCCGACGCGGACGAGCTGTGCAACGGCGCGGATGACAACTGCGACGGAGTGACCGACGAGGACACCGCGGGCGACGCCGTGACCTTCTTCCGCGACGCGGACGGTGACGGCTTCGGGAATGCCGCCGACACGACGGTCGCCTGCGCCGCCCCGGCCGGCTACGTCGCCGACGACACCGACTGCGACGACGGAGACGCTTCGATCAACCCGGCGGCCCCGGACCTTCCGGACCTGTTCGGAATCGACCTCAACTGCGACACGGTGGACGGGGACCTCACGTTGGCCGTGTTCGCCTCGTCCACGGACGGCAACGACGCCTCGACGGGCCTGGGGACCCTCAACCCCGACGGCAGCCTGACGGTGGTCCCGGTCCAGACCCTGGCCCGGGCCGTCGAGATCGCGGACGCTTGCGATCCCAAGTGCTACGTCCTGATCGCCGCGGGTACGTACAACCAGGGCACGGCCACGCTCGCGCTCCGCTCGGGAGTGAGCCTGTATGGGGGCTACGATGAGACCTGGGTCCGGAATCGGCCGATCGGCGACACGGTGCTCACGTCGACCGCTTCGCCGACGGTCCAGGCCGACGCCCTCACTTCCGCCACGACCGTGGAGTTGCTGACCCTGCGCGGGCCGGACGTGGCGACCGCGGGCGGCGAGTCGGTCGCGCTGCTGGTCACCGGCACCGCCGACGCCTCCCTGCTGGTGTTTCGAGGCATCGAAGTCAACGCGGGCCGCGGCGGTGCCGGATCCGCCGGAATCCACGGCACCCTTCGCTCGTCGTGCAGCGCCCCCGGGGGGGCGGCCGGCACATCCTTCAGCTGCGGCTCGACGGCGGGCGGCGCCGGTGGGGGTTGCACGGTCGGAACGGCCGGGACGTCCTGGTGCAAGTCGAGCTGCGTCTATTGGACGGGGGGGACGCCCACCGATGGGACCGCGGGCGGCAACGGGACCCTTGGATCCAACGGCGCCGCGGGCGGCGGCGCCAGCGGCAATACCGTGGGCTACTTCACGGGATCCGACTGGCGGCCCGACGCCGGCGGGGGAGGCGGCGGCGTTGCCGGCGGAGACGGCGGCGGTGGTTGCGGCGGCGGGGGCGGTGGCTGGTGGCAGAACTTTTGCGCAGGCCCCTTCGACTTCTGCGAGTGGCAGATTCCGGGCGGCAATGGAGGAGCAGGCGGCACCGGCGCATGCGGTGCCGACGGCGGCGGGGGCGGCGGCCAGGGTGGGGGGTCGTTCGGCATCGTGCTGCTGGACTCCACCTTGACGATCGACACCGTCGGCCTGCGACTCGGGACCGGCGGTACGGGTGGTGCCGGCGGCAGCGGCGGCAACGGCGCCAGCGGCTGGGCCGGCGGTGCCGGCGCACCGGGGGATTTCATGGCGACCTGCGGGTGGATCATCGGGCCCCAGTCCGGCTCCGGCGGGGACGGCGGCAACGGCGGTAACGGGGGTGGCGGCGCGGGCGGCGCGGGCGGCAACGGCGGCCCGTCGATCGGGTTGGTGCTGCTCGGGACCTCAACCACCCCCCTCGGGATTCCGTCCTATGACATCACGGGCGGCGCGGGCGGCGCCGGCGGCGACAGCGGTGCGGGCGGCTTGCAGGGGGGCGGGGGCCTCGCCGCACCGTCGGGAGCGGCCGGACGGCTCGGCACCTTCCTGAACACTCGTCGGTTCTAGCCGCGGCTGGCCGCGAGACGGCCCGTTCGCATCGGAGGCAAGATCATGATCCGCAGTGAATTCCTCTCCCGGTTTCCGCTTCGCGGAGGCGGGCTGTTGCTCGCCCTGTCGCTGGTCGCGACGGGATGCCAGAAGGAAGGCGATGATTCCAGCGCTTCATGCACCCGGGACGAGGCGCTGATCGCCCAGAACCGCACCTGTCGTGCGGACGACGATTGCCCCTGCGGCGCCGGATGCGTCCTGGGCCGGTGCGCCGCGGACTGCCTCGCCGACGCGGACTGCGGCAACGGATTCCGCTGCGACCAGTTCGGGCGCTGCCGCGACGCGGACGACCGCGCGCTGATCGCTCCGCTGGCGCCCGCCGGACCCTCCGGCGTGGTAGTGGAGCCGCCCGTCCTCCGATTCTCTTCCCCGGATGAGGCCCTCGTCGTGCGCCTGCGCCCCACCGAGGCCGGACCCCTTCCGGTGCGCGTCGTGGCGGACGACGGGGTCGAGCTCGAGTGCACGCCCGGCGGAGGCTTCGCTCCCGAGTGCGAGCTGGATCTGGAGGACGGAGAGGTGACGCTGGGCGCGCGGCTCACCGGTCCCATCGGACCCGAGGGCGCGGGTCGCGTCCGCGTCTTCTACGCCGACCGCGAGGTCTCGCTGTCGGCGACCGATCAGCCGGAAGGCGGCCGGACGCTTCCGGCCGAGGAGAGCCTGGAGGCCGGGGTGTACGCCGGCACCGCCGTGCTCTTCGCCGTGGGCGTTTCGGACGACCCGACCGCGGAGGGCCAGACCGTCGGCGACCTCGCCGTGCCCTTGACCGCCCAGCTCTTCCTCGGCGGCACCGGCACCGGCACCCTCGTGCTCGAGGATCCCCTCGGCATGTTCGCCACCGGCGGACGCTGGATCGGCGCCGTGACCGAGAGCGGGTCCACGGCGGGCACGATCGACTTCCCCACCGTCGCGTACCTCACGGGCGAGGTGGCCGCGGAGACTCCGACCGAGGTGCTGTTGGACGCACCGCCCGCCGCCTACGCGGCAGGGGCGAGCGGCTTCCACTTCGAGCTGCTGGCCCGCTTCGACGGCATCCTGATGGGAGAGCGCCGGCCGTTCGCGAGGTGGCGCGTCGCGCTGAACCGCACCGGCAATCTGCCGGCGGACGCTCGTCCCCCGGCCGTGCCGGCCGACGCGAGCGCCACGCTCCCCGCGACCCGCGGCCAGAATCCGACGCCGTGGGAAGAGGCCCTCGGGGCGGCCGCAACGCCCAATCCCTCGTCGATCATCTCGCGCACGGCCGCCGAGAAGGCCGAGCTGCTCGACGTCTACGGACGGCGGGGGGCCGGCGGCTCGTTGGAGGCCTGCAACCTCCCGGCGACCGTCGTGGGCTCGCTGGCCCAGACCGCACTCAACACGACCTGGGGGCCCGAGCCGGCCAGCGGCGTCGCGCGGGTGCCGCCGATCGACCTGACCAGCAGCGGCCTGCCGATCGTCTCCCGGTTCGCGGCCGTGCTGGCCACGCAACCGGCCGTTTCCGTGTCGGCCGTTCTGCGGCCCTCCACCCCCGCGCGCACGCTGCCTTGTGCGGCCGCATTCCCGCGGGTCGATGCCGTGTTCGCCGGGGCCTGCGGGGCGGACGAGTCCCGCTCCTTCATGCTGGGCACGCTCGACCTGTGCGACGAGGCGGCCGAGGCGTTCGGGTGCGAGGTCGTCGAGGTCGCCGGCGCCACGATGGAGGTGCAGGCGCAGGTTTCGTACGAGGATCCGGGCGGCTGCGTACGCTCGAACGCCGCCGTGACGGCGACCGGGACCGTGACCCGCGTGTGCCGCATGGCCGTCGTGCCGGCCTCCTGCGCGGAGATGGCCCTGTGCTACGAACCTCCCGCCACCGGCGGCACGGACCGGGCGTCGGTGGATGCGCCGTATCTGGGGACGGGCGAGCCGCTGTTCGTGTCCGGCGACCTGCCGTGCGGCAGCGGCGCTCGGACCGCGGCCATCGATGCCGACATCAATGCCGAGCTGCCGGTCGGCGACCCGGATCGGCTCGACGCCGCCGGGCTGATCGACGTCTGCCGGTTGAATCTGGCGACCGTTCGCGACGCGCCGGCGCCCACCCTGGCGCCGTACGGCGCGGGGATGCGCGACGGCTTCGCCCCCGGCGTCTGCGTCGACGGGCCCCGCCTGCTCTACGCGATGGGGCTGGCCACCGACAGCGATCGGCGTCGCGCGCTCGGCGCCGACGAGCCCGTCCTGCCGTTGGCCTCGGCGCTTTCCAACCGGTTGTTCCAGCGCTGGTTGACCCAGCACGCGTACATCGCGCGGGAGTCCGCCGAGGCCGAGCGCATGGCGCAGGTCTTCCGCGCCGGGGAGCGCCCCGAGGATCCCGTGCTCCCGCCCGCGGCGGAAGTGCTGGCCGCGTCGCTGGCCGGCTGGCAGCCGCTGCTGCACCCGCGCTTCGCCACGGCCGTGGACCAGCTTCCGGCGTCCGTCGTCTTCGAGCCCGACTACCGTCCGCTGGTGACGGGCGAGCCGCCGGCCACGGAGCCGCATCACGACGAGCCGATTGCCCTGCCGGTGACCATGATGGAAACGCTCGGCGCGCAGCTCGCGCTGGTGGAGCCGCGCCTGGAGCAGGCCGCCCTGAGCCGGGACGAGACCGCGCTGCCGACCCTGGCCTCGGCGCTGCGGCATGCGGCCGTGCTCTGGCCGCTGGCCGCCGAGCTGGCCGCGCGCGCCACTTCCTACGCGTCGGAGCACGCGCTCTCCAATCCCGCCTGGCTCGACCGCTGGGACCAGGCGGCGCGCGACGTGCGTGCGGAGCTGGGTCGTCTGACGGCGATGGCCGGGGCCATCCTCCGCGGCGACAACCCGCTGGGCATCGAGGAGGAGGACACGCCGCTCTACTTCATGGGCGACGAATCCTCGGCGACCACCCGCTTCTCGGCCATCTCCGACTTCCTGCTGGGCACCGGGCCCGGCTCCTTCGCCTGGGTGCCGATCGTGGTCGAGCGGGCGGGGACGTCGCTGGCGGCGGCGCGCGAGGCGTGGCTGGCGCGGCGCGAGCGGGACACCGAGGTGGCGCAGTCGTCCGCCGAGCTCGAGGCGCAGCTGGAAGCCATCCGGACCGAGTACGGCGACCGGATGGTCGTCGTGTGCGGCCTGCCCGACGGCTACCTCACCACCCAGCTCCTCGAGGAGTGGCACGAGTTCAACCCCGACAACTGCTTCGTACGCACCGAAGATCCCGTCTGCGAGTTCGACGCGGCCGACCTCATCCACCTGATGTCCGCCAGCCAGGTCCAGTACCAGATGTGCCTCGTGGGCGAGGTCCGCCGCACGGTCGGCTTCATCGCCGGATTCACCGACGACACGCTCAACCGGATCGCCGATCACGTCGGCGATTGTCCGACGCTGCGATTCCCGATCGACTGTCCGGACGGCAGCCGAGGGTGCGTCGAGTGTCGCTCCTCGGTCGGAACGCTCGTGGCGCCGGTGTCTCCAGCCACGTTCCGCAGCGTCGGCGGCATGGCGGCGGTGGGGAGCCGTGTCGTGGAGGACGCGATGAACCGCTGCAAGGCGCGGTTCCCCGGGGTGGACACGACCCTGCCCGGTCCCGACGACCTGCCCGACTCGCCTGCCGATCACATCCAGTGCTACAGCGGGTCGATGGGCGAAGCGGCGTACGGGATCCGGACGGCCTTCAAGGACCTGGAAATCGCCCGCTCGGAGTTCGCCGAATTCCAGGAAACCTACGACATCACCATGAAGAGCTGCCTGATCCAGCAGGTGGGAGCGCTGCGGCTGGCGCAGGCCGAGGCGGCACACAACGCCAACATGCTCATCCTCAAGTCGGCCAAGCTCGCCGCCGACCTGATTGCCGTCACCGCGGGGGCGGTGAAGGACTGCGCCAGCAGCCTCGACGTCATCACCGATGCCGTCACGTTCACCGGCAAGACCGCGGTCGCGTGCGGGGCCGCCTTCGTCGGCGCGGCCGCCACCGCCGTCTCCCAGGGCCTCGATTTCACCATGGACCTGATGACCGTGGGGCACGAGGCGCTGATGACCTCGATCGAGGCCGACATCAGCGACAAGACCTGCTTCAACGATGCCGAGCTGGCCCTGGTGGGCCAGAAGACGGCGGTGCTGCGCATCGAGCAGGCGGTCGACAACGTGGAACAGGCCCACTGGCAGCTCAACGAGCTCATCGGCGAGGCCTTCGGGTCCTACTGGGACGGCCAGGCCGCGCTCGCCGCCACGCGGGCCAGGTACGTCCCGCCGATGACCCACGACCTGTGGATGGACGAGGCGGTCAACCGCTTCCTCCGCGACATGCGCCTCGCCCGCCGCATGGTCTACCTCGCGGCCCGCGCCATCGAGTACCAGACCCAGCAGTCGCTGGGCCTCGACGCCGACATCCTCGCCGCGCAGCACCCCGACCAGCTCGCAAGGGCGCTGGACGAGCTGTACGCCGTCGCGGGCACCAGGACCGTCGCCGGCGCACGGCCGACCGACCTCAAGGTCGTGCTGAGTCTGCGCGACGAGCTGCTCCAGCTCGCCGACCGCTCCGGCCAGCCCGAGGGCGAGCAGGCGCTCACCGACGTCGAGCGTTTCCGCCTGCTGATCCAGTCGCCCCGCTTCGCGGTCTACGACGACACCGGCGCGTACACCGGCCAGCAGATCCCGTTCGACCTCGTCCCGCTCGGCACGATGCAGCTCGGCGAGTTCGAAGGCATCCCGGTCCTGGCGGCGAACGACTGCGCCGAGCGGGTCTGGGGAGTGAACGCTTCGATCATCGGCTCGGACAACATGTACGCCGGAGGGTCGCCGACGTTCACGCGCCTCGATCTGCTGAAGCAGAACACGTTCTACAGCCAGTGGTGCACCTCGGGCGCCGACCAGCCGTTCCAGGTGGCCTCCGTCCGACCGTCGCGCAACCTGTTCCGCGATCCGGTCTACGGCGGCGACTACGGCGAGGGGTTGGGACCCCAGAACGAGTCCCAGGTCTACTCGCGGGCGCGCATCGAAGCCTACTTCAACGTCGATCGCGAGAGCTTCGAGGCCGACGACTACGCGAACGGAGAGACCTCGGAGCTGGCGGCGCGGGGACTCTATGGCAAGTACGCCCTGTTCATCCCCGTCGGCGTCCTGAGCCTCGACGGCTCCCGCGGCCTCGTCCTCAACGAGGTCGACGACATCCTCCTCCGCCTGGACTACGTCTCGGTCGCCCGGTAGCCGCTTACCGGCGGCGCGAGAGGCGCACCGACGCGGGTCCCGCGTCGGTGTGGAATGTCGCCTCCAGCACCGGACGGTAGGGGCTGTCCGCGGCGGGCTCGCCGTTGATCTCATCGACGTCCACCGCGCGCAGGGGCTGCGCCTCGCGCGACAGGAGCGTGGACAGGAAGGCCAGGTGTTCCGGCAGGCGCGGGTCGTCGGGCGGAACGCCGATGCGGAGCTTCCGGCCGCGACCCTCGGAGACGACGACCAGCCGGCGACCGCGGAAGGCGAGGTGCGTCGTCGGAAGGCGTCTGGGCAGGTCGAGCCCGACCAGGCCGAGGCCGCACGGCGATGCCGGATCGGCGGCGTTGATCCACCACGTCCGGTCCTCGGGCATGCCGTCCAGCAAGCGTGCCAGGAACGCGGGCGCGGCGAACTGCAGGCCCGGCGCGCCGCGCACGAAGACGCCCGCCGCGACCTCGCCCGAAAGCTCCATGAGGCGCATCGTCCGGAACAGCGCGCCCCACCGCAGCGCCGGCAGCTCGCGCGCCAGCAGCTCGCGGAAGAGCAGGCCGTGGCGATCGAGCAGGACCCGCACCCGCTCCCGGTTCGTCTCTTCCTCCTCCAAGGCATCCCCGTCGGTCTCGAGGGGCGGCAGGCGGCGCCAGGCGCCGGGGAAGGCCCGGGAGGTGCGCCAGCGCCCGCGCTGCGAGCGCGCGGAGCGGTCCGCGAGAAGCTCCGACGGGACGAAGCCCGTCGCGAGCCCGCGCCGGACCGCATGGAACGAGTCGTTCGTCGCCAAGCCCTCCCACGCCAGCTTCCACAGCCGCTTCGTCAGCTCGGCCGAGGAGCGGCCCGTGCGGGCCATGAGGTCCTCCAGTGAAAATCGCCCCGGGCCGTCGGGAAGGGCGTCCTCGGGGCCGGCGGCGGACGGGTCGGCCGCGCCGGGCTCGGGAGCAAACAGTGCGCGATCCTCCTCCGGCGCGAACGCGAGCTGCTCCTCGCCGCCGCCGAACCAGATCAGCGCCGTTTCTGCGAGCAGCGCGTCCAGCCAACCGCCGCGGTAGCCCTCGACGCGCGCGGGGAGGATCTCGGACTCCCACGCGGAGGCCGCGGCGGGGAACCCGAACAGCCTCTCCATCGTCTCGCGCAGGGCATCCGGGCCGTGACGGTCGGCGGTGAGCCCGTGAGCCGTCGCGAGCACCAGGGGCAGCGCGTCCGCGGGCAGCGGCTCGAAGGCCGGCCGGGCCTCGGTCCGCGCGAGGCGCAGCAGCCGCGACAGGTTGTCGACGTCGCAGACCTCCGGTCCCGGCGCGTCGCGCGTCAGCTCGTCCACGACGACGCGCTCGTCCTCGGCCAGCGCGTCGAGCGCCCGGAGGCACGTCTCCCGTCGCATTCCGATCCGCTCCGGCAGCCGCTCGACCGCCACCGGTCCCTCGAACCGCAGCCACTCGGCCAAGAACACCGTCGCCGGGTCCTCTTCCCCCGCCGCCTCGACCGGTCTCGCCTCCATCGCGGCGACGGCGGCCACGGCCTCGACCGACGCGCGCGACCCGTCCAGCCGCGCCGAAAGCAACTCCTCGTCGACGTCCAGGACCGCACGCAGCCGCGGGATGGCCTCGACGGAACAAGCACCGATGAGCTCCGTCGCCTTGCCTTCTCTGCGTCTCTGCGTCTCTGCGCGAGAATCTTCCTCCCCCCTCTCCCCCCCCTCTCCCCCTCTCCTGACGCCGACCACACGCGACCCCACGGCGGCGAACAGCTCGTCCGATCCCAGCCCGTGGTCCCGCCGGATCGCCTCGAGCAGCTCGCGCCACTCGTCCGCCGGCACCAGCACGCGCTCCTTGACCCACTCGCAGAGCTCGGCCGCGTCCGGCGGGGCATATCCCAAGAACGTGCGCTGGAGCTTCCTGCGCAGGACGTCGGCGATTGCGAGCGAAACGCGTGGCCGCAGGCGTGGCGAGAGGGCGGCCTCGCGCACGAGATCGCCCGAGAGACGCGGCCCGCCGCGGGGCGCCGGGACGTCGTCCTCGTACATCAGCTCGTTGGTGCGCTTCCAGACGACGCCGTCGGCGAACGGCGAGGCCCGGGCGGTGCGGGCCTCGGACACGCGGATCGCCCCCGCCGCCAGCTCGGCCAGCCGGTCGCGCAGCGCCGGGACGTCCATCGCATCCTGGAGACACGTGCGCCAGGCCTCGAGCACGATCGGGAAGTCGTCGAAGCGCGAGACGGCGTCGAGCAGGTCCTTCGCGCGCTGCCGGCTCAGCCACAGCGGCGTCCGCCGTCCGAAGCCCCGGCGGGGCAGGAGCAGGGCCCGC
The DNA here is from genome assembly GCA_016218815.1 of Deltaproteobacteria bacterium. Taxonomy (GTDB): domain Bacteria; phylum Myxococcota_A; class Polyangia; order DRWM01; family JAAZOP01; genus JAAZOP01. Next base: position 18,910 of record JACRCX010000027.1, read on the forward strand.
CCCGCGGCCTCGCGGAACGCGGCGCCGAAGAAGCCCGTGTCGGCCAGGTCCGCTGCCAGCAGGCGCTCGACGTCCGCGGCGGGGACCAGGGCCAAGAGCTCGTCGGTCGTGCAGGGGAAGGGCGTCTCCACCGCCAGGCACATGTCGTCGTGGATCGCGCGAAGGGAGGCGCCGTGGCGCTCGCGGAACGCCGCCGCCAGCGCGACGGCCAGCGGGCGCAGGACGCGCCCGCCCCACGGGGCGTGCAGCAGCAGCAGGTTGCGCGCGCTCTCGTCGCCCGCCGCGACGCGCTCGCCCACGACGTGGTGTCGGTGGGGCAGGGCGGTGCGTGTCGCGTCCCGCTGCGCGCGGAGCCAGTCGACCAGGCGGCCGGCGGCATCGTCGTCAAAGCCGTGCCGTTCGCTCAGCTCCACCGCGAACCCCGGCTCGGCCAGCCGGGCCTCGGCATGCTCCAGGAAGACGCCCGTGCGCTCGGCCAGCCACCACGTCCGATCGCGCGGCTCGGCGCGCCAGAACGGCGCCATCGCCGTTCCTGCGCGGCCAGGCAGGACGAAGACGTCGCTGTTCGTGACGCGCTGGACGCTCCAGGACTGGACGCCGAGGAGGAACGCATCGCCGATGGTGCGCTCCCAGACGAACTCCTCGTCCAGCTCCCCCAGCTTCGCCCCGGACTCGGCGTGCCGCAGCGCGAAGGTCCCACGATCCGCGATCGTGCCGCCGGAGGCGTACAGCTCGCGCGCGACGCCCGGCCGTGCGCGCAGCGTGCCGTCGACGTGGTCCACGGCCAGCCGCGCGCGAAGGGCGGGAAGCCGGGTGCTCTCGAAGCGGCCCGCGAGCATCTCGACCACGAGGTCGAAGCGGCGGCGGGACAGGTCGTGGTAGGGCGAGGTGACGCGCAGGAAGTCGAACAGCGCGTCCGCGCGCCACGATTCGGTCGCGGTCATGGAGAGCACGACCTGGGCCAGCACGTCGAGCGGCGCGACGACGGGCGCGAGCGGCTCGACGTCGCCGTCCAGCGCCGCGCGGACCACGACGGCGGCGTCGAGGAGATCGCGGGGGTGGACGGGGTACAGGACGCCGCGGCTGACGGCGCCGACCTGATGACCGGCGCGACCGAGGCGCTGGACGGCGGAGGACACGGACGGCGGCGTGCCGACCAGGGCGACCTCGTCGATCGCGCCGATATCGATGCCCAGCTCGAGCGAATTCGTCGCCACGATGCCGTCCAGCTCGCCGGCCTTCAGGCGCGCCTCGACGACCTCGCGCAGCTCCCGCGAGAGCGCGCCGTGGTGGGAGAAGACCCGCGGAGCGTCGGGTTGGAACTGGAGGAGACGGGCGAGTTTCTCCACGGTGCGCTTGCTGTTGGCGAAAACGAGCGTGGAGCGATTCCGCTTGATGCGCGTGGCGACGGCGTCGGCGATGGCGTCCCAGACGTTGGGGCCGCCGGCGACGGGCGATTGCGGCCCGACGGCGCGGACGCGGACGTCGTAGCTCTTGCGCCCGCCGGGGTCGAGCACGGTGACGGGACGGGGTTGCGGCTCGCCGCCGGTGCGGGACGGGCGGAAGCCGCCGACCCAGGCGGCGACGCGATCGAGCGGCCGGACGGTGGCGGAGAGCACGATGCGCTGGAACTCGCCGGCCAGGCGCGCCAGGCGCTCGACGGCGGTGACGAGGTGCGTGCCGCGCTTGGTCCCGGCCACCGCATGGACCTCGTCGAGGATCACGATCGCGACGTGGGCCAGGAGGTCGGCGCCGGAGCGGGAGGTCAGGAGGACGTTGAGGCTCTCCGGGGTGGTGATCAGGACCTCCGGAGGGTGGCGGAGCATCGCGCGGCGTTCGGCGGGCGGGGTGTCGCCGCTGCGCGTCGCGGGGCGGATGTCGGGAAAGACCCGGCCGGCGGCGGCGAAGCCGGCGGCGATCCCGGCGAGGGGATCGACCAGGTTGCGGCGGATGTCGTTGTTGAGCGCGCGGAGGGGGGAGACGTAGAGCACGCGGACGCGGCCCGGCTCGAGGGTGCCGCGGGCGAAGGCGTCGAGGGCGCAGAGGAACGCGGCGAGGGTCTTGCCGCTGCCGGTCGGGGCGGTGACCAGGACGTGCTCGCCCCGGTCGATGGCGGGCCAGGCGGCGGATTGGACGGGCGTGGGGGAGGTGAACCGCGACGTGAACCACTGCCGGACGAGCGGGTGGAAGGAGGAGAGGGGATCCGCTTGGGGCACGGGTAGAAGAAACCACCGATGAACACCGATGGGGAAGAGAAACCACCGATGAACACCGACGGGGGCATCTGCACCCGGAGCCTCCCCACCTCTCCCGCCGGCCTCTCCACCTCTCCTCGTCCGGTCCCGCCCGCGAGCACCGCGGGATCAGCAGTACCGATGGAAATCGAAGGAGGGCGGCGGGACGTAGCATGGCGGCCTGAAGTTCGGGCATGATGCCCTGGTGGAGGTGTCGCGATGAAGGTCGGGATCGTCGGCGCGGAGATCGAGGAGAACCTGGCGATGCGGTCGATTGCCGCGAGCCTCGAGGCGGCGGGTCACGAGACGCGCATTTTCGACTTCCACGCGGGGGACCAGACGGCGGAGGTGGCCGAGGCGGTGGCGCGGTGGTCGCCGGGTCTGGTCGGGCTGTCGATGATCTTCACGGTGCGTGCGGACGAGTTCATGGACGTGGCGCGGGCGATGCGCGCGCGGGGGTACGCGGGTCAACTCACGGCGGGCGGGCACTTCGCGGCGCTGCACGCGCGGGAGATCCTGGGCGCCTGCGACGCGCTCGACTCGATCGTCCACGGCGAGGGCGAGGAGCCGATGGTCGACCTCGCGAACGCGGCGGGGGCCCTGGACGGGATCCCCGGCCTGACGATCCGCGCGTGCGACGGGACGCTGCGCCACACCGGCCCGCGCCCGAACCTGGAGGACCTGGACGCGCGGCCGTGGTCGATCCGGCCGCAACGGTTCCACGACTACCTGGGGCATCCGATCGCGAGCCTCCTGGCGAGTCGCGGGTGCTGGGCGAACTGCGCGTTCTGCTCGATCAACGCCTTCCACCGGCAGTGCGGGGGGGGCAAGCGCTACCGGCAGCGGCGGGTCGAGGAGGTGGTGCGCGAGATGGCGCACCTGTACCACGACCTGGGCGTGCGCATCTTCAACTTCCAGGACGACAACTTCTTCGTGCCCAGCCGGCCCGCGAACCTGGAGCGGTTCGGCGCCTTGCGCGACGGGCTGCGGGCGGCGCGGGTCGGGCGGATCGCGATGCAGGTCAAGGCGCGCCCGGACTGCATCCACGAGGACGTCGTGGACATGCTGCTGGAGGTCGGCCTGTTCCGGTTCTTCCTGGGGGTGGAAACCGACGCGGTGGTCGGACTCAAGACGCTGGGGCGGGGGATCGAGCGCGAGCAGAACCGGCAGGCGCTGGACATCCTCCGCAAGCGCGAGATCCACACCTGCTTCAACCTGCTGATGTTCGACCCGGAGTCGACGCTGGAGGCGATCGCGCAGAACGTGGAGTTCATGCGCGCGCAGTCGTTCTTCCCGCTCAACTTCTGCCGGGTCGAGGTCTACGCGGGGACGGCGATCGAGGAGCGGCTGCGGCGGGAGGACCGGCTGATCGGGGATTTCAGGGGGTACACGTACCTCATCGCGGACCCGCGGGCGCAGCGGGCGTACGAGATGTTCCGCGAGGTCTTCTGGCCGCGCAATTTCGCGCCCGGCGGGATGCACCACGAGTCGATGAAGGTCGACTACGAGTACCACGTGCTGCGGCACTTCCGGCCGGAGCTGCGCTGCGGGAGGCTGGAGAAGCGCGTCAAGGGACTGGTGCACGAGGTGAACCGCAGCAGCGCGGAGCTGATGGACCGGGTGCTGGCGTTCGCGGCGTCGCCGCGGTGGGACGACGCGGCCGAGACCAGGCGGGAGGTCGCCGCGCTGCAGGCGCTGCGGGAGACGGCGGACGCGGAGTTCCGCGGGCGCATCCGCGAGACGATCCGGCACATCGAGGCGTTGGCGAAGGGGGAGCCGGTGCGACGACCGGTGTTCCGCGCCGCGGCGGCCGCGTCGGCGGCGGCGCTGGTGGCGGCCGTGGGATGTCCGCGGCAGGTCGATGACACGCACATGTGCGAGATGGCGCCGCCGCCGTACGAGACCATCGCGACGGGGACGGCGACGGCGATGCCGCCGGACGAGGCGGTGGCGCTGACGTCGGAGGTCAGTGGGCTCATCCAGTCGGAGCTGTGCACGTACTTCGAGCAGGCGCAGCTCGCGAACGTCGACGTGCTGCTCAACCTGGTGGTGGCGTCGAACGGCACGGTGGCGCGCTGCAGCGTCGGGCCGCAGGGCGACGAGACGTTCCGCGCGAACCTGTGCGCCTCGCTGATGGGGCGGAGGTTCGGCTCGGTGCGGGCGGGGGGTGCGGTGCAGATGCACGTCTCCTGGGACGGCTCGACGTATTGCAGCTACACGCAGATGTGCGAAATGGCGCCGTACGACCCGAACTACACGCACATGTGCGAGATGGCGCCGTACCCGTATCCGCCTCCACCGCCGCCTCCTCCGCCGGCGGAGGACCCGCGGTCGATGACGCTGCCCTCGGGTGATATCGAGACGATCCGCGTGCAGCTCAACGCGACGATCGCGTCGGTGTACTGGCAGATCTTCCAGGAGCAGGGGTTGGAGGACCGGGAGATCCCGATCGGACTGGTGGTGAGCCGGGACGGGAGCGTCCTGGACTGCAGCGTGGCGCCGGTCGTCGGCGACGACCTGCGCGTGAGCCTGTGCGGGACGATCACGGGTATGATCTTCCCGTCGCTGACGCAGGGTGGAGCGGGCACCGTGAACGCGGTGTGGGACGGCACGGTACCGGAAGTGGTTCCGGTCGAGCCCTACGACTGGAACACGCACATGTGCGAGGCCGCGCCGCCGCCGTACGATCCCACCGAGCTGGATCCGAATCGCGCCTGGAAGCGCGGACCGAAGCGTTAGGTTCCGTCCAGCAGATACAGCTCCGGCAGCTCGGCGGCGTGCGCGGCACACCAGGTCCGCGCCTCGGCGAGCACGGCCGGGGGGGCCGGGACGGAGCCGGTTCCCGGGGGGCTCCCGGCGGGGTCGAGGAGCTCGGAGACCTCCACGAAGCGCCAAAGGTCGTCGTCGCCGGCGTCCAGGAGCGCGCAGTTCTCGGCGCGCAGCCGCCGGATGAGCAGCTCGACGGCGTCGACCGTCCGTGCGTGGGTGTCGTGCAGCAGCACGATGCCGCCGGGGTAGCGGCCTTCCGCCTCGCGCTCGCGCATCTGCCGCAGGATGGTCCGGACGCGGTAGGGAGCCGCACGGCCGTTGAACTCGCCGCCGACGTAGCTCCAGTGGACCCGGGTGTAGCCGTGAAAGGCGAGGAGGCGGTCCAGCTCCGGGGTCGTGAGGCCGTACGGCGGGCGGAAGAGGGTGGGGGCGTAGCCGAGGAGCGGCAGGAGCGCCTGGTGGGCGCGCACGAGCTGCCGCAGGCGTTTCGCGTCGCTCATCCGGTTCATGTGCGGGTGCTCGTAGCCGTGACTGCCGACGGCGTGGCCGTCGGCGGCCATGCGCACCACGAGGCGCCGGGCGGCCGCGCAATCGGGCAGGGTCGCCAGGCGCCACGCGGACACGAAGAACGCGGCGTGGACGTGCTCGCGTCGCAGGATGTCCAGCAGGCGTGTCGTCGTCGCCGGCTTCGGGCCGTCGTCGAAGGAGAGGAGCAGCCGGCGACCGGGGAAATCGCCCTCCAGCGGCGGGCCCTGGGGGTAGCGATGGACGGCCGTCGCACGCGGCCGGGGCGTGAGGCGCAGGGGATTCCCGAGCAGCCAGTCGTCGCCGGCGTCCCCGGCGAACCAGCCCGGGCTCCAGTCGGCGGAGGGCACGGTCGCGTGCGTGTCCTGCCCGCCGGTCGGACCCCGGTCGAGGTCCGCGGCCGCGGCCGGTCCGGCCCAGCCTCCGAGGAGCATTGCGACGACGGCCGCCTGCATGTCCCTTCGGGTCGGCATGTCGGTGTCCTGGTGCGGCCGGCGAGATTCGAACTCGCGACCTTCGGATTCGAAGTCCGGTGCTCTATCCAGCTGAGCTACGGCCGCAGGCTTTGATTTCGGGCGGTTACGAGCCCTCCTTCCCGGCGTCCTCGCCTTGCGTAACACCAGCGTAACAGTTCGGTCCCTTCTTCGACCCGTCGAACGGCAGAACGCGCGGTTCCGAGATGTCGGCGCATGCCGCCTGGAAGTCCCGCTGGTCGAACTGTCCGGGCACCAGATGCGCGTACCGCTGGGTCGTGACGATGCTGGAGTGCCCCAGGATGAGCGACAGCTTCTCGATGGTGCCTCGGTCCATCACGTAGTGCGAGGCGAAGGTGTGGCGAGTTGCCTGGTACCACGTCATGGCCGGCAACCTACACGTCGCGAACGCCCGCTTCAAGTGCCGGTGCAGCGTGTGCGGCCGCATGTGCGCACCCCTTCCCTTCGTCGGCGGGAACATCAGCGGCCCCGGCGGTGCCATGAGCAGCCACTCCCGCAGGACCTGGAGCAGGCTGTCGTTGATGGGTGCGATGCGCGACTCGTTGTCCTTCAGCGGCCCGCGGGCGGAGCGATCTACCATGATGGTCCGGCGCTCGAGGTCCACGTTCTCCTTGGGCAGCCCGAGAATCTCGTCGGTGCGCAGGCCGGCGAACGCGCCGACGGCGAACATCGCGCGTACGGGCTTGTTCGGGGCCAGCGCGGGCAGGGCGAGGTAGACGGCGCGGATGTCCTGCTTCGTCTTGAGGAACGAAGTCCGCCGCGGGTCGTGCATGGGCCCGATGGCGCGGCGGGTCGCGCGGTTGAGGCGAGCGACGGGATTCGTCAACTCCATCCCGTCTTCCATGAGGCTGCTGTAGAAGCGGGAGAGCAGGCGGAGGCAGCGCACGATGGTCGCGGGGTTGAGCGTCGCGCGCTTCTTCTCGATGAACGCCTTCAACTGCGCCGGACCGACCTCGTCCAGGCGCATGCGTCCGAAATACGGGAGGAGATGCACGCGTGCGCGGCAGACGTCGTCGCCGCCGGACCGATGGGTCTCGGTGCGCTTCGCGACCCAGGAGGTCATGACCTCGGCGACGGTCGGCATCACCGGCTTCGCGTCGGGGTCGGACTCGACCCCGTACTTGCCGGCGACGATGTCGGTCTCGACTTTCGCCAGCACGCGTTTTGCGAGCACGCGGTCGGCACCCACCTTGCGGTAGCGACGCCGGCCCCCCGGGTCGAGCCAAGTAATCCACCAGTTCGGCGACTTCTTGGTCCCCCTGTTGTACACCGTCCCCATGTCGGAACACCTCGTTCATCCACCCCGGCGCCGCGGATGCGCGGTGTCGGGGTCGTTGTTGGTCAGCACCTTGAGGCCGGGCTCGGACGTAGCCGGGCGCCCTGACCCGTCGGCAGGTCTCGCGGGCCCAGGTGCTCGCGCTCGCCTTGGTGCAGGAGCACGACGAGCCCAGCAGCGTGCCCTACCGGCATCGGCCTGGACCGCGGCGGCGAGCTCCCGTACCCGGTCTTCGGAGCGAGTGCCCTGCACGATGAACAGCTCGATGTCGGAGAGGCGGAAGCGGAGGCGCCCACCGACCTTCACGGCCGGCAGCTTCCCGCTGGCCGACATCTTGTAGACCGCCCCCAGCGGAACCTCGAGCTTCGCGGCGACGGCCTTGGGGTCGAGCAGCCGGGTGTCTTCGGCGGGCTGCGGATGTTCGCCTGCCTGCTGCAGCCGCTCCACGACCAACGTGGCCGCGCGCTCGGCGATGCGCTCGACCAGAACGTCGAGAACGCCATCCAGCAGGCTGGCGCCGGGCTCGCTCATGCCGGGACGTCCTCGTCGTCGTCGCTCCACCAGGGGGGCGGGTCCTCGGGTTCGAGGTCATCGGCGTCGGGTGGTGGGGGAGGGGGCGTCGCGGGGACGTCCAGGTCGTCGACGTCGACACCCTCACCCACCTCGGGTCCCACGGCGTCGTCCTGGGGGTGCGATGGGACGTCGGTCGCCACCAGCCCGGCCTCCGCCACCATCTCCCTCACCGCCTCGGGGGGCCAGACCTCGGGCGGCGGCTTGACCACGTAGAGCCGGCGCGCCCTATCACCTGGTTCGCGCCCAGGCTCTACCTCGCCGTCGTGCTCGTCGTTGGCGTCGGCGTGGTGTCCGCCAGCGCGGAACCACCAGAGGTCGTCTGCGCCAGGCCCGGGGTCCTCGACCGGCAGGCTCTCGGGGGTCGCGGCGGCTGCGACGGGGTCGGCAGGCGCCTCGCCAACGGTGACCTCTTCGTCCGCACGATGCGCACGCGCCATGGCCAGGAGGAGGTCGAGGTCGGCGTCGGCGTTGGGATCGGCTCGACAGATACTCTGGGCGCGCTCGCGAGCAGCGCGACGGTGCGTGCGCCTCGGCGGCCGCATCACCGCACCCCCTTCTCGACCGCGGCGGCCAGCTTCTCCAGCCGCGATGCCCAGGTGTGCAGTCGCTTCCCGATTGCGCGGGCCTTCGCCCCGCCTGTCGCCGTTGCGACGTCGAGCCGGCGATTCCACGCCTCCTGGTACCTGTCCTCGACGTCGTCGAGTCCGCGAAGCAAACGTTCCACGACCTGCGCCGGGTCGGCTGGCGGTCGTCCGGGCTTGGGCCCAAGAGCGGAGTGAACGACCCGACGCGTCTCGTCTCGCGATTTCCCTAGCACCTTGGCCAGGGCCTTCGGCTGCTTGCCCGCCGGCAACTTGACGATTTCATCGACCTGGGTCGGTTTCAGCTCTCCCCGCTTGTAGGCGGCAGCGACTTCAGGAGCGGCCCGCTTCATTCGCGCCGAAGCAAGCTGGACGCTTCTGGTGCTGCGCCCGGTCGCGTCGGACGTTGCCGCGGTCGATGACCGAACAGGTGAAGCCGCTTCGCCTGTTGCCCGACGCCTCGCCGCGGATGCCCTACCCGCCCTCGCCTTCGCCGTCGCCGTCGCCGACTCCGGGTGCAGCCTCTCGTAGATCTCCCTGTTGCGCACGAGAAGCGCGTCCCGCTCGTGCGCCGGCGGGTCGACGCGCGCACAGTTCTCCACCCCCTGCCAGTATTCGACGAGCAGGTCGTACGATGGATCCGCCGGCACCAGGATGGCGCGGACGGTCTTGGCCCCTACTCTCAACTGCGCCGCGACGCGCCCGTTGCCGCTGACGACGACGAATCGGTCGCCGCGCCGCCGCAGCACCGGGAAGTGGACCACGCCGAGATCCGCCATGGTCCCGGCCAGAGCGTCGAGCTGGTCGTCGTCATGGCGCACGGGCCCGAGGTCTACGTCCGCGACGGGAACGACCTCGACGGGCAGCTCGGCAAGGGGAATGCGCCCTGACGCCGGCAACGTCTCCTCGCCGCTCTCCTCCGCATTCAGCGAGTCGTCGGGAAGAAGCGACGGCGGAATGGTGATCCCGGTGCGGACCTCGAGCCCCTTGTTCCTTCCCGCCGGCGAACCCGGACGACCGAGAGGGTTTCGACCTGAACTGGCCGTCGTTTCCGTGCCGACGGTCCGTGACCTGGGATGAATGATGACCTGGGAGCCGAGGGGAAGCGTTATGGTGGTCCGTGTGGTGGCGTCGCGGACCAGCGGTTCATGAGGCTGGATCGGCGGACGGTTACCATCCAACGATGGCGCGCTAGGCCCCGACGGCGGTTCAACCGACGCCGCCGGCTGACGCTCAGCTCCTCCAGCGGTGGGTGGATCCAAGGTCTTGGCTGGTGGGTCGTGGGTTTCGCCCGTCCGTGCAGGCGAACCCGGGCGCGGTTCGTCGTCGTCGTTGAGTTCCGGCGGCAGGTCCATGCCCTGCCCAGGCTGGTCGGTATCCGGCGGCAGATGAGTCACGAGGCGCCCTCCTCCGGGCCACCCACCGCCACGCCCTCCGCCGTGTAGCCGTGTCCAACGCCGGGGCTCATGCCAGTCCCCTGCCTGTTGGACCGCAAGGGCCGAACGGCAGCTTGCCGCCGGACCCTTCCGCTTCCCGGAGGACCATCTCGATCAGAGCGAGCTCGACGGGGTTGGCACCATTACCCTCCCCGCGCTCGATCTCCGAGATGCGTGCATCCGAGATGCCCGAGCCGTTCGCCACGTCGCGAATCCGCAGCCCGAGCGTCAGTCGCCGAAGTCGAAGCGGTGATGGCCTTCGTCCAATCACGCCCCGAGGTTACGGCTGTGCTCAGTGCTGCTCGGTCGGAGATACTCGTACTATCTGTGGCGGTCCCGATGCTCGGGAGCCACGCGTCGCCGGTGTCCCAGTTGGCGTGACGGATTCTGCGGGCGGCTACCCGCGGACTCGGCAGCAGGACCGGCGGGCCGCGAAGACCGCGGCTTGGCTAGGACTGCTTCCGGGGGATGTCGTTCAGTTATTCCGCTGACTTCGTACAGCTTCATTCCATGCGTCATCGCCACGAGAGCGTGTGCGACACGGGACGCGTCGAACGAACCGCGCTGTTGAGATACCCGCTGGAAGCTGGCCGCGTTGCCACCGAGGAGCATGGCCAGGCGAAGCGCCTCGGAGTCTCCGCCCTCCGCCTTCCTGATGATGCTGTCCACCGTTATCCAGACCACAGCCTGGCCACGCGAAGGAACGTCTTTGAGCTTGGGCCTGTTGCGCGCGATTTGACGTTCGATCACTTCCACTTCCTGGATGTCCAGCGACGAGTGGACGAGGGTCAGCAGCGTCGGCAGGACATCCTGGCAGCACGCCTCGAACCACCGAAACAGCTGGTCGGCGTAGGGCCAGGAGGTTCCGTCGCTCGTGACCGGCATGCTCTTTAGGTCCAGAATCCAACCGGATGCGTACTGCCCGCGGGCGTATGCCAGGGCGTGCTTCTCGAACCCGATGTAGAAGGCCTTCATTCCCCGCAGGACCGCATCCCGGGCTGCCTCAGCCCGCGATTCATGCGTCCCCCTGCTGGACGTGATGATGCCCTTCGACGATTCGATTGCGTCGAGCAGCGCACGGTCCTCCTTGTACACGAGAAGGTCCTTGACGGCCCCGGGACGCCCCAAGCGGTCCTGCTTGCGATGGACGGCGACCCCGTACTTCTTCCACAACTCCTCCAGCAGCCGCTCGGCCGCCGCCCACAGCGAGTCGTCGGTGAGCTTCGCGGCGTCGCGTGCCAGCGAGGCCCACTTGTGGGCGGCCTTTCGCTTGAATTCGAACAACCGCTCGGTCTGCCTTGTGTCGCCACCCCGCATCGGCATCCGCCAGAGCAGGAGGTCCTGAACCAACTGCCGACACAGGCCGAACCGCTTCGTCTCGGTGTCGGCCGCCGCGGTTTCCTGCGCGAGTTTCGCCAAGTACTCGCCTTCGTCGGCGAGAGGGTACGGCCAGGCCAGCGGTGGTTCGGTGCGGTCGGCGACATCCGCAAGGTTGATGCAGAGCTCGGCGACCAAAGGATGCTGGCCTGGGCCGCGTGCAAGAATCCGCAACTCGGAACCCGGATTGATGCACTTCCATCGAGCGACGAGCGTGTTCCGTGCCAACGCAAGCGACTCCCCGGTCTGCTGGTCGATTGTCCGAGTTGCGATGAGCCGCTGATGGAGCAGACGTCCGGCAGCCGCAACCTCGGCGACCAGCTCGAATCGGGACTCTATCTGATTGACGGCTGCCATGACCACGGTCCGGAGTTCCTGCGGCACGTCCGTGGGCATCGGAGCGGCAGGAATCGCCGCCCGCACCCGCGCCGAGAGGTCGTCACGTTGGGCAACGGCCGGCTGTCCCGACGCCCATCGCGCGAGACGGTCTGCAAGGTCGGCCACGACGCTGGCCCGTTCCACAGAGGTGCCGGCCGCAGCAATCCGACGAACGGTATCGATCTGAGAACGGCACTTGGTGCACAGCCGTCCGTACGTTTCGAGCCTCGTCCGGGCTTCGATCAAGCGGACGTAGCCTTCCGGACCGGCGAGGTCATCGGACAGTTTCCCGTCTTCGACGACAGTGGTTTCCAGGGGCAGTTCACCGCGGTCGGCTGCCCGAGTATTCGCCCGGACTGCCGACAGGCTCTGGAACAGGTCCAACGTCGGCCGTGGGATCGATGCTAAAGGCGGGAGCTTGAGCATTGACTCCCAGCGTGCCAACGCTCGAGTGCAGATCCGGGCGGAATCCGCCAGGAGTCCGTCGAGTCGCTTCCAATCTGGCCTCGCGTTGCCGGTCCTCGGACACCGGAGATCGGCGGCAGCAGAGAACCCGGAGATGCATCGCGCGCAGTCGCCAGGCACGGTAGGGGCCGCGCTCCGCAGGACCCGGGCCAGATCGGCATCCGCCGCCTTGGCGCTCCGGCCGCCGCCGGGCAGCGGCCCCAGCCAGGGGAAGACGACGTGCTCGGGGTTCGGCACGCCGACCAATCGCGCGAGCTCCCGACGTAGTTCCGACGCGGAGGTGGGGCCTCGACGCACGCGTCCAGCCGACCCTACGGAGGTCCGCGGTGGGGAGGGAGCTGTGCGGCGAGGAGCTCGTTTGGAATTCGTACGTCGGGGGCCCATGGGATCATCATAGCGCGGCCAGGGGCCGCAACCAAAGGATGGCCCCTGGCCGCGCGTCGAAGGTCGAAGGTCGAAGGTCGAAGAGTTCCGGCCCGGACCCGGGATCAAGCGGCCTGCTCGACCTTGGTGCGCAGGGCGTGGAGCATTC